>JAUYGY010000005.1 GCA_030690315.1 Aequorivita sp.
TTGGAACTCGTTCCCACCGCCCATGCATCGCGATTACCAAAACTCGTTCCGGTTTTCCAAGCAATGGGCAACGATGAATCATAAAAACGCCAAGCTTCATCGCCTTCGGGACGGTTCACTTCCTTCATGGCTTCATAGGTGAGGTACACCGCACCGGCTCCCACAATTTTCTTTTGATAGGATAATTTTCCGAAATCCACTTTCTTAGTTGCATCATAATTCAACTCAGAAAATTCATTTTTGCGGTATTGAAATTTATTCTTTTGGTATTCATTCAACGTTCCGGTTAGTCCGGCGTATGTTTTACATAAATCCCACAAATTGGTTTCTGCTCCACCCAAAATGAGAGATAATCCGTAGTGATTAGGATGTCTTTTCATTGTGGTAAATCCGTATTGTTGCAATTGTTCGTAGAAACGATACACACCAAAATCCTGCAGCATCAACACGGATGGAATGTTCAATGATCGTGACAAAGCTCGTCTTGCAGAAACCGCTCCATCATACGTTAAATTAAAATTCTGTGGAGTATAGCCTGAAATTTGTGTTGGAATATCGGGAACTAAGGTGTTGGGTAACAATTCGCCTTCGTCTAACATTCCGGCAAAAAGCAACGGTTTTAAAATACTTCCTGAACTTCGTGGTGCCGAAATAATATCCACATCTTTTTGATGGTTTTTATCAGTGGGAGCATTCCCAACATAACCCACAATATTTCTAGTTTCCACCTCAACAACCAAAATCGCTAAATTGTAAACTTCGTTTTGTTTGTATTGGTAATAATAATTTTGAGCAATTTGATTCAATCGTTCCTGCAAAGCAAAATCGATGGTGGTTTTCACTTTTTGCCCTTCTTGCTTTTTGGCTGTTTTTTGTAATAAATGCGGAGCCATTTGCGGTAAGTCAAACGGTTTTTGTGGCAACGGTTCCTGCAACGCCATTTCATACGAAAGTTGATCTAAAATCTCATTTTCGTATAATTTTGCCAATAAACGATTGCGTTTTTCAAGTAAACGTTGTTGGTTTTTTCCGGGATAAATTAAGCTTGGAGCATTGGGTAAAACTGCCAATGTAGCTGTTTCTGCCCACGACAATTGATGCGATTGCACACCAAAATACCGCCAAGAAGCCATTTCCAATCCCACCACATTGCTGCCAAACGGAGCGTGAGCGGCGTACAAATTTAGAATGTTGCTTTTTGAATGGCGAAATTCCAAACGCGTAGCCAAAACTACTTCGATGA
>JAUYGY010000011.1 GCA_030690315.1 Aequorivita sp.
TAACCGCCGGAATGGGCGGAGGAACCGGAACAGGTGCTGCACCAATTATTGCAAAAATGGCCAAGGATATGGACATTCTAACGGTTGGTATTGTTACTATTCCCTTTCAGTTTGAAGGAAAAACCAGAAACGACCAAGCTCATATTGGGGTTGAAAAACTGCGTCAAAATGTAGATTCGTTGGTGGTTATCAATAACAATAAATTACGTGAAATTTACGGAAACCTTGGTTTTAAGGCTGGATTTTCAAAAGCCGATGAGGTTTTGGCCACCGCTGCTCGTGGTATAGCCGAAGTTATCACCCATCATTACACACAAAACATTGACCTTCGCGATGCCAAAACGGTATTGGCAAATAGCGGTACCGCAATTATGGGAAGCGCAACTTCTTCGGGCGCCAACAGAGCAAAGGAGGCTATTGGCAAAGCATTGGATTCACCATTACTGAACGACAATAAAATAAAAGGAGCCAAAAACGTATTGCTGCTTATCGTTTCTGGAACAGATGAAATTACAATTGATGAAATTGGCGAAATAAGTGATCACATTCAAGAGGAAGCTGGCCACAGCGCAAATATCATTATGGGTGTGGGCGAAGAGGAAAGCCTTGAAGGATCTATCTCTATAACGGTAATCGCAACTGGGTTTAACGTTGAGCAACAAAACGAAATAGTCAATACCGAAACAAAAAAAATAATCCACACCTTGGAGGATGAGCAAAAGGCAGAGCAAACCCTTACCCCAAAAGCTACAGCTTCTGCCATTCGTTTGCCTGAAATGTCAACAAACGTCCAGCCAAAAGCGGAGGTACCTGTGGTAAAGCACACCCTTTTTGATCACGAGGAATTGGAGGAAGAATTACCTTTTGAGGGTTATGTAAAAACCTCTGAATTTCTTAAAAGATTGCAGGTTTCCTATGAAGAAGTAGAGGCTGAACACATGGAGGAATTCAGCCAAGTGGAAATAAACAAAATGAACGTCAATGAATTTGTAATTCTTGAGGCTCCAAAAAAGCAAGCGGAACAAAAGCAGGACGATATTGAAAATGAGGCTGATGAACAAATATTGATGTTCGATCTTCCTATAAATTCATCTTCTAAAAATGCGTTGGAGAATGACAGTAATGAAGACTCCGTTTTTTTTAATCTCGAAGAAATTGAAGTTCAGGATCACGTAGAGATTATCCCAATTACTGAGGTTTCGGGGGAAGGAATAAAGCGCTATAGCTTAGACGATTATCAAGAAGTTGAAAATCGGTTGAACAGCGCGAAACCTTCAAAAATGGTTGCTGAGGAAATTGAGGATGAAGAAATTGTTTTTGAAAAAAGAACTATTTCAGAACCAAATACAAAAGAATCGGATATTCAAGGTGAGGAAGATCCGCTGAATTCACCCATCTCAAAAATATTGAGTGATCGCACGGAAGAGCGAAAAAGAAAGATGAAAGAATTTAATTATAAGTTCAAAAACAGTCCTTCCCATATCAATGAGATTGAAAAACAGCCAGCATACAAGCGAATGGGCATTGATCTTAACGATACCAATAACGAACCCAATATTTCAAGAACCTCTGTAAATACTGAGGACAATGAAATTGAGTTGCGTAGAAACAATTCATTTTTACATGATAATGTGGACTAAGTGATATTTTTTTCACTTAAAGCAGAAGTCCGAATTTCTTTATAGAGTTCGGGCTTTTTTCTTTGAAACATATTTCTTTTTAAAAACTAAATATATACAGTTTCGATTTTCGGCTTAATTAAGTATCTTCGTACGCTATAAAAAAACAAGAATGAGCTTACAGGAAAAGGTAATGGAGGCGATGAAAATCGCAATGAAAGCAAAGGATGCACAGACTTTGGAAGCCTTGCGTGCAGTAAAATCGGCCTTGCTTTTGGCGCAGACAGAAACTGGTTCAAAAGCAGATTTAACCGAAGATGAAGAAATAAAATTACTTCAAAAACAGGTGAAGCAAAGAAAGGACAGCGCGGCAATTTATGAACAACAAAACCGCCTAGATTTAGCAGAACCTGAATTGATGCAAGCAAAAGTGATTGAACAGTTTTTGCCACAACAATTAAGTGAAGCAGAGGTAAGCACAATTGTTGATGAAATAATTGCTGAAACCGGCGCATCATCCATGGCTGATATGGGAAAGGTAATGGGCTTGGCAAGTGCGAAGCTTGCAGGAAAAGCTGATGGCAAAACCATTTCAACCGTTGTAAAATCGAGACTTACTTAATTAGTAAATTATTGAGTTATTGGTGAATTGGAAAAAAAATATTTCCGAACACTGATTTCTGAAAAAAGGCCGCGTGGCGCAACTGAATAGCGCATCAGATTTCGGCTCTGAGGGTTGGGGGTTTGAATCCCTCCGCGGTCACGAATAAATAAAAAGGGAGAAAAAAGTTTTGAGCAAGCTCAGGGAACTTTTTTCTCCCTTTTTATTTTCAAAGCGGAGCTTTGAGGGATCACCGCAGGTAATCCTATCGGTGAACTATCCCAGTTTTGAGCAAGCTCAAGGAACTTTTCTCTCCCTATTCATTTTCAAAAATACTTTTCTCTAAACCCCAAACTGCTTCAAATGATGGTCCAAATGTTTGTATTGCATTTGTCCCCATTGTTGTGGAGTGAATTTTCCAAAAAGTGGGTGCGGCGCCCATTGCGCCACATTTTTCTTTTCGTGAAATTCAATTATTAACTTTTGGAGCCCTTCTTTTTCCTTTTTAAAATCTTTACTGTCAGTGATTTTGAATGATTTGGCAGTCGGCAAATTTTGCCTCCACGGCTTGTCATTGTATAGCGATTTTTTAAACAGAAAAGCCAATGGAAAAAATTGCTTTTTTATGTTCCCTTTTTCAAGTGAAACATTTAATGGATGCTGGCAGTGATTTAGCATTTGGGCCACATCCATCTTTCCCCAATTTCGTTGGCTTTCTGATGTTAGGTTATTTAACCTTCTATTTATTTCGGCCAGGGATTCAGTGTCAAAAAGTGATTTCATTTTTTAAATTATATGAATTAAGCAATAAATTTATTCAATAAACATTAAAATTTAATTCTTTTAAATAATGTTTTAAAAAATTTATGAGGTTTGGGCATTCATTCCTATCTTTATTAAAAACCAAAAACATGGAAGAATCTACTTCATTTTCCATAAAAAAATGGAACGAGGACGACCGCCCGCGGGAAAAAATGTTGCAGAAAGGACGCATTGCCCTTAGCGATGCAGAACTTATAGCAATTCTTATTGGTTCCGGAAGCCGTAATGAAAGTGCAGTGTCACTAAGCCAGCGAATTTTGGCTTCAGTGGGCAACAATTTAAGCGAATTGGGAAGGCTTTCAATACCTGAATTAATGGAATTCAAAGGAATAGGTGAGGCCAAAGCAATAAGTATTGCCGCAGCAATGGAGTTGGGCAGGAGAAGAAGAACAGGTGAAGCTTTGGACCGAAAAAAAATTACTTCCAGCAACTCTGTTTTTGAATATGTGCAGCCCATTATTGGCGAACTGCCTCATGAGGAATTTTGGATACTCTATTTAAACAATTCAAACAAAATAATAAAGAGCGCGCAGCTAAGTAAAGGAGGAATAACCGGTACCATTGTGGATGTTCGGCTGGCGTTTAAAGAAGCTTTACAACTGGGAGCGGTAGGTATTATTTTGGCCCACAACCATCCATCGGGCACGCTGAAGCCGAGCCAGGCAGATATCCAACTTACCAAAAAGCTGAAACTGGCAGGGGATAGCTTGGACATTAAAGTACTGGATCACCTCATAATTACCGAAAAAGCGTACTTTAGCTTTGCCGATGAAAATATGCTGTAACCCGCTATGCTGTTAATTTATACCCAAAAACTCACCCCACGAATCTCCTATATATTTAAGCATATTTGTCTGCACATTTTGGGGATAGAGGTTGTGTTTACATCTGTGATTGAGGAATTTATTTCGCATTTGGGTCCTAAAATTTCCTATGGGAAAAAACCTCTGGGGAACGAGCTTTTCTTCCAAAGTTTTGGACTGTTGGAACAGCAAGGTTTTGAAACCATTGAAATAACTGTAAAAAAATGGGGTGACACGTTCGGTTTTTTTTCGGTATCGGCCCAAAGTCATTTGCCTTTCGATATTTTTTCTTCCAGTTTTTATATGATTTCACGTTACGAGGAATATCTTCCGCACGTAAAGGATGATACGGGACGTTTTATGGCTTCAGAAAGTTTGGCGTTCAAAGAAGGATTTCTCGATCAACCAGTTGTGGATATTTGGGCGTATATTTTCAAGGAAAAACTTTTGAAGGCTTTCCCTGACATGTTATTTCCCGAGATAAAACTTACAGTCCATCCTGTTATTGAGGCCGCTCAGCCCTATGCCTACAAACAAAAAGGTATTTTCCGTTCCGTTGTAGGGTTTGCAAATAGTGCATTCCAAGGAAAATTCAGGAATATTATTGCACGTACCCAAGTAATTTTGGGAACACAGCGCGATCCTTTGGACACATTTAAATGGATTGTAAACACAGCCACAAGGAGCAAATTCAATCTTACTGTTTTCTTTCTTTTGGGCAATTCCTTGATTTTTGATGAAAGTATGAACACCCATAGGCAGCGGTTTAAAATGCTTATAAAATATGTTTCTGATTACAAGGAAGTAGGTCTAATTTTCTCGTTCAACGCCTTATGCAATTATGAAATGTTGAAAAATGAAACCCGCCGTATGGAAGAGATTACAAACCGATCTCTTTCCAGCTCCATGAATGCTGAGTTTTTGGTTAATCTCCCTGATATTTATCGCAATTTGATTGAGCTTGAGGTAAAGCGTGATTTTACCATGGTTTTTCGTGATACCGTTGGTTTCCGGGCTGGCACTTGCACCCCGTTCCTTTTTTATGATCTGGATTATGAAATTAAAACACCCTTGATTATACATCCTGCGGCAATGACAACTTTGGCCTTTCAGAAAAAATATGCTTCAGATATCGAAAAAATCGTAAACGCTACATTAAAAGCTGTAGCGGAAGTAAATGGAACTTTTACGATGATTTTTTCCAACAAGGATTTTTCGGCCACAGAAAACAATAAAGTTTGGCGAAGTATTTTTTCCGAAAAATTAGATGAATATGCCCAATAGTACTATTACAGACGTGTTTTTTGATTTGGACCACACGCTTTGGGATTTTGATCGAAATTCTGCTTTGGCATTTAAACGCGTTTTCAAAAAATATAAAATTGAATTGTCGCTACGTGATTTTTTGAAGGAATACGAACCAATCAATTTAATCTATTGGAAAAAATTCAGGGAAGAAACCGTGACCAAAGAACAGCTTCGGCGGGGCCGGCTTACGGATACTTTTGATATTTTCAAAATGAAGTTCCCATTAGATATAATTGATGCATTGGCAACGAGTTATATTGAAGAACTTCCCGTGAACAACCATCTTTTATTGGATACGGTGGAGATTCTGGAATATCTGGTAACTAAATATAATCTTCACATAATTACCAACGGTTTTCAGGAAGTACAGTATCTTAAACTAAATAACAGTGGTATAAAAAAATATTTTTCTACTGTTACCACTTCTGAAGAGGTAGGGTTAAAGAAGCCCCATCCTGTTATATTTGAAATTGCCCTAAAAAAAGCGTGCGTGTCGCCACAAAAAAGCATTATGATTGGCGACAGTTTGGAAGCTGATATTATTGGGGCAAAAAATGCAGGAATGAACACCTTGTTTTTTAATTATAGAAATGAAAATGTGGCAGAAAACTTTTTTGCCATTAATGAACTTTCTGAAATTAAAAACTTTCTGTAATAATAATACTACAGAAAAGAGCGTTTATAACACATAAATTATCCCTACTTATGAATAAAACCTTGTCTCTGTCCATCTTCGCGGTATGCGCAAGTTTTTTTTTAATATCGTGTATTAAGGATACCGATTTTGATCAAACTGAGGATATTGCTCTAACCCCTATTGTTGAACTAGATTTGATATATTTCAATCTTCGGGCAGATCGGTTTTTTGATTCTATAAATTCCAATCCTATTCTTACCGTTCGCGATACAACCGAGATCAAGTTTTTAGATGATACTGGCTTGCAGGAAAGTTTAAAAAGAGCAGAATTCTACTTTAAATTTACCAATAGTATTCCAAGAAGTTTCCAAGTGGATTTCCAATTTTTAAGTGAAACGAACGATACAACCTATGTTAGTGGCACCTCTGTTGCTGAAGGTGCGCCAGCCACACCCGTTATTACCGAGTTTATTGAAAATGTTGAAGGAGATGACATTTTGGAAATTACAAAGGCGAATAAAGTTGTGGTTTCAGTAACCATACCATCTTCTGATGAAAATCTTGAAGGAACATTGAATCTAAAATCCAAAACCACCTACTTTTTGGAATACTAACTACAATGCGAAATTTCTTAACTATAACTCTATCCCTTTTGGGCTTTTTTGCTGTATCTCAAAACAAGCAAATACTGTACGGTTTTGATGATATTCCCCAATCATTGATGCTAAACCCCGGCAGTGAGGTAACCCACAAAAAACATTACGGAATCCCTTTTCTGTCGCAGATTCATGTAAATGGCGGTTCTTCGGGCGTTTCTGTTTACGATATTTTCAAAGATGGGAGTGACAATATAAATGACCGAATAACCCAGCAGATTTTTGAAATGAAGAATACGGATTTCTTCACCGCGACCCAGCAGTTGGAACTAATAAATTTTGGATGGCGGGCAAAAAATGAAATCTATTTTTCGGGCGGCGTCTATCAGGAATTCGATTTTATTGCCTATTTCCCCCGGGATTTGGCAATTCTTGCTTGGGAAGGAAACCGCGATTACTTAGATTATGAATTTGATCTTGGAGAAATAAGCACAACGGGGGATTTTATGACTGTGTACCATTTTGGAATAAACAAACAGATTACAGATAAACTGACGGTCGGGGCACGGCTAAAGCTGTATTCCAGCATGTTTAGCTACAGAAGTGTGAACAATGCGGGAACTTTTGTAACCACTTTGGGAGATGATGATTCGGCTAACATTTATGAACACACCATCAGAAATGCAGATGTTTCTGTTGAAACCTCTGGCTACGCTTCGTTACGTGAATTGGATGGAGCGTCGCAAGTTACGAGCGAAATCTTGGGACGTGCTTTTTTTGGAGGTAATTTGGGAGTAGGAGTGGACTTGGGTTTTACCTATGACATTAATGAAGCGTGGACACTTTCTGCAAGCGCGCAGGATGTTGGTGCCATTTTTCATTCAAAGGATGTAGAGAGTTACAGTGCCAAGGGCAATTATACGTTAGACGGGATAAACCTGATTTTTCCTCCTTTGAATCAGGGAGATCCAACATTTCCTTACTACGATGATCTCGAAGATGAAATAGAACGCGAAATACCCATTGACACGCTTAACAATTCCTATACACAATTTCGCCCCGTAAAATTAAATGCCGCATTGAGCTATGGTTTCGGCAGGTTTAATGCTTCCGGCGATTGCGATTGTTTAAATATGGGAGGAGGTATGCAACATAAAAACAATGTGGGACTTCAATTCTATTCCATATTTAGGCCCAAGGGACCTCAAATGGCGGGCACCTTTTTTTATCACCGAAGAGTTACGGATTATCTTTCAGCGAAAGCAACTTATACGGTAGATTCCTATTCGTTTTCCAACGTTGGACTAGGGGTTTCGGCAGATATTGGGAAGGTGAATTTTTATATCGCGGCAGACAATCTCATAAAGTATAGCAATTTGGCAAAAGCAAAAAGTGTATCTTTACAATTAGGATTTAATATAATAATTGACGAAGAATGACACGATTTTTACTGCTATCCATTGCTTTATTACTGACCACAAGCGTTATTTCCCAAAACACAAATCTGAGTGAGTACAGCTATGTTATTGTGCCGGAACAGTTCGATTTTTTAAGGGAAAGAGATCAGTTTCAAATAAATTCTATGGCAAAATTCTATTTTGAAAAAAATGGGTTCAATTCTTATTTAGCCGACTCGGCACCAAATGCTAACCGTTGTGACGGTCTATATGCAAACGTGGAGGAACTTAAAAGTATTCTGGGAACAAAACTTCAAGTAGTGCTAAAAGATTGTAATAACAAAGAAATTTACAGAAGCCAAGAAGGAAAAAGTAAATATAAAGAATATGATAAAACCTATCAAGATGCCCTTAGAAAAGCATTTAGCAGCATTGAAGCACTAGGAGTAAACCAAAAAAATGTGGTAGTTTTAACTGATAGCGATTACACAAAAACAGTATCTAAGGAAACAAGACTACCTTCAGAAAATGCTGAACAATCACAACCAAAAGTTTCAAAAGTTTTTGGGAATCTTCTTCCCGACGCAAAATTTTCGAATTATTCCAATAGCGGAAAAACATTTCTGCTCAGAAAAACCACCGAAGGCTATTCGTTATATGAAGAATCTGCCGGCGCGGAGGATGGCCTTCTTTTGAAGGGAAAAATAATAGTTATGGATAAAGTTGTGAAATATATGGATACTTCCGGAAAGGTTTCTGATGCTACGTTTGATGCTTCGGGAAACCTAACTGTTAAAGATAATTCAGCTTCAACAATTTATAAGTCCGAAAACTAAAAGTCATATTTTTCTTTCCAGAGTTGTTTCAAATACCCTTTGAGTGCGTTTTCCTTGGGATTATTCCCGGGTTTATAAAACGTAGTTCCTTTAATTTCATCGGGTAAAAATTCGTGCGGCACAAAATTGCCTTCATAATTGTGGGCATACTCATATTCCTTTCCGTAGCCCAATTGTTTCATAAGCTTCGTTGGAGCATTCCTAATTGATAATGGCACAGATAGGTCGCCCGTTTGCCGAACTGCTTGTTGTGCTTCGCCAATAGCTTTATAGGAAGCGTTGCTTTTATGCGAAGTTGCCAAATAAATTGCACATTGGCTCAAAATGATTCGTGCTTCGGGATAGCCAATGGTTGTGATGGCCTGAAAGGTGCTGTTCGCCAAAACCAAAGCCGTGGGGTTTGCGTTGCCAATATCTTCGGAAGCGAGGATAACCATTCTTCGGGCTATAAACTTTATATCCTCCCCACCTTCAATCATTCGTGCCAACCAATATACCGCGGCGTTTGGATCACTGCCGCGAATAGATTTTATAAAGGCGGAAATGATATCGTAGTGTTGCTCGCCAGTTTTGTCATAAAGCACGGTATTTTTTTGTGCCTTTTGCATTACGAGCTCGTTGGTTATTGAAACTTTTTCGCTGTTTTCTGACAGAATAACCAGTTCCAAAATATTCAAAAGTTTTCGTGCGTCTCCTCCCGAAAGTCGTATTAATGCTTCGGTTTCCTGCAATTTTACTTTTTTTGAGGAAAGGATTTTGTCTTCCTTTAAAGCTCTTTTTAGTAAAACTTCCAAATCTTCCTTGCTAAAAGCTTCTAAAACATAAACCTGACAGCGCGATAAAAGTGCTGGAATTACTTCAAAACTTGGGTTTTCAGTTGTAGCGCCAATAAGCGTGATCCAGCCTTTTTCAACAGCGCCGAGCAACGAATCTTGCTGCGATTTGCTGAAACGATGAATTTCATCAATAAATAAAATTGGGTTTTTAGTAGAAAAAAGGGTGTCGCTTTTCTTCGCTTTTTCAATTACTTCCCTTACGGCGGCAACACCACTGTCCACAGCGCTTAAAGCATAAAAAGGTCTGCCGCTTTCTTTAGCTATAATATTTGCAAGTGTGGTTTTTCCGGTTCCGGGTGGCCCCCAAAAAATCATGGAAGGAATCATTCCGGTTTTTAATTGGGACGTAAGTGAACCCTTTGCACCAACCAAATGTTGCTGACTTAAATATCCTTCGAGTGTGTTGGGACGAATTCGTTCGGCGAGGGGAGCGTTCATACTTTGCAAAATTACAATATTAATAAATCGCTTTCACTGACAATTTATCATAAATTTGATTTTGGGATTGTTTTTGTAAATAGGTATTTATGTCAAATCAATTGAAATTTTCAAATTCCGTCATTTTGTATCCTTTGCTTTTTGTAATGGTGCTTTGGGTAGTTTTTTGGGTGGAAAGTGTTTTTGGGCACAATTTTAATTCATACGGTATTTATCCGCGAAAGTTGGAAGGCTTGCGAGGGGTAATTTTTAGTCCGTTTATTCACGGGAGTTTAAAGCATCTTTTCAATAATTCTGTCCCGTTATTTGTGTTGTCCTCGGCGCTTTTTTATTTTTATAGGGATATTCGTTGGAAAGTTTTGCTTTTAGGTCTTTTGTTGACGGGCGTTGCTACTTGGTTTATTGGTAGGGCATCACTGCACATTGGGGCCAGTGGGGTAGTATATATGCTAGTTGCATTTTTATTTTTTAAGGGAATATTTTCAAAGCAATTTCAACTAACGGCACTGGCGTTAGTTGTTGTTTTTCTTTACGGTGGTATGCTGTGGTATGTGTTTCCGGTTAATCCGGAAATTTCTTGGGAAGGACATCTTTCAGGTTTTTTTGTTGGAATAGTGTTCGCTTTTTTCTTTAAGGAAAATCCTATTGAAAATAAAAAATATGAATGGGAAAAAGAAGATTACAACCCAGACAATGATCCCTTTTTAAAGCAATTCGATGAAAACGGAAATTTTGTTGAACTGCCGAAGGAACTGCCGAAAGAAATGCCAAAGGAAGAAAGCATTGAAAGGAAACCAATAGGTGTAAGAATAATATATAGCCTAAAAAAGAGTCCTGAGAATAAAGCTGAATAAGTTTTATATGCGTCTTTGGCGTGTTACTTCATATAGAAATGCTCCGCAGGCTACAGACACGTTTAATGAATTTATTTCACCCAATAGGGGCAATGATGCTTTTTGGTCTACCAAACTTAATACAGATTTAGAAACTCCCTTTTCTTCAGAGCCTAAAATGATTGCCAATGGCACTGTTAAATCTAAAGCATATATTTCCGTGTGTGTTTTTTCAGTTGCGGCAACCGTGGTTATTCCTGATCCCTGCATGTAAAAAATAACATCCTTTATATGTTCCACTTTACAAATGGGGATTTTAAAGATTGCGCCAGCCGAGGTTTTTACGGTATCTCCAGAAACTGGAGCCCCTCCACTTTTTTGTATTATTACAGCGTCAACACCCGTGCATTCTGCTGTTCTTAAAATAGCCCCAAAATTTCTCACATCCGTTATTTGGTCAAGTATTAAAAACAAGGGTGCCTTTTTCTGGGCCAATGCGTTTTCAACAACATCTTCCAATGAATGAAAAGCTACGGGGGAAGTTGTTGCCACAATTCCTTGGTGATTGCCTCTGGTAAGTCTATTCAATTTTTCAAAAGGGACTATGGTTACTGGAATATTTGCTTTTTCAAGATCTTTGATTAAGGTTTCAATTTTATCGCTGTCTATTCCTTTTTGAATAAAAACTTTATCTAAAATAACCTTTGATGTCAAGGCTTCTTTTACTGGATAGATGCCAAAGATTGTATTTGTTTTATTTTGCATAATTATATTGAATAATTTGAGATGTAAAAATAAAAAGACTGCTAAAAAATTAGCAGTCTTTTGAGATAATAATTTGTTATTAATGAAAGATTATTCTTTTAATCTAAGGAAAAAGGGAAGTCCTACCAATTTATCATCTATTTCTTGAATAGTAATCGCAAAATTTCCGAATGCCTCTGGCAATGAAATATTTTCAATATTAATGTCAATATTTGTTCTTCTTTCATTTGCAGGAATTGTAATAGTTGATTGAAAAGAAACATTTTCTGGATTGATTTCATTTGTTTCTTGATCGATAATAACATTATAAGTTCTATCAACATTTGAAACATCACTTACAAATGCTTCCACTATTCGTCTAGTTGTATCTCCAAGAGAAAGAGAAACATTTGCATTATCAGTGGGACTTACCCCTGGGCGTGGTATTACTTTTGTAAATCGTATGATACTTTTACGATCTGCATTATAATCATCATAAGTTTCACAAGAAACTGTCGCGATTGCTAGGGTAAGTATTACAATTAATATATTTACATTTTTCATTTTTATAGATTTTAATAATTATTAATACCCAGGATTTTGAACAAGATTAGGGTTAAGATCCCTAGCAGTTTGTGGAATTGGTAATTGCAACTTATCGTTTCCTGCAGGAAGTGCTACTTGATCGGAAGGCGTTCCTGTTCCATCAGCAAGGTCACCAAAACTTTCACGTTCAACACCTACTCCCCAACGTTTAAGATCGAAAAATCTTTGATATTCGAAAGCAAACTCCAATCTTCTTTCTAAGCGTATTGCATCACGTAGTGCAGTGCCAGTTTCTCCAGAAGGAGGAGTAGTATATCTATTTGTTCTTAATTGATCTAAAGCTGCCAATGCTTGGCCTTCTTGACCTAAATTAAAGTAAGCTTCAGCTTTGTTAAGTAAAGCTTCTTCAGAACGAAAGATTTTAATGTCAACTCGTCCTGGGGCATCGTTTGGTCTTTTAAAAAGCTTTTTGATTGCATTAAATTCCAAATTATCAGTATTATTTGCTCCTTCGAAAGTATATGCTTCTTTACGAATATCATCATCTTCAAAAAGATTATATAGTTCAAAAGAAACAACATACTCAGGAATTAAATTGTTAACGCTGCCTTGGCTCCAAGTAACACCAATGGTATTGCCCAAAATAGGTGGGTTAACAGGAATGTAAAAGGCTAATCCGCCTTGGTTTGCATCTTCCCACACCCCTACAACTTGATTTCGTGTGGCAATAGGAATAGTTACGGCATTTGCGAGGTTAACAGCATTTTGCCATTCACCCATATATAAATAAACACGTGATAATAATATTCTTACAGCATCTTTACCCATTCTACTTGAGGCCTTATTAGCTGTAACAATGCTATTACTCTCATTTATATCAGCTAATGCTTCTTCCAAATCTTGAACAATTTTTGCATAGACGGCACCAACGGTTTCTCTTGCTGGGTCAACTAATGGATCAGGATCTGTTATATAAGCAATACCTAAACTTCCATTTGCATCTCCAGCTTGTGTTGGGATTTTGCCAAAGAAAGTAACCAAATTAAAATGAGCTAATGCTCTCAAGGCTTTTGCCTCAGCAACAACGTTAGCTTTAGTTTCGCCTTCAAATGTAATACTTTTTGAAATTAATAAATTGGCGCGATAAATAAGCTGATATGATCTTTCATAAAGACCTCCCATTGGTTCGTCAGAAGCTCCATATTGCCAGTTGTGTAAAGTTCTTCTTGTTCCACGACCTCTCTGAGCAAAAGTTACGTTGTCAGAAAGGATATCGGGAGCGTCAATCATTCCACCTGCATCACTGCCGCCGTAGATAGAGGGATTTGTCAAATTATTATAAATTCCTCGAACTGCATTTTGAAAATCGGCAGCCGTTACATAAGCATTTTCAGTACCAAATTCATCAAAAGGTACCTGATCTAGTTCTTTATCACAGGAAGTAAACCCTCCAACGATAAGAGCCAAAACTGTTATTTTATAAAATATGTTTTTCATTTTAAATTATTTTTAGAATTAGAAACTAACGTCCAAGCCTACTTGGATTGACTTTGTATTTGGATAGCTATATAAAGTAGCTTCACCAGGTGCTACAGAATCTGCAAAGCTAATGGATTCACCTGAGGATAGACCAACTTCTGGATCGCCCCAAAATTTAGTGAAAGTCAATAGGTTTTGGCCTTGGGCATAAATCCTTAAAGAACTGATTGGAGTATCTTCCAAAATTTTGTTAGGGAAGCTATATGATAGTGTTACGTTACGCATACGCACGTAATCTCCTTTTTCAAGAAATCTATCAGAATTACCAGTTGCAGTTGCATCATCAATGGCATACTTTGGGCTTGGTAAAACACCAGTATCACCCGGTTGTTGCCAATAGTTAAAAGCATTGGTTGATTGATTGTCGGCAATAGCCAAACCATCAGATTCACGGTCATTTCTCACAAAGTTATTGATCCAGTTTCCAGTTTTGAAAATAAAGTCAGTACGCAATCCAAATCCTTTGTAGGTAATGTTAGAAAAGAATCCACCCTCTTTATCGGCAATGGTAGATTTACCTTGAAATACTCTGTTATCATTTTCGTCTTCAGGTAATTCAGATGCAAAATATGTATTGCCATCTGCACCATAAAATAATGATCTTCCAGTTGCAGGATCAACACCAGCATAACGAACTAAGAAATGCTCATTAATTTTTCTCCCTTCACTGTAACGAATGTTCCATGCGGTGGGAGGAGTAACATCCTCACCATCTGGAAGTTCAACAATTTCGGTGTCCAAGAAAATAATGTTTCCTCCTAAAGTCCAAGTTAAATCTGGAGTACGGATAACATCAGCCTGTAAAGATATTTCAAGTCCTTTATTTTGAATTTCACCCAAGTTTCCAGCAATACCTCTCGGTTCTCCATCTACAGGAAGACCAATGATACCGGCCTCCCAAGCTGTAGGGATTGGGAAAAGTAAGTCTTTTGTGTTTCTGATAAAGTAATCTGAAACCAAACGAACGCGTTTGTTAAACATATTAAGTTCTAGACCAATGTTGTAAGTCTCAGTAGTTTCCCATTTCAATTCTGGGTTTGCCACACGAGAAGGAATTGTACTAGATCCACCTGGATATGAACCAAAACCTACCGTCCCTTGAGAGGCATAACGGGTTATTCCTGATCTATTACCTACAGTACCATAGGCAGCTCTAAGTTTTAAGTCATTTACTGCATCCACAGAGAAGAAATCTTCTTTTGCAATGTTCCAACCTAAACTTCCACTATAGAATGTCCCGAAACGAACATCTGTACCAAAGTTTGATGAACCATCACGGCGTACAGATCCAGAAAGAAGATATTTCTGTTTATAGTCATAATCTGCAAAAACACCATAAGATACAAGTGTCAACCTAGTTCTTCTGGTAAATCCATCATTTAAAGTTGAAGCATTTTCTTGTGTTGTCAATAATGCGGATGGAAAACCTAAGCTTCTTACAAAAGAACGGTTAAACTCATTCATATTATATTCATACAGACCCAAAACATTTAAATTGTGATTGTTTTTGTTAAGGTTATACATTAAACGATTACTTACGGTAAAATCCAATCGGTGTTGTTGATCGTCGAACTTGTTCCCAGTTGGCTCACCGTTTAATATTATATCCAATATACCTCCTGGTTTTGAATAGCTTTCTCTTCTGGTTGCACCCCAGTTTACAGCAACGTTGAAACCATAACTCCAGTTTTTGCTAAAAGTTACAACTGCATCAACACTACCAATTGTTTGGTTATCTATATCTTCACTAGGTTCACTCAACAATGCTCCTCTAATAGGAAATCCTGTATGAGTAGGGTTGTAGATTGGATTTCCATTATCATCGATTGCGATATTGCCGTCCTCGTCTAACTGGAATTCAGTCTCGTAGCCATTATAATCAAGCATACCTCTAAATGGGTTTTGAGTATTGTTTCTGTCTCTTGGCTCATCGCTCATAGATCTAGAATACCCAACATTTACGCCTACACTTAACCACTTTTTTGCTTCAAAGTTAACATTTAAACGAGTTCCTAATCTTTCGAAACCATCAATGTTATCAATAATACCTGTGTTTCTGTCATTAGATACAGAGAAATAGTAATCCATTTTTTCGGCACCACCAGAAATAGAAATGCTATTATTTTGGATAACGCCATCTTTCAATATTAAATCTTGCCAGTTAATCTCTCTATCCAAAAGCGCTTGTCGTTCTGGAGAACCAGGCTCTGTACTTACTCCTGGAAGTGTTTCTGCCGCTGATACACCTAAAGCATAAAGTTCTGCTTCATACTGCATTTTTTCGGTAGCATTCATCATCGTGTAGTTTTGCTCGATCATTGAAGAAGTTCCGTAGCGTGAGCTAAAACGGATTACAGCATCTTTATTTCTGTTACCACTTTTAGTTGTAATTACAACTACACCATTGGCTCCACGAGAACCATAGCGCGCAGTAGTAGCAGCATCTTTTAAAATTGTAATGTTTTCAATGTCTTCATTAGGAATGTTTGCAAGATCTTCTTCTCTAATAGGAGCGCCATCCACAATATATAGAGGGGAAGATGCACCCGCAACAAGAGACCCTGTTCCACGAATTCGAACAAAAGCTCCTGCTCCCGGCTTACCGTTAGCAGCAGTTACTTGCACCCCAGCCGCTTTACCTTGAAGCATATTGTCTATACTGGTGGTAGGCGCCATTTGGGACAGCTCTGCGGCAGAAATCGAAACTACTGCCGAGGTTTGTACTGTTTGGTTTCTTGTAGAATACCCAGTTACAACAACTTCTTCCAGTGCAGCAGCATCGGGCTGTAAAGAAACGTCCATTTTATTCTGAGCTCCTACTTTTACTTCCTTGATGCTAAACCCTACATAACTAAAGGCAATTGTTTGACCCACATTGGCAGAGATGGTGAAATTTCCATCAAAATCTGTCTGTGTTCCAGAACTTGTTCCTTTAATAATAACATTTGCACCAGGCAATGGTAGACCTGTATCGTCCGTCACTGTACCTGTAATAGTTTTTTGCTGTGCGAAGGTAAGCTGCACAACTAACGCTAATATTAGCGTTAAAATTCCACTAAACTTTGTTCTCATTTTTATAGATTATTTGAATTAGCCAACGGCAAAAATCACAATAAAAAGTTAATTACACAAGTATTTAATCCCAAATTTTAAGAATTATTTAGCATTGATGGTTGTTATGAGCGATTTACATTAAAATTTTGAAGAAATACTTATGTGTATTTTGCTATTTGAAAAGCTGAAAGGCTGATTTTCAGAATTTCCGTTAGCCACATTAAATCGAAATAATCCCGCTTTCGTTCCCAATCCGATGCCCAGCCCAAAACTATACAGTTTTTGTTTCAGAGAAAGTGTTTGGTTTTCGAAATATCCCACATCAATAATGCTGTGCAGAAAAACGCCTTCATTAAACTGATATCTGTATTCCGTATTTATTACTGAAAACAGCGATGCGTCTATGCTGTTCTCGTTAAAACCGCGCATACTGTTTATGCCTCCAAAGCGGAATAATTCATTAACAAGATAAGTCTCGCTGAAAAGAACACTAGTTATATTCTGTACAAAAATTGAGTTTTTATAATTGAGATTAAAAATGTTGTTGAGCGTAGTTTCGGCAAATACTTGGTCTTCGGCATTACTTTCTTTTTCGCGGGAACCAATGCCCGTATCTAATATTATTTCTGTTTTTATTGGAAAAAGAGTCCTGTTCTGGGCTTTTATATAGGTAGCGCCCAAAATGAAAAATTTTGATTTGAAATCTTCAATAGGTGTTCCTGCTATTGCTTCGTCAAGTAAATTGCTGGAATCATAGCCTTTATAACCAATATAAGTTGTTGATTTTGGGTTTATCTGATAGGTAGCCCGGAGTTGCTGCTCGGTAGTTATAAATGTACTGTCTCGCTTAAAGATTTTTAACTCACCACTTAGGCCGAAAGGAGTTTTCAGTATATAGGGCAATGTAATTTTAGCCCGGAAGTTTACTTGTTCCTGTCCGTCAGCTTTGTAATTTATTAAAAGTTGCTCTCCGTAATTCAGGTTATTGTTCAATTCAAGATTGAGATACCCGTTGAGCTCCAATTTTTGGGTTTCCTCATTTGTGGCAAAACCAAGGATTCCGTCAAAAAGGTTGTTGTTCTGTTTTTCTAAATAGAAATAAACGGTGGTGGAGTCTTTTCTGAAAAGCGCTTCGGGCGGTTTAATTGCATTTACAAAACCCAAACTGTTCAAGTTTTCGTTTTGTTCGACCAATTTTTTTTGATTGAAAACTTTTCCTTTTTTAACTCCTGCATAATATTTTAAAAAGGAGCGCGGAAATTTCTCGTATCCCTTTATTGCTATAGAGTCAATGGTGCGAATGTTGCCATCCTCAACAAAAAGTGTTGCGCTCAGGCCATTTTTTTCGTCTTTTTCAAATCCCGTCAGTTTTATTCGGGCGAAGGCATTCCCTCTTTGGTTTCGAAGAGAGGTAAGTTTTCTTAAGGAAAGGGGAATAGCTTCAAAGGGTAGCATAAAATATTCGTCTGTAATTTCAGAAGTAATCAGTTGCAGTTCTTTTTTGTCGAAATGTTCTTCGGAATAAAAAATCTTTATTTCGTTGTATTTTTTTCCGAGGAAGAAATTTGCGCTGTAGCTACTGTCGTTTTCTTTTTGAAGCAGAAGTAGTTCGCTTTCAATAAAGCCCATGCGCTGCAATTTTTGATATATCGTGTCAGTCTCTTTTTGAAGTGTGGCTAAATCGGCAAAGGTTATTTGCATCCGCAACGAATCTTTTATTCCTTTTGAAATTGGTTTTTCTGCCTTAAGGGAAAGAGAGAGTTCCTGTGCATGTATTCCGAAGAAAAAACAGGTGTATATATTAAGGTGAATAAAAATGTAAAGGATTTTTTTCAAAAAGGGGGAAATTAGCTGTGTAAAACTAACGCTTCAAGTTGCCATTTCATATTCAAAATAAAAAAATATTAAAAGTATGCTGAAAATTAATTCAGTAAGGTTTGATTAGTCTAAAAAAAATTCTACATTTGCATCCCCTAAAAATAGGGGTGTTTTATTTTTAAACAGTAATAATACATATTTTATATGCCAACAATTTCACAATTAGTACGTAAAGGAAGAACCAAAATAACCAAGAAGAGTAAATCGGTTGCTTTGGATTCGTGCCCACAACGTCGTGGTGTTTGTACGCGTGTATATACTACTACACCTAAGAAACCAAACTCTGCTATGCGTAAAGTAGCAAGGGTTAGGCTTACAAACGGTAAGGAAGTAAACGCATACATCCCAGGCGAAGGTCACAATCTCCAAGAGCACTCGATAGTATTGGTTAGAGGTGGAAGGGTAAAGGATTTACCAGGAGTTAGGTATCACATTGTACGTGGAGCTTTAGACACCGCTGGTGTTGCAGGCCGCACGCAACGTAGATCTAAGTATGGTGCAAAACGCCCAAAGAAGTAAAAATGAAAACGGGTTGATTGTTAATTGTAACTACAATTAATTTTTAACCATTAACAACAAACAAATGAGAAAAAGACAGGCCAAAAAAAGACCCCTTTTGCCAGATCCAAGGTTTAACGACCAGTTGGTTACACGTTTCGTAAACAACATGATGTGGGACGGAAAAAAGAGTGTGGCTTTCAAAGTTTTCTATGATGCAATTGACATTGTAGATGAAAAGAGACAACAAGACGACGAAAAAACTGCGTTAGAGCTTTGGAAAGATGCACTTTCCAATATCATGCCTCACGTAGAGGTGCGTAGCCGTAGAGTTGGTGGGGCAACCTTCCAGATACCTATGCAAATACGCCCAGACCGTAAAATTGCAACTGCAATGAAATGGTTGATTACCTTTTCAAGAAAAAGAAACGAGAAATCCATGGCTGCAAAACTTGCCGGTGAAATTCTTGCAGCTGCCAAAGAAGAGGGCGCTGCCGTGAAAAAACGTATGGATACTCACAAAATGGCAGAAGCTAACAAAGCATTCTCGCATTTCAGATTCTAAAAAATGGCACAGAGAGATTTAAAATATACAAGAAATATCGGGATTGCCGCGCATATTGATGCCGGTAAAACCACAACTACAGAACGTATCCTTTTTTATACAGGGGTAAGCCATAAAATTGGCGAGGTTCACGACGGGGCTGCAACTATGGACTGGATGGAGCAAGAGCAGGAGCGTGGTATTACCATTACTTCGGCTGCTACCACTTGTACTTGGAAATTCCCTATGGAGAATGCTGAGGCAACCCCTGAAACTAAAAATTATCATTTTAATATTATTGATACTCCCGGTCACGTTGATTTTACTGTAGAGGTAAATCGCTCATTACGTGTCTTGGATGGTTTAGTATTCTTGTTTAGTGCAGTAGATGGTGTAGAGCCGCAATCTGAAACTAACTGGAGACTTGCAGATAACTATAAAGTGCCTCGTATTGGTTTCGTTAACAAAATGGACCGTCAAGGTGCAAACTTTATGGAAGTTTGCCAACAGGTAAAAGACATGTTGGGCAGCAATGCGGTGCCAATTGTTTTGAACATTGGTGACGAAGAAAATTTTAGAGGAATTGTTGATTTAGTTAAGAACCGTGCTGTCATTTTTCATGATGACTCGTTTGGTGCTACTTTTGACGTTATTGAAATTCCTGAAGATTTAAAAGCAGAGACTAAAATGTTACGTGGTAAACTTATTGAAGAGGTTGCTGCATACGATGAAAGTCTGCTTGAAAAATATATGGAGGATGAAGATTCAATTACTGAGGATGAAATCCACGCTGCGCTTCGTGCTGCTGTTATGGATATGAGTATCATCCCGATGGTCTGTGGTTCTTCTTTCAAAAATAAAGGTGTTCAGTTTCTTTTGGATGCTGTGTGTCGTTATTTGCCAGCGCCAACCGATAAAGAAGGTATTATTGGTATAAATCCTGATACCGAAAAAGAAGAACTTCGTAAGCCGGATGTTTCTGCTCCTTTCGCAGCCTTGGCATTTAAGATTGCTACCGATCCTTTCGTAGGGCGTTTGGCATTCTTCCGTGTTTATTCAGGTCGTTTGGATGCAGGATCTTACATCTTGAACAATCGTTCAGGAAAAAAAGAACGTATTTCACGTATCTACCAAATGCATGCTAATAAACAAAATGCTATCGATTTTATTGAGGCTGGAGATATTGGAGCGGCAGTTGGTTTTAAAGATATTAAGACTGGTGATACCATGACTGACGAAAAACACCCAATTGTTTTAGAAAGCATGAACTTCCCCGATCCCGTAATTGGTATCGCGGTAGAGCCTAAAACAAAGGTTGATGTTGATAAATTAGGTATGGCTTTGTCTAAGTTGGCTGAAGAGGATCCAACATTCCAAGTACGTACAGATGAAGCTTCTGGTCAAACAATTATTTCTGGAATGGGCGAGCTTCACTTGGACGTTCTTATTGACCGTTTGCGTCGCGAATTCAAAGTTGAAGTAAATCAAGGTCAGCCACAAGTTGAGTACAAAGAAGCAATTACAAGAGCTGCAGATCATAGAGAGGTTTACAAAAAACAATCTGGTGGTCGTGGTAAATTTGCTGATATCGTGTTTACACTTGAACCAGCTGAGGAAGGAAAAATTGGATTGGAATTCGTAAACGCCGTAAAAGGTGGTAACGTGCCAAAAGAATTTATCCCTTCTGTTGAAAAAGGTTTCAAACAAGCAATGGTCAATGGCCCGCTTGCAGGTTTTGAAGTTGATAGTATGAAGGTTACTTTAAAAGATGGATCATTCCACCCTGTGGATTCTGATGCGCTATCTTTTGAATTGGCCGCAAAAATTGGCTTTAAGGAAGTTGCCAAAAAAGCAGGAGCTGTAATTCTAGAACCTATTATGAAAATTGAGGTGTTAACACCTGAAGAAAATATGGGTGATATAGTTGGGGATCTTAACCGTCGTCGCGGAACAATTACAAACATGAGCGACAGGGCTGGGGCAAAAGTAATAAAGGGCGAAGTGCCACTTTCTGAAATGTTCGGTTATGTAACCACATTAAGAACATTGTCATCAGGCCGTGCAACTTCTACAATGGAATTTTCACATTACGCTGAAACTCCTTCAAGTATTTCTGAGTCAGTAATCGCAAAAGCAAAAGGAACCGCAAACGCATAATAATTTCAGCAATGAGTCAAAAAATAAGAATAAAGCTAAAATCTTACGATCATAACTTGGTGGACAAATCTGCTGAAAAAATCGTTAAGACCGTAAAGAGTACCGGAGCTGTAGTTACAGGTCCTATTCCTTTACCAACACACAAAAAAATCTTTACCGTTTTGCGCTCTCCTCACGTGAACAAGAAAAGTAGAGAGCAATTCCAATTAAGTTCATACAAAAGACTTTTGGATATCTACAGTTCTTCTTCAAAAACAATTGACGCTCTAATGAAATTAGAGTTGCCAAGTGGAGTAGAAGTGGAAATTAAAGTTTAGTTATAAATTTTAATTTGTATTCCGAACTTGCTTCGGGATCCTGTAAGGGTTAAAAATGTCCTCAACGATGGTTGTGGAAAAACGGAAAACAAAATAACATTCAGGGTTGAATTTATTTTGACCCTGTTTTTTTGAATAGAATTTTAAATAAGTAATAATCAATAAATAATTAAATATGTCTGGGTTAATTGGAAGAAAGATAGGGATGACCAGCATCTTTGACGAGAACGGAAAAAACATTCCGTGCACCGTTATTGAAGCAGGACCCTGTGTTGTCACCCAAGTCAGAACCATAGAGGTTGACGGGTACAATGCTCTTCAACTTGGTTTCGATGACAAGAAGACTGTAACTAAAGCTGCCGAAGGGCACGCCAAAAAAGCAGGAACCGTTGCAAAACGCAAAGTCGCCGAATTCAAGGGATTTGAAGAAAATTACAAATTAGGTGACACAATTACTGTGGAGCATTTTATTGAAGGTGAATTCGTGGATATCGCGGGTACATCAAAAGGTAAAGGTTTCCAAGGGGTTGTAAAACGTCATGGTTTTGCCGGTGTTGGTCAAGCCACACACGGGCAGCACAACCGTTTGCGTGCACCAGGTTCCATTGGAGCTGCATCATATCCTGCTAGAGTATTCAAAGGAATGCGCATGGCGGGCCAAATGGGCAACGAAAGAGTAAAAGTTGAAAATTTAAGAGTTTTGAAAGTAGTTCCCGAAAAGAATCTACTTGTGGTAAAGGGCGCTGTTCCTGGCCATAAAAATGCTTATGTAATGATTGAGAAATAATGAAGGTAGCTGTATTAGACATAAACGGAAAAGACACAGGTCGGAAAGTTGAACTTTCTGCAGATGTGTTCGGAATAGAGCCTAACAATCACGCGGTTTATCTTGATGTGAAGCAATACCTTGCCAATCAAAGACAAGGAACTCACAAAGCAAAGGAACGTGCTGAGATATCTGGTTCTACCAGAAAAATAAAGAAGCAAAAAGGAACTGGTACTGCCCGTGCGGGTAGCATCAAGTCTGGTGTATTTAAAGGTGGAGGTAGAATGTTTGGACCCCGTCCGCGCAGCTACTCTTTTAAATTGAACAAAAACCTAAAGCGTTTGGCACGTAAATCTGCCTTATCGATGAAGGCGAATGACAAAGCTATTTTTGTATTGGAAGACCTTACTTTTGACGCTCCAAAAACCAAGAATTTTACTGCGGTTTTGAAGAGTTTAGGTCTTAATGAGAAAAAATCTTTGTTTGTGTTGGGAGACTTAAATAATAATGTATATTTGTCGTCTCGCAATTTGAAAGGTACTGAGGTTATAACTAACTCACAATTAAGTACTTACAAGATTATGAATGCAAACAGTCTAGTGCTGTTTGAAGGTTCTTTGGAAGGAATTGAAACAAACTTAAGTAAATAGAAACAAGATGAACATCTTAATTAAACCTATAATTACGGAAAAAGCTACTAAAGAAGCTGAAGACAAAAATGTTTTTGGTTTTGTAGTGAACCCAAAGGCGAATAAGGTAGAAATCAAGAAAGCAGTGGAAGCTGCTTACGGAGTTTCTGTTGAAAAAGTTCGCACAATGAATGTCCGCCCTGATAGGAAGACCCGTTATACAAAAACAGGTGTCCAAACTGGTAAAACGAGCGCTTACAAAAAAGCAATCGTACAGGTGGCGGAAGGTGATACAATAGATTTTTACAGTAACATCTAAGATAACTTAGATTTAATTAGACACAAATGTCAGTAAGAAAATTAAAACCAATCACCCCAGGTCAGCGTTTTAGAGTTGTAAATGGTTTCGACGCCATTACAACTGATAAGCCGGAGAAGTCTTTACTTGCTCCGAACAAACGATCTGGTGGTCGAAACAGTACAGGTAAAATGACCATGCGCTACATAGGTGGTGGTCACAAGAAAAAATATCGAATTATCGATTTTAAACGTGACAAAGTGGGAATTCCTGCTACCGTTGCAAGTATTCAATACGATCCAAACCGTACGGCGTTTATCGCGCTTTTGAACTATCAAGATGGTGAAAAGCGATATATAATTGCACAAAACGGACTACAAGTTGGGCAAAACATCCTTTCCGGTGAAGGCGTAGCTCCAGAGATTGGAAACGCAATGTTGCTTTCAGCTATTCCATTAGGTACTATTATTTCTTGCATCGAGCTTCGTCCCGGTCAAGGAGCAATTATGGCCCGTAGCGCTGGTGCTTTCGCACAGCTTATGGCCCGTGATGGAAAATACGCTACCGTTAAACTTCCTTCAGGCGAAACCCGATTGATTTTGGTAAACTGTATGGCTACCATTGGTGCCGTTTCAAATAGTGACCACCAATTATTGGTTTCAGGTAAAGCAGGTAGAAGCAGATGGTTGGGTAGAAGACCACGTACAAGACCAGTAGTGATGAACCCTGTAGATCACCCAATGGGTGGTGGTGAAGGGAAGGCTTCTGGAGGTCATCCACGTTCTAGAAAAGGTATTCCCGCAAAAGGTTACAGAACCCGTTCTAAAACGAAAGCAAGTAATAAATATATCTTAGAACGAAGAAAGAAATAAGTTATGGCAAGATCGTTAAAAAAAGGACCGTTCGTTCATTACAAACTAGACAAGAAAGTTCAGCAAAACGTTGAAGATAACAAGAAGACCGTAATCAAAACTTGGTCACGTGCTTCTATGATTACTCCAGATTTTGTTGGCCAAACCATCGCTGTACACAACGGGCGCCAATTTGTTCCTGTGTATGTAACAGAAAACATGGTTGGGCATAAACTAGGAGAATTTTCACCTACAAGATCATTCCGTGGTCACGCAGGTGCTAAAAACAAAGGTAAAAAATAAGAGGCCATGGGAGTTCGTAAAAGAGAAAGAGCAGAAGCAATCAAGGAAGCCAAGAAGACTATCTATATGGCTAAATTGAACAATTGCCCCACTTCACCAAGAAAAATGCGTTTAATGGCAGACTTGGTGCGTGGTGAAAAAATAGACAAAGCACTTAATATTTTGAAGTTTAGTTCAAAAGAATCTTCACGCAAATTGGAGAAACTACTTTTGTCTGCCATCAATAACTGGCAACAAAAGAACGAAGACGCTTCATTGGAAGACGCAGATCTTTTTGTTAAGGAAATCCGTGTGGATGGTGGAACGATGTTGAAAAGACTTCGTCCAGCACCGCAAGGCCGCGCACACAGAATTAGAAAACGCTCCAACCACGTAACACTGGTATTGGCAGCAAATGATAACACACAAAGCAAGTAATTAAATGGGACAGAAGACAAATCCAATCGGGAATCGCTTAGGTATCATTAGAGGTTGGGAATCCAACTGGTACGGAGGCAACGACTACGGCGATAAACTTGCCGAAGACGACAAGATTAGAAAATATGTTCACGCACGTTTAAGTAAAGCTAGTGTGAGTAGAGTAATTATTGAGCGTACGCTTAAGCTTGTAACCGTTACTATAACCACTGCCCGTCCCGGTATCATTATCGGTAAAGGTGGCCAGGAAGTAGACAAGCTAAAAGAAGAGCTTAAAAAAATTACAGATAAAGAGGTACAGATCAACATTCACGAGATCAAAAGACCAGAGCTTGATGCATTTTTGGTAGCTGCTAGTATTGCGCGCCAAATTGAAAGCCGTATTTCATACCGTCGTGCCATAAAAATGGCAATTGCGGCAACAATACGGATGAACGCAGAAGGTATTAAAGTTCAGATCTCAGGACGTTTGAACGGGGCTGAAATGGCACGTTCAGAATCTTACAAAGAAGGTCGTATCCCATTATCAACTTTTAGAGCCGATATTGACTACGCTTTAGTTGAGGCACACACTACCTACGGTAGATTGGGTGTTAAAGTATGGATTATGAAAGGTGAAGTATATGGAAAGAGAGAACTTTCCCCACTAGTTGGTCTTGCCACTGGCAAAACTAAGAGTGGTGGTGGAAAAGGAGCTCCAGCAGGACGCGGTGGCAACAAAGCACGTCGCAGAAAGTAATTTTTTAAATAGAAGAAAATGTTACAACCTAAAAGAACAAAGTACCGTAAACAAATGAAAGGCCGTATGAAGGGCAATGCCGAACGTGGCAATCAGCTAGCATACGGAACCTTCGGTATAAAATCGATGGATTCAGAATTTCTTACAGCAAGACAAATTGAAGCCGCTCGTATTGCCGCTACCCGTTTTATGAAAAGAGAAGGTTCTATCTGGATTATGATTTTTCCAGATAAGCCAATTACCAAAAAGCCTCTTGAAGTACGTATGGGTAAAGGTAAAGGTGCTGTAGAATACTACGCTGCTGTTGTAAAACCAGGAAGAATGCTTTTCGAAGTATCCGGGGTTACCCTTGAAACAGCAAAAGAAGCATTGCGCCTTGCAGCACAAAAGCTTCCGGTTAAAACTAAATTTGTAATGTCTCGGGATTTCCAAGCATAATTTTTTGAACGATGAAACAATCAGAAATTAAAAAAGCATCAACGGCCGAACTTCAGGAAGCATTCGCTGACTCAAGAAAAGCTTATTCAGACCTTAAAATGGCTCACACCATTTCGCCGTTGGAAAATCCAATTCAACTTAGAACCCAAAGACGGGCGATAGCAAGAATAGCGACGGAACTAACTAATAGAGAAGTGCAATAATTGTACAGCTGAAAGATGGAAGAAATTAAAAGAAACTTAAGAAAAGAACGTGTAGGTGTAGTAACCAGCAACAAAATGGACAAATCCATTGTGGTTGCAGAGGTGAAAAAAGTAAAACACCCTATGTACGGAAAGTTCGTAACGAAAACTAAAAAGTATGTTGCGCACGACGAGACAAACAACTGCAACGAAGGCGATACAGTAAGGATCATGGAAACACGTCCTTTAAGCAAAACCAAATGTTGGAGATTAGTAGAAATAATTGAAAGAGCGAAGTAATTATGTTACAACAAGAATCAAGACTCAAAGTCGCAGACAATACCGGTGCTAAGGAAGTGCTTACCATCCGTGTATTGGGCGGTACTAAAAGAAGGTATGCTTCTATTGGTGATAAAATTGTAGTTTCTGTTAAAGAAGCAACACCAAACGGAAGTATTAAAAAAGGAGCAGTTTCTACAGCAGTTGTAGTACGTACCGTAAAGGAAATAAGAAGACCTGATGGTTCTTACATCCGTTTTGATGATAACGCTTGTGTGCTTTTGAACGCCCAAGGCGAGATGAGAGGAACACGTGTTTTCGGACCGGTTGCAAGAGAGCTTCGTGACAAACAATTTATGAAAATAGTATCATTGGCACCAGAGGTGCTTTAATATGAAGACTAAGATGACAAAGCTTAAAATAAAATCAGGCGATACAGTAGTAGTTACTGCCGGAGACCACAAAGGTTCTGAAGGTAAAGTGATGAAAATATTCCTTGACAAAAACAAAGCAATCGTAGAAGGAGTAAACATGGTTTCCAAACACGAGAAACCAAGCGCAAAAAGCCCACAGGGTGGTATTGCAAAAAAGGAAGCTCCTATCCATATTTCAAACCTTTCATTGGTTGATCCAAAATCTGGAAAAGCAACACGTGTAGGGTACAAAACCGAAAATGGTAAAAAAGTACGGTTTTCAAAACAATCGAATCAAGCAATATAGTTATGGCATATTCACCAAGACTTAAAGAAGAGTACAAAAGCAGAGTGGTTAGTGCACTCACTGACGAATTTGGATACAAAAACGTCATGCAGGTACCAAAATTGGAGCGTATTGTTGTTTCCCGCGGTGTGGGTGCAGCAGTAGCCGACAAAAAACTTATTGACTATTCGGTTGATGAGTTTACAAAGATAACCGGGCAAAAAGCGGTTTCAACAAACTCTAAAAAAGACGTTGCAAACTTCAAACTTCGTAAAGGCATGCCTATTGGTGTGAAAGTTACGTTGCGTGGAGAGCGTATGTACGAATTTTTAGACAGGTTGGTAACTTCGGCTTTGCCAAGGGTACGTGACTTTAACGGAATTAAAGCAACCGGTTTTGACGGAAGAGGAAACTACTCTTTGGGAATTACCGAGCAAATTATCTTCCCAGAAATCGATATCGATAAAGTGAAGAAAATTGAAGGAATGAACATTACATTCATCACTTCTGCAGCTACTGATAAAGAAGCGAAATCATTATTACAGGAATTGGGATTACCCTTTAAAAAGAACTAAGAGATGGCTAAAGAATCAATGAAAGCCCGCGAGGTTAAGAGACAAAAAACGGTACTAAAGTATGCTGCCAAACGCAAAGCCCTAAAAGAAGCTGGCGATTGGGAAGGTTTGCAAAAGCTGCCAAAAAATGCCTCACCTGTACGTTTGCACAACCGTTGCAAATTAACCGGAAGACCAAGAGGGTATATGAGAACTTTTGGAGTTTCACGTGTAATTTTCCGTGAAATGGCAAATTCAGGGTTAATTCCAGGAGTGCGTAAAGCATCTTGGTAAGAACAGGTTTCTGTTCAAAAGAAAAAGTATTAATTGGTTGAAGGTTCAGAATAGTCTGAAAACCACTTCCGCAAATTCAAATAAATGAATACAGATCCAATTTCAGATTATCTAACGCGAGTTAGAAATGCTGCGAAAGCCGGACATCGCGTTGTAGAGATTCCAGCTTCAAATCTTAAAAAGGAGATTACAAAAATCCTTTTTGATCAAGGTTACATTTTAAGCTACAAATTTGATGACGAAAGTACCCCACAAGGTATCATCAAAATTGCATTGAAATATGACAAGATTACCAAAGAATCGGTGATCAAGAAAATTCAAAGAATCAGTAAACCAGGTTTACGTAAATACGCAGGTTCAACAGAACTTCCTCGTATTTTGAACGGATTGGGGATTGCCATTGTTTCTACTTCTTCGGGAGTAATGACGGGCAAACAGGCCAAAGCTCAAAATGTAGGGGGTGAAGTATTGTGTTACGTTTACTAAAAAATAGACAAAGAAATGTCAAGAATAGGTAAAAACCCGGTAGCCATTCCACAAGGAGTTACAGTTGATGTAAAAGACAACGTAATTACCGTAAAAGGAAAATTAGGCGAGTTAACTCAGGAATATTCTGATGTTAGCGTAAAAGTAGAAGACGGACAAGTATTGGTTGAACGCCCTTCAGATTCTAAAGACCACACTGCAAAGCACGGTCTTTACAGATCATTGGTCAACAATATGATTGAAGGTGTAAGCAATGGATGGACCAAGCAATTAGAATTGGTAGGAGTGGGTTACCGCGCCAGCAACCAAGGACAAAGATTGGATTTAGCTTTAGGATATTCCCACAACATTGTTTTGGACATTGCTCCAGAAGTAATAGTGGAAACTGTATCTGATAAAGGTAAAAACCCAATCGTGAAATTAACTTCACACGACAAACAGTTGGTAGGACAAGTAGCGGCGAAAATCCGTGCCTTCCGTAAGCCAGAACCTTACAAAGGAAAAGGGATCAAGTTTGTAGGTGAACAATTAAGAAGAAAAGCAGGTAAATCTGCATAAAAATATTTTTCGGTCATTCAAATTTATTGATTTCAATAAATCTAAAATCCGAAATCTAAAATCAAAAATAGACATGGCATTATCAAAGTACGAAAGAAGAGAGCGCTTGCGGATGCGAATCAGAAAAACCGTTGGAGGGACTGAAAGTCGCCCACGTTTGGCTGTTTTCCGCAGCAACAAAGAAATTTACGCTCAAATTATTGACGATGTAAATGGAAAGACCATTACCGCAGCATCTTCAAGAGATAAAGACATTGACGCTTCAAAAGTAAACAAAGTTGAAGCTGCAAAATTGGTAGGAAAAGCAATCGCTGAAAAAGCTGTAAAAGCAGGTATAGAAGCCATAGCTTTTGACAGAGGCGGTTACCTATACCACGGAAGAGTAAAATCATTAGCTGAAGGTGCACGCGAAGGTGGCCTTAAATTCTAAGTCATATTATGTATCAAGATTATAAAAACGTAGAATTAGTAAAACCAGCAGGTCTTGAATTGAAAGACCGTTTGGTAGGTGTACAACGTGTAACCAAGGTGACCAAAGGTGGTCGTGCCTTTGGATTTTCAGCTATTGTAGTTGTTGGTGACGAAAAAGGAGTGGTAGGCCACGGACTTGGGAAATCCAAGGATGTAGCTAGCGCGATAGCAAAAGCTATTGAGGATGCCAAGAAAAACTTGATTCGTATCCCGCTTAACAAAGTGACACTTCCACACGAACAAAAAGGAAAATACGGCGGAGCCCGCGTTAACCTTCTTCCAGCTGCGCCTGGTACCGGAGTAATTGCTGGTGGTGCCGTACGTGCCGTATTGGAAGCAGTAGGAGTTCACGATGTATTGTCAAAATCACAAGGATCTTCCAACCCACACAACGTGGTAAAAGCAACTTTTGATGCTCTTTTGAATATGCGAAGCGCACAAACTGTTGCTAATCAAAGAGGAATTTCACTTGAAAAAGTATTCAAAGGATAAATATCAGAACGATGGCAAAAATTAGAGTAACAAAGGTAAAAAGCGTTATAAAACGTCCAAAAAACCAAAAGAAAATCATGGAATCTTTGGGTCTTCACAAGATGAACCAAACTGTTGAACATGAAGACACGCCAAACATTCTTGGTATGATCACTAAAGTTAACCACTTGGTTTCTGTTGAAACCAAATAAGAAACACGATAATGGATTTAAGTAACTTACAACCCGCCGCAGGATCGGTGAAAAATCAAGGCAAGCGAGTAGGTCGCGGACAAGGTTCCGGTAAAGGTGGTACTGCCACCCGCGGACATAAAGGAGCAAAATCACGTTCAGGATATTCCAAGAAAATTGGATTTGAAGGTGGACAAATGCCCCTACAACGTCGTGTACCAAAGTTTGGATTTACAAACATCAACCGCAAAGAGTATAAAGGAATCAATATTGATACCCTTCAACAATTGGTTGACGACAAAAAAATAAACGATACTGTTGACTTTGAAACCTTAGTTGGTTTGGGTCTTGCTGGAAAAAGCGAAATGGTGAAGATTTTAGGAAGAGGAGAAATAAAAGCAAAATTAAAGGTATCTGCACACAAGTTCACTGCCTCGGCAAAGGAAGCTATTGAAGCGGCCGGAGGTGAAGTAGTAACATTGTAACAAAAGATAAGGATGAAATTTATCGATACCTTAAAAAATGTTTGGAGAATAGAAGAGTTGCGTAACCGCATCTTGCTTACTCTTGGGATGCTATTGGTTTACCGTTTTGGTGCACAAGTAGTACTTCCTGGGATTGATGCAGATATGTTGGCGAACTTTGCAGGTCAATTTGACGCAGGTGGTATTGGCGGATTGCTAAACGCATTTACAGGAGGGGCTTTTGCCAATGCTTCTGTTTTTGCATTAGGTATTATGCCATACATTTCTGCTTCCATTGTAGTACAATTGATGCAGATTGCTGTTCCTTACCTTCAAAAATTACAGAAAGAAGGCGAAAGCGGCCGTAAAAAAATCAATCAAATTACCCGTTGGTTAACCATCGGTATCTGTTTGGTGCAAGCGCCAAGTTACCTTGCAGGTCTTCCAGCAATGGGAGTGCCAGCTGAAGCTTTCATTATGGGACAGAGCGTTATGTTCTATGTTTCATCAGTAATTATACTTGTAACAGGAACAATATTTGCAATGTGGTTGGGTGAAAAAATTACCGATAAAGGTATTGGTAACGGTATATCCATCCTTATTATGGTTGGTATTATTGCACGTCTGCCTCAATCATTTGCGCAGGAATTTGTTTCAAGAGTTATTGAATCAAACGGTGGCTTGATTATGATACTTATTGAATTGGTTATCTGGTTCGTCATTATTCTATTATCAATTATGTTGGTAATGGCTGTGCGCAAGATTCCTGTTCAATATGCACGAAGAACTGCAACGGGTGGTTATGAAAAGAATATTTTCGGAGCACGCCAGTTCATCCCATTAAAGTTGAACGCTTCTGGTGTAATGCCAATCATCTTTGCGCAAGCAATTATGTTTGTGCCATCAGCAGTTGCAAGTCTTTCCGAAAGCGATTTTGCCCAAGGAATTCAGGCTACGTTCAGTGATATTTTTGGATTGTGGTACAATGTAGTGTTTGCAATACTCATTATAATATTCACCTATTTCTATACTGCGATTACGGTTCCAACCAATAAAATGGCTGATGATCTTAAACGTAGTGGGGGTTTCATTCCCGGTATTAAACCTGGATCACAAACCGCGGAATATTTAGACCGAATAATGTCGCAAATTACACTTCCGGGCTCTGTGTTTTTAGCACTTATCGCTATTGCACCAGCATTTGCGGTGAAGCTTTTAGGAATTCAACAAGGATGGGCATTGTTCTACGGTGGTACTTCACTATTAATTATGGTGGGTGTGGCTATCGATACAATGCAGCAAGTAAATTCGTATTTGTTGAACCGTCATTATGATGGCTTGATGAAAAGCGGAAAAAATAGAAAGGCAGTAGTATAATTATGGCAAAACAAAGCGCAATAGAACAAGATGGCAGTATAGTGGAAGCACTATCAAACGCAATGTTCCGTGTTGAATTGGAAAATGGCCATGTTGTAACTGCACACATTTCGGGCAAGATGCGTATGCACTACATTAAATTATTGCCCGGTGATAAAGTAAAATTAGAAATGAGCCCTTATGATTTAAGTAAGGCAAGAATAACGTATAGATACTAATACAATGAAAGTTAGAACATCCGTAAAGAAAAGAAGTGCCGACTGCAAAATTGTTCGCAGAAAAGGCAGATTATATGTAATTAACAAAAAGAACCCAAAGTTCAAACAAAGACAAGGATAAGTTATGGCAAGAATCGCAGGTGTAGATATCCCGAAGCACAAAAGGGGTGTAATCGCGTTAACGTATATCTTCGGTATCGGCAAGAGCCGTGCCCAAGATATTCTGAAAAAAGCCGAGGTTAACGAAGACAAGAAAGTAAGCGATTGGAACGATGATGAAATCGGTGCCATACGTGATGCTGTTGGCTCTTTCAAAATCGAAGGTGAATTACGTAGTGAAGTTCAATTAAGCATTAAACGCTTAATGGATATTGGTTGTTACAGAGGTATTCGTCACAGATCGGGTCTTCCATTAAGAGGACAACGTACTAAGAATAACTCCCGTACTAGAAAAGGAAAACGTAAAACTGTTGCTAACAAGAAAAAAGCAACTAAATAAAACCTAACGTTATGGCAAAGACAACTCAAAAAACTACAAAAACAGTTAAGAAACGTAAGGTTATTGTTGACTCAACTGGAGAAGCACATATCAATGCTTCCTTCAACAACATTATCATTTCGTTGACAAACAAAGGCGGAGATGTTATTTCTTGGTCCTCAGCCGGTAAAATGGGCTTCCGTGGATCAAAGAAAAACACTCCATATGCAGCTCAATTGGCATCAGAAGATTGCGCAAAAGTTGCACACGACGCCGGCTTGCGTAAAGTAAAAGTTTACGTAAAAGGCCCAGGAAACGGCAGGGAATCTGCAATACGTTCCATCCACAACGCAGGAATTGAAGTGACCGAAATTATCGACGTTACCCCAATGCCGCACAACGGATGCCGTCCTCCTAAAAGAAGAAGAGTATAAACGATGTACGATTTTAGATTTACGATTTTTTTCAATCGTACTTCGTAAATCGTAAATCAAAAATTAATTAATAAATATCAATCTGAAGGGCAAAAAACTAAAGGATTAACGTAAGACCTTAATTTAGTTTTCCTTCATAACCTTAAATTAGAAATGGCAAGATATACTGGTCCAAAAACTAAAATCGCCCGTAAATTCGGGGAAGCAATCTTCGGAGACGATAAGTCTTTCGAAAAGAGAAACTACCCTCCTGGGCAACACGGTAACGCACGTCGCCGTGGTAAAAAATCTGAATATGCAATCCAGTTAATGGAAAAGCAAAAAGCAAAATATACCTATGGTATCTTGGAGCGTCAGTTCAGAAATATGTTCAAAAAAGCAACTGCTGCACCTGGAATTACAGGTCAGGTTTTGCTTCAATTGTGTGAGTCACGTTTAGACAATGTTGTGTACCGTATGGGGATTTCCCCAAGTCGCTCCGGAGCTAGACAATTGGTTTCTCACCGTCATATCACCGTTAATGGTGAAAAAGTAAACATTCCATCTTACCAATTGAAACCTGGAGATGTAGTGGCCGTTAGAGAGAAATCAAAATCTCTTGGCGCAATCAACGATTCGTTGGCAAATGCAAGTCATGTTTACGAGTGGATCACTTGGAACGGCGACAAAAAGGAAGGAACTTACGTTGCTATCCCTTCTCGTCTTCAAATTCCAGAAAACATTAACGAGCAGTTTATCGTCGAATTATATTCTAAATAATAAAATAATCATATTGGTATTTGGCCAAAGGGTTTATAGTATTCTTCAAACTTTTAAACCGCGCAACTAGATAACAATTAAAACGAAGAAAAAAATGGCAGTATTTAGTTTTCAGAAGCCTGATAAAGTTATAATGGTAAATTCCACCGATTTCGAAGGAAAATTTGAATTTCGCCCTTTGGAACCAGGTTACGGACTTACCGTTGGTAACGCATTAAGACGCGTATTACTTTCCTCTTTGGAAGGATTCGCCATAACTTCGGTTCGCATCGAGGGCGTGGATCACGAATTTTCTACCATTGCAGGAGTAGTGGAAGATGTTACCGAAATTATTTTGAACCTTAAGCAAGTTCGTTTCAAAAGACAGATTGATGAAATAGATAACGAGACCGTTACTATTTCAGTTTCTGGAAAGGAACAATTGACTGCTGGGGATTTCCAAAAATTCATTTCTGGTTTCCAGGTATTGAACCCAGAATTGGTTCTTTGCAATATGGATCCAAAAGTGAACCTTAATTTCGAAATTTCTATTGAGAAAGGTCGCGGATATGTTCCTGCTGAAGAGAACAAAAAAGCGAACGCTCCTTTGGGAACCATCTTTACAGATTCTATTTACACTCCTATAAAGAATGTAAAGTACAGTATTGAAAACTTCCGTGTTGAGCAGAAAACAGATTACGAAAAATTAATTTTCGAAATCATTACAGACGGATCTATCCACCCAAAAGATGCATTGACCGAAGCTGCAAAAACATTAATCCACCACTTTATGTTGTTCAGCGATGAGCGCATCACTTTGGAGGCTGATGAAATTGCACAAACTGAAACCTATGATGAAGAATCCCTTCACATGCGTCAGTTGCTTAAAACAAAATTAGTAGATATGGACCTTTCGGTTCGTGCGCTAAACTGTTTGAAAGCTGCAGAAGTTGATACTTTGGGAGATCTTGTTTCCTTCAACAAAAACGACTTGATGAAATTCCGCAACTTCGGTAAAAAATCGCTTACAGAGCTTGAAGAGCTTGTAAACGTTAAAGGCCTAAACTTCGGGATGGATCTTGCAAAATATAAATTAGATAAAGACTAGTTGATTAACGATTTTAGATTTATGATTTCAGATTGTTGAAGTTGTAAATCTGAAATCAACAATCAACAATCAACAATCGTTAATCAATTTAACCCATCATAATTTGCTCCCAGCCTAAGGCTGGTCCAGTAGCAAGATGATGAAAACAAAAATGTCATGAGACACGGAAAAAAAATAAATCACTTAGGAAGAAAAACCGCCCACAGACATTCAATGTTGGCAAACATGGCGAATTCTTTAATTGAACACAAAAGAATCAACACTACTGTTGCAAAAGCAAAAGCTTTGAAGAAGTTTGTTGAGCCATTGGTAACAAAATCTAAGGAAGATACCACGCACAACCGTCGTTTGGTTTTTGCAAAACTGCGCCAAAAGGAATCAGTAGCAGAACTTTTCAGAACTGTTGCGCCAAAAGTTGGTGACCGTCCGGGAGGTTACACCCGAATCATTAAATTGGGTAACCGTTTAGGCGATAACGCTGATATGGCAATGATAGAGCTAGTAGATTTCAACGAAATTTACAACGTTGGTAAAGCTACCAAGAAGAAAACTACTCGTAGAAGCCGTCGTGGAAGTGCCGGAACTGAAGCTGCCGCTGTTGCACCTGCTGCAAAAGCTGCTCCAGCAAAAGCTGAAAAAGAAGCGAAGAAAGAAGAAGAATAATTTTTTTTCTCATAAATAATATAGGGATGAACTTAATTGTTCATCCCTTTTTTTATTCTACATTCGTCGCATATTTTAAATATAAAAGCTATGAAATTAAAATTACTCTTGCTTATATTTCTGTTATATGTAATTGGGCTGAACGCCCAAAGCATTTACAATTTTGAAACGGAAAACATAACTTATGAAAATTTAGCAGGAAGCACTTCCCTAAATAATGGCGATGTGTGGGACGATCCAGCATATACTATTCCAATGGGTTTTGATTTTAAAATAAGCTCCCATACTTTCAGCACTATTTATATTGTTGAATGGAATGTTGGGGCAGTACTTTCGTCTAGACCGGATGACAATGGGATTCAACCTTTGTTTGTTCCAGTTGGGCAGGATATAATTGATTTAGGTTATGCCACAGGAACATCCCAGTCTAATATATCTTATAAAACAGAAGGAACGGTGGGAAGCCAAATTTTCAAAATTGAATGGAAGAATGTAGGTTTTTATGATGATTTGACGGAATTGGATTTTATGAATTTTCAAATGTGGTTGTATGAAGGAACCAACGTAATTGAATACCGATATGGTCCTAGTGAAATAAACAATCCTTCGGGTTCTTTTGAAGGAGAAACAGGATTATTTGTTAACCTTGCTACCTCAATAGATATGGACAATGGTGAGTTAGAAGATAACGCATATATTGTTACTGAGAATCCAAGTAATCCCACTTTAATTATTATAGAACCAGGAAATCCAGATCCAGGAGAAGATGAAGCACTAAATGGTATGGTTCCCGACGGAACGGTTTATAGGTTTGGACCACAGCAACTTTCTGTTGAAGATTTCGCAGCGGTTGATTTCAAAATTTTCCCAAATCCAGCTTCAGATTATTTAAATATTCAAACAAAGGCTAGCGAGTATAATTTCAGTATTTACAATTCACTTGGGCAAGTAATGAATGCTAATTCCGTTGAAAACAGGATTGACATTTCAAACTTGTCGAACGGAATCTATTTCATAAAAATTGAAACCGAATCAGGCTCAGCGACTAAAAAGTTTATAAAGCAATAATCCGCATAAAATTTGATTCCGAATTTTAAATTTCCACAACTAATTCACAAAGGGATAAGCGTTTTCGTTTATCCCTTTTTTTTATACTATTTTTGCAAGGATTTTTAAAAATAGGAAATGAGAAGTTGGAAATACAAAATACACCTACAATAGAAACCACAGTATCCACAGAATCTATAGTATCAATAGCATCTACAGCATGAAATACCAAACACGAAAAAAAGCACTTATTTTACTGGCAGACGGAACCATTTTCTACGGAAAAGCGGTTGGCAACAAAGAAGGTTCGGCCTTTGGCGAAGTTTGTTTCAACACGGGAATGACCGGTTACCAAGAAATTTTTACGGACCCTTCCTATTTCGGACAGATTATGGTTGCCACGAACGCCCATATCGGAAATTATGGAGTCAATAAAGATGAAGTTGAATCTGAGGGAATAAAAATCGCTGGCTTGGTGGTGCGTAATTTCAGCTATCATTATTCACGTCCTGCTGCAGACGATTCTTTGGAAGAATTTTTAAACCGAAACAATTTACTCGCAATAAGCGATGTTGATACGCGAGCCTTGGTTAGCTACATTCGCGACAACGGCGCGATGAACGCAGTAATTTCTACGGAAGTTGACAATATTGAAGGCTTGAAGAAACAGTTGGCAGCAGTACCAGATATGAACGGTTTGGAGCTGGCTTCAAAAGTTTCCACAAAAGAACCTTATTTCTTCGGAAATGAAAATGCAAAATATAAAATCTCCGCTTTGGATTTAGGAATAAAGAAAAACATCCTCCGAAATCTGGACAAAAGAGATTGCTACATAAAAGTGTTTCCGTACAACGCAACCTTTGCAGAAATGGAAGCTTTTGGCCCGGATGGTTATTTTATTTCAAATGGCCCCGGCGATCCCGAGCCATTAAGCGGCGCCATTCAAGTTGTAAAGGAAATTTTGGAGAAGGAATTGCCAATGTTCGGCATTTGTTTGGGGCATCAAGTGTTGGCTTTGGCAAATGGAATTTCCACTTATAAAATGCACAACGGCCACCGCGGCATTAATCACCCAGTAATGAATTTGATAAGCGGTAAAGGCGAAATTACTTCCCAAAACCACGGCTTTGCGATAAACAGGGAAGAGGCGGAAGCAAACCCAAATATTGAAATAACACACGAACATCTTAACGACCACACCGCAGCGGGAATACGTTTAAAAAACAAACCTGCTTTTTCAGTGCAATACCACCCTGAAGCAAGTCCGGGACCGCACGACGCTTCGTATCTTTTTGATCAGTTTATCGAAAGTGTTGAAAAACACAAATTGCAAACTGCATAAAATCATAAACCTGACAGGTTTCCAAAACCTGTCAGGTTTTTTAAATAATAAACAATAAGTAATAACAATTTATAATAAACCAATGAGCATCATCATCGACATCAAAGCCAGACAAATCTTCGATTCCCGAGGTAATCCTACCATAGAAGTTGACGTAATTACCGAACACGGTTTTATGGGTCGGGCAGCAGTTCCTTCCGGAGCATCAACGGGCGAGCATGAAGCTGTGGAGCTTCGCGATGGCGGTAAAGCTTATATGGGCAAAGGCGTGCTGAAAGCTGTTGAAAATGTAAACGGACAAATTGCAGGCACACTTTTGGGCGTTTCGGTTTTTGAGCAGGAACTTATTGATAAAATAATGATTGATTTAGACGGTACCAAAAACAAATCGAAATTGGGCGCAAATGCAATTCTTGGGGTTTCGTTGGCCTGCGCAAAAGCTGCCGCCAATGAATTGGGAATGCCTTTGTATCGTTACGTTGGCGGAGTGAGTGCGAAAACGCTTCCCGTGCCAATGCTGAACATTATCAATGGTGGTTCGCACAGCGATGCGCCTATTGCTTTTCAGGAATTTATGGTAATGCCCGTAAAGGCGAAAAGCTTCACCCACGCAATGCAAATGGGTTCTGAAATTTTTCACAATCTAAAAAAAGTATTGCACGATCGTGGTTTGAGTACGGCGGTTGGCGATGAAGGAGGTTTTGCTCCAACTTTAGACGGAACCGAAGATGCGCTGGATACGATTGCAAAAGCAACAAAAAAAGCCGGCTACAAATTGGGGGATGACGTAATGATTGCTTTGGATTGCGCTGCCGCGGAATTCTATATTAAGAAAAAATACGATTACACCAAGTTTGAAGGTGAAAAAGGAAAAGTGCGCACATCAAAAGAACAGGCTGATTATTTAGCAGAATTGTGCAAAAAATATCCAATCATTTCAATTGAAGATGGAATGGACGAAAACGATTGGGAAGGTTGGAAATATTTGACCGAAAAAATTGGCGATAAAGTACAATTGGTTGGTGATGATTTGTTCGTGACAAACGTGGAAAGACTTTCAAAAGGGATTTCAGAAAAAATAGCCAATTCAATTTTGATAAAAGTAAATCAAATTGGAACCTTGACCGAAACAATTGCCGCCGTTAATATGGCGCACAATGCGGGCTATACCTCCGTAATGAGCCACCGAAGCGGGGAAACCGAGGATAATACTATTGCCGATTTGGCTGTAGCCTTAAATTGTGGCCAAATAAAAACAGGCTCTGCTTCCCGCAGTGATAGAATGGCAAAGTACAATCAGTTGCTCAGAATAGAGGAACAATTGGGCGAAGTTGCTTATTTTCCGCAGCGAAACGCTTTCAAAATATAAGCTAAAATTCAATATTTGAAACCCTGCCAATTGCGGGGTTTTCTTTTGTTTGGAAAATCTGCTGTAAGACCAATGATTTAAGGTTTTTTTAACCTAAGATTACTGCGAAATGTTAAAAAAATAGATTGAGATTTTGTAAATTAGCATTTCTGAAATAAATAAAACACAGAATATTTTATGGCAAAGATGGCAACCCTCGAGATAGATGGTAAAAAATACGAGTTTCCGATTGTAGAGGGAACAGAAAATGAATTAGGAATAGATATAAAAAATCTTAGAAGCGCTACCAGTGGTGTGGTAACTTTAGATCCAGGATATAAAAATACTGGCTCTTGTGAAAGTGCCATTACTTTTTTGGATGGTGAAAAAGGCATTCTACGTTACCGTGGTTATTCTATTGAGGAACTGGCTGAAAAGGCTCATTTCCTAGAAGTTTGTTATTTACTTATTTTCGGTGAATTGCCTACCGAACAACAACTCACGAAATTCCATACAGATATTAAGGCACAGTCCCACGTGGATGAGGACGTAAAGAAAATTTTGGATGGTTTTCCAAAATCGGCGCATCCTATGGGTGTTTTGTCTTCCCTAACTTCTGCTTTGGTAGCCTTCAATCCTTCTTCGGTGAATGTTGATAGCGAAGAGGATATGTATAAGGCCATTGTGAAAATTCTGGCAAAATTCCCAGTTTTAACTGCTTGGACATACCGAAAACGCATGGGTCTTCCGCTCGATTACGGTGGAGATTCTTTGGGGTATGTGGACAATTTTATCAAAATGATGTTCAAAAAACCAAGTGCAGAATACACTACCAATGAAATCGTTTTGGAGGCTTTAGACAAATTATTGATTCTTCACGCAGATCACGAGCAAAACTGTTCAACTTCAACCGTGCGAATTGTTGGCTCCTCACATGCGGGTCTTTTTGTTTCAATCTCTGCAGGAATTGCTGCACTTTGGGGCCCACTTCACGGTGGTGCCAACCAAGCTGTAATAGAAATGCTTGAAGCTATTAAAGAAGATGGTGGAGACACTAAGAAATTTATGGCAAAAGCTAAGGATAAAGATGATCCATTTCGCTTGATGGGTTTTGGGCATAGAGTTTATAAAAACTTTGACCCTCGCGCAAAAATCATTAAAAAAGCTGCGGATGATCTTTTGGATAACCTAGGGATTGAGGATGATATCCTTGACATTGCCAAAGCTTTGGAAAAAGAAGCATTGGAAGATCCATACTTCGTAGAAAGAAAATTGTATCCAAATGTAGATTTCTATTCCGGAATCATTTACCGTGCATTGGGTATTCCTGTGGAAATGTTTACCCCAATGTTCGCTTTGGGCCGCTTGCCGGGCTGGATTGCGCAATGGAGAGAAATGCGTTTAAACAAAGAACCAATAGGGCGTCCGCGCCAAATTTATACCGGTGAACCTCTTCGGGACTTTAAGCCGGTGGATAAAAGATAGTAAACAAATTTTAATATTTTTGAAAGCACTTCCCTATCGAAGTGCTTTTTTTATATTTGTGATATGATTAATTTGAATATTAACGACGAAGTTTCAAGGCTACGGGCTGTAATTCTTGGGAGGGCAGACAGCAATGGCCCCGTGCCAAAGCTTGAAGATGCCTATGACCCAAAATCTGCCGAGCACATAAAAGCCGGAACCTACCCAACAGATGAAGACATGGTGAAGGAAATGGAGGCGGTGGCAGCTGTTTTTAAAAAATATGATGTAAAAGTTTACCGACCCCATTCCATAAAAGATTACAACCAGATTTTTTCGCGCGATATTGCTTTTGTTATTGAAGACAAATTCATAATTGCAAATATTCTCGATGATCGTTCCATGGAAATTGAAGCCATAGAGCACGTAATCAATGAAATTGACCCCTCCAAAATCATAGAATTTCCAGAAAACGCACATATTGAAGGTGGCGATGTGATGCCGTGGGGCGATTATATTTTTGTGGGAACGTATTACGGTGATGACTATCCAAGTTTTATAACGGCACGCACAAATTTAAAAGCTGTTGCACATCTTCAGAAATTGTTTCCTCATAAAAAGGTGAAATCTTTTAATCTTAAAAAAAGCAATACGGTTGCGGATGAAAATGCGCTCCATTTAGATTGTTGCTTTCAGCCTTTGGGAAGAGGGAAAGCTATAATCCATAAAGAAGGGTTTTTGATTGAAGAAGAATACGAATGGCTAGTTAATTTCTTCGGAAAGGAAAATTGTTTTCATATTACCAAGCGGGAAATGTATAATATGAACAGTAATATTTTCTCAATTTCGCCCGATGTTGTTATTTCAGAAAAAAACTTTACAAGGTTAAATACCTGGTTGCGCGAGCAAGGTTTTACCGTAGAAGAAGTGCCCTATGCTGAGATTTCCAAACAGGAAGGCTTGCTTCGTTGCACTACGATGCCCCTTATTAGGGATTAATGTAATTTTATTTCGCCACCGCCCGACCAAACCGCTATTATTTACGTACATCTAAATAAGCAACCTTTTTTAAATGCTTCCGATGAAAATTATAGCCACACTTTTTTTTTCGCTTTTTATTGTTTCACATAGTTTTTCACAGGGAAAGATTGACGGATTTTATAAAGGAAAAAATAATGGCGCCTCAGTTTTGGGTTCTGGTTTTGAAGCATCCAAAAGTTACTTTGCGGGTACCAACAAAATTGATTTATCCCGAAATCTTTACTACTTAAATCTATATGCAGCTTATGGAATAACTGAAAATCTTGATGTAAACTTTTCATTGCCATACTTGAGCAGCGATGAAGAAAGTAATTTTCAAGATGTTTCTTTAATGCTGAAATACCGTTTCTTTCAATCTGCATCTGAAAATGGAAATCTTGAACTAAGCTTGGGTGCTGGTTTTTCAACTCCAGTTTCAGATTACAATATTGGCGGTTTGAATGATATTGGCCAACAGGCTTCAGTAATTGAAACTAGGGTAATGGTGCATTACAAATTTAATTCTGGTTGGTTTACTACTGTGCAAAGTGGGTTTTCCTTTAAATTTGATGTAACCCCTAACAGTCTTCCCCTAACCTTTAAAACAGGAAAAGCTTCCAAAAGGTGGTATTACGATGTTTATTATGATTACCAGCATTCTTTTGGCGGAATTGATTATCGAGGAACGCCCCGTCCCCAAAATTTCAAGGAACTAGGCGTTGACTATCATAAAGTGGGTGGAACGCTCTATCGCACTCTTTCTGAAAACTTTGGGGTAGCATTAAACTTTTCCTATACTTTGGGTGGAAGAAATACCTTCCAAGGTCCAGCTTACGGTTTGTCAATAGTGTACAATCTGTAAGCCTTAGTAACTCTTTGTTATTCCGTTTAAATTCTACTCCAAAGGGTTATTTAACAAAAAAACCGCCCGCACTTTCACAAAAAATTAGTAAACTTGGCATATTAAAATTTTAACACTTTGAAAAGAATAAACTCCCTGCTTTTTTTATTGCTGTTTTTAACTGCATTTTCCACCCTTACAGCTCAGAAAAAAAGCATAAGCCTAGATGATATTTGGAAACCTGGCTCCAGTGTTTTTAAAACCGAAAGATTAGAAGTGCTCCATTCCATGAACAACGGAAAGGAATATGCCGTTCTCAATTATGACAGGCAGAACAAAGCTTCCACCGTTGATGTTTATGATTATAAAAGTGGAGAAAAAGTAAAAACGCTTCTCAACAGTAAAGATTTAAAGGGGATTGATTTCGTTATTTCATATGAATTCAATAAAGATGAGTCGAAAATCCTTTTCTCAACTGAGATTGAACAAATATATCGCCGCTCTTCACGGGGAACCTATTATGTTTATGACGTAAAAACAAAGAATTTCAGTCTTGTTTCCACCAATAAAATACAGGAACCAACTTTCAGTAATGACGGCAATAAAATAGCCTATGGTTTTGAAAATAATCTTTATGTAAAAGATTTGAATTCTTCTGAAACCAAGCAAATAACGACTGACGGAAAGAAGAACAGCATCATAAACGGTATCACAGATTGGGTTTATGAAGAAGAATTTTCCTTTGTCCGCGCTTTTGAATGGAGCACAAATAGCGATAAACTTGCCTATATAAAATTTGACGAAAACGATGTTCCCGAATACACGATGGACGTTTATGGCAACAATCTTTACCCATTTGCCGATACCTTCAAATATCCAAAAGCTGGCGAAAATAATTCCAAGGTTTCCTTGCAGCTTTATTATATTTCCAGCGGAAAAACTTCCTCGGTAGATCTTTCAAAATACAATAGTTATTACATTCCAAGAATGCTTTGGACTAATGACAACAATATTTTGAGTGTGCAGCTTAGCAATCGTCACCAAAACGTTCTCGATTTGGTTTTTGTGGACGCTTCAAATAATTCCTCAAAATTGATTTTTGAAGAAAAGGACAATGCGTATGTTGATGTAACAGATAATCTAACTTTTTTAAATGATAACAGTTTTTTCTGGACCAGCGAAAGGGACGGGTGGAACCACATCTATCAATATGATAAAAACGGAAAACTGCTGAACCAAGTTACCAAAGGTCCGTGGGAAGTAACAGCATATTACGGTTTCGACCAAAATACGGGGCGCGTTTATTACCAAAGTACAGAAAATGGAAACATCAATCGCGATGTATATTCCATTCTTCCCTCGGGAACAAACAAAGCACGGCTATCCCAAAAAACAGGTACAAACGATGCAGATTTCAGCGCAGATTACAGCTATTATATCGGTTCTTTTTCTGATGCCAATACTCCGTATGTTTTCACTCTTAATGAAGCAAAAACTGGAAAAGTTGTTCGCGAAATTAAAAACAATAATGAATTAAAGAATCGTTTGTCTTCCTATAAAATTTCACCCAAAGAGTTTTCAACCATAAATATTAATGGCGAAGATTTGAATATGTATATAATCAAGCCGGTGGATTTTGATGCAACAAAAAAATATCCCCTGTTTTTATATCAATATTCGGGTCCCGGGTCGCAGAATGTTGCCAACAGTTGGATGGGAGCAAATGATTTTTGGCACCAAATGCTTGCGAATGACCAACAAATAATTATTGCGTGTGTTGACGGTCGCGGAACTGGATTTAAGGGAAGGGATTTCAAAAAAATGACCCAAAAGGAATTGGGCAAATATGAAGTTGAGGACCAAATAGCAGCAGCCAAAAAGCTAAGCGAACTGCCCTATATTGATGCCTCCCGAACAGGAATTTGGGGCTGGAGCTACGGCGGATTTATGTCGTCTAACTGTCTTTTTCAAGATCCCGATACTTTTGAAATGGCCATTGCCGTCGCGCCCGTAACAAGCTGGAGGTTTTATGATAGTATTTATACCGAGCGCTATATGCAAACCCCGCAGGAAAATGCTTCGGGATATGATGAAAACTCACCCCTTTCACACGTAGATAAATTAAAAGGAAAATTTTTATTGGTTCACGGAAGTGCCGATGACAATGTTCACGTTCAAAACACCATGCGTTTGGTTGAGGCTTTGGTGCAAGCCAATAAGCAATTTGACTGGCGGATTTATCCAGACAAGAACCACGGCATTTACGGTGGCAATACGCGTTTGCATCTTTACACTTTAATGACGGATTTCATCAAGAAAAATTTATAAAATCAACACTAACTAATAAACCACTTTTTTATGTCAGAAGCACTTCAATACCAAAAGCAAAAAGAACTATTTGGCCATCCGGTAGGTCTTTATATACTTTTTTTCACCGAGATGTGGGAGCGTTTTTCCTACTACGGAATGCGTGCCATTTTAGTACTTTACTTAGTGGCAGAAGCAGGCAGCGGAAACCCAGGCTTGGGTTGGACCAATGGAGATGCGCTTTCGTTATACGGAACTTACACCATGTTGGTTTACGTAGCTTCCATTCCGGGAGGTTGGATTGCTGATAAATTTCTTGGACAAAAGCAATCGGTACTCGTGGGAGGTATTTTACTGGTATTGGGTCACGGTATTCTTTCTGTTGAAGAAATGTGGGCCTTTTATACCGGTCTTGGGCTCATCATCGCGGGTGTAGGGATGCTTAAACCAAATATTTCAACAATGGTCGGTGGGCTTTACAAAGCTGGCGACATTAGAAGGGACAAAGGTTTTACCATATTTTATATAGGAATTAATATTGGTGCTTTCCTTTCCAGCTTAATTGTTGGATATGTAGGGGAGGTTTATGGCTGGCATTATGGATTTGGTCTTGCTGCAATTGGAATGGCTTTGGGGCTAATTCAATATTTAATTGGTCAAAAGCATTTAAAATATGTTGGTAACAATACCAATAATTCTATTGATCCTGAAGAAAAGGCGGCAATGAAAAGACCGCTAAACAAAATTGAAAAGGATAGAATGATTGTTTTATTCATTTCTTTTATTTTGGTAATTGTATTCTGGGGTGCTTTTGAGCAAGCCGGTGGATTAATGAATATTTATGCTTCTGAAAAAACCGACCGTTTATTGTTGGGTTGGACAGTTCCTGCATCATGGTTTCAATCATTGAATGCTATGTTTATCATTATTTTGGGAACTGCCGTTGCTGCATATTGGGCAAAAAGGAAATTAAAAGGAAAGATTTCTACTTCTCTTTTCAAAATGTGTCTTGGTTTGATCATTATGGGTATGGGCTTTTTCTTTATGACAGCCGCTGCCGCTCAGTTTAACAGTGAAGGTGCTTCTGCTATGTATTGGTTAGTTCTTGCCTATTTGTTCCACACTGTTGGAGAATTGTGTTTATCGCCAGTGGCGCTTTCTTACATCACAAAATTAGCTCCTTTGAAATATGCTTCATTAATGATGGGGGTTTATTTTGCAATGACCGGTTTTGGAAACAAAGTGGCTGGATTGCTGGGAGAATCTGCATCAGATTTGGGAGAATATACTGTGTTTACTGGAATCGCAGTTTTCTGTGTAATTTTTGGCTTGTTAGTTCTTTTAATAAGAAATAAATTGGAAAAACTTACCCACGGTGCCGAGGATAACGAACGTGAATTTCATGACAACGAGCCATTTGAATTGGCAAATCCGGACATCAACAAAGCCAATTAATTAAAAAGACAATTTAACCAAAACATAACCGATGAACACCGATATAGAAAATCTGTTTAAAGACAAAGTTTTAGGGCATCCCGCCGGACTTTTTATTCTATTTTTTACCGAAATGTGGGAACGCTTTTCATTCTACGGAATGAGAATACTTTTAGTGCTTTTTTTAACTGCACCACTCCTTAGCGACAATCCGGGATGGGACTGGCCACGGGAGCACGCATTGGCGCTCATAGGAACGTATGCTTCGCTGTTATATTTAACCCCAATTATTGGGGGTTGGATTGCCGATAAGATTACCGGGTATAGAATGGCAGTGGTAATTGGCTGTATCATAATGACCATGGGCCACGCTTCAATGGCGATGGAGACTACTGCTTCCTTTTATTTGGGTCTTGCGCTTTTGGTTATAGGAACAGGTTTTTTTAAGCCGAACATTACTTCTATCATTTCTGAAATGTACAAAGGCAAAGAGTCTAAAAAAGACGGTGCCTATACTATTTTCTATATGGGTGTGAATGCCGGTGCCTTCTTCGGGATGATGCTTTGTGGTTATTTGGCCGAAAATTATGGATGGGCTTGGGGCTTCGGACTTGCTGGTATTTTTATGTTCTTCGGAATGCTTCAATTTTTATTGGCAAATAAAATATTTGGCGATATTGGTGCAAAACCTTCCAAAGTACACGAAGTGGAAATACCCCAAAATATAAATGAGGAAAGACCCGAACTGCGCAAAGATGAAGAAGAAGCACCCATCAAGTTGAACCCGTTTACGATGTTTGATTATGTTTTGATTGTGTTATCATCTGTGGGAGGGTTATTATATCTTTTTAACGATCCCTTAGAAAAAATATACGATACCTCCTTAGTGCCTTTTGAAATGGGCGGAATGAGCGGAACCAATATTGTTGTTCTTGCCGCCTTGGCAATGTTCTTAATTTTGCTGGTTACTCGTATTGCGCGTTATTTGCCGATAGTTCGGGATAGACTTATTGCTGTTTCTATTTTTGGTCTTTTTACCGTTTTCTTTTTCGCTTTTTTTGAACAATCATTGGGTTCAATGACCCTTTTTGCGCAGGATTATACCGATAGAAATCTTACGGGGGACTCTGCCATTATTTTCAAAATAATAGATGCGCTTTTAACTACAGTTCCGCTAATTATAATTACCTACGTAATCTATTTACTAGTTAAGAAAACCCATAGTAGAATAGCTTTATCTAATGTTGCGCTCATAATTGCGTTTATTGGTATTTGGGGCCTCGTTATTTTTAGGCTGTATGATAAGTTTAACCAAACCGAATTAGAGGTAGATGCCACGTGGTTTGGGATATTAAATTCATTCTTTATCATTACCCTCGCACCCATTTTCTCAAAATGGTGGGAAAGCAAATACAACCCCAGTGCTGCTGTAAAATATGGAATTGGTTTAATAATGCTGGGCTTGGGCTTTGCAATTCTTTCTTATGGCGCATCAGACATTCCTCCGGGAGCTATGACGGCAAAAGTGAGTATGGTTTTCCTTATTTTGGCCTATTTAATGCACACTATGGGCGAACTCTGTCTTTCGCCACTTGGGCTTTCATATTTAAGTAAACTTGTGCCAGCACGTATGATTGGTTTTATGTTCGGCGTTTGGTATCTTGCCATTGCCGTGGGACAAAAAGCCGCAAATACAATGGGGGGAATGATTGATAAAATTTCTTCAGAATATTCCATGGGCACGTTTTTTTTGATATTTACGCTAATTCCAATTGCAGTGGGGGTTATCTCGATGTTATTGAACCCTGTGTTAAAAAAACTAATGCACGGCATTCGTTAAAACACAATAGATTATACAAAAGAAGCGTTCCCTTTTGTGGAACGCTTTTTGTTTCAATTTTTGGACTTTTAAAAACATTTCAATGAAAAATATTTTCCTACTTCTATTATTTTTTACAATCGGAAGCGTTAACTCCCAAGAGATTAAATGGATGACGATGAACGAAGCTTTAGCGGCACAAAAAAAAGCGCCCAAAAAGATTTTTATGGATGTTTACACCACTTGGTGCGGCCCTTGTAAAATGCTCGACAAAAACACTTTTAGCGACAAAGAGGTTATTGAATATGTAAACAAAAATTATTACGCCGTAAAATTCAATGCCGAAGGGACAGAAGAGGTAAATTACCAAGATTTTGTATATACCAATCCAAACTACGATCCTGCGCGAAAAGGAAGAAATTCGCAGCATTTGTTTGCACACGCTTTAAAGGTGAATGCCTATCCAAGTGTTGTTTTCTTTAAAGAAAATGGCGATTTAATTCAAGCAGTTCCGGGCTATAGAACGCCTCCGCAACTTGAAATTTTCCTAAAAATGATTCATAGCGATGATTATTTGGAAATAACCACCGCAGAAGCTTGGGAAGCGTATCAGAAAAATTTTAAACCGACATTTTAGTTTAGCCATAACGGTTTCATATTCGGGCTATTCTATTGGGAAAGCTCCCTGTTTGGCAGTATAGCTGAACGGGAGCTTTTTTAATTTGCAACTTTTCTCCCAACGTTTTATATAGCTGAAATAATTACTGCCATCAGCTACAATTTGTTTTGGCTTTAAGCTGTCTATGAGTCGGTTGAGGTTTATTTTTGGGCTATTGGTAAGCAAAACAGTATGTATTTTTTTTCGCTTTGGAAGGATGCCCAAACTATCCAAAATCAATATATTATTGTCATTATATTGAAATATTTCGGGAAGTGTTTTTTCTGAATAATTGGCAACGTTAATGGAAGACTTGAAAGATTTAAGGGGAGGATTTTCAGATATGTTTTCAACTGAATCGTTTCGAAAAATAGTGAAATACTTGCCATTTTTATAACCAATCAAAGTCTGTTTGCTCTTTTGAAAAATTATGAGTTGGCTGGGTGAAGTTTCGAATTCATCGTAAATATAAATTGCAATAAATGCTGCTATCATCATTAATGAAAATAAAATTCTTCTATAACATATTTTTTTCAGCAATAATGCCAACGCCAGTATCAGCAAGTAAGCGCCCACAACTTTTAAAGTTGAAAAATGGATGTCAGTAAACAGAAAATCTTCCTGTACCGCAATCCAATGCACAAATCCATTTAGCCCTTCAATCATATAATTATAGATTTCTGTTAGCCAATCTGGCAATATTTCAATAGTAGACAATATCACGATCAGTATTCCGCCGCACATCAATAGCGTCAAAAAGGGAAGTACCACAATATTGGTCAATAAAAACAGACCGGGAAATTGGTGGAAATAATAAAGGGTTAAAGGCAAAACTCCAATCTGTGCCGAAAGCGTAACCGCTAAAATTGTCCAAGCTTTGCGAACAATTCTATATTTTGAATATCCCGCATTATAAAATATGGGTTGCAGCCAAACAATAAAGAATACCGCTAAATAACTAAGTTGAAAACCCACTTGAAACAGCCACATCGGGTTAATGATCAAAAGCACTAAAAATGATAAAAAGAGGGTGTTTAGTGTATTGGTTTCCCTATTGAATATTTTCGCAACTGCAAAAAAACTGAACATCGTTACCGCCCGCGAAACCGAGGGTGAAAGGCCAGAAAGCATAGCAAAACCCCAAAGCAAGAGCACGATTAGAATGGCGTGGAGATAGTTGCCGTATTTCAATAGTTTGAAGGGTTTTAGAATGAATGCAAGTATGAAATACAAAATGCCCACGTGCAACCCAGAAACCGCGAGAATGTGCACAGCTCCGGCGGCGGCATATTCATTGTAAAGATTTTTGTTGATGTCTCTTTTTTCTCCCAGAACGAGGGCTTGGATTATGGCGCGTTCATTGGTTTTAAGCTTTGTTTTTTGAAGTTTTTCTACAATGCTGGCACGAAAGTTTTGGGCAACTCCCAATAAGGTCCGTTTTCCTTTTTGGATTTTTAAAATGTCTTTTTCTGAAATTCGAAGTTGATTGTAAACCCCTAAAGATTTCATATATTTTGAATAGTCAAATTGATGTGGGTTCAGCGGTTTCGGAATTTCGGAAATGGTTGAATATATCAACAGAATTTCATCCGAAGAAAATGGTTTTATCAATGAATCTTTCAAAACATTCAGCAATATTTTACCTGTGGTTTGTTTGCCATTTACGGCCTTTACTTCCGCAAAATATTTAAGGTTATACTTGTCCGGTTTTAGGCTTTGAATTATTTTCAATTGAAGCAATGCTGCATCCTCAGAAATAATCTGCGAATAATGGTTTGGCTGAAACTGCGGCAACCTAATTTGATAGCTGAAATAACCAATGGCAAAAAAGCAGAGATAGGTGGCAATTCCGAAGTAAACCATTTGGAACAATTGCTTGCGCGCCCAAATCCATAGAATGAATACTGCAAATAAAAACACCAAAAGAAAAATGAATGTGAGTGTAGCAATAGGGAGAAAATGCGAAGTTAGGATTCCCAATACAAGAAAAATGGAAAACTTTACGACCGTGAAGTTGATGAATTTCATACCCCAGACTTTAAGTTTAACTTAAAATTTACTGGGGAGAATGTTTATTATAAGGGGGAATTTTTATTATAAATCAAGGGAAGAGGGGCTTTGCCGACTGTCCCAGATAGTTAATATAAAGATAATCTTTTCTCGGATTTCATAAAATAAAAGATAATCTCTAACAATTACAAATCTAATTTCTTTGTCAATTGAATGTTTGCCGGATTCTGGATATTTTCTAATTTGCGCTACCGCCTCATCGAATAATCCATTTAATTTGATACTATAATCTTCTGATTTATTTCTGTGAATCCAATATTCCAAAAGATCATATAATTCAAATTTAGCACGATCCGACCAAATTACTTTTTTAGCCATTCCTTTATATCCTTTTGCACTTCTTCGTGTGTAGAATATCGGCCATTTCTATAATCCTCCCGCGCTTCTTCAATAGCTGCAAGCTGTGCTTCATTCAGTACGTACACAGACTCTTCATTATGAATTTCCAGTATTTTCATCATACTTTCTAGAATTTCATTGTTATCTGTAAGATTGATTTTTGCAATCAACTTTTTTTTCAATTCAGCAATTTCCATTTTGAAAAGTTTATTCTAAATATACGAAAAATTAGAAATTTATTTAAATAATCCTACGAACCTCAACAAAAGCTTTTTTCCAATAAGCTTCGTCCAATGAAGAAATGATAACGCCCGCCTGGGTTGTGGAATGTATAAATTTCACTTCGCCTCTTTTGGCTTCAACTACCAACCCCACGTGGGTGATGGTATTTTTTCGGCTGGTTTTGAAGAAAACCAAATCGCCTTCTTCAATATCCTTAAAGGAAATAAGTATTCCTTTGGTTGCCATGTCGCGCGAAATTCTGGGCAACGTGATGTTTTCTTTTTGAAAAGCTGTGTAAACAAGTCCGGAACAATCCATTCCGGCTTCGGTAGTGCCTCCAAATTTGTAGCGTGTTCCCTGAAATTTTTTGGCGTAATCAATAATATTTTCGCGTGTTTCTTTTGGCTTTATCTCTTCCGTTTCTTCAATTTCCTCTTCTTGTTCGGTTGCAGTGGTGGCGGTTTTAGTGGCTTTAACTTTGCGAACCGGTTTTGGTTTTGAGCTTTTGCTTCCAATAATAGCTTCGGGAACAGCGCCCGTGTTTTTCGTACTTCCGCAGGAAACGAGGAAGAAGGTAAATATGAAAAGAAACAGAATTTTTCGCATCAATGTTTTGGGAATAGAAATGAATGTTTAAAAATATAAAATTTTATTTACTTCTTGATTGCCGAATGAATAAGTTTCGCCGTGTTTTCACTTGCGCCCCGACCTCCGAGTGCCTTTTCCAAATCGTAATACTCCAAAAACATGGTTGCGCGTTTGTAGGGATCCAGAATTTTGGAAAGCTCGTCCTTTAGCCGTTTTGTGTTGAAATCACTTTGAATTAACTCCGTAACAACCTCTTTGTTGAGTATTAAATTCACCAACGAAATATAATCCAATTTTATAACGCGCTTTGCAATTTCATAACTCACTTTGCTGCCTTTGTAGCAAACCACTTGTGGCACTTTAAAGAGCGCAGTTTCCAAAGTGGCTGTGCCCGAAGTTACGAGTGCGGCTTCGGAAATACTTAAAAGATCATAGGTTTTATTGGTTACAAAATGTACGTTTTTAGTGCTGAGAAATGTTTCGTAAAATGATTTTTCCTGACTTGGCGCCCCAGCAATTACAAATTGATATTCCTTAAAATCCGTGGCTACTGAAATCATTATTTCAAGCATTTTCTTTATTTCCTGCTTTCGGCTGCCGGGAAGCAATGCTACAATTGGGCGTTCATCCAATCCGTTTTCCTTTTTGAAAGTTTCGGGATCTACTTGCTTTAAATTGTAAATGGCATCAATCAAGGGATGGCCCACAAAATGGACGGGAAAGTTGTGCTTTTTTTCGTAAAAATCCTTTTCAAAGGGAAGGATAACATACATTTCGTCCACATCGCGTTTTATATCTTTGATTCTGCCTTCCTTCCAGGCCCAGATTTGCGGGGAAATGTAATAATGGTTTATATAGCCTTTTTTCCGGGCCCATTTCATAATTTGAAAATTGAAACCGGGATAATCAATATATATAATTACATCTGGATTAAAGTTTTCAATGTCTTTTTTGCAAAGTTTTATATTTTTCAGAATGGTGCCCAGATTTAGAATCACTTCGGCGAAACCCATAAATGCCAAATCTCTGTAATGTTTTACCTCAGTGCCGCCAACAGCCTTCATCAAATCGCCGCCCCAAAAACGGAACTCCGCTTCGGCATCTTCTTTTTTTAAGGCTTTCATTAAATTGGCGCCGTGTAAATCTCCGGATGCTTCGCCTGCTATGAGGTAGTATTTCATTTTAATCAGTTATGAGTTATGAGTTATGAGTTATGAGTTAAAACTTGAAACCCGTAACTTAAAACCTGAAACTACTTTAGTACGTTCTGTATCAATATGTCGAAAAATTGTGTGAGTGTCATACCGGTTTCGCGGGCTTGTTTTGGGACGATGCTTTCTGCGGAAAGTCCGGGGTTGGTGTTTATTTCCAGGAAATACGGTTTTCCTTTTTCAATGATGAATTCACTGCGCGTGATGCCTTTCATATTCAACAATCGGTAAATGCGGACGGCTTCTTTTTTCACTGTTTCAGTTTCTTCGTCGGAAATGCGGGCGGGGGTTATTTCCTGTGATTTTCCCAAGTACTTTGCTTCGTAGTCGAAGAAATCGTTTTCTGAAACAATCTCAGTAATTGGAAGTGCAATAATTTCTTCGCCATTATTATAAACACCCACTGAAACTTCAACGCCAACGAGCGCTGTTTCAATTATTATTTCCGAGTCTTCCGTAAATGCGGTTTTAATTGCGGGCATCAATTCCTCCATTTCGTGAACCTTGCTCACGCCAAAACTGGAGCCTGAACGATTCGGTTTTACGAAGCAGGGTAGGCCAGTTTTCCTTACAATTTCTTCTACGTTGATTTCATTGCCTTCATTCACATAATAGGAATTGGCGGCTCGAACGCCGAAGTTTTTCAAAACCGAAAGACAGTCGCGCTTATTAAAACTCAGCGCGGCTTGATAATAATCTGTGCTCGTGTGTGGAATTCCCAGCAATTTCCAATAGGCCTGCAGATAGCCATCTTCGCCGGGCGTTCCGTGGATAGTATTGAAAACGGCATCTGGCTTTATGGTTTCGGTGCCATTATCAAAGCTGAAATCGGCTTTGTTAATTGGATGTTTTGTGCCGTTTTTGGCAACAAAATACCAGCCTTCCTCCATAATGTGGATAGGGTACACTTCATATTTATTTTTATCGAGAGCGTCGCAAACCACGTTGCCACTATTTATCGAAATTTCAAACTCGCTGGAATAGCCTCCCATAGCTACGGCAATATGTTTTTTACCCATAACAAATCATTAAAACCTACGTTTACAAAAGTATTAAAAAGTTGGAGTTGTCCGTTATCAGTTATCAGTTATCTGTTGACAATGGATTTCAATTTTGATTTCCCCCAAAGGTTCGGGATCAATTTCAACAAAAGATACTACCTTTGGGGATTCTATTTTTTTGCAATAACAAACAAACCTATGACTTTTTTCCAGTTCGTGTTTACCAAAACATTTTTGAAGCAGTTATTGTTGGCTTTATTGACTTTCCTCATTTTGGGATTTTTAATTTTATGGTGGCTTCGCTTCAGTACCAACCACAATGAAACTATTGAAGTGCCAAACCTCGCCAAAATGTCGTTGGACAAGGTAGAGGAGAAGTTGGATGAAATGGATCTTCGGTATGAAATCCTTGATTCAGCTAATTATAATCCGGATTTTCCAAGGTTTTCTGTTATTGAACAAATTCCGAAGCCCGGCAAATTTGTAAAGGAAGACCGAAAACTATATTTAACGCTGAACCCTTCGGGCTACCGCAAAATTGAGGTGCCCGATGTATTGGGCCGAACACGCCGCCAAGCGGAACCCACACTTTTGGCGATGGGCTTTAAAATTGGCAATATAAGTTACCGTCCACATATTAGTGACAACGTGTTGGAATTGCGCTACAAAGGCGACAAGCTGGATCCGGGAACACCGCTTCAAAAGACTTCAATAATAGATTTGATTGTGGGCGATGAGTCGCAAAACCAAATACAGCGAGAGGATTCGCTTGAAATAGATCCCGTGGATACCCCAATAGAAGAAGAAGGCACTGATGAATTTTAACGAAGAAGAGATAGAGGATACGGACGGCAGCGATGATCTTTATGAGCATTTCCGCTTTAAGGCAGACAAAGGGCAGGGCGCGCTAAGGGTAGATAAATACCTGATGAACCTGATTGAAAAGGCAACACGAAATAAAATTCAAAAAGCCGCAGTTGCTGGAAATATACACGTTAACGGCGTTCCCGTTAAATCCAACTACAAAGTAAAGGGCAATGATGTGGTAACGGTGCTTTTTGAGCATCCGCCATACGAGTTTCTGTTGGTGCCTGAGAATATCCCAATCGATATAGTTTATGAAGACGATGCCGTACTTGTAGTGAACAAACAACCGGGAATGGTTGTGCATCCAGGGCATGGCAATTATAGCGGCACGCTTATAAATGCGCTTACTTATCATTTCGAAAACTTACCTAATAATAGTAGCAACCGTCCGGGGCTTGTCCACAGAATTGACAAAGACACCAGCGGATTATTGGTTGTGGCAAAAACGGAGGAAGCGATGACACACCTCGCCAAACAGTTTTTTGACAAAAGTACCGAGCGGGAATATGTAGCCTTGGTTTGGGGAAATGTGGAAGAAGAGGAAGGCACCGTGGAAGGCAACATAGGCCGCCACCCCAAAAACCGTTTGCAGAACACCGTTTACGAAAACGACGAGGAGGAAAAGGGCAAACCTGCCGTTACGCACTACAAGGTTTTGGAAAGGTTGGGGTATGTTACTTTGGTTTCCTGCAGATTGGAAACAGGCCGCACCCACCAAATTCGTGTTCATATGAAATACATTGGCCACACGCTTTTTAATGATGAGCGCTATGGCGGCGAAAAGATATTGAAGGGAACCACTTTTACCAAATACAAACAGTTTGTTGAAAACTGTTTTAAAATACTACCGCGCCAAGCTTTGCACGCCCGCACTTTGGGGTTTGTGCATCCGGTTACAAATGAGTTTATGCGTTTTGAATGTCCTATTCCTGAGGATATGGAAGCTTGTTTGGAGAAGTGGCGGAATTATTCGCAAAACGTTATTGAATAGCAACTTATCCGTTTCTTTTTTTCCAAAGTTTTGGGTTACGGCTTGTGTGGATAATTGATAAAATTTCTATAAACTCTTCATCAAAAACTCTATAATGAATTCCAAAGGGAAATTTTCTCAAATAACGGACTCTGGTATTTTTATATTTAAATTGAAAGAGTTCTGGGTTTTCGGCTACTGCATCAAGTTCAGAGTACAATGAATTTAAAAATCTAAATGCTAAAGAAGAATCTATGTTGCCGTAATAAGCAAAAATTTCATTGGCATCTTCTTGAGCGAGTATTCTAATTCGCAACCGATACATTTACTTTTTTTTAAAAGAATCCTTGAATTCTTGGAAAGTAATGTAATTATCTGGATTTGCATCTGCTTCAGCAACGCGGTCATCGATTATTTTTTTATGCGCCTCGCTTAAGGAATAATCCTCAGATTGGTCTTTTTCCCGCATTATCAAATACAATTGAAACTCCTCCATCGTTTTAAAATGGGTTTTCTCCAAGTTCAGTTCTTCATCTATGTGGATTGTGGTCATGATAAAATCGTTTTACCAAATATATGAAATTTTAGCCTGTGGTTTCTGTTAAAACACCGAGTCCCTTCCTTGGAAATGGTTGCGGTTGTCAGTTGTTTGACCACGAATGCACGAATTGTTTTTTGTTTGTTGTCGACAGTTTCGGATTTGCTTCGCCAGTTCGCCTCGCTCGGAACAGGTCGCTTAACACGTTTGCTTTGCTTGGATAAGGTTTGTCCTAATATGTTTTGAGCTGAAAGTCCAAAAACCTTTTTACCCCGGCCCTAAAGGGAAAAGTTTTTGGAGTTTCAAAGGATAGAAAGGTTCAATCCATTTTTAACTTGACCCCTTGTTGATGATTTGGAGATTCTGGTTGTAGGATTCAGGGTTAAGTGATCGGTAATCAGTATTTAGACTATATTTTTATTAATTGCTTTGTAACAGAACCTTTGTCATTTGAAATATTTACAAAGTAAATACCTTCCGCGAAGCCATTAAGCGATGTTTCGTCTTTTCCCAAAGAGAATGTTTTTAATATTCTGCCATGGCTGTCGGTAATTTGGATGGTGCCTCTGTCTATTCCTGAAATGATAAATGTATTAGATGTGGGATTAGGGTAAATTGAAAAATTATTTTCGCCTAAGTTTTCATTATTGTTAAGCAAACCACAGGCTTGTAAAATTTCTTCACGAGTATTGCAGCCAGTTGCATTATTATAAATACTAGCATAATTGGAAGGATTGTTTAGATATTGACAAATGTTTGGATAATCACATACAGCTAGTTCCGGATTGCCGTAAAGCAAAATTTGATATAGTAAATTTATATCAAAATTAGAAAGTGCAGAAATATCATTTAATTGATCGTTATCTACAAAAGCTAAAGTTGGAGCATTAGTTAAATTTTCAAGACCACTCAGATTTGTTAACGATGGACAATCACTTATGCCAAACATATTCAAACAAGTAGTGAAGTTTGCAAGACCCTCAACATTTGTAAGTGCAGTATTGTTTCTTATAGTAAAAAAACCATTACTAGAAACAAGACTATCTAAACCATCAACCGACTCTAAAGAAGAATTGTCTTCTATTCTAGCGCCGATTTCACCCGTAATTGAAACCAAATTATTTAATCCTTCTAAATTAATAAGGTTTTGGTTATTATGAATTGATAAAGCACCAGTTTCTGTAATATTATTTAAACCATCTAAATCAATAAGCAAATCATTGTAGGAGATGGATAACCCCCTTGTAATTGTAATACCATTCAATCCAGTTAAAGAGATTAGTGATGGATTGCTATTGATTTCAATGCCTAGCGTAGTTGAAGACAAATTACCCAAACCTTCAATAGAGGAAAGCATTGGGTTTTCTAAAATAGTGAAATAACGTTGAACTTCTTGTAAATTTTCAAGTCCATCCAGATTCTCTAAGCTTTGATTGTTTCTAATTAAAAGTCTGCCAGATGATTGATCGTTTGTTATGGTTGTTAAATTGTTTAAGCCATTTAGGTTCGTTAAAGCAGAATTATATTGAATTCTAAGAGTTTCAACTTCTGTTATCTGCGCAAGTCCATTAAGATTCGTTATTCCACCTGAAACATTCTCTTCTATTTTAAGAGTTCCATTTATTTCTGTACAATTAGGATAATTTATGATAAAATTATCTATTTGGCTTTGCGAAGTAAAAGTTACAAAACCGTTAGGGCACTGCCCAAATAGGAAATTTGATGCAGAAATAATAAAAACCAGCAATCCCGAAAAGAGTATTTTTGAATTCATAAGTAATATAATGGTAAGCCTCAAATATAGGAATAATGTTCAGTTTCCAAAATTTGAGGCTTTTGATTTAAAATTATTCTAATCCAAGTGATTTAATCAATTCTTCAACCACTTAGCGGTAAATGTTTTCTTGCCATCAGAAATGGTTACGAAATACACGCCACTATTAAAGTGTTTTAGATTGTAGCTGTTTGTAGTTTCAAGGTTTCCTTCTTTAGAATAAACTATTTTGCCGTCAATACTAAAGATTTTCACTTTTGCATTTTGCATAGCTTCAGGAATTTTAAATGTCAATATTCCTTCCGAAGGGTTTGGGAATATGCTAATTACTGAGCCAGCATTAAAATCGGTAATGCCAGCAGTTTCTTCCAATTCAACAAAACCATCGCGGGTATTGTCTCCTTTATAGCCGTTTCGTTTAATTGTGTCTGGGTTGTAGGGTACATTTAGATTATAGACGCTCACGAAGGTGGAATCAACACCAGCACCGAAGGTTAGGGTATAGCTGTTTGCGGTTAGGTCCAAAAGGCCATCATTGTCCACATCACCCAAAACGGCTCCGTTTAAAAATGTGTAACCACGTGGGCGCAAGGGAAATCCTGTTATTTCACCACTGCCGTCCATATTATAGGCGTGTATAAAGCCATCGCCTGCGGCATCGGTCATTACACTTGGGAAAATTATATCCAGTGCTCCATCGTTATTAACATCTGCAATGGAGATAACGCCTTCAGTGCCGCCGTATTTTTCTATGGGGAAATTGGGTAGGTTATCGCCATCTGGAGTTAGCCCATACACAACGGGAAGTTCTACTCCGGGTGTTCCACTGGTATTTCTGTCGGACATAAAGATTTCGAAAGTGCCGTCATCATCCACATCCCAGACGGTAGATGGAGAATAGGTCCATTCGCTGGTAGCAATGGGCCATCCAGATTTGTAGTTACCATCGTGTTCCATAACGTAAAAGCCAGGACTATTACCGTGGTTGCTGCCAATAATTTCCAAATCGCCATCGGTATCCAGATCGGCTAGCATAGGAGATTGGTAGGAGTATGATACATTCGGGTCAAACACCGGAAAACCCGGAAATACTTGTCCTTGGTTATCAAAAATATACATCCCGGCCGAAGAGGCGGCTATCACTACGTCTAGGTTGCCGTCATTATCCACATCGGCGATTGAGGGGGTGAAAGCTGGGGTTGCTGCCACTTCCACGGGCCAGTTGGCATTGATGGGGGTGCCGTCCATTTTAATGGCGTGTACAAAACCTTGTGCGCTCCCCACGCGTTCGCCCGTAATTATATCCAAAGTGCCATCGCCATCCAGATCTGCTACGGCTGGGGCATTGATCATCCAATGGTCGTCAAAGTTAAGGGGCCAACCGCTGAGGTCATTGCCCAGGTTATCCATTAAATATACGCGGCCTGCATTGGGCACGCCTCCTGTGTTTAGGATAATTTCCAATATGCCATCGTTATTTAAATCGGCTACGGCTGGGGGCAGTAATATTGTGCCGCTTACGGGTTTTTCCCAAAGGATGGTGCCATCGCCTTTTAGGGCATAAAGGGTATTCCAGATGCCGTATATTATTTCGTCCACCCCGTCATTGTCAATATCTGCCAAGGTAGTGCCTCGGCTATTTTTGAAGTTGGGATGGGCAGGTTCGCCAAAGCGCCAAAGACGGTCAAAAACTTGGGTTTGTTCTGTGTTGTAATAGTTTTCAGGAACGGTAATGGTTTCAACGGTGATGGATCCGTCTTCATTAAGGTTTGCCTTTTTGCCCTGTTGCTGGGCCGTGGTTGTGGAAATGATTCCCAATAATGCGAAGGTAAGGAGTGTAATTTGTTTTTTCATGAGGTTTGTTTTAGTGGTTTTTTTTATAAAGTTATTAATAAATATCGGGCAATAAGGAGTTTTGCTCAAATTGTGCGCTTACTTAGTTCCGAAAAAGTTGCTTTGTGCAAAAGAAGGAGAGTGAATAAGGATGGCAGATAGACAAAAAAGTTGAAAGAGAATAGAAGGTAAGTAAGAGGAAACTAGAGGTATATTAGAAGGATGCTAGAAGGATACTAGGAAGGAATACAACATAATGTACACATATAGTTAATATACTGTCCACATATAGTCCACATATATATTTGGAAAATTGGAGAAAATAATTTACCTTTCACATTGTTTAAATCAATGTGTAATTCTTAAAACCAACAAGTTATGGCTTCAAAAAACGGGTTTCCACCTATAATAGGAACGTATAACGGTATTAACTACTATATGCGTAACGGCAAACAGTGCCAACGCAAAGCGGGAGGTGGATTCACTTCCGAAAGTATAAAAAATAATCCAAAAATGCAAGGGATTCGCGATAGGAATAAAGAAATGACCCTTTGTAGCAAATTCACAATGAATTTTAAGGATGCGATGTCGCCCTTTTTTAAAGAGATACATGATGGAACCTTGCACGAGCGGTTGATGAAACTCTTTATGAAAATAAGAACTTTGGATGAAACGCCAGAGGGAAAGCGTACTGCGGGACGGGGGCTTAAAAGTGATACGGGGAGAAAATTGTTAAAGGAATTTAAATTTACAGCGGGGCCTGATGGGTGGAATATACTTGGTCCAGTGGTAGCTTTTGATACTAAAACAGGAACATTGAATGCTGCTTCGTTTGACCCCGGACGATTGAAGTTTCCGAAAGGGAGCACGCATTTTTTTCTTGATTACGGGGTATTGGAATACGATTTGAAGACGGAGGTCTTCCGTTTTATACTCAATGAAGGGACGTTGGTAGTGGAAAAAGGAGACGAAGCGCGGGAGTTGGTGCTGGAAGTGCCCGAAAAACCTATGAAAGGAGGACTGGTGTTTGGAGTTGTGAAGGTGCGGTTTTACCAGAAGGTGGGGGATCAGTTTTATGAATCGGGTGCTAAGGGGGGTGTTGGGATTGGAGTGGTTACTAATGAATAATGAATAATGAATAATGAATAATGAATAATGAATAATGAATAATTGGGTAATTGGTTTCGGGTTCAGGCTTTAGTTTGCTTCGCCTGTGCGCTTTGCTTGGGTCAGGTTTTGCTTGTTTTACCACGAATACACGAATTGTTTATTGTTGTGAGTTTGTGTTTTTGAGAGTTGTGTTTGTAATTGGGTTATTGTTTATTGTTCATTGTTCATTGTTCATTGATTGAGCGTGCCTGAATAAGGTTGCCTTTTTTCTGGTTAATAATTTATTTTATAT
>JAUYGY010000013.1 GCA_030690315.1 Aequorivita sp.
GTTGAACTAAACCTAAAGGTAGCTTCACGGGACAGTTACATCACGATTCACTACCTTTAGGATCAAGGTTTAATCTAATACTCAATATTATGAAAAAAAAGTGACACCCTTATTGAAAGGGCCATTATTTCCGTTCCAGAGTTTGCAATCCTCTACACCAAACTTAAGCGTTCCGTTGAGCTCGCCGGCAAAAGCCAGAGTACCCTTACCAACTATGCCCGCTGTCTGGCGCACATCACGATCCACTTCAACTGTAGCCCCCTTGACCTTGATGAGGAACAGGTGCTGGACTATCTGCACGTTTTAAAATCCCAGCGCAAGACCCCATCGGACAGTTTTTTCAAGCACACCGTCTATGGCCTGCGCTATGCCTACCGCATCTTTGGGATGAAAGAAATGCGGGTTGTGCTCCCGAGCATCGAGCGCCCCAAGAAACTACCCGTGGTATTGAACCAAAATGAGATAAGGCAACTGCTCAGGACGCCCAAATTGCTCAAGCACCGATTGGTGCTCGCGATGCTCTATGGCTGTGGGCTGCGCAGTTTTGAGGTGCGCAACCTACAGCGCAGGGACCTGGATTTTGATAGGAAGATGCTGCACGTGCGCCAGGGCAAGGGACGCAAGGACCGGTATGTCCCCCTGTCCGGGATGCAGGTCCGTGGCCTAAAGAAATATCTACTGGCAGAAAACCCGGTCACCTGGTGCTTTACGGGCAATGACAGGACGGGCAGTCCAGCCCAACTTTCCTCGCAAGGGGTGCAATGGATCGTCCGTGAGGCCCGCAGGCACAGCGGCATCCAAAAGGAGATCACCGCCCATATCCTGCGCCATAGCTATGCCACCCACCTTCTGGAAATGGGCCTGGACATTATGAGCGTAAGGGACCTCCTGGGGCACGCGGATATCCAGACCACCCTTGTTTACCTCCATGTGGCACAATCGGGCAGGCAAAGGCCGTTCAGTCCGCTGGACAGGCTTTATGGCCAATAGGGATGTCCTATCCCGATTATGAAGTAGCGCAGGTATTGGAGCGCAACTGGGAACACCTTGCCGATCATTGTGCCAACAGTTGGCAATTGCGTACCCTGCATGCCCTGCGCAAGTGCCGCACCGCGGCCCTTGGCGGCCACATTGACCGTTGCGACAATCCTTCTTGCCAAAAGCTCCACCTTAGCTACAACAGTTGCCGCAACCGCCATTGCCCCAAGTGCCAGGGACACAAAAAAGAGGAATGGATCCGGGCGAGGGAGGCCGACCTGTTGAACGTTGCCTACTTCCACGTGGTCTTTACCCTGCCCCGTGAGCTGAACCGGTTATGTCTGTACCAGCCGAAATTGGTTTACAACCTTTTGTTCAAAACGGCCTGGGGCATCATTAGGGATTTTGGCGCCAACCCCAAGTTCTTGGGTGCCAAGATGGGAATGGTCGCCATTCTGCACACCTGGGGCCAGAACCTCTCGTTGCACCCGCACCTGCACTGCATTGTCCCCGGTGGCGGCATTACCAGATCCGGCAAATGGAAACCTGCCAAGAACAAGGGAAAGTACCTATTCCCCGTAAAGGCGATGGGCAAGGTCTTTAGGGCACGTTTTGTGGCCGGGCTGCGCAAGGAGCTGGGGGCACGGCAATCCCCCTCTTTTTACGAGGGCCTGTTCAGGCACAACTGGGTAGTCTATTGCAAACGCCCATTCCTCGGGCCATCGCAGGTAGTGGAATACCTGGGGCGCTATACCCATAAGATCGCCATGGGCAACCATCGCATAAAAAGTTTGGAAGATGGGAACGTACGGTTTATGGTAAAGGACTATCGGCACGGGGGCAGAAGATCCGTTCTGGGATTGTCCGATGCCGAGTTCATCAGGCGTTTTTCGCTACATATCCTGCCAAAGGGGTTTACCCGAATCAGGCACTATGGTATCCTGGGCAGCTATTATAAAGGAACGACCATCCCAGGACTCCAGGAGGATCTGGGCAGGCCAGAGCTTGCGGAAACAGCACCCTTATTGCACCGTAGGTGTCCCACCTGTAAAAAGGGAAATCTTGTTACCGTTATGACCTTCACTGTCCGTGGTCCCCCGCACCACTGGCAAGAGCAGATCAAAAAACAGTTAAACAGACCTATATGAAAAACGCAGATCCCGGCGTAACGGGACTCCTATGGCCCAAATTGAAGAAAACGGCCCGACAGACCTGAAAAATAGAGGTGGGAAACTACAGAAACTGGTATGCTCCTTGTTTCCCTGGCAAAAACAGGGGGCCAACGATCCCAGACCAGGAAAAACCAACTCCCAAAAATCCATCCCAAACAAGACCATTCCCCATAGTGCTGACCGACAAACACCGGTTCAGTCAACACGGCGTTCATGCTGGGTCGTACCGACCGCACGAACGCTTAGTTAATGTGCGTAGTTTTTAAGCAGGTTTTCAATCATCGACATAATAAAACAGCTTTTTTAATTTTAGTGTATAAATTCTTTGCTGATTTATCTTGATTTAAGAAATTTACCAATGCTTGAGGAGTCAAGACTTTATTGGATATTCTATTTTCTATAATTCCTTTTTTTGTAATTTCTAAAGCAAAGTGAGATTTGTAAAACTTGTTATCAAAGATTTTATCTCTCAAAAGAGATCTTTTATCAGAGATACAAGAATTCCAATTATCAGTTTCTTTATTATTTTGTGGGTAGGGGCAGAATAACGGGCTTTTAGAATCCCCGCCAATCGAAATAACATAGGTTCCTCTTTTTTTGGGGATATTATTAAGTATCAACATCCCATAAAATGATACATGTTCACTATAATTTGGGTCATTACTTTTTATGAAATAAATAGATTGATTTTCTCGAGTTACAACAAATAGCTCTTTTTGAAAATGAATATCCAAAAGCTGATTTTCATTGTTCAGATGAAATCTATTATTTAATGAATCGATGATGAAGTTGTTTTGATTTACATCTAGTGCATAAAATTTATCATTAGTATTATTTACATATTCATAAGTGGAATCAACTCCTCGCTGTATCGTTGTTAAATCAAAAGATTTTTTACTTTCATTAAAAAATAATACACTTATATGTGGAACTTGACCAAAAGCGCTAACAGAAAAGATTATAAGTATTAATGTAAATGAGAATTTCATTTTTTTATTATTTAGTTTCTCGAATTTTTTTTAGATCCTTTAGATTAAAAAATGATAATATGGAAACTGATGGACGGTGTTTCTCAAATTACGCACAACACGTGTTTATACGCATGTTTTTAGGTTTTTATTGCTGCTATATCGCACATGTGCGCAATAGTATGTTCCCCAAATATAAAATTTATTTCCGAACCACCGCCATAAGCGTCTCCACCTTAATCCTCAACACCTTATTCTCCTCCTCTAGCGCGGCAATGCGCTCCTGCAAGAGCAGGGTTGGGTCTAGGGCGGTGGTTGTAAAAGTGGGTGGCAGCTGGGCGGCGAGGTCCCTGAAAAAGTTGTGCTTCATTACCGTGCATAGCTGCCATAAAATTTCGGTCTGTAAGGAGGGGCGCTGGGTAAACCTGAGTATTGTTTCCGGCGCCCGGTGCATTGCCCGCGAAACGGCTGCCTTAGAGATGCGCCGTGCCTTGATGTGGGCGCTAAGCATTTCGCCAATGTGGGGGCTGTTTTTTTGTATTATAAACTTGCTTTTGGCCATTATCATCAGTTTTAGTAGTTAAAGAGCCTGTTTTAATAGTCTAACAATCAGTTTTAATAGTTAGAACATCATTATTAATAGTTACAATGTCACATTAATTAGTTAAACAATCAATAGTAATAGTCAAACTGTACATACTATTAGATAGAATATCAATTTAAATAGTCAGTCAATCATTTCAATTGATTTATAAATCATTATTAATAGTGTAAATGTCATTTATGCTGGCATTTAGACAGTGTTTTTTATTAAAACCAAAGCCTAAAAAAACGGTTCCTAATGAACCGTCTTTTTCCAGCTTTCATCATAGCTATGAAGTAGTCTCTTCGCCATCCACTGGTTTGCCACCACTCTTGGCAAAGCGCACCTTCAGTCTATCATAACTTGCCTGTGCGCCGGGTACGCCGGTGCGCGCCATAACTTCCAGCATGCCATAGGCTGCCGTAGCCATCCCATAGGCTTCGTGCCCAGCAAGGCGCTTTACGTCATCTAGCCGCTGTAGTATATCCATCAGGCGGCTTATGATGCTTTCTACCTGTTCAAAAAGCTGGATGTCGTTCGCCAGAAACTCCAGGTTGTAGGTGGCGTTTACGGCCGCATTGGGGTTTGTGTTCATCTCGTCCAGCATCTCCTCGGCAAAAACCTTGTTGTCCACGCTTATGGCGTTCAGGCTGCGGCGTTGCTCATCGGTAAGCGTAGCATCTGGCAGGGCAGACTCTACGGTGGAAAGTGACTCTGAAATTTCGGTTAGCGCCAGGGCTGCAATTACCTGGTTCAATAAATTTTGGTTTGTGTTGCTCATTGTTTAAAATATTAAAGGTTAATACGTTACAAGGTTCAAAAAAAAACTAGTATCAGTCAAGGGGGAAATCCCCCATTTTTTTTAAGGGTTTTCCCTGTTTTCTGGTTACCTTTATTGGCCTACTTTTCAGAATATTATAGTGATGGGCCAAGGGAGCTTTCTTTTTTATGACTTCATTAACTGATAATTTCCACAGATTCTATCAATTTTGTTAAAATCATTTATTCAAAAAAATGGCAGATATAAAGAAAAGAAGAGGCTTCAAAAAGAAACGATATACTGTACCTATTATAATTCTAATCCTGCTAATTGCCTTTCGCCTTTACCTTCCAACGTTGGTGAAAAATAATATAAATAAAGTTTTGGCAGACATTCCGGGATACTACGGCCAAGTGGAAGATGTTGATATTTCACTATATCGCGGGGGGTATGTAATTAATGGAATGTACCTGAGCAAGGGAACCGCAACTTCGCAAATTCCCTTTCTCAATTTTCCAAAGAGTGATATTTCAATAGAGTGGAAATCGCTTTTCAAAGGAAAAATTGTGAGCGAAATAGTAATGACCAGCCCCGAAGTTATCTACGTTTTTGAAGACCAAAAAGAAGAAGCCGGGGAAGCCGATACAGAAGATTGGACCAAAGCGCTGACGGATATCGTTCCCATAGACATAAACCATTTTGAGGTGCACAACGGCAAAGTGGCCTTCGTTCAACTTTCGGCAAAACCAAATATTGATTTACAGATAGACCAACTGAACCTAACCGCAAGCAACCTGCGCAATGTGGTGGAAAAAGGACGCATTCTCCCCTCTCCCATCCGCGCCAACGGGGTTTCCATGGGCAACGGAAAAGTGGCTTTGGAAGGTAATATGAATCTAATGAAGGAAATCCCAGATATGGACCTGTCCTTTTCGCTTGAAGATGCAGATGTAACAGCTCTAAATGATTTCACAAATTATTATGCGGGCCTTGATTTTGACAAGGGCACCTTTGGAATTTACAGCGAAGTAGCCATTGCCGATGGCCATTTAATAGGCTATATAAAACCACTATTGACCAATACCGAATTGATTGGAGAAGGCGATGGTTTTCTTGAAATTTTATGGGAAGGCTTTGTAGGTTTCTTCAAATTTGTGCTAAAAAACCAAGGTACCGATACCTTGGCAACAAAAGTTCCCATTGAAGGCAATTTGAATAATTTGGATGCTAGCACTTGGCCCACTGTCTTCAATATTTTCAAAAATGCGTGGGTAAAAGCATTTACGGGCGAGGTGGACGATGAAATAAATTATAAGGACGCCTTTAAGGAAGGCGAAATAACCCGGGAGCAAAAACAGGAGCTTCGTAAAAAAGAGCGTGCCGAGCGAAAAAAGGAGCGCGAAGCAAAAAAAGGATAATTTGCACATTTATTCCGTATTTTTGTTTTCTAAAAATTTTTGAAATATGGATCACCTTTCCAAACTGGAAGAATTGCTGAACCAAGCAAACACTGACATTAGAGATGGTTTTTTTGACGAGGCTACCAATAAACTCGAAAAAATAATCGATATGGAACCCAACTTTGGAAAAGCCTATAATCACTTGGGGTATTTGTATGAAGTGAAATTCAAGGAGTTTGAAAAGGGCGAAACACTCTACAAACTTTGTTTGGAAAAAAGCCCGATGTATCCTCCTGTTTATTACAATTATGCCGTCCTGCTTTCCACCCTTGGCAAATATGACGAATTAGAGGAATTGCTAGATACTGCAATCAATATTCCCGGGATTACCAAATCAACAATTTATAACGAATACGCAATAATGTACGAGCAACAGGGAAAACTGGATAAAGCCATTGAATTTTACAAAAAATGTGGAATGGACACGCTGGATAAAAACCTTTTGGAACGCGCCCAAATTTCCATAGACCGCTGTAAAATGAAAAAAGAATTTCTGTAATGCGAATTGATATAATCACCGTCCTGCCCGAATTACTTCAAAGCCCTTTTGAAGTTTCCATCTTAAAACGCGCCATTGAAAAAGGAATCGTGGAAGTTCACACCCACAATCTTCGCGATTGGGCTGCCAATTCGTACAACCAAATAGACGATTACCAGTTTGGTGGTGGCGCCGGAATGGTAATGATGATTGAGCCCATTGATAAATGTATTTCAGAACTGAAAGCCGAAAGGGATTACGACGAAGTAATTTATATGACGCCCGACGGAAAAACGTTCAACCAGCACACCGCCAATGAACTTTCACTGAAAGAAAACATAATCATTCTCTGCGGCCATTACAAAGGTGTGGACCAACGCGTGCGCGATCATTTTATAACTCGTGAAATCTCAATAGGCGATTTCGTGTTGAGCGGTGGCGAACTTCCCGCAGCACTTGTTTGCGATGCAATAATTAGATTGATTCCCGGCGTATTGGGAAATGAAACCAGCGCGCTTACCGATTCTTTCCAAGATAATCTTTTAGCCCCACCAGTTTATACAAGACCGGCCGAATACAAAGGCTGGACCGTTCCAGAAATATTGACTAGCGGAAACACAGGAAAAATTGAAGAGTGGCGTGAAGAAGAAGCTTACAAACGCACTAAAGAGCGAAGACCAGATCTTTTGTAACAATCAATTAAGGCAGAAGACTGATAGTAAATTACTTAGTTTAAAGTTTAATCTAAACAACCAATCATGTTCAAAAACAGCGCAATAATATTGATGCTTTTGCTTGTCTTTTCGGCCTGCAAAAACGAATCAAAAGAAAAAACAATCGACCAAACACAAAATGCGGTGAATACAGATTTCAACAAAATGCTGGATAGTTATTACGAAGAAGGCTTAAAGCTTAATCCACTGAACGCAACATTCTCGGGAGATACGCGCTATAATGACAGTTTTCCAAATTTTCTTTCGGATGAATATGTTTCCGAGCTGAAAAATTATTTCACAAACTACAAAGAACAAGTTTCAAAATTTAAAGATGAAGATTTAAGCGAAACCGAAAAAATGAGCAAGGACGTTCTGCTTTGGGAATGCAACATCAATCTAGAAACACTTTCATTCAAAAACGGAATTTATTACCCCATAGACCAAATGTGGACAGTAAATTTAATGATGGGCCAATTGGCAAGCGGAAGCAGCGCACAGCCCTTCAAAACTGGGGAAGATTACAACAATTGGTTGAAACGCGTGGATGGTTTTGTGCTTTGGTTGAATTCTGCCGAAAGCAGGATGAAAGAAGGAATGGCTGCAGGTTATGTACTTCCAAAATCGCTAATCGTGAAAGTAGTTCCACAGCTGAAAGCGATGACCGAGCCGGATTTGGCTCAAAACCTGTTCTTTTCGCCGGTAAAAAACTTTCCCGATACTTTTTCTGATTTAGAAAAACAGGAATTAACCAAAGCATATTCAAAAATGGTTTCAGAAAAAATAATTCCCGCCTATCAAAGTCTTCATGATTTTATGGCCGGCGATTATTTAAAAGCCGGAAGAAACACCACCGGAATTGCAGACACTCCCGAAGGCGAAGCCTATTACAAACATCAAATAAAACTATATACAACTACGGAAATGACCGCGGATGAAATTCACCAATTGGGTTTAAGCGAAGTGGCTCGAATTTCCTCCGAAATGGAAAAAGTGAAGGAGCAGATTGGCTTTAAAGGCGATTTGAAAGCCTTTTTCAATTCTGTGCGCACCAATAAAGAATTGATGCCGTACAAAGAACCGCAACAGATCATTGATAATTTCTATGCAATCCACGAAAAGATGAAACCGAAGCTGGAAGTGCTTTTCAACAAAAAACCCAAAACCGCTTTTGAAGTAAAACAGACTGAAAAATTCCGTGAAAATTCTGCCAGTGCTGAATACAATCCCGGCAGTTTGGACGGCACGCGGCCGGGGATTTTTTATGTTCCCATCCCAAATGCTTCAGAATATAATGTTTACAGTGATGAATCGTTGTTTTTGCACGAGGCCATTCCTGGCCACCACTATCAAATTTCCTTAACACAGGAAAATGAAGATTTGCCAATGTTCCGCAAAACCCTTTTTTATAGCGGGTATGGCGAAGGTTGGGCGCTTTACAGCGAATCGCTCGGGAAAGAGCTTGGCCTTTATACAGATCCGTATCAATATTTCGGAACTTTGGGCGCAGAAATGCACCGTGCAGTGCGCTTGGTTGTAGATACCGGAATGCACTCCAAAGGCTGGACCCGCGAGCAAGCCATTCAGTATTGTCTGGAAAATGAAGCAGAACCAGAAGCGGGAATCATTTCTGAAATAGAACGCTACATGGCAAATCCGGGGCAGGCATTGTCTTATAAAATAGGCCAGTTAAAGATTTTGGAACTCCGTAAAAAGGCAGAAAAGGAATTGGGAGATAAATTCCAAATTGGGGAATTCCACGATCAGGTTTTGGAAACGGGTTGTGTTCCTTTGCAATTGCTTGAGAATAAAATAAATAATTGGATTTCCAATTCCAAATAACGGTAGGTTTTAGCAAGGCAAAAAAGGAAATTAAATCTTGTTTCCTAAAATTAATTACTTACTTTTGCACCCACTTAATCCAACCTCTGGCGAAAATCGCGAACGTTGTTTTAATTTAAACTTTATCAAATTAACAAAATGGAAGCGTTAATAAAATTTGTACAAGACGAATTTGTAACAAAAAAAGAATTTCCTGAATTCGGAGCTGGTGATACAATTACTGTGTACTACGAAATCCGTGAAGGTGAAAAAACAAGAACCCAGTTCTTTAGAGGTGTTGTAATCCAAGTTAAAGGAACAGGTATTACCAAAACTTTTACAATCCGTAAAATGAGCGGTACTGTTGGTGTGGAACGTATCTTCCCGCTTAACATGCCAGCCCTTCAAAAAATTGAGATCAACAAAAAAGGTAGCGTGCGTAGAGCTCGTATTTATTACTTCAGAGGTCTTACAGGTAAAAAAGCCCGTATCAAAGAAAAACGCATGTAGTTTTACTTTGTTCAAAACTCTCAAAAGCCCTGTTTTTACAGGGCTTTTTTTATGAACAATTGTTTATAAGCGGTGTTTGCAAACTGTGGACTTTTAAAGGGTTAGGATTACTTGCATATCCAATTTTCAGTTCTATATTAGCAGTATCAAAATGGTATAAAAACCAAATTGATAAAATAAAGTAACGTTCTTTTACACTATTTTTCCAAATTGCTGATGAAGCTAACGCTCGCAAGAATGGTAGTTTCTAGATTTGAAAAGATAAAAAGAAAACACTTTACAGGCTTTTTTTTAGTTGTTTGAGGTACTCAAGATCTTTAGATTATTAGTATTGAGATTAAAAAAAAGTTTTGGGGGAGTTTTTGAAAATGGCATCAACCTCACGGAAGATGGAAATTATAAAAACAAACCCATGTAAGTAAGCCACAACCGCAAGGGTATAATAAACTTGCCTTGATCCCGATTTTGTCGGGATGGTTGGTAAAAGTTTGCTTTACAAGGAGCCATATCAACGTATTTATACTGTGATATGGCTTTTCTTGTTTAAGGACTTTTGGTTTTATATACCATAATATTTTAAAAAATATTCGTGTATTCGTGGTAAGATCTCTCTAACAATTAAGCCACTTCTTCCCTTTCAAAAGCCCCATCAAATCGCTATATTTGCGTTCCTTAAAATTTCAAAGTCAACCACTATATTAAAAAAACATTTCAATGACAAATTCTTCCAAAATTATATACACCAAAACCGATGAAGCCCCAGCTTTGGCAACACATTCTTTTTTACCAATCGTTCAAGCTTTTACTACCCCTGCAAACATAAAACTTGAAAGTCGTGATATTTCATTGGCATCAAGAATTCTGGCAGTTTTTCCAGAATTTCTAATGGAAGACCAACGCGTAAATGATGATTTAACAGAATTGGGTGAACTAGCAAAATCCCCAGAAGCAAATATTATCAAGCTGCCAAACATTAGTGCTTCCCTGCCACAACTTATGGAAGCTATTGAAGAACTTCAAAAGAAAGGATTCGCGATTCCAGATTATCCCGAAACTGCAACTACTTCTGCAGAAAAAGAGATCAAAACGAAATATGACAAAATAAAAGGAAGTGCCGTAAATCCGGTACTTCGAGAAGGAAATAGCGACCGTCGTGCCCCAAAAGCAGTAAAAAATTACGCAAAAAAACATCCGCACCGTATGGGCGCATGGAGCAGCGATAGCAAAACACACGTTTCCACAATGCAGCAGGGCGATTTCTTTCACAATGAAAAATCATTGACGATGGCTGATGATGATTCTATAAGTATAGTGTTAATCGAAAATGGCGGAAACAAAACTATTTTAAAAGACAACCTAAAAATATTGAAAGACGAAATCATTGACGCAACAGTGATGAGCAAAAAAGCATTAGTTAGCTTTTTGGAAGAACAAGTTAAGGATGCCAAAGAAAAGAAAGTACTTTTCTCGGTTCATTTGAAAGCCACGATGATGAAAGTGAGCGACCCGATTATTTTCGGCTATGCAGTGAAGGTTTATTTTGAGGATTTGTTTAGAAAATACGCAGATACCTTCAAAAGATTGGGAGTTGATGCCAACAACGGTTTGGGCGATTTGGAGAATAAACTTTCCGAATTAAATGAATATGAAAGAGATGCCATTCAACAGGACATTAAAAAAATAATGGGTGAAAAACCAGACTTGGCGATGGTTAACAGCGACAAAGGTATTACTAACCTTCACGTCCCCAGTGACGTTATTGTTGATGCCTCTATGCCAGCGATGATTCGCAATTCTGGACAAATGTGGGGACCAGACGGAAAAAGTCGCGACACCAAAGCAGTAATTCCAGATAGTAGTTATGCAGGTGTTTTTGAAACCACTATTAATTTCTGCAAAAAACACGGAGCTTTTGATCCTGCCACAATGGGCACCGTTCCAAACGTTGGTTTGATGGCACAACAAGCCGAGGAATACGGAAGCCACGACAAAACTTTTGAAATTTCAGGAGATGGAAAAGTACAGGTTCTCGATGCTTCCGGAAAAGTGATAATTGAGCACAACGTTGACAAAGGCGATATTTGGAGAATGTGCCAAGTAAAGGATTTACCCATTCAAGATTGGGTGAAACTCGCAGTGGAACGCGCTCGGGCTACCGGTAGTCCTGCAGTTTTTTGGTTGGATGAAAACCGCGCCCACGATGTTGAACTTATTAAAAAAGTAAATAAATACCTTGCAAATCACAACACCGAAGGTTTGGATATAAAAATCCTTTCCCCAGAAAAAGCGACCCAATATACTTTGGAACGTGTTAAAGCTGGAAAAGATACAATTTCGGTGGCCGGAAATGTGCTTCGTGATTATTTGACTGACCTTTTCCCAATCTTGGAATTGGGCACAAGTGCAAAAATGCTTTCCATAGTTCCATTGATGAACGGTGGTGGTCTGTTTGAAACCGGTGCCGGAGGTTCTGCTCCAAAACACGTGGACCAATTTTTGGAAGAAAACCATTTGCGCTGGGATTCTTTGGGCGAATTCTTGGCTTTAGGCGTTTCGCTGGAACATTTGGGAACAAAAAACGACAATCCAAAAGCAATTGTTTTAGCAGACGCTTTAGATGAAGCTACAGAAAAATATCTCGACAACAGTAAATCGCCGTCCCGAAATGCAAAAGAAATAGACAACCGCGGAAGCCACTTTTATTTAGCGATGTATTGGGCGGAAGCTCTTTCAAAGCAGGATAAAGACGAAGATCTGAAAAAAATATTTACTCCAATCGCAAAAGAATTGCAAGAAAACGAGAGCAAAATAAATGCTGAATTAATTGCCGTTCAAGGCCACCCAATAAACATAGGAGGATATTACGAACCCACCGAAAAATTAGTCTCTGAAGCAATGCGACCAAGCACAACTTTTAATAACATACTTTCAAAAATAAAGTAAAATCAAAAGCGTTTTAAAACCTTCAGTAATACTGGAGGTTTTTTTATACACAAATATTAAAAATTTGAAAAAAATATTTACTTTTCTGTTTTTCCTAAGTAGTATTGCTGGCTTCGCCCAGGAAAAATTTACACTTAGTGGCACTATTTCCGAAGCTGAAACCGGGGAAACTCTTTTCGGCGTAAACGTTACAATTCCTTCGCTGCAAACGGGAACGGTTACAAATCAGTACGGTTATTATTCCATCACGCTTCCACAAGGCGATTGGGAAATTCTTTACAGCAGCATTGGTTTCGCAACCCAAAAATTTCAAGTTTCACTATCCGAAAACATAAAAAAAGATTTGCAACTGGCCACTGATACCGAAAGTTTGGACGAAGTTATTATTGAAACCAATGTCGAAAACCTGGATGTTCGCAGTTCGCAAATGAGTATTAATAGTCTTTCTGTAAATACCATTAAAAAAATCCCCGTGGTTTTGGGCGAAGTGGACGTTATTAAAGCCATAACGCTGCTTCCCGGAGTTTCCAGCGCGGGTGAAGGCGCCAGTGGTTTTAACGTGCGTGGGGGCGCGGCAGACCAAAACTTGATTTTGTTGGATGAAGCCACCCTTTATAATTCTTCACATTTATTTGGTTTCTTTTCGGTTTTCAACCCAGATGCCATCAAAGATTTAACGCTTTACAAAGGCGGAATTCCTGCTCGTTATGGCGGCCGCATTTCTTCGGTTTTGGACATTTATCAAAAAGATGGAAACAAACGCGAATATCACGCCAGTGGCGGGATTGGTTTGGTGGCCAGCCGTTTGCTTTTAGAAGGACCGATAAAAAAAGATGTTGCTTCTTTTTTGGTGGGCGGCCGCAGTAGCTATGCCCATTTGTTTTTACCGCTTTTCGACAATGATAATAGTGCCTATTTTTATGATTTAAACACCAAACTGAGCTATAATGTAAACGACAACAACCGTCTATTTTTGTCGGGTTATTTCGGAAGGGACGTTTTTGAAATCTCTGATAGTTTCGCAAATAGCTTCGGAAACACTACCCTCAACCTTCGTTGGAACCATCTTTTTTCAGATAAATTGTTTTCAAATTTATCTTTGATTTATTCCGATTATTATTACGGTTTGGAATTAAAATTTGTTGAATTTGATTTTGACAGCGGGATTAGAAACTTCAATCTGAAATATGATTTTACACATTACATTTCAAACAACGTTGAATTGCGCTACGGTATAAATAGTATTTATTACAAATTCAATCCAGGAGATGTAACGCCCACAACGGAAGATTCAGGAATCAATCCATTTAAACTTACTGATAAATACGCATGGGAAAACGCGGTTTATGTTGAATCAGAAATTGAACTTTCTGATAAAATTTCAATACAGGCCGGGCTTCGCGTGTCAACTTTTAACCGTTTAGGGCAGGATGAACTCTTTTTATATGAAAACGACAATCCCATAATTTACAATGAGAGTTTAGATATTTATGAAAAAGCGAAGCCAATTGATACCATTTCCTTTAGCCGAAGCGAAACCATAAAATCCTTTGCAAATTTGGAGCCGCGGTTTTCAATTTCCTATTTGCTGAATGACGATTCTTCCATAAAAGCCAGTTACAATAGAATGACCCAATACATTCATTTAATTAGCAACACTACCTCGCCCACCCCTTTTGATATTTATGCGCCAAGCGGAAAATACATTAAACCGCAATTAGCAGATCAGGTTGCATTGGGGTATTTCAGAAATTTCAAGAATTATTCGTTGGAAGTAGAAACGTTTTACAAAAAAGTAAAAAACAGACTGGACTATGTGGATGATGCCAATTTAATTGCCAACAATGCTGTAGAACAAATTCTGCTAAATGGGGAAGCAAGAGCCTATGGTTTGGAAATGCTTTTCAAAAAAAACAGCGGAAAACTGCAAGGTTGGATCGCATACACGCTGTCCAAAAGTGAGCAACGCACCCCCGGAAGAACACCAATGGAAATCGGGATAAATAATGGCGATTGGTATAATTCAGCTTGGGACAAAACCCATGATATTTCAATTACGGGGCAGTATGAGCTTTCAAAAAAATGGTCGTTTGGCGCAAATTTTATATTCCAAACAGGAATACCAACCACTTTTCCGGAAGGGCAATATGAGTACAATGGCGTAGTTGTACCGGTTTACGAAGCGCGAAACAGCAGCAGGCTTTCATCGTATAATCGATTGGATTTTTCGGCTACTTGGACCCCAAAACCCGAAAGCACAAAACGATGGAAAGGCGAATGGGTTTTTAGTATTTACAATGCGTATAACCGTAAAAACGCCGCCTCAGTTTCATTCCGGGAGAATACAGATATTAGCCAAAACGAGGCTGTGCGGCTTTCAATTTTTGGGATAATCCCTTCCATCACCTATAACTTTAAATTTTAAGAGTATGAAGAAGCTATTTTTAATGGTTATTTTCTTCGGAATTTTAACTTCCTGCGAAGATGTAATTGAAGTGGAACTCAATGATGCTCCCCCACGGCTAGTAGTGGAAGCAAACCTCTATGTTTGGGACAACGGCAGTTCCAGTGCAACAGTTCGGTTAACCACAACGGCTCCTTTTTTTGATAATAATTTGCCCTTTGTAACTGATGCCGAGGTAAATATTACGGATGAAAACGGCGTAGTTTATCCGTTTATTTATTCCCAAAACGGAATCTATACCTCTATCCTTAGGCCGCAATTGAATGTAGATTATACCTTAAGGATTCGATATAATGATGAAACATACTCCGCCACAGAAACATTATATACTGTTTCCCCGCTAGAGTTTGTTGAACAACGCGATGATGGCGGTTTTTCAGGGGAAGATATTGAGCTGAAGGCATTTTTTACAGATCCGGTTGGGGAAAGAAATTATTACTTTTTTGAAGGACTTTCGGAAAGGGGCGATGCCCTCGATGTTTATAACGATGAATTTTTTAATGGCAATAGTATTTTTGGCTATTATTTGGTTGAAGATTTGGCGCCCGGAGATGAGGTGCAATTCAATCTATATGGTGCAAGTGAAGCCTATTACAACTTTATGTTCATCCTTTTGCAACAAACCGGCGACGGCGGTGGAGGCCCTTTTGAAACACAGCCCGCAACGGTTCGCGGAAATATTGTGAATGAAACTAACCCCGATAATTTTCCATTGGGATATTTTAGGGTTTCTGAAGTTTCAACACTTAATTATACCGTACAATAAAATAATATAACTTTGTCGTAAAAACGCACGGACGTGCGTTTCAAAAATAAAAATGGTGTTTCAACAATAAAAATTAAGTTTCAATAATAAAAACTGAGTCTCTAAAATGAAGACTGAAAAAATTTCCTTCAAAAAAATTACCGAATCTAATTCAAAATACAATCATTTGGAAAAAATGAGCGTTTCAGAATTGCTTCAAAACATAAATAACGAAGATAAAACCGTTGCTTATGCTGTTGAAAAAGCTCTTCCGCAGATTGAAAAACTTACCCAAAAAGTAGTTGAAAAACTGAAAGATGGCGGAAGGTTATTTTACATTGGAGCGGGAACCAGCGGGCGTTTGGGAATTGTGGACGCAAGCGAATGTCCGCCCACCTTTGGTGTGCCGCATGAGTTGGTTATTGGATTGATAGCTGGTGGCGATACCGCAATTCGCAGGGCCGTAGAATTTGCTGAGGATTCTGAAAATCAAGGTTGGGAAGATCTTCAAAAAGAAAACATTTCAGAAAAAGATATTGTAATTGGCATTGCAGCCTCGGGAACTACTCCCTATGTAATTGGAGCATTAAAAGAATGTAACCAACGAAATATTCAAACAGGTTGCGTAACTTGTAATGAAGGAAGTCCTTTGGCAATTACAGCGCAATTTCCAATCGTTGTTTCTGTCGGACCGGAATTTGTTACTGGAAGCTCAAGAATGAAAGCTGGAACCGCACAAAAGTTGGTGCTCAATATGATTTCAACAACGGCGATGATTCAATTGGGGAGAGTAAAAGGGAATAAAATGGTGGATATGCAGCTCAGCAATAATAAACTAATTGACCGCGGAGTGCGAATGATAATGGATGAGTTGAATATTTTAGAAGAAGAGGCACAAGTGCTTTTGGAAAAATATAAAAATGTACGGAACGCTATAAACAATTTTAAAAATGGGTAGAGAACACACCGATTTTGAATTGCTGAAAAAAGGTATAAAATTTATGGCATTTGCCGTGCCATTGCTTTTTTTGAGTCCGTACCTACTCACACTTTCTTTTTTGAATAAAGAAACCTTTATGTTTTTCGTGTTTCTTTTCTTCGGAATAATTGCGGGTGCGGGTGCCATTTATCTTTGTTTTAAAGGGATAAATACTATTTTGAAATCTATTTTTTAATAAAAAAGACCATCCGCTGGATGGTCTTTTTATAAACAAATGGTAGTTTTTTATTTCCTTATAATCCGAATAGTCTTGCTGTAACGGTTAGACGAAACGGTTACCAAATAAATACCCTTTGCAAAGGACGAAAGATCTACTTCTACTTTTGAGGCTTGGGGAGAAAAGTTTAAAATATCCTGACCCAATAAATTAGAAACAGTTATTTCAGAAATGATTCCTGTATGTTCCAAAGTAATTAATCCATCGGTAGGATTCGGATAAATGCTAAAATTAGAATTACTGAATTCATTAACTCCTAGTGTAACCGAAACTGTTACGGCAAAAGGATCGCTTAGACATCCGTCAACAATGTTCACCGCATAGTAAGTTTCACCATCCACTAAAAGCGTATTTAATGGCAATGGATTAACATTGTTTAAAGCGTCATCTTCGGTGGCAAACCAAGTAACATCGGTTGGATCTATAACTATATCGGCCAGAGTTGCACCTTGCACGAAAGTTTGTTGCGAATCTCCCGTAGGCGTTGGCGGGGTAATACAATTGAATGATAATCTCCCAAAATATTGAGCGGTACCAGCACTAATCAATTCGCTTACTCCAGTTGATGGATCCAAACGGCTTACCCCAGCAGCGCTGGACCAAAGGATTTCACCATTACCAAGTTTTGCTACCCCTCTTAAATTACCTAAGCTCCAGTAGTCAAGTATTGCTCCGTCGGTTTCAGAAAAACGATATAACCCGTTCTGATTGCCTCCAGAAATTACACTAAAAACAGCTGCCAAAATAACTCCTGGCTCTTCAATCTCTATTTGTTGAACAAAATTTACGACACCCTGCTCGACAATATTCCCCAAAAAAGCACCATTATAATCCCGTCTTTCAATATTATTGGTTCCGCTATATGAAATATACGCTTCTCCGTCACCATTATCAATAATATCAAAAGGTGAGTCTGATTGTGGATTAGTAGGGAAAAACCCTAAATTGTTACCGTCTAAATCAAAACGGATAATGGCATCACCGGGCGCACCGTTGTTGCTTCCGGAATTACAAAGCCATACTTCAGTTCCATTCACAACGGATAAACCTCGAATATTGTCCATACCCGTATCAATTGTACCCAAAAGAATTCCATCAAGATCATAGCGCTCTATTTTGTCTGCCAATTGGTATGCAACCCAAATTTCGTCTGCCACCTGAATTAATGCTTTCGGAGTACCCGTATCCAAAGAAATAAATGATGGATCAATTATATCACCATTCTCGGCATCCAGTAATTTTACTTGAGAATCCTGTATTACGGCAATACGCTCTTGTGAATAAAAAGAAAATACGCAGAAAAGAAAAGAAATGGTGAGTGTGGTTTTAAGTAATGATTTTTTCATAAGTAAGTTTTTAATGAGAAATGATTTTTAATTAAACCTAATGTATGGGTTTTTAGTTTAAGAAACAAAAAATATAATCTTATCGCAATGAGGTTTCTTATTTTGACATTAAAATTTTTTGTGCAAAAGACATTAAATAGAAGAATTAATAACACTTAAGGAGAGATATAGAAGCATTTTGACTTGGATTTAATCCATAAAAAAAGCCCCCTCACGTAAGTGAAGGGGCTTTAAAGGAAGGCGTCTTTAGGGTCTTTGACGGCAGGGGCGGCGATGGGTACGTAACAAACCTGACAGGGTCCGCGTTCCGCCGCCCCTACCGCCCGGCGTGGGAGGGGACCCCAAGTTCTCTCCATAAAAAAAGCCCCCTCACGTAAGTGAAGGGGCTTTAAAGGAAGGCGGCGACCTACTCTCCCACGAGATGCAGTACCATCGGCGCAAACGGGCTTAACTTCTCTGTTCGGAAAGGTAAGAGGTGGGCCCCGTCGCTATAACCAC
>JAUYGY010000048.1 GCA_030690315.1 Aequorivita sp.
TTTTTGAAAAAGGAATCTGTCAATAGAAATTTTGAAACTGTTTTTATTGGGCTCACTTCGGAAAGGGAAATAATTTATAACCGCATCAATCTTCGGGTTGACAACATGCTTGAGAATGGGCTAATTGCTGAAGCGAAGTCACTTTTCCCGCACAAAGAAAAGAATGCTCTACAAACTGTGGGCTATCGAGAACTTTTTGAATATTTTGTAGGGAACATTTCAAAAGAAGAAGCAGTTTCGGAAATAAAAAAGAATACGCGCAGGTTTGCCAAACGGCAAAACACATGGTTTAAGAAAAACGAAGCGATTAATTGGTTCGATTATGAAACAGATGCTTCAGAAATTATAGCTTTCATAAAAGAAAAAAACGCCCATTAAGAGCGTTTTTTCACACATATCTTAAGGATTTTTATTGCTAATTGTCAACTTCGGCCTTCACCACTAAACGGAAACCTTCTCCGTGAATGTTGATAATTTCCACGCCATCATCTTTTCCTAAATATTTACGAAGTTTTGCGATGTAAACGTCCATACTTCTGGATGTGAAATAGTTGTCATCTCTCCAGATTTTGGTCAATGCAAGTTCACGTGGCATCAAATCGTTTTTATGAAGTGCCAAAAGACGCAATAATTCGTTCTCTTTTGGAGAAAGTTTTATTGGAGTTTCTTTGTTATAGGTCAAAAATCTCAATTTGGAATTCAAATGAAAATTACCAACCTGGAATTCAAATTGCTTACTATCGGCAATAGAATCAGTCGCCTTTCTTTGGATGATTGCTTTTATCTTCATCAAAAGCACTTCGCTATCAAAGGGTTTGTTTAGGTAGTCATCAGCCCCAACTTTATAGCCTTTCAAAACGTCTTCTTTCATTGCTTTTGCCGTTAGAAATATAATAGGCACATCTTCATTTTTCTCGCGAATTTCCTTCGCTAGTGTAAATCCGTCCTTGTAAGGCATCATTACGTCAAGAATGCAAAGATCATAATCATCCTTTTTAAATTTTTCAAAACCTTCCATGCCGTTTTTAGCGTGTGTCACGTTATAATCGTTCATGGCTAGGTAATCTTTTAAAACTGTCCCAAAGTTGGGATCGTCTTCAACAAGTAGGATTTTTTTGTTTTCTGTTTCCATAATTTTAAGATATTAAGTGTAGTTTTATTATAAAGGTGCTGCCTTTTCCTTTTTCACTTTCTACGTAAATTTCTGCATCGTGGTCATCCAAAATGCGTTTTACGTATGCCAGCCCAAGGCCGTGACCTTTTACGTTATGTATGTCGCCAGAGTGTTCTCTGTAAAATTTATCAAATATTTTTTTTTGAACGTGTTTGTTCATCCCCATTCCCTGATCTCTTATTTTAAGGATAATGCTGTTTTTCACATTTTCAGAATAGATATCAATCTTCGGTTCATCTTCAGAATACTTAATGGCATTGTCAAGCAAGTTAACAATCACGTTGCTAAGATGCGATTCATTCGCCAGAACTGTAGATTTAAGTGCGCCGTAATGGGTTTTAATATATCCGCCCCTATCTTCCACGATCAAACTTACGTGTGAAATTGCGTCTTCCACTATTTCTTGCAGGTTAAAACGCTCTTTGGGCAAATCCAGTTCATTCTTTTCAAGTTTTGAAATACGCAATACATTTTCAACTTGGGCGTTCATGCGCTTGTTTTCTTCCCGAATCATTCCCAAATAGCGATCCAAAAACTCCCTATTGTCTTTCACCTTTGGATTCTTAAGTGAATCCAGCGCAAGGTTTATTGTAGCAATTGGGGTTTTGAACTCGTGGGTCATATTATTTATAAAATCAGTCTTAATCTGTGAAATCTGTCGTTGTTTATATATTTGTGAAATAGCGCTGGAATATGCTAGAATTATAACTGCAGTAAATACCAATGAAAGGATTGCCATTCCCAAAATGCTATTCAGTACCAATTTTTCCTTTTCTGAAAAATTCACATAAAGTTCATAACCGTTTTTGTCCTCATTCACAAAAAGTGGGGTAATGTATGTGTTCTCATCACTGTATTTAAAATCTTTTGAGCGCACTTTGGTCTCTATGTTATTGCTATAAACAGCAAATTCAAATTTTGAGTTTAATCCTCGTTCCTTTAGTTCCTTATCAATTAGTTCAGCTATGCGACCAGCTTCAACCCTTTTATAAATAGGTGTTAATGCTGTAACATTCCCCACAAAATCCTCAAACTGCTTTCTTTCGTAATCCTTCATTCTTGAAAAAGACTCTACCCGTGTTTCTGTTGTGGTAACCCCGTCAAGACTTTTCGATATTTTGGTCTTTGTTTTCCGGTTTGTCAGTTTTGTGAATTGGATGCTATCTGTATTCGTATTCAAAACTCCTGCGGAAAGTTTGTAATCCTGCTCTAAAATTCCGTCGGTAAAAATATATGTTTCGTTGGTCGCTTTATTCTGAATCCTGTATGCCAATTCCGTAAAAATTGCATTATTAGGAACCTGAATGCTATCTACATATGCACTGTATATCTGATAATAGGCTTCATTTTCCTGTAATTGAATTTCTTTTGTAACGGCCAAAAGAACTTGTTTCGCATTTATGGTAAATTGATCTGTTTTGGTCTGATAAGCGTTTGAAATCCAATATCCTTGAACAAATACAATTCCCAATAATGAAAGGCTCATCAGCGCTATAAGCAATACAAATAGCTTTTTGTTCATTTCCCAAAAATAAGATTTTAACATTTAGCTACTTCTTCATTTAACCAAATGTTAACATAAGAAAAAGATGGGTTTATAGATATCCTAATTCAAAGATTTGTGAATTAATTGCACCTGCTGACGCGTTGCCCCTATTTCAATATTTTCGATAATAATATCGGCGAGTTTTTTCTTTTTGGAATCGCTCCACTGATTGCCCATTCGCTGTTCAATTTCAGCCTGGGTGGCGTTGTCCCGTTTAATAACACGCTGCATTCGCAAAGCTTTTGGAGCAGTGACCAAAATAACAACATCACACTCTTTATATCCGCCGTTCTCAAATAGTATTGCAGCTTCCTTTATAACATAATTTGCTTTTTGCCTGAGTGCCCATTTCTTAAAATGTGCCGCAACTTTAGGATGGATGATTGCGTTTACAGCATTTAGAAGGGCTTTATCAGTAAAAATTTTATCGGCAACATATTTTCTGTTCAAGCTACCGTCAATATAAGTTTGTTCCCCTAATAGTTGGATTAATTTGCTGCGGATACTCTTTGAAGAATCGGTCAATTTTTTTGCTTCTTCATCTGCTATATAAACTGGTACGCCCAATTCTGAAAACAATTTTGCAACTGTTGTTTTTCCACTACCAATTCCGCCAGTTAGGCCCACAATTTTCATCTTTATTGATTTTAAATTTGAAGGAATGCCATCTACTTAAATATAAAGAAATCAATTTTCTTGGGTTCAAACATTACATTTATAATGTTTTGCGGTTTCTTTTCGAGGAAGGGTAGCATAAAGTTTTCATCTACATTTCTTTTAGAATAGTCGCAAACTACTCTAAAATTTTCTTTTGAAATCTTAGCGAAATCAGCAACTGAAACATCAAACGTAATGGTTATTGTTTGTGGCACTAACTTAATTTCTACGTCTGGCGGTAAATTGATAACATCAACTGGAAGCGAAAATTCACCCTGTGAAAATTCGGCAACAGCCAATTTTACTTCAACCTTATTAGGTTTAACAGAAATAACTTCATTGCTCGGTTTTGGAATTTTAACCATTTCTGAAATATCCTTTTCCACATCTTTAAGTGAAATTAAATCTGTGGTAATGGTATTAATTTTTTTTAAACTTCCCGAGGGCCCAGATATGGTAACAGAATCTGGAAAGGTTTTTATACTATCTACGGCTTTGAACCCATTTTTAAAAGAAACATCCGTCATTGCAATCACCCGTACTTTCTTTAAAACAATTGGATCTAAATGCACATTTAATTGTTCAACTGAAAGATTTTTGACTACTAAATTTCTATTAAAATTTGATGCAACCATGCGCAGCAAGTCATTCTTGGAGATTGTAAAACTTTCATTTTCCTTGGTATAGTAGGTAGCGACCGGAACATTTATGGTTAGGTTCTTAAATTTATAGAACAATATTTCAAATCCGTTTGCCGTAAGATCAAAAGTTATATTATAAATATTTTTTTCTGAGAGCGCGGTAGTTTCGGGAATATTTTCATAGTTAATCTTTGCATGCATTGTAGCGGTAAATTCTCTACTGAATTTAGTTAGTACCCAAAAAATTGTAGCTACTAACAGAAAAAACAAAAAGCGCTTTACTTTTGAATTTTTATTAATTTTAAAAAAGCCCTTCGCCATAGTAGTTATTATTCACAGTCACTAAAATTACTCAAAAAATAAGGAGGGAAATTGTTTCTGCGGATTTTTATTTAATAGGTTTATTAAAAAACTGGATTTCAAAAAAGCCATTCCATATCCAAAAAACTGAATAAAAACAGCAACTATGGAAAGAAATCCAATATAAATGCTTTTATTTTTTATGGAAGAATCAATCAATATCAACAATAGATACAAAAGAAGTGGCACTATAAAAATTGGTGCTACAAAAAGAAAGAGTAATACCGAAAGTACTGTGAAAAAAACAAAAACAGTTGGAAACCAAAAGGTAATTTTCGCTGCGGAAGGATGCCATTTGTTCAAAATAGGCCGAACGAGTCCAAATTTTTTCACTTGAATATAGAATTTTTTCCAAGAAATGCGGCGTTTATGATAAACAAAGGCATTGGGCAGAAATGTAGTTTTATAACCTGCGCTTAAAATACGTTGGGAAAGATCGGGATCTTCCCCCGGATGAATTTTTGCGAACCCGCCAGTCTTTTCAAAAACTTCTTTTGAAATTCCCATATTAAAACTTCGAGGTTCAAAATTATTTATACTGTTTTTGCTACCTCTTATTCCTCCAGTGGTAAAAAAAGAAGTCATTACATAATTTATTGCTTTTTGCAAAGGGGTGAAACTGCAATGTGCAGCATCTGCTCCGCCAAAGCAATGGTGAAAATCACTGTTCAAAAAAGAATCGACGGTAGCTAAATAATGGGGAGGCAACAAACAATCGGAGTCGAGAATTATAAAAAAATTTCCTTTTGCTTGTTTCATTCCAAAATTTCGGGAATCGCCCGGCCCGGAATTTGGTTTAAAATAATATGAAATAGTAAGCTTTTTGGAAAATTCATCAACTATTGTTTCAGAGGTTTCTGAAGAACCATCTTCCACCAAAACTATTTCAAAATCATCAGGAAAATTTACACTTAAAAAACTTTCCAAAAGCTCCTTTACTTCCTGAGGGCGGTTGAATACTGGAATTATAAAGGAATAATTTCGCTTCATTGCACAAAGCTAATCAAAATAAAAAAGCCACCCACTTTCGTGGATGGCTTTTCATATCAATTATTAAAATTTAGTTTTTCAATACTTTGAAAGTTCCTGTTTGGCCCTCAACAACTACTTTCATAATGTATGTGCCAGCAGTTAATCCTGAAAGGTTGATATCTGAAGTGGTAGCACCAATCTTGGTGTCGATCACTCTTTGTCCCAAAAGGTTATAGATAGCAACTGAATCTATGCTGTTAACTGATTTCAATGAAAGAACATCAGAAGTTGGGTTTGGATAGTAAGCGAAACCGTCAAGTGTGTTATCACTAACACTCAATAGGTCACAATCACCTTCAAAATTATACACCAAATCGTCAGTACCTGTAGCTACGTTCCATGTAGCTCCACCATCAGCTGAAAACACAGAAGGGTAACCTACAATACTTGCAGTTGTGTATTCCCAATATCCTGGACCGCCTGCGCCTGCAGAAGTTGTTACATAGACGCTTACCCAGTAGGTGGTTGGAAAGGCAGCCTGACCAGCTAATGCAATTGGAGCAAGATCAAAAACAACCTCAGTAACATCAAGTGTTGAAGCTGCTGGGAAATCGCCTAGCACTGTTTGTGAACTTGGAACAACGCCAGCTTGAGTAGCTATGATATTTCCTGGGTCTGGAAGCCCTCCAAAATCATCAGCGTAAACGATAATATCAGCAGATAAAATTGTATCACCATCTGGCATTATAAAGTTGGTAGTCGCCTTATTAAAGCTCATATTCTCACCAGCTGCTACGGTTAAATCAGTAGCTATAACCTGAGGGGTATTTGCTGAGGAAGTATAACCATTTTCAAACCCATTTGATGGATTTAACTCATTACACGCTGTACCACCTCCAACAAGATCGCCGTACATTACAAAAGGCATACCTTGTGGTGTAAGTGAGCCACTATCCTCGGCAATAACCCATACACCAGCTTGATTTTGAAGTGCGTTTCCTGTAGTAGCGTTTCCTGTAATTACAATAGGAGGAGCCCAAGGACCGGAAGCACCGGTACCTGCAAAAGTATATTCAATCCAATATGTACCAGCCGTCAATGAAAGACCCGTTGTAAGCCCAGTGACTCTTTGAATTTCTCTTGAAGTATCGCCAGGCGCACTTTCCAATTGCCTAAAGGCATCGGTTGCAGCAGCAGTATCAAGGATATTTGTGGTAAGGTCTCCCCAAATTACGCTAGCGCCACCACCACTTGGATCACCATCCCAAACTTGAAGATACAATGCATTAACAGATGGAGCAGAGGATCCTGTTTGATAAGCAAATACGTCAATAGAAGTAATATCATAATCAGCAGCAAGAACAACGTCATCAGCCATACTATTTCCAGCCGTGAATTGAGCACCAAATCCATATAAGCCCATTGATAATGATGCATCTTGTAAAAAGCTAATATCTGGAGGACCAGGTACGTTAAAGTAAGGGCCATTGTCATATACAATTGCATCTGGTGATCGGAAATAATAGGTTCCAGTAAAAGGAACTCGTAAATTATCATCTCTCTCGATAGTGGAAGTTACTCCAGTAGTTTCACCAATCGCTGTCCCTGTGGAATTATAATAGGCCGCAGGAAGTAGGACCGTTTGCGAATTTTGATTCGCAGACAAGTTGGTTGCTTTGTTTTGGCTAAATCCAATAGCACAAAAGCTCATAAAGATTAGCATTGTAATTTTTTTCATAATAAAATTTGATTTAAAAGTTAATATTAAAATTTTTTAGTCTAATACGTTAAAGATATTCAAAAAACACTCTAAATCAAAAAAAAAATAAAAAAATCAAATAGCTCTGCATTATCAAAGTAAAAAAGCCACCCACAAATGTGGGTGGCTTTAGTTGAAATTATATATAAAATTATTGTTTCAACACTTTGTAAGTACCTGTCTCACCGTTCACCGTAACCTTCATTAAATAGGTGCCAGTACTAAGACCTGTAATATCTACCTGTGAAGTTGTTGCATTCACGCGGTTGTCAATCACTACTTGGCCCAAAAGGTTGTACAGCAATACGTGTTCGATGTTATCAACACTCTTCAGGTTCAGAACTCCCGTGGTAGGGTTCGGGTAATAGCTGAAACCAGCTATCGTATTGTCCGCAGTGCCAAGGTTCGTCCCGTCTATAACGATGTCGGTAACCGCACCGCTGTTCAGTACGAACACATAGTACGC
>JAUYGY010000016.1 GCA_030690315.1 Aequorivita sp.
TTACAGGCTGAAAGGGAGAAATTGGCTTATGTGGAGAAAATGTTGGGTTCTAAGCTGTAGGCGGAGGGGTAGTTCTATTCAAGACTGCAAGTAGCCTCAAAAGATTGCCGCCCTGCGCTCGCAAAGACGGTAGCGCTCCTGTTCGATTCAACAATTCAACAATTCCAACGAAAGGTGACCGAGTGAATTTCAGCGAGCGCAGCGAACTGAAATTTGTATCGAGGCCACCGGCTCAAAAGTCCAATCATGATAACAAGTAGCTTCATGGGTTTGCTTCACTCCGTTCGCAAAGACGGTACCGCTCATGTTAAATTACTTTCATAAGAGTATGGTGTGAATTGTTGAGTTGTTGAATTGAAATCATTTTGGCCTACGAAAAGAAGCTTGCCCTGAGCGAAGTCGAAGGGTAGAAAATGAATTTATTGGAGGATAAAGCAAAAATCCTTCTTAGCACTATGCATTTATGGTAGTTTCATTGTTCAAAAAATTGGCAGCCAATCTTAGGGTTCTAAAAACTTTATTTTTGCGCCGGAAATAAAGAAATTTTCAGGAATCTTTTCGTAAGCCTAGCCCTTTTTGTTTCTAGCCTGCCCTGAGCGGAGTCGAAGGGTGCGGCAATGGCAAAAAGAAAGAAGACGAAGAGAAAACGATTTATTAAGGTGTAGTTCCAATCATGATAACAAGTAGCCTCAAAAGATTGCTTCACTCCGTTCGCAATGACGGTACCGTTCACGTTCGATTCAACAATTAAACAATTAAACGATTCAACAAATAAACATTTAAACAATTCCAACCAAAGGTGACCGAGTGAATTTCAGCGAGCGCAGCGAACTGAAATTTGTACCGAGGCCACCGGCTCAAAAGTCCAATCATGATAACAAGAAGCCTCAAAAGATTGGCACGCTTCCCCCGCAAAGACGGTCCCGCTCACGTTCGATTCAACAATTAAACAATTCAACGATTCAACAATTCCAACCAAAGGTGACCGAGTGAATCACAAGGAGCGCAGCGAACTGAAATTTGTATCGAGGCCACCAAATTTTAACAGCCAAACCAAATACCAAATATTGAACTTCTCACTTCTCACGACTCACTTCTCACTTCTCACTTCTCACTACTCACTTCTCACTACTCCCGTCTCCCGTCTAAAAAACCCCAAAAATCTCAATCCCCACAGCATCCTGCCCTAAACATTCATACTCCTCCTCCCCAAGTATTTCTAAAAACCGCAGCCCAATTACGGGAATATAATGCTTCCCTTCTTTTTTATTGACTTTTCTCTCAAGCTTCATTACCAACTCTTCCGCTTTCCCAAACTTGGACCTTCTAATGGGAGTGGCTTCATATGTCGTAAATAAATTCACTTCTGCATCATATGCCAGCAGCAAATATAATAGCTCAAAATCGGTAGCCCCCTTTGGAAATCGGGCAGAGGAGGGGTCAAAACCTCTCCAGATCAAAGTGAAATCCGCTACATCAATTTCCGGATTTCCAAAATGCTGCCGTATCCCCGCTTTCGGCGTAAATACAAATTCCCTTAACAACAATTTGCCCTTCAGGGTCTTTAGTCCCGCTCCCACATTACGGGCACCTTTGTCCGAAGTAGAATCCAATGATTTTATTTTTGAACCTAGCTGCATCAGCCGCTGGTGCAGCATTCCAACCTTTTTATACTTTAACAGGGGGCGTAATGCTATCTTAAACTCCTTGGCAAATAAACTGCACAACCCAAATTCATCAGAATTTTTGTAAATTCTTGGGTTATTTTTATTATTTTCGTAATTGAATCCTCTCATCGCTGAACTTGTTGGTTTCTAGATAAATATAAAAACATTTTTCCTAATATACAAGTTCCCTTAACCAATTGTAAGCCGACCGAAAGCCGATTGAAAGCCGATTGAAAGCCGATTGCATGCCGACTCCATGCCGACCATACTTCTCAGATACTTCCACCATGCCCCCATGATAGCCCCTTTTAACCCCATCAACAAGCAGCCCAAAATCCCACCAAAACCTGAAACCTACAACCGATAACCGAGAATGACGAGCGATGAACTACGAGCGCCGAGCGATGAGTGACGAGCCAAGAAGCAAGAGCCAAGAACCAAGAGTAACAATAATCAATTCGTGTATTCGTGGTGAAATAACAATGAGTAGTAAGCAGTTATTTAGTGCTCAGTGCTCAGTGCTCAGTGTTCAGTGTTCTGTGCTCAGTGTTCAGTTGAAACAAGAAACAAGACACCCAACAATAATAAACAATTTGTGTATTCGTGGTGAAATAACTACAAATAGTGGCAGTAGTCAGTTATTTAGTGTCCAGTGTTCAGTGTTCAGTGGTCAGTTGAAACAAGAAACAAGACACCCAACAACAATAAACAATTCGTGTATTCGTGGTCAAACAAACCGACAACCGACAACCCACAGCCATTACAGCACCCCAACTTCCACCATACATTCCCGCATCATTTGGTATGTGCGGGCAATATCATTATCCAAACCAATGGAAAAGCGAATCAAACCATCACTTAGCCCCATTTCCTTTTGTTCCTCTTCCGGTATTTCAGAAGAAGTGGAAGAGCCCGGCGCACTAAAAAGTGTCTTGTAAAAACCAAGACTCACTGCCAAATACCCAAGATTGCGTTTTTGCATCAGTTCCATTAATTCGTTCGCTTTAGCAATTCCGCCCACATCAACCGTAAGCATTCCACCAAAACCGTATTCCCCATTCATCATTTTTTTGAAAAGCTCATGGCCGCTGTGCGATTTTAAGCCGGGATAAACCGTTTTTAAGCCATCTGCCTCAAACTTTTCAGCTAAATACAAAGCATTTTCGCTGTGCTGTTTTATACGAATGTGAAGGGTTCTAAGATTTTTCAAAATAGATGCTGCACGTAAACTGTCCATTGCCGGCCCAAGAAGCATATTAGCACCATCGTTTACGTTGCGGAGGTTGTCAATAAATTCCTGCGTGCCACAGGCTACCCCGCCCATAGTATCGCTACTGCCATTGATGAATTTGGTCAAACTGTGAAGCACAACATCTGCTCCCAATTTGGCCGGTGAAATGCTTAAGGGTGAAAAGGTATTGTCCACCAATAATTGTAAGTTGTGTTTTTTTGCAATTTTTGAAAGGGCTTCAATATCTGCAATTTCCAACAACGGATTACTGACAGTTTCGCAAAAAATTATTTTGGTGTTTGCTGAAATAGCTGCTTCCACCTGTTCGAGCTTTGTAATGTCAACAAATGAAGTTTCAATATTTAAACGCGGGGCAAAGTTTTTTAGGAAAGCATAAGTGCCGCCATAAATGGTCCGGCTGGAAACAATTTGGTCACCCGCTTTGCATAATTGTAAAATTGCCGGAGTAATAGCGCCCATTCCGCTTGCTGCAACGTTCGCGGTTTGGGTACCTTCCATTGCCGCCAACGCCTGCCCCAAATAGAGATTGGAAGGGGTGGTGTGGCGCGAATAGAGATAACATCCATCTGCGTTTCCTTCAAAGGTATCGAACATCGTTTTTGCGGAAAGAAACGTATAGGTTGAAGAATCAGAAATGGAAGGATTAACCCCTCCAAATTCGCCAAAGTATTGTAAATCCTGTATTTTGTCTGCGGGTTTAAAAGCCATAATAGTGTTTTTCTGTTGTGCGGCAAAATTGCAAAAATTTAAAGGAGTGGTCAAACTATAAGCCATTTCATTTAACAATTACTATCAGCTATGAACTATCACTAATCTATCATCCATTCATCCGCTAATCAACGAATCCGCTAATCAACGAATCAACCAATCCGCTAATCAACCCATTCGCTAATCAACAAATCAACTAATCGACCAATAAACTTTTAAACTCCTAAACAGTATTGTACCTTTGCAATTCTATTTTAAAATCAAATTTTATGAGTAAATATGATGTAGCAATAATTGGTTCGGGTCCTGGTGGCTATGTAGCAGCAATCCGTTGTTCACAATTGGGGATGAAAACCGCAATTATTGAAAAATATGATGTTTTGGGCGGAACCTGTCTAAACGTGGGCTGTATTCCCAGCAAAGCCTTGTTGGATTCTTCACATCACTACGAGGAAGCGATGAAACATTTTGCAGATCACGGAATAGAAATTCCTGGGGAAATAAAGATCAACTTCAAAAAAATGATTGAGCGCAAAGCTTCGGTTGTGGATCAAACCACCAAAGGAATTGCGTTTTTAATGGATAAAAACAAAATTGACGTTTTCACGGGAGTGGGCGCATTTAAAGATGCCACCCATATTGAAATTACCAACGGCAAGAAAAAGGAAACCATTGAAGCAACCAATATAATCATCGCTACGGGAAGCAAACCTGCAACCCTTCCTTTTATAAAATTGGATAAGGTCCGAATTATTACCTCCACCGAAGCTTTAACTTTAAAAGAAATCCCGAAACATCTAGTGGTTATTGGAGGTGGGGTTATTGGCTTGGAATTGGGCCAGGTTTATAACCGTTTGGGCTCTGAAGTTTCCGTAGTGGAATATATGGATAGAATTATCCCCACGATGGATTCCGCCCAAAGCAAGGAATTGATGAAGGTGATGAAGAAGCAAGGTGTGAAATTCTACGTTTCGCATAAAGTTTCCGCAGTTGCCAAAAAAGGAAAAGAAGTAACGGTTACTGCTACCGATAAAAATGATAAGGAAATAACTTTCAAAGGAGATTACTGCTTGGTGTCCGTGGGAAGAAAACCAAATACCGAGGGTTTGAAGGCAGAGAATGCTGGCGTAAAAATAACCGAGCGCGGAATGATTGATGTTAACGAGCATCTTCAAACAAACATTAAAAACATTTACGCCATTGGCGACGTGGTTCGCGGCGCAATGCTCGCCCACAAAGCTTCGGAAGAGGGCGTTTTTGTTGCTGAAATAATCGCCGGACAAAAGCCACATATAGATTATAACTTAATTCCTGGCGTTGTTTACACTTGGCCGGAAGTTGCTTCCGTTGGAAAAAACGAAGAACAACTTAAAGATGCCAAGGTTGAATATAAAGTGGGCCAGTTCCCTATGCGCGCCTTGGGAAGAAGCCGAGCCAGTGGCGATACCGATGGCTTTGTAAAAATTCTTTCCGATAAAAAAACCGATGAGGTTTTGGGCGTTCACATGGTTGGCGCCCGTGTTGCCGATTTAATTGCTGAAGCAGTTGTTGCAATGGAATTCCGCGCAAGCGCAGAAGATATTGCCCGAATGAGCCACGCACATCCAACATACGCAGAAGCTGTAAAAGAAGCTGCACTTGCCGCTACAGATGATAGAGCATTACATATATAAATTTTTATGATTCAGGTAAAAAAAGGCCCCGTTTATACGGGACCTTTTTTATTCTAAAACATTGTTGTCCGATAAAAATTGAAACGAAACCGTTAAACTCAAATCAATAAAGGTCTTCTGCTATTTATCTGACTAACGACCTTCCTTTTCATTTTATTTAAAACCAAAACCGAAACTTCGTATTTTAACCTAATCATAATTTTAAAGATTTAACTTTCATTGATTTACGATTAAGTCTTTGTTCTTTGTTCTTTCAGCGCAGCGGTCTTATCTCTTTTTCGGACAATACATTCTAAAAGTGATTAATTATTTTATAATCCCACCACAACTAATTCTACCTCCAGCATCGCCAGTAGGTTGTGTAGTGAAATCGTCTTTACCTTCGTGAACAATTATTGCTTTGCCAATAATGTTTTTAGTATCATCGAGACAGCCTATGCACCATTCGTCGGTTTGCATAGAGATTTTACCGCTACCGTCATCGGCTGCTTCAAAATTGCCTATATCACCTTTGTGATATCCTTCGGCATCACCCCATTTTCCGTGTTTGGTGAGTGTTGGGTTCCAGTGACCGCCAGAAGAGGTTGCATCTTCAGCACTACAATCTGCTTTTTCGTGAAGATGGATTGCATGGGTTCCTGGTTTAAGACCTGAGAATTTGGCTTCAAATGTCACAATTCCGTTTTCTTCGGAAAAATATGCTTCACCTTTGGCGATACTTCCACTTTTAGACTCCATTGTAACTGAAACAGTTTTGGCTTCTTCCTTTTGATCAGTGGAATCCATGTTGATGGAATCATTCATTCCATCCATAGTGTCCAAGTCTTTCTTTTCGTTTTTGCAGCCTACAAATGCAAATACTGCTAAGGCTGTAATTAAAACTCCTAATTTTTTCATGTTTTTTGGTTTAATACTTATTTAATATTGGTTTTAATTAAAGGTACAATAGTTTTTAAGCGATGACAATAAATTAAGAATAATTTAAAAGTTTAAAACGCTAAGCTCAGAAGTATCCGTAATATCATTTCTGCTAAGTTGATATTGATAAATTCCGTTTTGTCCAATGGCTATCAATAAATCATCTTGTATAATTACATCAAAAGCTAGCTTGTTTATATTGTGCACCAAAACTGTATTTTCCGGATCAGAAACATCAAAAACCTTTATTTCGTCATCACACACAAAGAGATAGTTCCCATAAAGGCCCATTCCTTTTGGAAATGTTAGGTTTCTAACACTTAACAATGTGGGATTTACAACATCGGTAATGTCATAAACTTCTAATTGGTTTACCGTTGTACCACACCCTAAATCAGACCATAACGTAACAAAAGCTGTGGTAGCATTTGCAACCACAGGGTCGCAGGAAGTGAAGTGCTGAACATCTGCTAGATACTCTGGAAATTCAGGATTACTAACACTATAAATAAACATTCCATTCTGTGAACCTATGTAAAGATATTCCTTGTAATTGAAAAGGGTTTCGATTCTGAAACCAATAGGAATGTTATTTACAAACACTGGATCTGCCGGAGTTGCTATGTTATAGACATTTAAACCATATTCATCCACAGTATAAAGATAATCATTAAGCATTGCAAAACGAGCCAAAGAACCGCCCTGCCCATCGTTGTTGCCCATTGATTCATTTAAAGCCCCATTCTCTCCATCTTGGCTACAAGCCACGGTTAAAGCTATTGTTAAAATAAGTAATATTATTTTTTTCATGGCGTATTGGTTTTTGGGATCCAGTTTACAACTACATTATTCGGTGGAATATTATTGGGATAAAATCCATCTGGCGAAAGCATTTCAGGGAAAGTATCCTTAATTCGCTTAGTAACCGTGATGCCTCCTGATCCTAAAACTACTTGTACGGCAATTAGATCTGTTGCCTGATTAATAAAGAATATGTCTTCCCTTATCGCCAAGTCTGTTGCTCCCGGCGATTCTATAAAATGAATAGGAGTTGGGTTGGAAGGATTTTCATTATTGAAAACGTGAAAGCCCTCATTCTTTTCATTAATGAAAAGATACTGTTCAATAACATAAATTTTTCCAGCGTTCACTACCGGTTTTGCGGGTGAGAGTATAACGCTACGCTCAAAATCTGAACGCTCCATAAATACAGGTTCGTATTGAGATTCAACAACAATGGGAGGGAGGTCATCCGTTTCGCCACAATCGCCATGCCAGCAGCAGCTTTGCAAAGCCGTAAGGGCAAATGTTAAAAGAATCAAGGTTGTTTTTATTTTCATAAACTTTAGTTTAAGTGTACTACAAGTTTACAAAATAAAGAGACACCAAAAATTTAGTATTTAGGGAATTAACAAACTGGTAATAATCTGCGTTTTTGAGTGAAGCGTTTTGTGAACGGGACACTTATCAGCAATTTGGAGCAGTCGAATTTTTTGCTCTTCTGAAAGAGGACCCTCTAATGTTATTTCACGGGTAAAGGTGTCTATTTTAGCGGAATCTTCTTCACAATGCTCACAATCTACTGCGTGGTCTCTGGAATAATTGATGTTACAAGTAACATTTTCAACTTCCCATTTCTTTCTTTTTGCATACATCTGTATTGTCATAACAGTGCAGGCGGCAAGTCCCGCTGAAAGAAACTCATAGGGCGTCGGCCCAAAATTGTTTCCGCCAAAACTAGTAGGTTCGTCGGCAATAAGCGCGTGGTCCCCTAATTTCAATTGGGTCGTGAAACCTTCATCCATGTCCAAACTTGCCGCTACTTTACTTTTGCTCCTAATTTTTTCAAAAGGGGGAATCTTTACATAGCGGGAGGCCCAGCCAGCAATTACATGGCCCACATAGTCTGAATCTTCTTTTTTGCTCAAAAGATGGTCCACGCCATCAAGTGATACAAAACTTTTAGGGTGATGTGCAGCTTTGTAGATTTCCTCAGCATTTGTTATACTTACAATTTTATCCTGTGGAGAATGTAATATCAGCAAAGCCTTCCTAAAATTGCTTACAATATTTATAAGCGATTTGTTCTCGAGATCGTCCAAAAATTGTTTTTTAATGGTGAAATCTATACCTCCCAAATTCACTTTTGCTTTTCCGTTTTTGTTTATTTCCGGAGCGCTGTCTTTTAGCAGATGCATTACATGAGAAGGATGACTGGGCGAATTGATGATTGCCAACGCTTTGATGGATTTAATTTTTGAAGCCGCAAATATGGCTGCTGCTCCGCCTAATGACTGTCCAATAAGTAGGGAGGGAGCCATATAATTTTTTTCTAAAAAAGCTGCGGCTTCCAATAGATCTTCCACATTTCCTGAGAAATTTGTATTTTCAAAATCGCCTTCACTTTCCCCCAATCCCGTAAAATCAAACCGAAGCACCCCAAATCCTTTTTCGGTTAATGCGCGACTAACATTCTTAACGGCTGTCAAGTTTTTGGTACATGTAAAACAATGTGAAAAAATGGCAAAATTGTGCGGTTTCTGGTTTAAGGGAAGCTCTAAACGCCCTGCCAACTTTTCATCGTCTTTGTTGCTAAAGGATACTTTTTGAATGTTCATGGTGCTTATTTTTTGAAATGTAAATTACAGAAATGCTCAGGTACGGCCACTAAAATAATTTCTTTTTCTATAAATACAGTGGCTTTGTTAATTTCACCCAAAAATTCGCCATCTATTTGAAAAGGCACCTTTTTTGTTGCGCTAATTTGCGCTTTGCTGGTTGAAATTACGCGTACAAAATCTGGCGACATTTCGGGTTCGTCGTATATTGTTTTGAAAATTTCAATAAAATCAAGGCTTTTGAAAATTAGTATTTCAAACTTGCCATCGTTCATTTTTCCTTTCGGATTTATGGTGGCTCCGGTTCCAAATTTGTTGGCATTGGCAATGGCTAGCAGAATTCCAGTTTCTTCAAATGTTTCCTCTTCGGTTTTAATACTGAAATGAAACGGGGAATTGGAATTGAAAAGCGTGGGGAATGATTGCAGAAAATAGCCGAATTTTCCACGAATTCCAGAGCTTTCATAATTTTTTATGAGTTCGGCATTAATGCCTAAATCGGCAATGTGCAAACAAAACCGATCGTTTATATAGAGCGCATCAACTTTCATCGTGCAATCAGATAGTGCAATTTGAATTTGTTCGGGAAGGGTTTGCGGGAGGTTAAAATTTACGGCGATCCCGTTGGCAGAACCTGCGGGTAGTATTCCCAAACAGATATCGGTTCCCAAAACACATTGTGCCACCATTGAAATTGTTCCGTCGCCGCCCGCCACCAAAATACGCGACGGATTTATTTCTTTTATGATGGAATTTATGGACTCTTTGTCCTTTTCGCCGCAGGTTTCGTAAATTTTTAAATTGAATTTTCTCTTTTCCGCCTCTGTTTTTACGGAAGCTATTAATGTAGATTTTTCAGAATCGCCTGAAATTGGGTTGACTACAAGTAAAATATAATTTTCTGAATTCATTGGTATAGATTGTTTTTAAAAATAAGTAATTTGGAAAAGCTAAACAGTTAACGAAATCTCAATAAGTGAAGCTTGATTTAAAACTTTACAGAGGCTATGTGAATAATGAAGAATTGGTTGTTTTTGGCCATGTCTTTAAATCTTGGGCGCCCGATAAATACCGATTGGACCGCAAGGGAATTCGCCATGCGGTTTCGGTAATTCATATGTTCCGAATAAAACCTTTGGAAAATGTTGAAGTAAAACTAAAGTTTAAGAATATTGAAATAACCACCAAAACTCTTGCAGATGGTTATTTTCGGATTTCCATTCCGTATTCCGGAATGCTTGAAAGCGGTTGGCATCCGTATGAAGTGAGCTGTAAAGTGTACCATTACGGGGTTGTGGAAAATTCTGAATTATTGAAACCTTTTGAGAGTAAAGTTGCGGTTATATCAGATATTGATGACACTTTTTTGGTTTCGCATAGCGGTAATTTTTTTAAGAAACTCTATGTGCTTCTTCTTAAAAACATCAACAACCGAAAGGTTTTTGAAGATGTAGCGCCACACTACCAGGCACTTAGCAGGGCAGGGCAGGAGAATGAAACGGCTTTTAATTCGTTCTTCTACGTTTCCAGTAGCGAATGGAATCTGTATGAATTTGTTGATTCCTTTGCGCGAATGCACGATCTTCCCAAAGCGGTTATCAAGCTGAAAAAAATAAAGACCGGCATCTCCGATTTTCTTTTTACCGGAAGGGGAAGCCACGATCACAAATTCGAAAAGATTAAGGATATAATTATGTTCTATCCAAAACTCGAGTATGTTCTGCTTGGCGATGATTCACAGCAAGATCCTTATTTATACGAACGTATTGTAAAAATTTTTCCCAAAAGCATAAAGGCAATCTACATTCGTCAGACTTCCGGACGGAAGAAAACCAAAACCGTTGAGATTCTTAAAAACATAGAATCTATGAACGTTGCAACTTGCTATTTCACTAATAGCGAAGAGGCAATTGCACATTCCAACAACATTGGGATTTTATAAAATTCAATGCAAAACAATTTCAGTTTCCTTTACAAACATTTTAATTTCTCCATTAAACTTAATGGAAGTAAAGTTGATTTAATTTAGGAATATTCCCAAAAACAAAAAGAGGAAAACCATCGATTTTCCTCTTTCACATTTTTATTTGATGGTTTTACTACCCTCTTTTTGAATACTTGTTTCTGTCAAACTCGTCCCTTTCATAGAAATTTTCATCGTCATAAACAGCGTCGGGCACAACTTCTCTATTATATGATTTCAGCACTGTAGTTTCATATTCTTTATTCAAACTTGTTCCGTGCTGATATCTTTTGGTTTCTGAAAAGGTGCGGTAATCTATTCCATTTGCGAGCACATTTTTATTGCTTTTGTCCAAATTCACCATTCCTATAGGAATAATAACATGGTTTTCGCCATCTTTATTTACAAATTCGCGAATGTCCATATGGTTTGGTCTTCCATAAGGATCATGATTTGCATCGATAATAGTTTTATCTACGTGCACATCTAAATATACAACCCGCTGGATGTTTTTATTTACCAATAGATTTTCAACCTTGCCAACTACTCTATTATCTGCATCACGAACGTCCCATCCACGCACATCCGGATTGTCGCTTGCAACTTTATAATCAGAAAGTTCGTTGAGGTTATAGAGGTGTTTTTCTTCGTTTTTCATAGCTTTGTTTTTAATAATTAATAATTAATATGCTGATGTAGTATCTGCTTCCATTTCATTGAATTCTTCATTCATTTGAGGAATGGAATCAGTAACCATTTCATTTTGTTCAGTTTCATTAAGATTATCATTGTAAGTCCAATAGATGTAAACGCCAACTATCAGTACCAATACAAGTAATATCCAAGGCCAAACTGGTTTTTTCTTTTCAATTTTAATTTCTGCCATAACATGAGTTTTTAATGGTTGATTTATTTTTTTATTAAAATTAATGAATCTTAAAATAGGGGTTGCCCAATTATCTGTTAACTAAAGTGTTAATTAATGCTAATTGAACCATTTCGAACCATTTGTAACTCATTTCAAAATTTCGCGGAATAATTTTTTTGGTATGAGTTTAACGTTTTCTCCTTTTGTATAAACACGCTTTGTTTTACTTTTAGAATATGAATAAAAGAGAAGCTAAAAGCGGATTTGTCTTCACCAAGCACACCCCAAAAGATCAGTCACCTTTTGAAAAACTCTTCGATGTTTTCCAGGAATTGATTACCCATACTTCGGGCGATTTTGATGAGGCGATGGACTGGTTGAAACAGATAGATGAAGAATATAAGCTTACAACAGACGATTACACGTTGGACGATTTTGTGGAAGACCTTAAAAAGAAAGGCTATTTGCGCGAAGAAATAAAAATGGACGGCAAAAATGGTTTGGCCATCACCGAAAAAACTGAAAGGGCACTTCGGAAAAGAGCTTTGGAACAGATTTTCGGAAAACTCAGAAAAAGTGGCGCCGGCAACCATCGCACAAAACAAACGGGCAGGGGAGATGAGCAGGCTGGCGAATTTCGTGATTACCGATTTGGCGATTCCTTGGAACAAATCTCGATGACGGAAAGTTTCAAGAATGCACAGATAAATCACGGCTTGGGAGAATTTACGCTTTCTGAAAATGATTTGGTGGTTGAAGAAACCATGTACAAAACCCAAATGAGCACCGTGCTGATGATAGACATTAGCCACAGCATGATTCTCTATGGCGAAGACAGAATTACGCCCGCAAAAAAGGTAGCGATGGCGCTTTCAGAATTTATAACCACGCGATACCCAAAAGATACGCTGGATATTTTGGTCTTCGGAAACGATGCGTGGCCCATAAAAATAAAGGATTTACCCTATTTAAATGTTGGGCCATACCACACAAATACTGTTGCGGGGCTTCAACTGGCAATGGATTTATTGCGAAGAAAACGAAACACCAACAAACAAATTTTTATGATAACCGACGGAAAACCAAGCTGCGTAAGGCTTTCAGATGGACGATATTATAAAAACAGCAATGGCCTAGACAGCTATATTGTAAACAAATGTTACGCAATGGCATCACAGGCTCGAAAACTTCATATTCCAATCACTACATTTATGATTGCGGAAGATCCTTACTTGATGCAATTTATAGAGGAATTTACTTCCGCCAATAAAGGCAAGGCATTTTATACGGGCTTAAAAGGGTTGGGGGAAATGATTTTTAGTGATTATGAAACAAATCGCACAAAACGATTACGATGATGAAAAAAGAATAAAGAGGAAAGAATAAAGAATAAAGAGGAAAGATTTAAATTGTTGTAAATTATATATTATGAAACCCAAGCATAATTACAAAAATTTGAAAATTTGGAAAAAAGCATTAAATATTGCTTTTGAAACTTCAAATATCTTAGAAGCATTCCCTAAAAAAGAACAGTATAATTTGATTTCTCAAATAAGTAAATGCTCGATCTCTATTCCAAGCAATATTGCCGAAGGTTCTTCAAGAACAGATAAATCGTTTAATCATTTTCTTGATATTTCCTTAGGATCATCCTATGAATTAAGCACACAATTATTAATTGCACATCACAAAAAATATATAAATAGTGAAGAGTTAGAAAAGTTGGAAAACAATATTATTGAATGGCAAATGATGACCTCAGGTTTTCAAAAAACTTTACTTCATTAGTCTTTCTTCTTTCTTCTTTTCTCTTATATCTAAAAAATTATGGACATAAAAAAAATCAAAACTTTCGGTGACCTTAAAAAAGCCGGTTACGAACCAAAATCAATTAAAGAAGAATTGCGTCGCAATCTGCTTCAAAAAATAATGAAGAAGGAAACACCATTTGTGGGCATTCACGGATATGAACTTACCGTAATTCCTGAATTGGAGCGCGCTATTCTTTCAAAACACAACATCAATCTTTTAGGTTTACGCGGACAAGCAAAAACCCGATTGGCGCGCCAAATGGTTAGCCTTTTGGATGAATATATTCCCGTGGTTGAAGGCAGTGAAATAAATGACGATCCCTTCCGGCCAATTTCGAGATATGCAAAAAACCTGATTCACGAGAAAGGTGATGATACTCCTATAAATTGGTTGCATCGCGAGGATCGTTTTTCAGAAAAACTTGCGACGCCTGATGTTACGGTTGCCGATATAATTGGCGATGTGGACCCAATAAAGGCCGCAAACTTAAAACTCACTTATGCCGATGATCGCGTGATTCATTTTGGAATGATTCCCAGAAGCAACCGTTGCATTTTTGTGATTAATGAATTGCCAGATTTGCAGCCAAGGATTCAAGTGGCGCTTTTCAATATTTTACAGGAAGGCGATATTCAAATTAGAGGTTTTGCTGTTAGATTACCTTTTGATATTCAATTCGTTTTCACAGCAAACCCAGAAGATTACACAAATCGCGGAAGTATTGTAACTCCGCTGAAAGATAGAATTGGATCCCAAATTTTAACCCATTATCCCGAAGATATTCAAACGGCACGAACTATTACAGCACAGGAAACTGCAGAAGCTAGTGCGAATAAAACAAACATTTATGTACCAGAACTTGCAAAAGATGTTTTGGAACAAATAAGTTTTGAAGCCCGTGAAAATGATTTTATTGATGCAAAAAGCGGCGTGAGTGCCCGTTTAAGTATCACTGCTTTTGAGAACCTATTAAGCACAGCTGAAAGACGCGCATTGCAAAATGGGGAAGAAAAAACTACCGTTCGTTTGGGCGATTTTATGGGTGTAATTCCAGCAATTACCGGAAAAATTGAATTGGTTTATGAAGGAGAGCAGGAAGGAGTTTCCCATGTTGCCCAACAATTAATTGTTGATGCTGTGAATACTACTTTTAAGGAACGCTTTCCAAAAATTGAAAAACTCACTAAAAATGGAGATGCAGATCCATATACTGAAATTGTGTCGTGGTTTTTTGAGGAAAATGATTTTGAGCTTCTCGATACCTTTTCAGACGAAGAATATAAAAATGAATTGGACCGGATTATTCCACTTCAGCAATTGATAGAGAAATATCAACCCGAGACGTCAAAAAAAGATAGTTATTTTTTAAAGGAAGTAATTCTTTGGGCTTTGGCAGAGAACAAAAAACTGAGTAAATTCAGTTTGGGAAATGGACTTCATTTTAAGGATTTATACGGAAGTTATATTAGCGGACTTTAAAATTTTCGCTAATAAAAAATCCGCCAATTTTATTACAAATTGGCGGATTTTATTTTTTATAAGAATTAATTAAATATGCGGAATCACCAACTCATCACCCGGATGAATAAGGTCTGCCGATTTCAATTTACCTCTGTTAGCTTCAAATATGTTGTTATACTTGTTCGGGTCTTTATAATATTGCTTTGATATTTTGCTCAAGGTTTCGCCACTTTGCACGGTATGGTGTGCATAAACAGAGGAATCTGCAATCTTAATATCTGCCATAATATCGGTTGGGTTTTCACCTCCAATTCTTTTTATTTCGTCCCATAATAGGTTCTTTTCATACGGAGTCCTTGCTGTTCCCCAAACCTTTAATTGCCCGTTCTCTTCTTTTACATCGCCGTTTTGAATGTTTAGTTTTTCACCTAAATCCAGAACACTTTGGTATTTTGACTTTATCATTTTATGAGTTTTTAAATGTTAATTATTAAAGATACATTTTTTAGGATATGTGATTTTTGGGATTAATAAAAATTTAATATTATCTTGAAAATACATGCAAATTTCACTACCAAAATTTAAAGAATATTTAACTAAATATTATTGAGAATTTGTAAAAAAAATCACAGCACTTCTAATACCTTTGATGGAACATTTAAATCAACTATACTATTATGAAATTTAAAACAATTGTACTGTCTCTAGCTGTAGTAACAATGCTTTTTGCAAGCTGTGAAGACACAAAAAAGAAAGAAGCTGAAGCGCAAGCTCAAGCTGAACAAATGCGTATGGAGCGCGAAGCAGATTCTTTGATGAAAGTTGAAGAAGAAGCAAAATTTAAAATGGCCGAAATGGAAGCTAATTCAATTGCTGCAAAAGCAATGGGTAATGCAGATCTTTCTACATTGGTAAGTGCTCTTCAAGCTGCCGATATGGCGCAAACTTTAAAAGGTGAAGGCGATTACACAGTTTTCGCTCCAACAAACGATGCTTTCAGCAAATTGCCTAAAGCTACATTGGAAAATTTAATGAAGCCAGAGAACAAAACTCAACTTCAAAAAGTGCTTCAATACCACGTGCTTCAAGGTAAAATGAATTCTGCTGATGTTGTTGCAAAAATCAAAGCTGCAAACAACAAGCTTGATGTTGCAACATTGAATGGTGAAAACATAACTTTATCTGAAAAAGACGGTAAAGTGATGATTAAAGATGCTAAAGGAAATACAGCTACTGTAACAAGTGCTGATATGGACGCATCAAATGGAACTGTACACGTTGTAGATAAAGTGTTAATGCCAAAAATGTAATTCATTTTTAAATGAATAAAAAGAAAAGCTCCAGAAATGGGCTTTTTTTTATGTCGTATTTTAACTTAGATATTCGAGCTTTCGCAAATCTGGTATCCCATCAATTTTACTGGCGATTCCATCTTTTATTATCAGGTTTTGGGTGGTTATTTCCAAAACATCTTCATAATAATGATCGGTTATTAGTATTCCTTTTTCTGCTTTAAGTTTGTTTAATAATTTTGAGATTTCAATTTTATACAATGGTTCAATCATAGAAAAAGGTTCGTCGAGTATTAAAAAGGGATGCTCAAGATTTCCCACCAATAATACTTCCAAATACCTTACTTGGCCAAGGGATAATTCTCCAACTTTTTTTGCTGTAAGTTTTGCGACTAAGCTGTCATAAAATATAGCATCCTGTTTTTTTTCTTCCGAAAAGTAAATAGGAATTAAATCGCGAACCTTAATATTTTTGGGTAAAAAAGAGTGTTGTGGTAAATAAGCAATATGCTCTGCGGAAATATTTTCGGAAGGATTAATAGTTGTTCCATCAATTGAAATTTTTATAAATCCCTTCGTTTGCGTTCCAAATATCATTTTGAGCAAAGTAGATTTCCCACAACCGTTTCGCCCAAAAATTCCCAGTATATCAGTAGTTTTCAAAGAAAATGAAACTTCCTTTAAAATTTCCTTCTTCCCAAAATTTATTGTGGCGCTATGTAATTTGAAAATTGCCAAATAGGAAAATGATAAAAATAATTAACACTGAAAAAACTGGAATGCCAACCAAAAGATTGATGAGAAACGAAACCCGTAAAAGCTTCCATTTGCTTAGCCCAAGATTATAGTAAAAATAGAATTGATTGTTATAAAACGTTCGAAACCCAACAAAACCAAATAACAAACCAATAGTCACAAAAAATATAAAACCCCAAACCAATCCCACATAAATCATACTTAAAATTGAAAATGCGGCAATAAATGGAAAGATGGTTTTATAAAATTGCCAATAGGCTCTGTACATTTCTAACATCATATTAATGACAACTACAGCCACCGTCCATAAATCCCTGGGTTTCTTGGTGCCACGGAAATGCTTGATTGTATTTGTCCATTTCCCAAAAAAATGGAAGTCGTTCCTTTGGACTGTTTCCTATTTCATTCATTGTTTCAGTGTCATACAACCTGCCGTTGATCATTACCATTTGAATGGTTTGTGTGTTTTCAATATTTTCCAACGGATTTTTTTCCATCACGATTAAATCTGCTAGTTTTCCTTCTTTCAATGAGCCAATGTCTTCACCCGCGCCAATGTATTCCGCAGAATTAATAGTAGCGGTTTTCAAAGCCTCCAAATTGCTCATCCCACCTTGCTGAAGCATCCAAGTTTCCCAATGGGCACCCAAACCTTGTAATTGCCCATGGGCTCCCATATTCACTTTTACGCCAGCATCGCTTAAACTTTTTGCAGTTTCCGAAACCAAAATATGGCCATTCTTATATTCCTCTTGTGGAGTTTTAATTCGATGGCGGGAGCGACTGTCCACAATACTTCGGGGTGTGAATGTTAACAGTTTTTTGTTTTCCCAAACATTATCGCGTTCATAATAATAAAATTCGCCATTCATCCCGCCATAGTTCACAATGAGCGTAGGAGTATAGCCAGAACCGCTATGGCCCCACAATTCAAGTACATCTTTATAAACGGGGGCCACAGGAATGTTATGCTCAACGCCGGTATGACCATCTATTACCATTGTTAAATTATGATAAAAAGTAGAACCCCCTTCAGGAACTACATTTATTCCCATCTCTCGGGCGGCTTGTAAAACTTGTTGGCGTTGGTCGCGCCTTGGTTGGTTGTAACTTTTCACACTTTTTGCACCAAAAGCTTTTGTGCGGCGAATACTGCTTTTGGCATCCTCAAGATTATTTATAACCGCTTTAAAATCGCCATCGGCCCCGTAAAGAATGAATCCTGTTGAAAATAATCGCGGCCCCACCAAGCCACCGCTTTTTTGAAGTTCCGAAAGTGTAAATACAGTTTCGGTATTTGCCGAAGGGTCGTGCGCAGTAGTTACGCCAAATGCCAAATTTGCCATAAAAGGCCAGTATTGCTGAGCTGGTAGCCCGTATCTAAAAGCTCCAACGTGGGCATGTGCATCAACCATTCCGGGCATGATGGTTTTTCCTTCTGCGGAATAAATCTTTGTTCCCGAAGGAATAGAAACATTAACAGCATCACCAATGGTTTCTATTTTATTTCCGTTAATGACGATTGTTCCATTTTCAATTACTTGATCATTTTCCATTGTAATGATGCGTGCATTGGTGAAAGCAATCCTTCCGTTGGGCTTATCCACAGTTGCTTGCAGGCCAATCTTTATTCCTTCCAAAGTAATTTCGGGTACTTTTTCTGGGGAACCAGTTAAAAAAGTAAACCTATTTTTCAATTCATTGCTAAAATATTCATCACCCAAAGTCCACATTAATTTTTGGCTGTTTGGCGACCAATGTATATTGATACCGGCATCTTTGGCAAGTTGTGAAACTGGTAAGGATTTACTGTTGTTGTCCAAATCTAATGGTTGCCCGTTCAGCACCAAAGGAGCTACGAATAGCTTGTGAAGATTTGTAAAAGCAATCCATTCATTGTCCGGGCTTGGGATTAATCTGTTGGCGTACTTTGAAGTTATGTGTGTTTTTTCATCATTTCCATCCAGGTTTACGCTGATGAGTTTTTTCTCAATTTCACCGAAATACGTTCCTCCCGTTTGAAGAAAAATTCGGTTTCCGTCTTTACTGAACATAGGATATTCACCTTTTTCAACAACGAATTTTTCGTTGCTTCCGTTGGCATTCATTATATATATTCCGTTATTTTTCGTGAATGTAAACCCTTGATTGGTATTTCCATTTTCTTTATTAAAAGTTATTTGCGTTCCGTTGGGAGAGAAGGAGGGCGTTCTATAAATCCCTTTTTTGGATGTAAGTTTTACAGGATTTCCGCCATTTTGATCAATTTTATAAATCGATCCTTTTTCAAGATCGTTCCAAGTAACGTAAACTATTTCAGAACCATTGGGCGAAAAGGCCGGTTCAAACTCAAAATCGTGGCTGTTGGTCAATCGCTTCGGCTCACCGTCTGGCAACACTTTTTTATATAAATGTCCCAATGCACTGAAAACAATATATTTTCCGTCAGGTGAAGTAACAGCGTGCCGAATCATTTTAGGAATAAATGTTTCTCTTTCAATTTTATTATTGAAATGAACGGTTTCAGCTAAATCAATATTTACATTTGCGGTAAAAGGAATATTAGTTACAGCCAAAGATTTCACATCAATCTTATTGATTTTTCCACCGCTCCAAAAAACAATTTCTGTAGTGTTTGGCATCCAGCTAAAGTTGGGATAAACCCCAAAAATTGCCCAAGCTTCCTGCTGATCTTTATTCAATTGGTCAAAAATGGGCCATTCTTCGCCCGTTTCCAAATCTTGGATAAATAACACACTTTTGGTGCGGACTCTTTTTACAAAAGCCAGTTTTTTGCCATCCCTTGAAATTGTAGGTCGTGCTGCGCCGCCTGGGCCGCCAGTTATTGTTTCGGTTTTTCCGGTTGCAAACTCGTAGCGTTTTATCACATAAATCTGGTCGTTGGGATCTTTGTTGTATTGAAAATTACCGCCCGGATACATATCTTCACTGTAATAAAGATATTTTCCATCCGGTGAAACAAATGGCTCATTCACATCTTGTTGATCATTTTTCTTTTTGGTAATCTGCAACCCAGAACCACCAGATTTGTGGTATTGCCACATTTCACCAGCCCCTAAGCTTCTTCCTGAAGAAAAATGCTTTCGGGCGATTAAGTAATTTCCGTCAGCACTCCAAACGGCATTGTTCAACAGCCTAAAATCTTCTTTGGTAATTTGTGTGGCATCGCTGCCATCCACATTCATAACCCAAATATTGTCGCCGCCGCCAGCATCGCTTGTAAATGAAATTTTTGTACCGTCTGGACTAAATCTTGGTTGTATTTCAAAAGGAATTCCCGCTCTAATTACTTTTGCCGAGCCGCCAGAAATGGGCATTGTATAAATATCGCCCAACATATCAAAGGCAATGGTTTTGCCGTCCGGGCTCACATCCAGATTCATCCACGTGCCTTCGGTAGTGGTGAAGGAATGTGTTTTATAATTAAAATCTTTCCCAGGATTGGCAACTTCCCATTTTGGATCTTCTTTTTTCGGGTCATTCTTGTCTTTTTTCTGGGCGTAAAAAGTGGTTGAAATTAAAAGACATATTAGCAATGGAAAAGTTTTCATAATCACAAATTGGGCGTTTAAGTTCTTGATTTAATATTGTTTTCGCAAAGCGAAATAATTTCTGAAATTCGTTTGTTTCGGGTTTCTTCCCGCTTGGCTTGGTTCAGCCAATAAAGATAGCTTTTTCTATAACTGCGGCTAAAGTTTTCAAAATTTGTATAAGCCTGGGTGTTTTTATCAAAAGCTTTTTGAAGATCTTCCGGAATTAGTAAGTTTTCCACATCATCCAAGGCCGTCCAACTTCCATTTTTCTTGGCTTCAGCGATTGTCTTTTTTCCATTTTTATGAAGCAGGCCTTCCTTTTCCAACTCTTTTAAATACGATTTATTTAGCGCGCTCCAAACACTTTTTGGGTTTCGCGGACAAAAATATTGTTGCCGTTTTCCATCGCCAAGACTTTTAACCGTGCTATCTATCCAACCGTAGCAAAGGGCTATTTTAACGGCTTCTTCCCATCGCATCGTGGGCGTTTGCAATTCTAGTTTAAAGAAAATCAAGTAAACGCCCTGGGGATGAAATTCATGGTTTTCGTGCAACCATTCCCGCCATTCCGTATCATCTTTGAAATAAAGTGTAGGCTTACTGTTCATTATTTTATTTCTTCGGAATTCACGTAGAAATCCTTTTTAATCTCAAAGGTTTTAATGGCAGAAGAAAGCGTTTTTGTTTTCCATGTTGAAGTAGGGTAAATCCATTCTTCGTTGCCATTGATTATTGCAATCACGGGCATGTCAAAGTTTTCTATAATATCAACGTATCGAAATTTCAAATTTTTCCCATCAAGTGAATATTCCACTTTTGGAACCATTGTGGTTCGTAGATATTGATCAAAAAATTCAGTAAGGTCTATTCCGCTTTTTTTGCTGATATACTCTTCCACCTGTTTGCTGCTAACGGTTTGGTGGTAAAAATATTTATTCAAACCCCGAAGAATTTGGCGCCATTTTTCATCATCTTCAATAAGTTGACGAATGTTGTGCAGAATATTTGCGCCTTTGTAATACTTGTCGCTACTCCCAGGATAGTTAACATTGTATTGCCCAATAATGGGGCGATCGTTTAAAATATTTTTACGTATCCCGATAACATATTCTGAAGAAGCCTTTTTCCCGAAGTAATAGTCCAAATACAGATTTTCGGAATAATTGGTAAATCCTTCGTGCACCCACATATCCGCCACATCTTTATTTGTGATATTATTTGCAAACCATTCGTGGCCGCTTTCGTGAATGATTATAAAATCAAATTTCAATCCCCAACCTGTTTCGGAAAGATCGCGGCCCAAATATCCGTTTTGAAATTTATTCCCATACGTTACGCTACTTTGGTGCTCCATTCCCAAATATGGCGCTTCAACCAGCTTGTATCCATCTTCGTAAAAAGGGTAGGGGCCAAACCAATGTTCAAAGGCTTTCATCATCATTGGAGCCTGTTTGAACTGTTCTTTTGCCTTGGTTTCATTTTCACGAAGCACATAATAATCCATATCCAACAGACCTTTTTCGCCTTCGTATTTTTCGCTCCAGTGCACGTAATCGCCAATATTTATATTCACCCCGTAAGCATTTATAGGGTTTACAACTTGCCACACCCAGGTTTTTGTGTTTTCATTTTCAATTACCTCTTTAAGTTTTCCGTTGCTCACGTTCATTAAATCTTTTGGGGTGGTAACCGAAATTGTGATTCCGTTGTCCGGTTCTTCGGAAGGATGATCTTTCAAGGGCCACCAAACACTGGAGCCAATACCTTGGTTGGAGGTGGCAATAAAATCCTTACCGTTGCCGTCTTTGTTCCAAGTAAAACCGCCGTCCCAAGGCGGACGCCTAGCTACAATTGGTTTTCCGGAGAAGAAAATTGTTATTTTTTCTTTGTTTCCTATTTGTTGTTTTTTTTGAAGTTTTAAAAAGTGTGCATTTCCTTCGGAAGTGTATGAAATTTCATTTCCGTCCTGCACAATTTTATCAATCTTCATCGGTGCTTGCAGATCAATCTGCATAATTTCATTTGCAACCAAAACTTTATACGAAATGGTATTGCTGCCTTCAATGGTTTTTTCTGAAGGATTTACGGAAACTTTTAAGTCGTAATATGTTACGTCAAACCACGCCCTTTCGGGAGTTATGCTACCGCGAAGAGTATCTGCACGGGTGAATTGCTCTTGGGTAAAAACTGAATTTACTGAGAAAATACAGAATGAAATAAATAATAATTTTTTCAACATAATATTTTTATTAAATCACAAATCACAAATCACAAATCGCAAATCACAAATCGAAAATCACAAATCGAAAATTTTATATTTACTTATCTCAATTTTCTTTTTTCTACAATTGCGGAAAAAATCTTTTTTAGTTCATCCGCCTCATTAATTAATTCAATCAATTTAATATCATATTGATTATTAAAGTCATTTTGTAGCAATTTTAACCAAAGGAGCGATTCTTTGGCTTCCTTCCTACATATTTTAATTCTGAAATCAAAATCTTTATCACTTACGTGTTCATTTGATTCAATATAGTTAGCCGCTACAGATCCTGAAGATCTAATTAATTGTTTTCCATCTTCAATATTTGCAATACTTTTTTGTAATGAATAAACTAACTTTCGAACGGATTTTGCAAACAAGTAAGTTCTAATTTCCAAATCATAAGGTTTTTCCATAAATGAATTTTTCTTAAATTTTTCTTTTGTGATTTGTGATTTGTATTTTTTGAGATTTCTTACCTAAATACTGAATTTGGAAAAACAACCACACTTTCAAACCCATTTTTTCCAACCGATGCTACTCCGAAAAATGAATTATCAATTACTATTCCTTCCAAAGTAAACTCTGAAACATCGCCAACGTAGCGACTGTGGTCCCAAGTGGGCGAGGTGGTGTCTCGCCAATAAATTTTATAGCCAGTTGCACCGTCAACTTTTTCCCATTTCAGTTTTGCGGAAGCTTCAACCACACCACCAATAGCCACGTTTTTGGGTTCGGGTGGGGCAGAGGCTAGGCTTGCCAAATTTATAGCATTAACAGCAGTGAGTTTAGCGGCATATTCAAAGTTTACAAATTCTAATTTATCGCCATATTCAATGCCGTTTTCAATTCTTAAATCCTGGTGTTGTTGGTTGTAGTTTTCGTGCGCTTCCATTATTCTTATTCCCGCCCAACCCAAATCATTAAATGGTCTGTGATGGCCACCGCGACCAAAACGGTCCAATCTGTAAACCATCATCGGGTTCATTTCTGGCATATATGTCTGCGTTGTTTTAAAAACGTAACGGGCAAGTTGGCGGGAAATTCCATCAACTTCGCCTCCATAAAACCTGCGCATCTGTCTTTCCTTTTCGGTTTCCGTTGGCGGAACAGGCTCGCTGAAAATCCTGAAATCAACATTGCTTATTACTCCGTCAACGCCTTTTATGTTTCCAATCATATCATTATTGAAAACTCCGATGATTTCCCAGCCGTTCTTTTTTGCGTATTCAGCAAAACCTTTTCCTCCGAAAAGACCTTGTTCCTCGCCGCTTAATCCTAAATAAATGATGCTGTTTTCAAATTTGTATTTTGAAAGAACCCTTGCGGCCTCAATAGCTCCCGCCATGCCGCTGGCATTATCATTTGCTCCGGGAGCGTCTTTTGTGAAATCGCTGCCGTCACTGTTTCGCGAATCTATATCGCCACTCATTATAATGTATCGGTTTGGGTATTTGGTTCCTTTTTGAACTGCCGCAACATTCACGATCCAAGTATCCATCGGGATTCGGTCATTTCCTTCGGCTTTTACCAAATCTTTTTGATAGAAAACATTCAAACAATCGTTACAATCTTTTGAAACTTTCTCAAATTCAGATTTTATCCATCTTCGGGCAGCGCCTATTCCGCGTGAATTGCTTAGGGTATCACTAAAAGTGTTTCGGGTTCCGAAATTGGCAAGTGTGGTAATATCCGCTTCAATTCTTTCGGAAGAAACTGAATTGATAATGTCGTAGATTTTAGAATCGGTCTGTGAAAAAGATATAAAAGGGAAAATGAGGAAAACCAAAAAATTTTTCATGGAGCGGGATTTTGTTTTAAAAATACCAAAAAGAAAGGCAATGACCTACAAGGTTTAAAAAAAAACGTAGCAACACGCTCGAAATATTCTATTTAGATTCGCCTACCACCGCCAACTTTTTTCCATCAGGACTAACTGCCATTCGGGTAATATTTTTCAAACCATATTCTTCGAGGGACGCAACTCTGGTCCATTCAGATTCTCCCAATGTGTCATACATATAAAGTTTGTTGCCGCTACCAATAAGAATCTGGGTATCGTTGATCCAAACGCAATCTTTGATTCCAATAGGCAATTCGCACACAAAAAAGCTTTCATAGGATTTCATGTCTAAAAGATACAAATCCAAGTTTCCTTCCTCATTTACCAAAGTATAACTCATTGAATTGGTTTTTGGAACTTTATGCAGGGATCTTCCTGCGTTATAAAACAAGGTGTCTGTTTTTTTTGACGGCAAATCAATCATTACTAAATCTATTTTATCTCCATCGAGAACCGTGGCGAGTATTTTTTGACCGTTATAAAAAGCGAAGTAAGCTACCTGTAAATCTTTAATTAATTCAGTAGAATTTCCGGATTCTGCACTGTAACGATACAAACGCTGCAGTCCGTCTTTGTCCAATCTAACTGCTGCCACATCAGTATTTGAAGGAAATTTTTGTGGGGAATATTCACCGCCTTCTGTTTTGGAATTTACCCATTTCTGATTTTTTGAAGTCAAATTATATTCAGAAATATCTGTCTGCCCATCATTGTTTCCAGCAAAAAGAACTGTTTCATTTGAAGAAAATGAAGGTTGGTTGTTATAACCCAAATCATTTGAAATATTTTGTGGATTTAGGATTTCCAAACCTTCATACGCGGGAGCAATGTCAAAAACATATATTTCGGTGTTTTGTTGGGCGATGCTGAAAAAGCTTGTGAAGATTGCAGATAGAAAAAGATACTTTGTCATTTGTATTTAAGTTTGGTTTAAAAATAACAAAGTTTGCGCCATAAAATTGAAAAATGGTATTTCAGAAGAATTTTAGAATTAATTTATGAAAACTCACAAAGGCTATTATTCCACTTCTAAGAAAGCGGTCGTGTGAATAGGTATCCCTGTTTCAGTAATTCCTTCAATCTCTATTTGGAAAGTACCTTTTTCATCACTGGTATAAAACGTTACAATTGGTTTTTTAAAACCATTAAAAACAATATTTGGTTTCCAGTATAACGTAGTGCGGTAATCTTCCCTACTTCTGTTTCTATCTATCAAAGAATAATCTGGGGCATAAAACTCTCTAGCTGCGAAGAACCCTTCAGATTTGAAGTTGATTGAGCCTGGTTTTCTATCGCTAATATCAACTCCGTTTCTTGAACCCTGTTTTGTATAAATAGCAATTACACCTTGGGCCTTCAACCCGTATGCCGCAGAAGCAGGGCCAATGTTTAAAATGTCTATAAAGTCTATATGCGTTTGATGGATGGAACGTGCCGTGGCTAGGTCAACTTCTATATTATCAACATAATATGTGGGTTTTAACCCTCTAAGATTCACTTCGTAATCCTGTGAAGTTTCGGCATCATATTTCATTCCTACTCTAACTCCTGGAACATTCATAATTAAATCCATAAAATTACCCGCTCCATTCTGCCCAAATTCATCAACCACAATTCTATGTGAGGGAGCAAAGGATCGCGTTCTTTTTTCTCTTTTAATTTCGTCTATTTCTTCTTTTGTTGCAACTTTTGTTTTAATATTTACTTCATCCAAAACTTCTCTTTCATTATCAAATTCAAAATCACGATAAATATTGGCCCTAGTTTTTTTCCTATAATTCTCAACATTCTCTACCTCGAGGTTTTGATTGAATGGATTTACAATTCTATCTGGAATAATGGTTGGTCTCTGGGGAGGCGGGTCTAGTTTTATATTGGTATCGCTATAATTTGGTTTTTCTGAAGAAAGACCCGATCCAGCTTGCAAAAAAACATCTATCGTATCAGTAAAAACAAATGGGCCGTATGAAAAATGACCTATATTATTAGTGCTATTCGTCTCTTGATAAAATCCTTTTTTTCTGAAAGTAAGTTTTGTTTCGCTAACTTTATTTTGAAATGGCGATTTTGCGTTTATTGTATTGCCACTAATGTAAATTCCATCTTCCGGTTTAAATACCTGCCGCACGCTATTGTCAAGAAATTCCTGCCAGATAAAGCGGCTCCACCCGTGGGTGAGCATTATCAAATCTAATTGCTGGTTTTTTTTTATTGTGTCGCCGGCCGTAAAGAAGTAATTTGGAGAATCTATTTTGCCTTTAAGATCAGAATTTAGTAAGAAGTAAGTTTTTATATTTTCAGCATTATTGTTGGGTTTTATTAATTCTGAATCTGTTACAGAAAGAGAAAATGTACTGGGAACCAGTTTTCCTGACTTATCTTTTATTTCAATTTCCAAGTTTACCCGATCACGAATACCTGTTGATGTGCCATTAATCTTTTTAATTGAAAGTGAAACTTTTTCTTCTTTTTTAATATATACCAATCGCTCGGCCACTGGGTTATTTGACTCATTGAAAAGAACAATGTCAAAAACCCCTTCAACTAAATTTACAGTTGGTATCTTCAACAATATATTATTTGCTTCTTTTTCTTGGGTATAGTCAAAAGCGGGCAACCCCCTTTGTTGGCCAATGATTAATACATTCTTTAAACCTTCTTTTTTGTTGGTTGAAACGTTTATAATTATTTCTTTATCTTTTAGGGAAGTATTCATAACGTAACCTTCTTTAAGCGGAACAGGCAAAGGGTAAAGTATGTTTTCTTCACCTGAAGTGATGACTGCACGATATTCTTTACCAGGTTCGGGGTTTAAAAAAAACAAACCCATACCAAACTCAAAGGTTTTAAAATCGGTTACTTTATTACCATCAGTATCTTCAATAATACCAACTACTGGGCTTGCTGATAATTTTGCATCTTTTATTTTAACGGCTACTTTATTGTTGATTCCATCAACTAAATATCCTCCTTCCGGAAAAAAACCAATCTCTGGCAATTCTGATGTGTCATCTATTTTGGAACGCTTATCATCATCTAAGATTGGTATTTCTGAATTAATTGCAAAAATGGGAATCACTTTTTTGAAAAAATAATCCCTTGGTTGATTTCGCATGTAGTTTGTAAAGGCTCGCAATAGATAAGTGCCTTCAGGTAGATCGATTGGCAATTTAAAATCTCCATTAACACCTATTGATTCAGTGAAGAGTTTTCGATCGCTAATTACTTCATTCTGTTCATTTATGAGTTCAACATAAATTACTTTACTTTTTTCACTTTTTTTATGAGTTACCCCATTAACGAGATAAGTGTTAAACCAGATATTTTCACCAGCGGTATAGTAAGATCTGTCTGTATGAATATAAATTTTTTCGGGATATTTTTCTGTAGTGTATTCGTTTAGCCTATTGAAAATTAAAATTTTTAAACCTGAAACTCCACTTAAAGAAAAGGCAAGGCACAGAAAAGAAATAGATAATATAAGGAGTATTTTCTTCAAGCGATATTAAAACTTATAACATTCTAAATTTAAGAATTAATTTTAATAAAAAAAACCTGATAAGTTTTGTGAACTTATCAGGTTAACTATTTTGGAATCCAATTCAGCTTATTGAATTTTGTTTTTTATCCAAATTTAAAAGGGATATGTATTTTCCGAAATTACTTTATCTGCAATGGTTCTTCTCAATTCCCCAATATTTGGCTGGTATTGATATTTGGTGAAACGTTTTAAGCCCATCAACATGGCGCGTTGTTCGTCACCTTCAGAAAACGAAAGGATTGCTTCTTTCGCCTTTACTGTAATAATATCTACCGCGTGGTAAAGGTACAATTGCGACATTGCTATTTGTTCTTTTTGTGAATCAGCACCAAAGCGTTTCACATTCTTTTCAGTGCGTAGAATTCCACTTTCGGCCATGTAGATTTCAATTAAAATATCTGCCGCTGCCAAAAGTGTTTGCTGATGTTCTTCCAGTTCGGTGCCGTATTTTTGAACGGCGCTTCCGGCAACCATTAAGAATACCTTTTTCAATTTTGCAACCATTTCCTTTTCTTCGGAAAGCAATTCGGAATAATCCGGGGTTTCAAAAGAAGGTATTCCCATTAATTCAGAAGCTACAGCCTGTGCTGGATTTAGCAAATCTACGTGACCTTTCATTGCTTTTTTTACGAGCATTCCAACGGCCAACATTCTGTTTATTTCGTTGGTTCCCTCATAAATACGGGCAATTCGGGCATCGCGCCAGGCAGATTCCATTGGCGTATCGGCACTAAAGCCCATTCCTCCAAAAATCTGGATTCCTTCGTCGGCGCAGTTTTGAATGTCTTCCGAAACGGCAACTTTTAAGATGGAACATTCAATTGCATATTCCTCAACACCTTTAAGTTCTGCTTCTTGGTGCGAGTTTCCTTGCTCAACGCGAAGCGCAATTCTATCCTCAATATTTTTTCCGGCACGGTAACTTGCGCTTTCACTTACGTAGGCATTGGTTGCCATTTCGGCCAATTTCAATTTAATGGCACCAAAAGAAGAAATGGGCACTTTAAATTGAATTCGTTCATTTGCATATTTCACTGCGGAAGAAATTACCCGGCGTTGTGCGTCAAGACTTGCTGCAGCGAGTTTTATTCTACCAACGTTAAGCGCGTTCATCGCAATTTTAAAGCCTTCGCCGCGCTCGCCTAGCATATTTTCAACTGGTACTTTAGTATCACTAAAGAAAACTTGGCGAGTGGAGGAGGAATGGATACCGAGTTTGTTCTCTTCCTCACCCATTGAAATTCCGTTTTCGGGATTGTTTTCAACAATAAATCCAGTGATGTTTTTATCGTCTTCAATTCTTGCAAATACAATCATTGTGTTGCAGAAACCTGCATTCGATATCCACATTTTTTGGCCTGTTATGGAATAATATTTCCCATCCTCGGAAAGTACCGCTTTTGTTTTTCCACTATTGGCGTCACTTCCCGCGCCTGGTTCAGTCAAAGCATAAGCGCCAAACCATTCGCCGGTTGCAAGTTTTGGCACGTATTTTTGAATTTGCTCCTCGGTTCCGTACAAGGTTATAGGCAATGTTCCAATCCCAGTGTGCGCACCAAAAGCGGTGGCAATAGAACCTGTTGCGCCCGAAATATAATCGCAAACCAACATCGTGGTCACGAAGCCCATTCCCAGCCCGCCATATTCTTCAGGAACTGACACGCCAAGCAAACCAAGATCACCGGCTTTGCGCATTATCTCTTCGGTGAGCGCATAGTTTTTATGTTCGAATTCTTCTTTTTTCGGCCAGATTTCACGATCCACAAATTCTTTCACTGAATCGCGCATCATTTTTTGTTCCTCGGAAAAATCTTCCGGAGTAAAGACGTCTTCTGCTTTTGTTTCTTTTACGAGGAATTGTCCGCCTCTTAGTAATTCGGATTTATTTTTAGACTGTGTTTCCATTTTAGTTTTGTTATTTATATAATGTTTCAGAAAATAGAAAAGAGAGTAGAGAAAAGAGATTTAAATATCTAAACCATTCTGAAAACTCATTGTCATTCTTTGCCATTCTGCTATTTTACTTTCAATTTTATTCAATGTTTCGTCATCTATATATTTTCTGTGCTTTGCTACTAAAAGTTGGGTTCCCAACTCATAGGAAGAACCGATGGAATAATCTATAAAGTTGCTAAAAGCCTTATCACTTCTTCCGGAACCTTCGGCAATATTGCTCGGCATTGAAACTGAACATCTACTCATTTGAGTGCTTAAATCAAATCGTTCGTGTTTTGGAAAAGACATTAAAATATCCGAAATATCATTGGCAATTTCTAAACCTAATTGCCATATTTTCAAATTTTTGTAGTTATGTCTTTTCATCTATTATCAGACTCTTTGCTCTCTATTCTCTATTCTCTGCTCTATTTTCTATTTCAAAAACTCATAAACCCCAGCAGCACCCTGTCCAGTGCCCACACACATAGTCACCATTCCATATCTTCCCTGAAGGTTTCGTTTGCGCATTTCGTCAAATACTTGAACGGAAAGTTTTGCTCCCGTGCAGCCCAAGGGATGACCCATAGCGATTGCACCTCCGTTAACGTTCACAATTTCCTTGTCTAAACCAAGTCCGCGGATTACAGCTAAGGATTGTGATGCAAAGGCTTCGTTCAATTCAATTAATTCTAATTGGTCTTGTTTCAATCCCGCTTGTTTCAATGCTTTTGGGATTGCGTACAACGGCCCGATTCCCATAATTTTTGGTTCTACACCAACGGCAGCAAAACTTACCAATCTAGCGATGGGTTCAAGGTTTAGTTCTTTCACCATTTCTTCGCTCATAATAACTGCGAAAGCAGCGCCATCGCTCATTTGTGATGAGTTTCCGGCGGTTACGCTACCCCCATCGGCAAATACAGGACGAAGTTTTGAAAGTGCCTCAATATTGGTTCCTTTTCTAGGGCCTTCGTCTTTATTTACAGTATAATTTTCGGTCACTTTTTTCCCGGCTTCATTTACAAAAGTGTGCTCTATTTCAATAGGAACAATTTGATCTTGAAATCGATTTTCATCCTGCGCTTTTAATGCCCGCATGTGGCTCGTGTATGCAAACTCATCTTGGTCTTCGCGCGAAACATTATATTTTTTTGCAACCGCTTCCGCAGTTAAACCCATATTCCAGTAGTAATCTTCGTGACCTTCCTTTGCCAATTTATAATCGGGAACAGGTTTGTAACCGCCCATTGGAATATAGCTCATACTTTCCGCACCACCAGCGATGATGCAATCTGCCATTCCACTTTGTATTTTTGCTGTTGCGATGGCAATTGTTTCCAATCCCGACGCACAATAACGGTTTACCGTCATCCCTGGAATATCAACAATATCAAGTCCCATCAACGAAATCAACCGGCCCATATTTAGGCCTTGTTCGGCTTCTGGCATTGCGTTTCCTACGATTACGTCGTCAATTCGTTTTTTATCGAGTTGCGGTAATTCGTTCATTATGTATTTAATGGTTTCCGCGGCCAATTCATCTGGGCGTTTGAAGCGAAATACACCGCGAGGTGCTTTTCCTACCGCGGTTCTGTATGCTTTTACTATGTATGCTGTTCTCATTTTTGTTTAGTATTTAGATGTTAGTATTGAGTATTGAGAAAGCTCATTTTTCTAACGATTTTATTAATGCGTAATTCATTTTTTGTAATTCTATAACCTTAAATATGATAGGGTTTACAGAAGCTTCTGAACAGTGGTTTAGCTTAATTGACAGCAATAATTGAGTATAAAGTTCATATGACGAACCATTTGCAATACCAAGAAAATTTTTGAATTCACCATCCGTATTTCTTCCTGCTCCTTCGGCTATATTTGAAGGAATTGAAATGGCACTTCGGCGAAGTTGGCTGATCAATCCAAATTTTTCTTCTTTTGGAAAATGTGCAGTTAGTATATAGACTTCCTCAGCAACTTCCATCGCTTTATTCCAAATCTTTAAATCTTCTAACTTGTGCATAACTCTCAATACTCAATACTAATTACTCAATTCTAATTCCTAAGAGGTTTTCCTTTTTGAATCATATGCTGAAGCCTTTCCAGCGTTTTACGTTCTCCGGTTAAACTTAAAAATGCTTCTCTTTCCAGATCGAGCAAATATTGTTCACTCACGTAGCTCGCTTCGCTTAAATCGCCACCGGCCATAACGTAGGCAAGTTTATTGGCGATTTTTTTGTCGTGCTCGCTGATGTAATTTCCAGCCAACATTTGATCCGTTCCAACCAAAAACATTCCCAAAGCTTGTTTTCCAAGTACTTTTATATCGGTTCGGGGAATTGGTTTTGTATAGCCCTGATCGGCCATAAAACGTGCAATGGCTTTAGCTGCTGCAATTTGTCTGTCTTGGTTTACGATTACAATATCTTTTCCTTTTTGAAGAATTCCGGTATCGTATGCTTCATAAGCTGAAGTAGATACCTTTGCCATTCCGATGGTTAAGAAATAATCCTGAAGTCTGTTTAATTCAACATCATCTTTTTTGAAAGTATCACTGGCGCGCAACGCCATTTCTTTGGAACCGCCACCGCCGGGGATTACCCCAACGCCAAATTCAACCAAACCAATGTAACTTTCGGCTGCGGCAACAACCCTGTCTGCGTGAAGTGTAAACTCGCAACCACCGCCCAACGTCATTCCGTGCGGTGCAACCACAACGGGAATGGAAGAGTAGCGGATGCGCATACTGGTATCCTGAAAATATTTTACTGCGGCATTCAATTCATCATATTCCTGCTCAACGGCCATCATAAAAATCATTCCAATATTGGCGCCAACGGAGAAGTTTTTCCCGTTGTTGGCAATTACCAATCCGTCAAAATCCTTTTCAGCAATGTCAATGGCTTTGTTGATTCCGGCCAAAACATCGCCGCCAATAGAATTCATTTTACTGATGAATTCCACATTCAAAATTCCATCGCCTAAATCTTCAACTACAACTCCGTTATTTTTAAATACTTCGGAAGTTTTGCGGATGTTGTCCAGAATTATAAATGAATCCTGTCCGGGAACTTTTACATGTTTTTTCTGCGGAATATCGTAGTAATATGTATTTCCTTCTTTTATAGTATAGAAAGAATCAATACCGGCCTCAAGCATTTCGTTTACCCAACCGGCTGGTTCTTTGCCTAAATCTTTTAGTAATTCTATTCCTTTTTTAACCCCAACTGCATCCCAAATTTCGAAGGGACCATTATCCCAGCCGAAACCCGCTTTCATTGCATCATCAATCTTGTAAAGCTCGTCGGTTATTTCGGGAATTCTTTTTGAAACGTAGGCGAACATCGCCCCGAAATTTTTTCGGTAGAACTCGCCAGCTTTGTCTTCACCTTTTATAAGAATTGGGAATCGGTCGGTAACTTTATCAACCGACTTAGTTTTTTCAAGTGTATCAAATGAAGCTTTTTTGCTTTTTCTATATTCCAAAGAATCTAAATCCAGCGTTAGAATTTCACTGCTACCGTCGTCATTTTTTACCTTTTTATAAAAACCCTGTTCACTTTTGCTTCCCAACCATTTCTTTTCCATCATTGTATCGATGAAACCAGGGATTTGGAAAATACCGTGTTCTTCATCTTCGGGAACATTGTCATAAATGCCTTTGGAAACATGAACCAAAGTGTCCAATCCAACAACATCAACGGTTCTAAAGGTTGCGGATTTTGGTCGGCCGATTACTGGCCCCGTCAATTTATCAACTTCCTCAACAGTAAGTCCCATTTCCTTTACTTGGTGAAAAAGACTTTGAATACCGAAGATTCCAATTCTGTTTCCTATAAATGCGGGCGTATCTTTTGCAACCACGGAAGTTTTTCCGAGGAATTTTTCGCCATAACCATTCAAGAAATCTAAAACTTCTTTTGAAGTATTTGGTCCGGGAATGATTTCAAAAAGTTTTAAATAACGGGGCGGGTTGAAAAAGTGCGTCCCGCAGAAGTGTTTCTGAAAATCTTCGCTACGACCTTCGCTCATAAATTTTATGGGAATACCCGAAGTATTTGAAGTGATAAGCGTCCCCGGTTTTCTGTGTTTGTCTAAGTTTTCAAAAACCTGTTTTTTGATATCCAATCTTTCTATCACCACTTCAATGATCCAATCGGCAGTATTAACTTTTGAAATATCGTCTTCTAAATTTCCGGTAGCAATGCGTTTTGCAAAATCTTTGTGGTAGAGTGGGGCAGGGTTGCTTTTTATGGCTTTCTGGAGATCGCCGTCCACAATTCTATTTCGAACTACTTTGTCTTCAAGGGTGAGTCCCTTTTTCTTTTCATCATCTGTAAGCTCGCGGGGAACAATGTCCAGCAATAGCACTTCCACTCCAATATTGGCGAAATGGCAGGCAATACCGCTTCCCATAATTCCGGAACCGATTACCGCTACTTTGTTAATTCTTCTGTTTGACATATTTTTTAATTATGAATTATGAATTTTGATTTTTTTCATTCAGACTCGTATATTTTCTTTGAATTGATCAACTCGTTGATCGTGTTTGCTACCTTTCTAAAGGTTTGGAGTTCTTCGGCGGAAACGTTTTTTTGAACGGCTTCATCAAATCCAAGCACTACGCTCTTTGAAAAGTCGCGCATTTCTATTCCAAATGGGGTTAAATGAATCAACACCCCCCGGCCATCGACAGGGTTTTTTCTTCGCTCGATCAACCCTTTTTCTTCCATTGAATTTAAGGTTCGGGAAAGACTGGTGGCTTCCATTCCCATTTTTGGCCCGAGTGCTGTGGAAGGGGTTCCTACTTCGGGGTCTATGCTTATTAGTGCAAAGCCCGTAGCCATGGTGCTTCCTTTTTTCCCTGCTTCTTCGTTATACATTTTGGTTACACTCATCCAAGTAGAGCGTAATATATAATCTATTGTTTTTTCTTTATGTTTTTCCTGCATTGAAGTTTCTGAAAAAGTGGAATATCAAAGATATAAAAATATATTATGCGCGCATAGTAAATTTAAAACAAATTACGCTTTGTCTCCCACCGAATAATTCAATTTTCCATCAATAATATTAGCTGGAGCCTTATAAGGATGCTCGGTTGCCTTATTTTCTGCCATAATATGCTGAACCGTCCAACCATCCACTTTCAAAATATCAGAAATAAGGGAGCGGTGGCAGCTCCACCACACCGCCTCGGCACACATAATGGCGGTGGGTTTTTCTGAAGCGTGTTCTTTGAGTATTTTTAAGGATTTCTGAAACTGTGTCGTTTCCATATAATCTGCATATCCTTTAAACGAGTCGAGGCGCCAGGCACTGTTTTTCGAATCGGGTTCCGGTTTTCTGCGCCCGCCCAAATCGACTAAATGGATGTATTCGATACCGTTTTCTGGGAGGGACGATTGCAAACTATCTTTATTGTACTGCGGAAATTTTCGCGATCCGGGATAATGGCGAACATCTACAAGTATTTTTATATTAAAGGAGTCCAGTAACTTCAAAAATTCGTTTAACGCGCGGGTAGAATGGCCGATGGTCCAAATGGTCTTCATTTCTCATAATTTTCTTTTAAAGATAAGAAATCAACCAAGCTTCGGGAAGAATTGTGATTGGTTTAACGGAACTTTAATTGGTTACAAACTTTAAGCCTACGATTGAAAAAATTAATGTGGAAAGAAAGAATACGCGCCAAAAAGTAGCGGGTTCGTTAAAATAGAAAATACCGACCAAAACAGTGCCGACCGCGCCAATGCCTGTCCAGACTGCATAAGCCGTACCAATTGGAAGTGTTTTTGTGGCTTTTATTAATAAAAACATACTGATAAAAAGACAGACCAAAAATCCGCCAAACCACAATTTTGAATCCCAGCCAGAAGTTTCTTTTACTTTGCCCAAACAGGTAGCGAAAGCTACTTCGAACAAGCCAGCTATTATTAGGAGAAACCAGTTCATTTCTAGGTTTTGATTAGCTGTTTTGTAATGGAAGTTTTTTCTGAAGTAATTTTTACAAAATAGATTCCTGATGATAATTCAGAAATTGAATAATTGTTTTCATTTGAAGCCATTTGCTTAACGGTTCTACCCTGGCTGTCAATGATTTCAACAATGCCATCTTTTAAACCTGAAATTTTAAAAGTGTTGCTAGTTGGGTTTGGGTAGATTTTTAAGGAATTTTCGTTGGTGATTTCTTCAACCCCTAAGTTATCACAAATGGTTTGGACTTCTCCTTCAGTATTGCAGCCGGCCATATTATCATGAATTTCGACAATATTTGGCTCAATGTCAAGGTAATCACACACACTGGTAACGGCGCAATTTGAAAGTATATTATTATTATAAATTCTTAAGTCGGCTATAGTTGTTGCATCAATATTTCGGACTCCTTCTATATTGACTAATTGATCATTATCAGCGATAAGTAATGTTTCATTTATTGATGTGAGATTAGACAAACTATTAATATTGATAAGCTGTGGATTTGATGTAATACGTAAACCCATAAATGGTTCATTAGCTCCACTGATTGTTGATAATCCTTCAAGTCCTATCAAAGATGTCAATGATTGATTTTGAGTAATTGATAAATGACTGCCAACAGATTCCAAATTATGTAACCCATATAGGTTTTGGATTAAGGGATTAAATAAAATATCTATACTAGACGCTAGATTTTCCACACCTTCCAAACCATTTAAATTTTCCAATGAATTATTGGATGATATAAATATTTCAGAAACGCTACTTACGTTTTCAAGACCATTCAATGAAGGTAACACAGCATTATATTGTATGTTTATTTTGTTTAAGGAAGTAAGATTAGTTAAAGCAGAAATAGTTACAAGATTGTTATTGTCATTTATTTGCAAAATATCGCCTAAAGTGGAAAGACTTTCCAATCCATGTAAACTGATTAATCCATTATTTCCTCCAATGAACAAACTTTCAATTCCTTGTAAATTATCTAAGCCCGTCAAGTCAGTTATTTCATTCGAATCTTGAATTTCTAAGTATCCTCCTATTTCTGTTATTTGTAAAAGTCCGTTTAAATTTGTTATATTATCGTTTAAATCAGATATGGTTACGCTACCTTCAATAATAGTACATCCAGGATAGTTTATAGAAAAATCATCGATTGATTCCTGATTTAAAAATGTTATCCCATTCGGCAAACAAGACTGTGCCTTCAACGATGTTGATGAAATAAAAATGAAGCATAAAAAAACCGCAATTTTAAACAAAGTCTTTAAGTGAAATTTCATAATTCAATTTTCAAAAATTAATTAGCATGTTCATAAATCTTATTGTACAAATCCTTATACTGCTCCTTAATAATCTTCCGTTTCATTTTCATTGTTGGGGTTAACTGCCCGCCTTCAATGGTCCACACTTCGGGGGTAAGTTCGAATTTTTTCACTTTTTCCCAATGGCCGAAACCTTCGTTGTAAAAATCCACTTCTTTTTGGATGCGGTCTATCACATCTTGATTTTTTATAATTTCTTTCGGATCGGAAGGGAGGTTGCGCCCTTTTATGCTTCCCCATTCTTTAATAAATCCAAAGTCAGGTTGTATTAGGGCTGCCGGCATTTTTTCACCTTCGCCAATAACCATCATCTGTTCGATGAAACGCGATTGTTTCATTACGTTTTCAATTACTTGCGGTGCTACATATTTACCGCCGCTGGTTTTGAACATTTCTTTTTTGCGATCGGTTATTTTTAAAAATCCCTCACTGTCAATTTCGCCGATATCACCCGTGTGGAAATAGCCATCCTTCAATACTTCGTCGGTCTGTTCCTGGTTTTTGTAATAGCCAATCATTACTTGGGGACCTTTTACCAAAATCTCGCCATCTTCTGCAATTTTAACTTCGGTTTCTCTTAAAGGTTTTCCAACAGTTCCAATTTTAAAACCTTTGTTACGCATATCGTTCACCGAAACAACGGGCGAGGTTTCGGTTAGCCCGTAGCCTTCCATTACCGGAATTTGTGCAGCATTAAAAACCCTTGCCAAACGTGGCTGTAATGGAGCACTGCCCGATGCAATTGCCTTTAAGTTTCCGCCAAGCGCTTCCCGCCATTTGCTGAAAATAAGTTTGTTCGCCAATTTAAGTTGGGTTTCGTACCACCAGCCGTTTTCGCCATAGGGTTCATATTTTAGGCCGAGATCTACCGCCCAAAAGAACAGATTTTTCTTGATGCCTGTAAGTTCTCCACCTTTGGCGTAAATTTTATCATATACCTTTTCCAAAAGCCGCGGTACTGCCGTCATTACTTCCGGTTTTACCTCTTTTAGGTTATCACTAATGGTTTCGAGCGATTCTGCAAAATATATTTCCACTCCACAATATTGATACATATAATGCAACATCCGTTCGTAAATATGACAGACGGGCAAAAAGCTCAATGCGGAAGATTTTCCCAAGTCAATAGGCAATCTCTCTGCACTGAATTTAGCGTTAGTGGCAATATTTTTATGTGAAAGCATCACGCCTTTAGGTCTTCCGGTTGTACCAGAGGTATATATTAAGGTTGCTAAATCGTCCTCGTGAATTGCTTCCATTCTTTTATCCAATTCGCCTTGGTTGCTTTCGTCCTTTCCTTTTTCCAAAACTTCGCTCCAGTTTTTAGCGCCTTCAATTTCATCAAAGGTGTAAACTTCTTTTAGGGAGGGAACGTTGGCTTTAATAGCCATTACTTTATCGTAAACCTCTTTGTCTGAAACAAAGCAATACATGGATTCACTGTGGTTGAGGACATATTCGTATTCACTCTCTGAAATTGTGGGGTAAATGGGCACATCCTGCGCGCCGGTTTGCATGATGCCTATATCGCAAATGTTCCACTCGGTGCGGTTGTTGGTTGAAATTAGCGCCACTTTATCGTTGGGGTTTACGCCCATAGCAATTAAGGCTCTACTTATTGCATTGGCCTTATCTATATATTCCTGTGTGGAAGTTGCTTCCCATTTGCCACTGTACTTGGTATTAAGTGATTTTGCTTGTGGGTATTTTTCCAATTGATAATATGGGAAGTCGAAGAGTCTTTTTGGATCTGTCATGATGTGGGTTAAATTGTAAGTGCAAATTAGCAAATTTAATCGATACTTCATATTTCAAAAAGCCTTATGAAACACATTCCCTAAAAAATTCTTCGATTGTTTTGTGGTTTAGATAATTGATTTCACAGTATAGACCTAAGACCTAAGACCTAAGTATGAGTTATGACATAAGACATAAGACATAAGACATAAGACATAAGACATAAGACATAAGACATAAGACATAAGACATAAGACATAAGACATAAGACATACGAAAATACTAAAAGTTAATTTAAAGCAGAATCGGTCACCCTTCGAAGTGGGTTAGGGGGATATTCATGAAGGCTATGGCAAACCTGACCTTAAATAGGCTATATTCTGTAGGTTTTAGGGCCTTAGATGTATGTTATTGAGGTGAGAACAGTTATTTTAAACGGGTATAAATTAAGTTATCTACTTGACTTCCGGTTCGTTATAATGTATATTGCAAATGTTTTAAGCTCAGGCAGCTGTCTTGAGCCCAACGAAATGTATGGGGAGCGTAATTATCCACAAATTATTTCATTTTTATATTTTTTCCAAATTTTATTCGGACCGTGCCTGGACTTAACCCGAAGTAGACCCGGACTAGACCCGGACTAGACCCGGACATTTTAGGGCTTAACTATGGTTGGTTATAGGGTGATGAGGGAATGGTGAATGACCCGTACTAAAATAACTATACAGGTTAAAGAATAAATCCTGATATTGTCATACAAGACAGGGTGATGAGTGTATACTAAAATATCGGCTTTTCGGCATTACCGAAAGCGTCGGTTATATAATATGTATCTAAATAAATGTCGCATTTTGGCATTCTTTCCTTTAAAAGAAAGGCTTTCCCATCAATGTTTTCTTCGTTTTCTTCCGAAGAAACAAAGACTATCTTTAGGTTTTGGTTGTTTAAGTTTTCACACAAATCAGACAAAGTGATTTCCGTTTTTAGGATGTTCAAAGTTTCCAAATGCTGCATTTGGTTAATATAAGGGATACTTGCTTTGGTCACATTTCTATGATCAATTAGCGATAGTTCTTTTAGGTGCTTGATTTTACTTATGTGGCTAACCCCTTCATCAGTTACCAAAGTGCACTTCAAATACATTTCAGGGATAGATACTCTTTTGGCGAAATAAAACATTAGCTCATCATCAGCATCTCCATCAATTGATGAAAATCCCGTCATTTCTGTGGGGATATCCTGCAACTTTTCAATTCGAAAATGTCGCTGCCAGAATTTTTTTTCTTTTTTGGTAAGGTTCATTTTATTTTAAAATAATAGCTTCCGATTCGATAAAGTTATTAAACCTAAGAAGGGAACCTTTCATTTAATATCTTATCAACGGCTATTTGTGCTTCTTCATCACTAGCAAATCCAAGTTGGGAGCAAATGTTGTCTACTTCTTCTACGGTTTGGTAGTTTTGGGAAAAAATAGTTGTTGAAAATATAATTGAAAAAATCAATATGATTATAAACATTAGAATATCCAAACGCTTGGCGTTTTTAGTTTCTATATTGTAGATAGTTTCTCTGTAGTTCATACGCTAAATTAATCTTTTACTTTATAGTCTTTTGGGTTAATTTCCGGATTGGCTAGCATTGATTTATATTTCATTATAATTGTGGTTACATTTGGGCCTGTTGTTGTTTTCATTTCGTGATTAAAAGCAAATAGCACACCATCTACTTCGCGGTAGTCTGAATAGGTTGTAATTAATTCGCTTGTGGTCTCTGTATCTTTTAAATATTCGGTGTTCTCCTTATAATCAATAAATGAGTGGGTGATGGTTTTTCCGAACTGTAATAATCCGGTTTCAACGTTATAATAATTTATACGCTCTGTGTCAGATTTCATCCTAAATAGATCCTGATCCATATCAATATTAAAATCTGGTAATTGAATTACATGACATTCCACACCACTTACAGTCTCTCTTCCCAGATACTCTAATTCCTGATTATTTAATAACATGCTATATTCCCAAATAAAACTAGGTTGACTTTCCTCAGCATTATTGAATGACAAAAACTTCCATGCCTCGTTTTTCTTTGTCTTTGAGTACATTTTACCATCTATCTTCAATGAATAGTATGGTTTTCCACTCATTGCAGTTTCAGTAATGAAGTTATTAGGTGTAATCATTGATATTTTCATATCCATAGTTGTATTGTATGGCGTGCCATTCACTTCAGACGACATATTGTAATTTAATTCTTGATAAAGAGATTTTATCTTTAAAATATTCTCTTGCCCGCCAATAGCTTCCAAACAATTAGCTATAACCTTCTGGGCGGCTACTTTACTTACTTCTTCCTCTATAGGTTCATCTTCAACGACTGTAATCTCTTCCAGATTTACTTCCTGAACAGTTATGGTTTTCCCGCTGCCACGACTCCAACCTTTTGCTATTGCATTCAGCCGATCTGCTTTAGCCGGATGCGTACGGGTTGCTTCTTCCCTTTTTAGGGTTTTTATAGCGCTTTGTGCATCTTCTAATGAACTTCCCATTCTTGCCAATACAAATCCAGAAAACTCATCGGCCTCTAACTCCCATTGGTGATTACTGCCCTCGTTATTTAGCGAATGTCCGTTTAAATGGTGCCCAATCTCGTGTGCCAAAATACTTGTGGCCGCCCAATCGTTTGAGGCTTTGTCTGAAATCTTATCAAAAAATTTATTATCGTATAAAATATAGCGTGCTTTTTTACCATCGCCCACATCAATATTCTTGGCTACCGCATTATTAATATCGGGACATTCCTGGATAGTAAAATTTCGAAATAAGCCAATTTGGGAAAGAATTTTATCTACGGCATCTTCAGCTTCTTCATCGCCCATAAAGCCTAATTGGGTACAGGCGGTGTCTATCTCTTCGATGGATTGGTAGTTTTGGGCGCTAACTACCTGTGTAATAATCAATAACAGTAAATAGAGATTTTTCATAATTTTATTTTTTATGCCAACTCTCAGATGGTATCCGGTTGTTGCTTTTTACAAAATCTTTAAATTCAGCTTCCACTAGCTTTCTATCAATAGTACCATTTCCTAAATTAATTATAAAATTGTTGGAGAATATATCATCACCATAAATTTGCTTCAATTCCTTACAAATACCTTGATTTTCATTACTCCAATTACCTATATAAATACAACCATAAGAGACATTTCCTTCTTGTACTCCTAAGAAATTAGAGGGATTTGAACCATCAATATAAGTATCAATGTAAGGATAAGCTACTTTTCCGTTGACAAAATATAACAGAATATTCTGTTTCTCTATTTTTTGTGTCCCATTGGCCTCTAACAAAACTAAGCCATTTAAAAATCCATTTTTAATGAAGCCCCCTTTGTAATTTGATAAATCTAATTTTTCCTTTTTGTACGTAAAGTCATCTGTAGTTGATTCACTACCAATAAACGCCTCTATTTTAACTGGTCCATACTCGCCATTTATGGTAACCATTTCTCGATTTTCCCCTGAAAAACGGAATCCTTTAGATTCTAATTGCGCTTGTGAATATATTCCTAACTCCATTTGATTGGTTATTCCTCCGCCATCATCCCATCCTTTTTCAATCTCAAGTAAACGATCTTTTTTTGCAGGATGCGTGGAAGTAGCTTTCTCATATCGCAATGATTGTATAGCACTTTGTGCCTCCGTTAGAGAAGCACCTAATTTGGCCAAAGCCCACCCAGACCAATAATCGGCTTCCAACTCGTACGTATGGTTACTTCCTTCATTGTTTAATGCATGGCCAATTAAATGGTGGCCAATTTCATGGGCCAAAATACTTATGGCAGACCAATCTGTATTTGCGCTGTTTTCAATCCTACTCATAAATTGATTATCGTACAATATGTAGCGATGGTACTTCCCGTTACTGCCCTTAATATTTTTGGCAACCGCATTATTGATGTTCGGACAGCTTTTAAGGGTAAATCCCTTGCTGGGCAAACCAATTTGCTTTAAAATGCGGTCTACTGCCAATTGCGCATCCTCATCACTGGCAAAACCCAGTTGGGAGCAAATATTGTCTACTTCTTCTACTGTTTGGTAGTTTTGGGAATAGCTAAACTGCATTAAAAAGCAATTTATAAGTAAAAAAACCAATCTTTTCATAGTTTACTTTTTCAGCAATTAATAACAAATTTTATAATCGTTGCACAGCATTATTTTTATTTCCGAAGCTGTAAAGCCCATTGATAGTAAATCTTTTTTGAACAAATCTATGTCTGGTTCCAATGCCTTAAATTCCTCATTGGAAAGCAACGAAAAATTGTAGAATGTCAATGCTTCCATATCTGGAAATTTGGTTTCCGAAACAGCCCATTGATAAATTTTTCCTTTCTTTAATAATTGGTCGTCAACAAAAAGCGTAAGGTTTTTCCCCATAACTCCAAATTTTACCGTGTGGCCAGTTTCCATTTCTTTCAAAAAGAAATATTTTTCTTCGGAATCGAGGTTCCATACAAATTTTATTTCTGGAAAATAAATCTTCACACTGTCTGAGGGTTGCAAAAGAATTAGATTGTCGTTTCTATATACAACGCCCGTCTTAGAAGGGTTGGAGGTGTTTTTAGCGAACTGGTTCCAAACATAGCTCAAATATTTTTTGGTGAATGAGGAATTGTCCACTGAGGCAGGGATTTTCTTTATAGCAGAAAAGGAATAGTCTCCGGTCTCTTTGATCTCGAAACAATATCCTGCATCATTTATTAACAACAACTTATCATTGTCTTTTACAGTGACTATTGAATTTGCAATAATGGGAGAGCCTTTGGAAAGCGATTTTGTGGTTTTGCCCATTTTTAAAACTGGAGTACCTTCAACTTTAAATACCATTAAATTGTCCTGAGCCGAAGCTCCAAGGGTATAAAAAAACAATAGAATAAGTAGTATAGCGGTTTTTAACGAAAATAACTTTCCCATGGCATTTTTGTTTTTATATAATCAATTAAATGCTTGTAATAGCTAATGTAGCTGCTACCTATTAGAGTTATACCAATAATTGGAACCACTTTTAGGATAATACCCATTTTAAAAAGCCATAAGGCCAAGCCTGTTAGGATAACTGTAAATAAAAAAAGAACAATTTTCTTTACGGTGCTTTCTGTAATTTTTTTACGCTTTCCCAACCACAGAAAATACATAATGGTAAAAAAGGTACATATGAAACTGAATACGCCAATCCAAAAGTTTGGAACCCGATACATTAAATCATTCTTAAGAAGCATATTTATAATATTGGCATGGATTACCACCCCAAACATATCGGGCACACTTTTTCCAGCGGTTATTTTGTTGAGGGGGGTAAAAAGTTTGTCTTCCACATCATAAATATTTCCGGTGGGGCTGCCCAAATATCCTAATAAAACAATTTTGTTTCTAAGTATTGCCTTGTTTTCGCTTTCCATAAACTCTTCATAGCCAAAGTTCAAAAAAGAAGTGTAATCGCCTGTATATTTTATAGGAGTGGTTCCATGAAACTTATCATCGTAACTATAGGCTTCCCAAGCCTTCTTGCCGAGCACTTTATGGGCAATTTTTGAGGCGAAGGATAAATGCTTTTGATTTTGAAATTGGGTAATGCCCGCAAATTCGCGAACCACGGATTCTTGATTTTCAAAGTTTAAGTTTACGAAACCCGAATTTTTCTTATTTAAGAAAAGTGAATCATTGTTAATGAGACTGTCCTTGCCAATAATGTATGAAGTTATCACTTTGTCATTGTGGAGCGTTTTAGCCACCAGCGTATCTATAAAACCTTCTTTCCTGTCTTTAAAAATAATGTCAACCCCAACCACTTTTGGGTCTGCCTTTAGAACCTCACTTAATAGTTGGGCGAGCTCAAAGCGGTCCCGGTGTTCTATATTTATTAATACAATATCTTGGTTTACCGTATGGGTTGGGTTAAAATTTTCGGCATAATACACATCCAGAAAACTGAAATCCTTAACTACTTTTTTTAATGGATCAAAAAATGAAATATTAATTACCAAAAAAGATAGCACAAATATGATAAAAAAGGCAAAGAGCGTACAGAGTATCGAATCTTTCAACAATAATTTAGTGTTCCGTTTCAATTTCATAAGCTCTATTTGGTAGGGTCAAAATCTTCAGGGTTGATGGTTGGGTTTACTTTTATTTCTGAATATTCGGTAATTGCTTCGGTATTATAATTGCCAAAAGAACTGTTTTCAATAATGGATTCTTCCTGTTTAAAGGAAAACATCACCCCATCAACCAACCGATAGTCTGAATAGAACTTTTTTGAAGTACTGGTTAAATTGTATGCCACTAGCTTAGCTATAGGATCATTGACATCGGGTTTCAATTGAAATGTATATTCCTCATAATATAAAAGCCCTGAACTTATTTCATAGAATTTAGTACTGCGCTGGGTGGCTATCCCGATCATAATATTTCTTAATATTTCTACTTCTGGAAACTCAATAGCAAAACAGTCTTTGCCATTTATCTTTTTAGCACCTAAGAACTTCATATTTATATTATTGGTAAGTGCTGCAAACTCCGGAATATACCCAATGCCGTTGCCCTCCAGAGAAGTATTCTTTGTAGTTAGATCTTGTTTCCAAGGCTTCTTAGGTTTGGATCGTCTATAAACTTTGTTGTTGGCGGTCAATGAATAGATAGGTTTACCAGAATCTGGTGTTATTATTTCTAGTAATTTGGAAGGAGTGGCATAAAGTAATTCCTTTTTTTGTTTGCTTTCGTCTTTACCCTTGGCGCCTAAAGTTTGAGAAATAACGGTCTGGTTCTGAAAAAAAGTTTTTATCTCCATGATTTTCTCCTGCCCGCCAATAGCGTCCAGATAATTGGCAATTACTTGCTCGGCAGTTACCCCGTCTATTACGGTTACCTCTTCCTTATTCTCAATCACTACATTTTTAATATCCTCTTCAATTTTTTTAACCTTAATGGTTTTACCATTGCCCCGGTTCCAACCAATTTCTATAGCCTTCAATCTGTCCAGTTTTGCAGGATGCGTTGGTGAAGCTTCATCTGGCAATAATTTACTTACCGCACTTTGGGCATCGGCCAGGCTACAGCCCATGCGTGCTAGCACAAAGCCTGAGAATTCATCGGCTTGCAACTCTACTTTATGATTGCTACCTCCGCCCTTTAGAGTATGTCCGTTTAGATGGTGGCCAACCTCATGCGCCAAAATACTTGTAAGTCCCCAGTCAGTCCCGGTAGAAGCCGATACTTTCTGAAAAAATGCCTCATCGTACAAAATATACCGATCAATGTCACCTCCCTCTAAAGGCTTGGTTACCGCCAGGGCGTTATTGATGTTGTCGCATTCTTCAATCAGAAAATTTCTAAAAAGGCCAACCTTATCCAAGATATTGTCTACTACAATTTCGGCATCTTGAGAACTGTCAGTAGAGGTGGTAGCGCCTTGCAAATCACATGCAGAAGTAACTTCTTCAACGGTCTGATAACCTTGATACCCGCACATCTTAAGTTCTTGTGCCAAGGTTGGATATATTACGGCCAATATAAATAAACAAAGTAATTCGGTTTTCATATTGGTTCTATCAGTTTACGTTAAAAAGGGCAGGGTCGATTGTTGGGTTTACTTTTATTTCTGAATATTCGGTAACAGTTGTTGAAGGCGTTTCATTTCCAGCCACTGACGTAAGCATTGCCATATCTTGTTTAAAGGAAAATAGCACCCCATTCACCGGGCGGTAATCAGTATAAATTGTTTTGGAAGTAGTACTTTGATTATTACTTGGTGAACTTAGAACCGACTCTTCATAATATAAGAGTCCAGTACTTACTTCATAGTATTTGGTCCATTGGTAATTCAACACCCCTGAATTATCTCTTTTAAGTTCAAAACTGGGAAACTCAATTGCATAGCATTCTTTATTGTTAATCTCTTTTATACCCAAATATTTCATGCTAAGATTATTAGTTAAAACCCCGAATTCGTAAATATAGCTAATTCCATTTCCTTCATTAGCGCTAACATTAACATCTGGTTTTAAAACCCATGAGGATTTTGGCTTGTCTTTTTGATAGAATTTATTATTGAGTATAAGAAAATACATATTTATGCCAGAAACCTTTACTTCACTATATTGATTTTTAGGCGATGCATAAAGCAACTCTCTATTGGTTTTAGAATCTATCTTTATTCCGCTCGCTTTCATTTTCATTGTCATGGTTTCGTTCTTAAAAAGCGTCTTTATCTCCATTATCTTTTCCTGTCCCCCAATAGCATCCAGATAATTCGCAATTACTTGTTGGGCGGTAATTTCATTTGGGTTTTCAACTTCTTCAATTTTCTTGACCACAATGGTTTTGCCATTGCCACGGTTCCATCCAACTTCAATGGCGTTTAACCTGTCCTGTTTTGCGGGGTGTGTGGCTGAAGCTTCATCTGGCAATAGCTTGCTTACTGCACTTTGGGCATCAGCCAGACTGCAACCCATACGGGCTAATACAAAGCCTGAAAATTCATCGGCCTGCAATTCTACTTTGTGATTACTACCCCCGCCTTTTAGTGTATGTCCATTAAGGTGATGCCCAACTTCGTGGGCCAAAATGCTGGTCAAACCCCAATCGGTGCCTGTAGAGGCAGATACTTTTGTGAAAAAAGCTTTGTCGTATAAAATATACCGGTCTATGTCGCCCCCTTCCAAGGGCATTGTCACCGCAAGGGCATTGTTGATGTTTTCACATTCCTCGATCAGGAAATTTCGAAACAGGCCAACCTTGTCCAGAATATTATCTACCACTATCGTAGCTTCTCTTGTATCGTTGATAGAAGCGGTTGCGCCTTGCAGATTGCAGGCAGAGGTTACTTCTTCAACGGTTTGGTAGCCTTGATACCCACACATTTTTAACTCTTGGGCTTGAAAGCATTGATACGCCCCTAAACAAACACTAAAAAAAAGTAATAATTTTTTCATATTGATCTATAGATTAATTAAAATTTGATGAAATTTTTTTGTTACTGGCACTATCTGTTGTCCTTCCAAATTGATAAAGCCCAAAAGGTGATCCTTGGGATCATACATTAAATTGAGTTGGCCCGAAGAATTCTTTAAAATAATCTGTTTGATGGGAGAAAAGGAAGGTTGTTGGTCTTTATATAATGACCACTCGTATGAAGTATCACTTAAAACATCCTTTACAAATTTGCTCGCTATTTCCTTTTCCAGTTTTTTCTGAAACACTAATTTGTTTGAATATTCATCCGTAGAACCTTCAATTAAACTGTTTTCTATTAAATAAACACTAATTTCAGAGGAAGAAGAAACCAAGGTGAAGGTAGGTTCCATTAGGAAACCTTCAATTTTGGAAATACCAGAGCTTGAAGCATTTATTTCGGCACCTACGATATTTTTTTGGCAGACACATCCAACGGTGCTATAAAAGGCCAGTACTACCAATAAATAGCATGAACGCAACTTAACTGCGCTTTATATCCAGGACCATCATTGCCATGCTGCCTTGTTCATATTTAGCTGAAAAGCCCATTTTGTCTTTGCTCAGACTAATGCTTTCCTTATTTATAAGTTCATCTTTAAAGATGATATAAAGTTTATCCAACAATTCACCGTCCATAGTATCCATTCGTTGCTTGACTTCATTAATGTCTATTTTGTTTTCAGAAAAAATAACTATAGAATAATCTGAAGCCACATCGCTGTTTAGGCGGAACCAATATTTTTCACCCGGAACCAGTACCGAAGTATTTTCATAAGCTATATATGGGCTAATATCTTCCTTGTGGGGAAACAGTACCCCATTCTCGCCATTACTGTCGGCACCAATTACATATACATAGGCTGGTTTGTCCACTTCAGCATACATACGGTAACGGGTACCTGCAGGGAATGCCACTTTGGTTGCATAATCGCCAATGCTTTGCACAGCTTCATCAACTACTACATCCTGCCATCCCAAAACCGATTTATTGTAATTCCCTTTTTCCTGGGTTACTTCCATCATTGAGCCATCATACAGCTTCAAATCCAACTTTCCCGAGATTTCTTTTTTTTCTTTTTTTATAATGGTGGTTTGTGGAACCATTTCAAAGGCATAACGAGTAAACTCGGCAAAGTGATTGTATCGCACCCAGATTAAGCCTTCATTACCCCAATCTTCACCCCAACTGTTCACAATTTCGAAAGAACCTCCATATTTATCGTCGTCATAACCAACAACACACATGGCATGACCTCCAGAAAATTCGCCTCCATCTGGTTCAAAAACATTCTTGGCTGCATAAAATGAATTCTGCACCATGAAACCGATAATTACTGGATTGCCATTTAATAAGGAACGTTTTATAGATTCAATTTTAACATCTACGGGTTCTTCACTTCCGTAAAGCCTTGTGAAATCCTTAATCCTATTATCCTTGGCCAATTCCAATAACTTATCAGGAATTGCGGTATCACAAAGCACGTCGTAATCCTTAAAAAAAGGCGTGCCCATTTCGACCATTGTTTCCATGGCCTTTCCAATATATGCTCCGCCCTGACAATTATAATCGTCATCAACATTGGCGTTCAAATAGGTAAAGACAGGTGAAAAGGCGTTTTCAGAAATTTCGCTAACATCTGTTATATTTTTCCTACGGGCATTTAAAATAGTGCGTCCATAATAAGCCGAAGACCACCCCAC
>JAUYGY010000023.1 GCA_030690315.1 Aequorivita sp.
TGAAAGACCCCACGGTTCACTAAATAAAATGAAACCAACAGAATTTGAAACTTATGTTGATGGTTTAACTAGTCAGCATAAACCAAAATATAAAATAAATTATTAACCAGAAAAAAGGCAACCTTATTCAGGCACGCTCAAACCCACAACACACAACACACAACACACAACCCATAAATTTGTCATCCCGAATAAAGAGGGACCACATAACAGTAAGGCACTCAAACCTCACCCATCACACCTATTGTTCTGTGTAATGGTTTCTTCCATGGATGCCCTTCGTTTGCTAAATTCTTTTAAGTAAAAAATACTATTTACTGAGATTATTTTAAAACTTGAGTATCTTTAAACAACCAAATAATTAAGCTATGAGTATTTTCCATTACTATAACTTCAAAGATTCCGAAGTATTCATTTTTGATAATTTCCTCGTGAACCAAATAAAGGAAGGCGTTAACATTACTCCCGAGCACAACGAAAAACTACGGGAAGTGTTGGACAAGCATTTCAGCCATAAGAAATTGGTTTATATTTCAAACAGACACTTTAACTATTCCGTAGATCCCCTCACCTATCTTGAAACCTCAAAAATACACAACCTCGTTGCCATGGCCATAGTTGCCAAAACCGAGATGTCAAAATCAAACGCCCATTTGGAAAGCATGTTCTACAAAAAGAATTTTGCAATATTCGAAACCCTAAGCGAAGCTATGGCTTGGGTGCAAAAGCAATTGGTGGAAAGTGAAATTGCTAAAGAAAATTAACTTTTTTGGCTGTAGGTTTTATTCAGTGTTATTGTTTATTGATAATTGTTCATTACTAATTATTAATTATTAATTATTAATTGAACTAAGGCAGCCACTTCTTCTGAAAATTCGGCTTGCGTTTTTCCAGAAAGGCGTCGCGCCCTTCCTTAGCCTCGTCCGTCATGTAAGCAAGCCTCGTAGCTTCTCCCGCGAAAACCTGTTGCCCCACCATCCCGTCGTCGGTAAGGTTCATTGCGAATTTTAGCATTTTAATGGAAGTCGGCGATTTCGCAAGAATTTCCTGCGCCCATTCAAAAGCGGTGTCTTCCAATTCATCGTGTGGAACCACGGCATTTACCATTCCCATTTCAAAAGCTTCCTGAGCCGAATAATTTCTTCCGAGGAAAAAGATTTCACGCGCCCTTTTCTGCCCTACCATTTTTGCCAAATAGGCACTTCCGTAGCCGCCGTCAAAACTAGTTACATCTGCATCTGTTTGTTTGAAAATCGCGTGTTCTTTGCTTGCCAAGGTTAAATCGCAAACCACATGCAAGCTGTGTCCGCCACCCACAGCCCAGCCGGGAACTACGCAGATAACAGCTTTCGGCATAAAGCGAATCATTCGTTGCACATCCAGAATATTCAACCGGTGATAGCCATCATCGCCCACATAGCCCTGGTGGCCACGCGCCTTTTGGTCGCCGCCACTGCAAAAACTATAAACCCCATCTTTTGATGAAGGCCCTTCCGCGGAAAGCAACACCACTCCAATGGAAGTATCTTCCTGCGCATCGTGAAAGGCATCCAGCAATTCGGCAGTGGTTTTCGGGCGAAAAGCGTTCCGCACATCGGGCCTATTGAAAGCGATTCGTGCCACGCTATTTGATTTTTTATAGGTGATATCGGTATATTCTTTGGCAGTTTTCCAGTTGGGTGAAGACATAATTGTTATTTTAGCGTAAATATATGAAATCATAACTTTAAAGAGGCCTCGACTGCGCTCGACCCGACATTCAATATGAAAAAATTCCTTTTCTTCTTCGGTATACTTTTAACAACTACCCTCTCTGCCCAAGAAGCCTACAAATTCACTACCATCACAGACCTAGAAACAACTCCTGTTATCAGTCAAGGTATTACCGGAACCTGTTGGAGTTTTAGCAGTATTTCGTTTTTGGAAAGCGAAATTATTCGACTTACGGGAAAGAAAATTGATCTAAGTGAAATGTATCAAGTGCGAAATACCTATCCACTAAAAGCGGAAAACTATATTATGCGTCAGGGAAAAGCGCAGTTTAGCGAAGGTGGCTTGGCGCACGATGTGATGAATTCCGTTGAAAAAAATGGTTTGGTTCCCGAAGAAGCATTTAGCGGTTTATTCGCTGGTGAAAACACCCACAATCACGCTGAAATGGTTGCGGTATTGGAAGCCATGCTGAAAACCTATGTGGACAATCCTGGAAGAAAATTAAGCAAAAAATGGCGCACCGCGATAAGCGGGGTCTTAGATGCGTATATAGGTGAAAACATTGAAAATTTTACATATGACGGGAAGCAATACAATCCGCAAACCTTTTTGGCAATGACCAATATTAAGCCCGCAGATTACGTGAACATGAGCAGTTTTACACACGCACCCTTTTATTCCCAATTTATACTGAATATTCCGGACAATTGGAGCAACGGTAGTTTTTATAATGTGCCGTTAGAGGAGATGATGGCAACCATAGACAATGCGCTGGAAAAAGGGTTTACTGTAGAGCTGGATTGCGATGTTAGCGAAAAAACATTTTCTTCCAAAGATGGCGTAGCGGTTATCCCAGAAAATTTGGAAAATAATATAAAGGCATTGCAAGGTATTTATCCAGAAAAGAAAATCACTCAGGAATACCGCCAAGACGAGTTTGAAAACTATGCAACTACCGATGATCATTTAATGCACATTACAGGATTGCTTCGCGATCAAAACGGCACCAAATATTACAAAGTAAAAAACAGTTGGGGCACAGACGAGGCGCGGGTTGCAAATGGTGGTTATGTTTATTTCAGTGAAGCCTATATGCGATTAAAAGCCATAAGCGTTACTGTCCACAAGGATGCGCTGCCAAAGAATACAGCCAATAAACTAAACCTTTAAGTCAATTAACAATAAACATTAAACAATTAACAACCCACAATTAAACAAGAAACCAGAAACAAGAAACAAGAAACCAATATAATGTTGGCTTAACTTTTGTTATCTTTGTCACGATGAAAAAATTGCTGTTTCTTTTTTTAGTCTTTCCGCTGATGGCTTCGGCACAATTGGATTTTGAAAGCAATAAATTCAAACTGGACGTGGTAAAGCTTCCCGAAATTGAAAGCTTAATGTCGGTTTCATTACCTTCCAATTCACATTTTTCTACTAAAAATACCAACAAACTTCCGTCCTTTAAACTGAGCAAGGAAAACTACCGCGAACCGGTAAGTATGTTTGAGGCAATGGCTGCAAGTGAAAGCTATGTACAATCCAACATTCAGATTTCGCTGGATCCTAGTGAATATGGCGTTTTTGGGGGAAATGGCAGCTATACTGCCGATGGTTCCACTTCCGTTAGAAATATTGCTTATAAAGAAGCACGAGGTTTTTTAAGGCCAGAACTTATGCCCTATTCCTATCCCTATTATCATCGTCCTACACGGCGCAGCGGGTTTTATGTAGATTATGGCATTTATACAACGCCATCACAGTAGTTCAATCCCGTCTTCCTTAATTATTATCTGCTTGTCTTTGTAAAGCGTACCAATTGCCTTTTTAAAACTTTTCTTGCTCATACCCAAAAGATTTTTAATTGAGTCTGGATCCGATTTATCGTGTAGTGGCAAAAAACCACCTGCGGCTTCCATCTCTTCCCTAATAAAGTTTGCATTGGGCTCTATGCTTTTATATCCCGGGGTTTGGAGCACAAGATCAATTTTATTGTCGGGACGTATTTTCTTTATAAAAGCCTTCATCCTATCGCCGGTACGAATGTCTTCAAAAATATCCTCAATATAAATAAGCCCTTTGTGAACCCCGTTTATAATTGCATTTGCGCCTTTCTCCGTGAGGTGTGTAACCAAGATATCCACTTCCTGAAAAGCTTCAACCGTCAAGGTTTCATTTTGAAGAAAATGATTTGTTTTGCTGGAGCCAACCAATCTATTTGTTTTTTCGTCAATATATAGATAGATAATATACCAATTTCCCTTTTTCATTGGGCGTGCCTGTTCTTTAAAAGGAACGAACAATTGTTTTTCCAAGCCCCAATCCATAAAGGCGCCGTATTCCGTAACAGCGCTGCAATGCAGATATCCAAATGTATTTAGCTGTAGAAAAGGATCCAGCGTTGTGGCAATGGGTCGCTCTTCGTTATCCAAATAAATGAAGACGGAAATTTTATCACCGATTTCATATTCTTCCGGCTTATACTTGTGTGGCAAAAGCACCACATTTTCCTCTTCATCGCCCAAATATAGACCCGGTTCGGTTTCCCGAAGAATTTCCAAAGTATTGTATTCGCCCAGTTTTATCATAGCCGCAAAGGTACTGTATTAATGTTAAAAAAAATCACAAACACGTATATCGAAATCAAACTTAAAATGTAATTTCATCCTGAAATGCAAAAAATTTCTCCACATAATCTTCCTCCAGATTTCCAACTAAAAAAAACGTTGGAAACAGAGATTGGAATGATTTATTTTTATGATAATATTGTAATTGTTGAAGCAAATGAAGGAATAGTATTTTCATACAAAAATGGATTTTCAGTATTGCTTAAAACACTTAACATTCTTGGAACCAAGCCTTGGGTTTATATTTCAAACAGAGTCCAATCCTACTCAGTAAAACCCATTGACTATAAATATTTGAACAAAGTGCCTTCACTAAAAGCAATGGCGATTGTTGTTTACAGTGATATAGCCCAAAATAACACAGCCCTTGAATCAAAATTCTGCAAAAAACCATTTGGGGTATTTCAAAATGTTAGCGACGCCGTAATTTGGGGGAAAGGATTTTTATAAAATAAATTTGAAGTAATCCAAAAGCACTTTATCGTTTATTGTTGAAGGCGTAACTATTTCCAACAAAGCGGGTGCATCGTTTATATTGAAAAAATCTTTCAACATGCCAGCTAAATTTTCCTCATTCATAACGCACTGATAATTGAAACCATACATTTCCGAAAGTTGTTTCGCGCTTAAATTATGCTTCGTTTCAAAATAAGTATCGAAAAGTTTTGAGTCCTTTTGCCCGGGAAGTATTCTGAAAATTCCGCCACCGCCATTATTGACTACAATTACTTTAAAATTCCTCGGAATATAATTGTTCCAAAGGGCATTGCTGTCATAGAAAAAACTAAGATCGCCCGTTAAAAAAACGGTCGGTAATTTTGAAGCGACTGCCGCACCCACAGCTGTGCTGGTGCTGCCATCAATGCCGCTTGTGCCACGGTTGCAAAATACTTCGGCGGAAGATGGAATATTAAAAAGTTGCGCATAGCGGATAGTCGCACTATTGCTCAATTGCAGTTGTATATTTTGTGGAAGCTGATGAAACACTTGGCAAAAAACCATAAAATCGGAATATGGAATTTCCTTTTCATATTCATCGTGGCGCTGCAATCTGTAATGCTTTACGTTCAACCAATACTTTTGATACTCACTATTTACAGCAAATACCTTCGGAAAAAATTCAGTAAAGAAATTGTTTGCAGTTGTTTTGAAATGCTGCGAAAGCACAAAATAGGTATCGTATGCTTTTTTGCTATCCACATGCCAATGTTCATTGGGGGGAAAATTTCTAAGAAATGCCTTTATTTTTTTTGAAACGACCATTCCACCGAAAGTGAGCAAAATATCCGGTTGTAATTTTTTGAAATCCTCATCGGTCAAGGGCGCAATAAGTTGGTCAATTGCCGAAATGAAATTATCGTCATTCAAATTTGAAGTTGCTTCGGTTAAAACCAACACGCTTTCATCTTTTGCAAGTTGTTCTACAAAACGCCTTTCCAAACTATTTGGGGGCAATACCCCAACTAGAATCATTTTCCTTTTGCTATTGTTCCATTTTTCGATAAAAGGAGTTAAATCGTCATCTATGGTTTCGGTCTGTAAACGCGGCGGAACATTTTGGGGCCAAATCAATTGGTTTTCTACTGTATGGTATAATGGCTCTGAAAAAGGAATATTGATGTGGACAGGGCCTTTCAACTCTATTGCCGTGTTGAAAGCAATGTTGAGTTCGGTCTCATTTTTTATCTGAAATTCTTCCCCTTCCGTGCAATTTGTGCTATAAAGAATATGGTTTTCAAAAACATTTTGTTGACGGATGGTTTGCCCATCGCCAATATCAATATAATCAGCAGGCCTATCTGCAGATATAACTACTAAAGGAATATCGCTATAAAAAGCTTCAGCAATGGCTGGGTAATAATTAAGCAAAGCCGAGCCGGAAGTGCAAATAATAATAGTAGGTTTTTTTAATTGCTGCGCCAATCCCAAAGCGAAGAATGCTGCGCAACGCTCATCTACAATACTGAAGCATTTAAAATTTGGATTTTCGGCAAAACCAATAGTGAGTGGCGCGTTACGGGATCCTGGGGAAATTATTATGTGGTCAATTTCCTTATCCAAACATAATTGCACAAGGGTTTGAGAGAGAATTTTATCAGAGAATTTCATGGATTACAAAGGTACGAAGAAGCCCAAAATATTACAGCATTGGTTTCAATACTTGTAGCATTGTCTGCATTTTATTTTGCGTTTCCAGCCATTCTTCATTTGGTTGTGAACCTATGGTTATTCCTCCACCAATAAAAAGTCTGGCCGTATTGCCAACAATCTTCATACAGCGCAGGTTCACCAGTAATGAGGCCGAGGCTCCGTTTTCCATAATTGGCCCTAAAAAACCGGTATAAAATTCCCTATCATACCCTTCATTTTCAAGTATAAAATCCTTGGCAGATTTTCTTGGGCTTCCGCAAATAGCGGGGGTTGGGTGAACAGCCGCAGCAATAGTAGTTAAAGTAGCTTTGCCATTTTTCAAAATTCCGGTAATGTCTGTGCGCAAGTGCAATAACGATCCCGCGCGATGTGCATGCGGGTTGGAAACCTTTAAAACTGAGGTTACCTTTTGTAAGCTTGTGGTAATAGCATCAGTAACCAATTGTTGTTCGTCCAATTCCTTCGGGCCCCAAATTACAGGTTGTTTATTTGTGAACGGCTGCGTTCCAGCCATCGCCATTGTTTTAAAGAAATCATTTTCAATCTGCACCAGCGTTTCGGGAGTAGCGCCGCACCAAATACCCGTTTTGGGATGGTACCAAACATATTTAAAAGCAGTGGGATAAGCCGAGAACAATTGCTTTATCAGCATTTCTATTGAAAAGTTTTCCATTACAAAATCCTTGTAGCGGGAAATCACGATTTTTTGTGCCCTTTTCTTTTTAATGGCGTCAATGGTTTTATCAAACAGCTTTATGTATTTGTTCCTAGCCTTAACATCTTTTAAAATAGCAACTGGAGTTAAATCAATATCCTCTGTAATCAATTGACATTGCAACGTTTCAGAATCATTTTCGGGTATAAAAAAAACAGTTTCTATATAATCAAAAGGCGCAAAAACAAACCCGTTATCCGTTAGCTTTTCAACCGTATGTAGCTGATTATTTCTTTGCAAATGCACTGTTGCATTTTCACTTTCGGGCATTGAAAAAATCACAAAAGGCATTTCGTCCTTATAGTGTTGTGAAATTTTTTTGATAATTTGGTTAAAGTCCATTGCTAGCTTTTTGGTAAGGTAAGCGTTGTAAGTTTTATTAGTGAAACGAGCGCTCCTTCTTCGTTTTTAATTTTTATCTGCCAAAGTTGGGTAGTTCTTCCTTTATGAACAATGCTTGCGTGGGCATAAACATAGCCATCGCGAACGCTTTTCACATGATTGGCCGCTATTTCTATTCCACGGATAACAACGTCCTTTGAATTTAAAAATATGAATGCGCCAGCGCTGCCAACACTTTCAGCCAGCGCTACTGAGGCCCCGCCGTGCAAAACGCCGTCTGGTTGATGTACTCTAGGCGTTACGGGCATGCGGGCAATTAAAAAATCATCGCCCACCTCGGTGAACTCTATCCCTAAAGTTTCCATTAGTGTATTTTGGCACATATTATTGCACTGGGCCAAAACTTCTTCGTTGGTGTACTTCATCCTATTGGTTTACATTTGTAAAAATACAAAATAGAAGTTAACAAAATGAGCTCCCAAAAAGAGGTTTCCTATAAGGCAACAAATACCTACCGCACACTTAATTCACTTACTGAAAAAACGAAGAATGTTTGGATTGTTTTCCATGGCATGGGGTATTTAAGCAAATACTTCATCAACTATTTTTCAGAATTGAATACGGAAGAAAATTACATTATAGCCCCCCAAGCTCCTTCCAAATACTATCAAGATAAAGCTTTTAAACACGTTGGTGCCTCTTGGCTAACGCGTGAAAATACCGTGGCGGAAACCCAAAACATTTTGAATTATGTGGATGCGGTTTTTGAAAAAGAAATTTTCGGAACACTTCCCAATCTTATTGTTTTAGGATATTCACAAGGAGTTTCCATTGCAACCCGATGGGTGGCGAAGCGAAAAATTCAATGTGAAAAATTAATTCTGCATTCGGGCGGGATTCCAAAGGAACTGCAAGCTTCAGATTTTGAATTTTTGAACCCCTCTGCGGAAGTTATTTATATCTATGGCAATAAAGATCAATACATTACCGAAGCTAGAAAAACGGAAGAGCAATTAAAAGGTACAGAACTCTTTCAAAACCGCTTAGACATTCGGGTTTTTGACGGAATTCACGAGGTTAGCAGGGAATTCTTACTAAATATTTCAAAATAGTTAAATATTTTTTGTGTATTTCATCGAAAAATTTTGTGTTTTAACTTCTTTTGTCTTTCTTTTACTTTGCTTTAACCAACCTAATAGCCCCAAACCATGAAAAAAGTAATTCTAAGTAGCTTATGTATGTTTATGGCGTCTATAGTTTTGGCGCAAGTGAGCAACCAAGAAAAACAAGTTCTTTTAAATCTATATACCGCTACCAATGGGCCAGAATGGAACAGTCCTTGGAATCTGGATGAACCCGTTGAAACTTGGAATGGAATTACGGTAGAAAACAATACGGTTATCGGCATCAATTTGCTGTTCAATAATCTGAACGGTACATTGCCCGCATCGTTGGGAAAGTTAAAAAATCTAAAAAAACTGGAACTTTCCTTTAATCCAATTTCAGGAAGTATTCCAGCAGAACTGGGTAACCTTGTACAGCTAGAAATTTTGGCGATCAATGGAACCGCGGTTAGTGGAAGTATTCCGGAGTCTTTGGGAAATCTTTCTAACCTAAAACAACTGCATTTAAGCAGTAATCAACTTAGCGGTACCATCCCAGAATCTCTTGGAAACCTTAAGAGTATAGAAATCTTTAATGTTTTTGATAACGATTTATACGGAACATTGCCTGTAGAGTTAGCCAATTGTCAAAACCTGAAACAGTTGATGGTTGCTGAAAATAACTTTAAGAATCCCAATGATTTTTCGGTGATTTTACTTTCAAATTCTGGCGCAAAAATAGATCTACTTGAAAACTCCCCCAATATTGTACCTTCCCGATCCATTATAGCTGTGGAACGGAATGAATCTGAAGATTAACACTATTCTATTTCCTCATTTCCCAGCGGCTCTTACGAGCCGCTTTTTTTCAAAACACGTTAAAAAACTAATTTATTGGTTAAATTACATTGTAGGGAAAATCATAATTAGTATCTTGCCCTCGGTCTTTGGCCAAGTGGCCCCCACCCACTCAAAGATCATAAAGCTTAATATTTGGTTAAAAAAAAGCTTTTAAATAGAGCGGCCCTTTTTGGGTCGCTCTTTTATTTATACATATCAGCAAACTTCAAAATAATCAGAAATTATTAATTTAGATATCTATCTTTCTAAATTTTATATTATAGCGATGAAAAACAAAATCCTATTCGTTGTTTGCCTTTTATTCGGCTTAATGTTCATCAATGCCGGACTCAACAAATTCTTTAATTATATGCCCGTGCCAGAAGATATGCCCGAGGAATTGATGAAACTTTTCAGTGCCTTTATGGCCATTGGCTGGCTCCTACCACTGGTGGGTTTTGCAGAGATATTGGGCGGCATTCTTATTATAATTCCCAAAACACGGGCATTGGGCGCAGTTGTTATTTTTCCTGTGATGATCGGGATTATTTTGACCAATACCGTTGAACTTTCAGGAATGCCAATTGCATTGGCGCTTTTTGCTGTAAACCTTTGGATTATTTATGAAAATAGGCATAAATATGCGCCTATGGTTACCAAGTAAATTTCTAGTAAAATTTAATGACACCCACGCATTTTAAAGATTTTACAAAAAATAAATCCATTCAAAATAAAGCGCGGTGGCTGGTAGGCTATTCAAATATCTTTTAAAAATGTACGGCTGATAGGTTTCATAGGGTATAAACAATTATTTACCTTTCCTATTCACCCAATAAATTAAAATGCCACCAGTCAAGAACATTAACAAACTATATACCGCTGGCACTATTGCAAAGGAAGCATTATGAAGCAAAACCACTGCAATTGTAATCGCCAAGGTTCCATTTTGAATTCCCGATTCTATAGATATGGAGCGTGCTGCCTCTTTGCTCAACCCAAACAACTTTGCCGAGAAATAACCTAATAACATAGTTACAACATTCAGCACCAATGCGGCAATTCCTGCCTGTTCAAAATAAGTAACAAAGTTTGCCCTTTCCTTAATAACCAAACCAACAATAATCAACCCCAGTACCGCACCGGAAGCAATACGCACAGGTTTTTCCATGCTATCAGCAAAATTTGGGCGGTACCTGCGCACCAACATCCCAATAATAATAGGTATAACCACAATTACAAAAATTTGAACTATCGTTGAAAGTACGTTGAGTTCAACCACTTGACCAACACCTAAAAAATATTCCAAGGAAAAATTCACTATAAATGGAATCGTTAAAATGGTTATCAAACTGCTGAAGGCCGTAAGCGTTACAGAAAGAGCCAAATCTGCTTTTGCCAAATGCGAAATTAAATTCGAAGTAGGTCCACCAGGGCAAGCTGCCAAAATCATAACCCCTATCGCTATTTCGGGCTGCATTGGAAAAATCCACGTAATACCCAAACCAATGAGCGGCAACAGAATCAATTGATTGGTCAATCCAATAAAAATAGCTTTTGGATAGCGAAATATTCTTTTAAAATCTGCAGCCTGCAAGGTAAGTCCCATCCCCAGCATAATAACAATAAGCGACCCGGCAAGGATGATGGTAGAGATAGTATCCATACTTTCAAATTATTTGCGAGAAAGATAATAAATTTGTTTTAGCCTTGGTATTTGAAATGCACCACAAAAAAACCGCAACTTATAAAGGTTGCGGTTTTTAAATAAAATTTAAAAAGATTGGAATTATCCAAATTCTTTCAAATAAGCGACATTACTATTGCTTTGTAGCATCCATCATTAATGACTGGAAACGCTGTTGCAATGTTTTATCTTGTTGTAAGGCGGCACCAATGGTTTGGAATCGCTCTTTGCTAATTCCAGAATCGGCTATTGCTTTTTCCATTTTTGCTTCTACGGTAGGTTGCATCTTTTGGATTTCCACCATAATCGCTTCAACCGTTTTTATCTCGGTATCGGTAGCTTCCACCAGCTGGTTGGGGTTTGAAGCCGCTTCCTGTATGGCTGTAAATCGTTCTATTTCCATTCCTTTATCGGTAATGATTTTTACCATTTCATTCTGTGCCTTTTGGTTTTCCGATTGCACAGTTTGATAGGCATTTGCAAATTTTCCCAATTCCGCTTCAGATATATTTTCTTGCGGGGCCTGAATAGTTGTTTGGGCCTGGGCAAATGAAAGACCGCCGAAAAGGGTTATAAATAAGACTAAGGTAGTTGCTTGAAATTTTGACATCATTTTTGTTTTTATGTGATTTTTCTTTATTCAACAATGGTAACAAAACATATTTAAAGCCCCAAAGAATCCACCTCCCGATTACGCTTTTTTAAAAAAGGTTTAACAACTTTCCGTTATATAAGAGAAAAATTATCTTTTTATTAACGATTGGTTTTAAAGAAAAAAATGCAACCCCTTTCAATTTTCGGTTTTGCATAATTTGATAGTCTAATTATCATCATTGTTAGTCTAATCATCATTATTATTAGTCTAATTGTCAATATAAATAGTTAAACATACAGTATTGATAATCTGAATGGTAATTTTAATAGTTTAAATATCAGTATTAGTAGTCTAAAAGTCATCTCTATTAGTCTATGTGCCAGTATTAATAGCCCGCCCACCTAATTTTTAATATCCAATCATCTCTGTTTAATCTACAAATCATTTTTGGCTATATTTATACTTGCTCCCCATTCCGGTGTCGTGAAGGTTTTTCAAGGAGTTATATTTTTCAAAAAGAAATCAAAAAAAATATTCCTTAATAATCCCTATCGAAAATTTAAAAATGAATACAAACGAAGTTAGCTACGAGATACATTTACAAGCTAAGCGATTTGAAGATTCTGCTGAGCTTCTTTTCAAAACTGGAATTAACAATCCCAAATCTTATTTTATTCCTGCTTGGGTTTTAGCTGCATTCTCCTTAGAACTTCATTTAAAATCAATTTTACAATTTGAAAAAGGCGAGATTATTAGAACTCATAGTATTAAAGATATTTTTAAAAATTTATCCAATGAATCTCAAATGATTATTAAAGAAAATTTCAAAATCGACATTATTTTAAATCCTCCTCTCAATCTAAAGGAAATTGAGTTACACAGTGGGATAAAAATACCTAATGATTTTGATGAAAATTTGAATGAAATTTCGTCTTTGTTTGTTGACTTTAGGTATATTTTTGAATTTGAAAATAAAGAAAAATCATTTATGTATATTGATAACTTACGAAGAGTTATTACAGCTAGGGTTTCAGAATTAAACATTGATAAAAAATAGAAATTATAATTTCTATTAATAGAAAAAAACCGCAACCAATTAAGGTTGCGGTTTTTGCATTCTTACTAAAAACCTCAGTCTTCCAACCTCAGTCTTCCAACTTCAGTCTTCCAACTTCCGTCTTCGGGCTTTACTTCACTTCTTCAAAATCTACATCCTCAACATCGCTGTTTTCAGAGGCGCCGTTTTTGCCACCTTGCTCTGCTCCTGCTCCAGCATCACCGGTTGGGGCGCCTTGGCCATCGGCTTGGGCTTTGTACATTTCTTCGGAAGCAACTTTCCAAGCTTCGTTTATTTTATCCAAAGCAGGCTGTATGTTGTTCACCTCTTTGGTATCATACGCTTTTTTCAGTTCTTCCAAAGCATCTTCAATTGGCTTTTTCTTATCGTCAGATAATTTGTCGCCAAACTCTTTCAATTGCTTTTCAGTCTGGAAGATCATTCCATCAGCTTCGTTCAATTTGTCCACTTTTTCTTTTGCGGCTTTATCGCTATCAGCATTCGCTTCCGCATCTGCCTTCATCTTTTTGATTTCTTCTTCGGTCAATCCTGAAGAAGCTTCAATACGGATGTCCTGCGTTTTGTTGGTAGCCTTATCTGTAGCGCTCACTTTAATGATACCGTTGGCATCAATATCAAACGTTACTTCAATTTGTGGCGTACCACGCTGTGCTGGTGGAATACCGTCTAAGTGAAAACGACCGATTGTTTTGTTGTCGTTCGCCATTGGGCGCTCTCCTTGCAATACGTGGATTTCAACACTAGGCTGATTATCGGCCGCAGTAGAGAAAACCTGGCTCTTCTTGGTTGGAATAGTGGTGTTGGACTCAATCAATTTGGTCAATACCCCGCCCATAGTTTCAATACCAAGGGAAAGTGGAGTTACATCTAAAAGAAGAACATCCTTCACATCTCCGGTCAATACACCCCCTTGAATTGCGGCACCTACGGCAACAACTTCATCTGGGTTTACCCCTTTGTGTGGTTTTTTACCGAAGAATTTTTCCACTGCTTCCTGCACTGCAGGAATACGGGTAGATCCACCTACAAGAATAACTTCATCTATATCGCTTTTGCTTAAACCTGCTGCTTTAAGAGCGGTTTCACAAGGCTTCATTGTTCTTTTTACCAAATCATCAATCAACTGCTCAAACTTTGCGCGTGTCAATGTTTTCACTAAGTGTTTTGGTCCGCTGGCCGTAGCCGTAACGTATGGCAAGTTAATTTCAGTTTGTGCTGTAGAAGAAAGCTCAATTTTTGCTTTTTCAGCAGCTTCTTTCAAACGTTGCAATGCCATTGGGTCCTTGCGAAGATCAAAATCCTCTTCCGCTTTAAAGTCATCTGCCAACCAATTGATAATTTTTTGGTCAACATCATCACCACCCAAGTGAGTATCCCCATCAGTAGCAAGTACTTCAAAAACGCCATCTCCCAATTCAAGGATACTAACGTCGTGCGTACCACCACCAAAGTCAAATACTACAATTTTCTGGTCTGTACCTTTTTTGTCAAGTCCGTATGCTAGGGCTGCCGCAGTTGGTTCGTTGATAATACGTTCCACTTTAAGTCCGGCAATCTCGCCCGCTTCTTTGGTTGCGTGGCGCTGACTGTCATTAAAGTATGCCGGCACGGTAATTACCGCGCGGGTTACTGGCTGGCCTAAGTAATCTTCGGCTGTTTTCTTCATTTTCTGAAGAATCATCGCGCTCAATTCCTGTGGGGTGTACATACGTCCGTCAATATCAACACGGGCAGTGTCGTTATCACCTTTTACAACTTTAAAGGCTGCTCGTTCCGCTTCCGATTTTGATTCGGAATACTTGTTCCCCATAAATCTTTTAATGGAGCTAATGGTCTTTGTAGGGTTTGTAACTGCCTGACGTTTCGCAGGATCGCCTACTTTAATTTCGCCGCCTTCCACAAATGCAATTACGGAAGGTGTTGTTCTTTTTCCTTCGGCATTAGGAATAACCGTTGGCTCGCTACCTTCCATTACGGCAACACAAGAGTTGGTTGTACCTAAGTCGATTCCAATTATTTTACTCATATCTATAGTTTATTGTTATTATTTAGTTTTTGAAATTTTATTTACGGTCTGTATAAGACAATGATTGTGCCAGCGGAAAGTTTATGACATGATGGCAGAAGTTAAATAGAAATTTTATTACGTACCTTTAAAACACTTAAACGAAGTTTTTTTGAATAAAGAATTTATTAAAATAAACCCTATAACGGTAGGCTTAGCTACTGGACTCTATCCTTTTCTTTATAATTATTATTCAAATTTCACATTAGTAGATTCCCTCAGCCAGCTATTGTTTTTTATAGTTTTCTTTTTAGTTGTTCCCGTGGCAATTAATTTTATACTCAAGGCTTCTTCAAAAAAATCAAACTTCATTTCCAAAAACTACACGCTACTATTAACGCTTTCAAATTTAGTAGGGTTTGCTGCATTTATTACCTTTAGCATGGTTGGGGCTAAGAAAAAACTCATTCTTTTTGTTGTAATCATTACTATTGGACTTGCCTTTTTATTGAAAAAACATTTAAGCAAGATTTTATTGATTGAATATTTACTTGCAATAATTGTAGGCGTTCAATTAACCTATTACGTTACAAATACTATTAATTTTTCCTCTGAATGGAAACACCTTCCAGATGCTATTTCAGAAGTTTCTTTCAAGAAAAAACCGAATGTTTATATTATTCAGCCTGATGGGTATGCCAATCCCAGTGCTTTAAAAAAGGAACCTTACAGTATTGACAATAGTGTCTTTGAACGTTTTTTAATTGAAAACGACTTTAAGATTTACCATAATTTCCGAAGCAATTATTCCAATACCATAACCTCCAACAGTTCGTTGTTTGCAATGAAACACCATTTCTATAAAAACCCCAAACCCAGTTCAGGTGAACCGTACGGATTGCGCAAAAGTATAGCGAGCAATAATGCGGTTGTGTCTACCTTCAACAACAACAAATATAAAACTTCCTTAATTATTGAGTCTCCGTATGTTATTGTGAACAGGCCCACGTTGGGCTATGACTATTGTTCCATTTCCTATAAAGAACTTTCTTTTTTGTCGCGGGGGTTTGATATGGCCGTAAATAGCCTTAATGAAATGGAAAAGGTCATGGAAGCAAATAAAAATCAATCTAACTTTTATTTTATAGAAAAGATAATTCCTGGGCATATCGCTGTCACAAAAAACCAATCCAAAGGCAAGGAGGAAGAGAGAAAAATTTACATTGAAGATTTTGAAAAAGCAAATCTTTGGCTGCGCGAAATGATTACGTTAATAACCAAAAACGATCCTTCTGCATTAGTAGTCATTATTGCTGACCATGGAGGATATGTTGGCTTGAATTATACAGGGGAACGCTATAAGAAAATAACAGATCCAAAGCTTATAAATTCTATATTTACTTCTATGCTAGCCATAAAATGGCCCAATAATGAAACACCCAGTTTTGATAATGAACTTAAAACAAATGTAAATTTGTTCAGGATTTTATTTTCATACCTCTCAGAAAATGAAGCATATCTTGACCATCTTGAAAAAGATGAAAGTTTTTTAATTGTGGGCGAGGATGCGCCTTTTGGAGTATATAAAGTAATTGATGAAAACGGGAAAGTCGATTTTAAAAAAATTGCTTTTTGAATTTCATTTCACTCCCACCTCCAAGAGCTCTCCCCACTGCGTAGTAAAACGCGGGCTTCGTTCTTTTTTTATGAGTTCCCATTCTTCAACGCGGGTTCCCACTAACCCTGATGAAATAGTCGCCTTCCCAAATTTTCGATTGATGGCGTCAAAAGTTTTGATGAGCTTTTCATTGTTCAATGTGGAAGGTTGATGAAACAAATTGCCTTGCACATAATTCTGCGGAATGATGCCGGTAAGGTTCACTCCTACTTTTTTGTAACGATAGCCAGGTTTATAAATAGCGACTAGGGCTTTTCGCGCTGCGGAAATAAGTTTGAAAGTATCGTTGGTTGGGATATCCAAAGTTATCGTTCGGCTGTTGGAGTATTGTTGATCCACATTGCTGTGATAATTGGTAACAATAAAAACTTGAACATAAGTAGCGCAGGATTTTTGGGCGCGCAATACCTCGCTCACTTCGCTAATGTAATATGCGCAAGCTTCTTCAATGCGTTCCAAATCGGGCAGTTTTATGCCGAAGGATTTTGCAGTGCCAATTCCCTTTTTTGGTGGCGGTTGGGTTACAAATTCATTGCACGGTTCCCCTTTCAGTTCGCGCCATGTTCGTTCGCCCACTACGGTCATTTCTTTGCGAACCCATTGCAGTGGAGTTTCGGTAAATTGAAAAGCATCAAAAACGCCAATATTTTTCAATCGTTCCGCATGTTTTCTGCCAATGCCCCAAACATCGCCAATCTTGCACCATTTTAATGCCTCAACTCTTTTTTCTTCCGAATCGATCACAAAAACGTGATTGCTATCCGCAATTTTTTTCGACATTCGGTTCGCGAGCTTTGCCAGTACTTTTGTTGGTGCAATGCCAACACCCACGGGCAATCCCGTATTCTTATAAATAGTATTTTTTATTGAGTGCCCATATTCATTCAATGAAATAGTATCCATTCCCGAAAGATCCACAAAAGCTTCGTCAATACTATACACTTCCACATTGGGAGAAAACGTGCCGAGAATGTTCATTACACGTTGCGACATTTCGCCGTAAAGCGTATAATTTGAAGAAAAGAAGTTCACTTTATGCGCAATCAATTGGTCCTTAATTTTGAAGACCGGCTCAAACATCGGGATTTGCGTGATGGCTTTCGCTTCCTTATTTGCGGCAATCACACAGCCATCATTATTGCTGAGCACCACGACTGGCTTCCCCAAAAGATCGGGACGGAAAACCTGTTCGCAGCAGGCGTAAAAACTGTTGCAATCTACCAAGGCAATCATCGAGTGGAATGGATTATATAGGTAATAATTCCCCAAACGGTGAATTCTTCTTCGGAAAAACCAAAAGGAATGCGTATTATTTTAAATTCCCCAGCTTGCACCACAAGTGCCAAGGCATTAAAATTTCGAGATAGGGAACGGTCAATAATCAGCACGTCTTTATCAAGAATGTTGTGTTCTTTAAAAGCATTTCCATCAATCCGCACGAAAAAAGTAGCGTCGCGGTTTACAACCAATTCTTGGTTCAAATCAATCGTTGGTTCCAAATAATGCGTGGCGGGACTTGCAAAACCTGTCTGTTTTGAAACGCCGGGTTCATGCCTGCTTTTTACTTTTGTGAGTTTGCCTGAAGTGAAAATTTCCATTCTTCAAAAATAGGAATATTTCCTGTTTTATGGATTATTTCCGAAATATTTTTAAACCTATTTTGTATTGGGTTTTCCTTTGGGATTCTTCCAAGTATTAAAAAAAGCATATACTACAATACTTTTTTCTTCTACTTCATAAACTATCAAATATGGAAAATCAATAATAAATGCTTCCCGACAAGGAGATTGTTTGCAAGGAAAAAGGAAGGGGTTTTGAAGAATAAGTTCTAGAAAAATGTCAATTTGTTCTATAAAACGTTCACCCAAACCAATACTTTTGGATTCGTAATATTCATACGCTTCAATAAAATCAATATTAGCTTCCTCTTTAATGTGAAGAAAATATTTCATTTTTTAGCATTACGTGCATTCTGTTTTACTTGTTTCCAAGTTAATGATTTGCTTTCACCAGCAATATGCCGCAACCTACGCTCTTCAAGTATTTCGTATTGTTTTTCGGAAAGATTATTTCCTGCATTTCCATTGTTTTCATAACTTTCAGCAAGCGCTTTCATTAATTTTAAAAGCCGCTCATCTGCTGTTTCTATGTGATCGAGAACACTATTCTTTAATTCTGAAATTTCCATGATTTTCGCAGTAATTATGTAAATATACAACACAATGTCAAATATTGGAAAGGTTGTTCAAATTCTAAAACATACCATTATATTTGTTTAAAAGAAGTTTGAATGGAAAGTATCAGTGTTTTTGATATGCTAAAAATAGGAGTTGGCCCATCCAGCTCCCATACTTTGGGGCCGTGGCGTGCCGCGTTGCGATGGATTGATGAACTAAAGCAGAAAAGCGACTTTGGGGAAGTAGTGGCTATTTCAGTAGATCTGTACGGTTCCCTTTCGCTCACAGGAAAAGGCCACGCTACCGATATTGCTGTGATGCTTGGCCTTTCGGGTTTTGATCCCGTAACTTTTCCTATTGAAAACATTGAAAAGGAAATTGATTTTATCAATTCAGAAAATAAATTAAGATTAAATGGTGAGTTGGAAGTTCCCTTTTTTCCGAAGCAAAATATCATCTTCAATCGAAAGTTTTTAGAGTTTCACCCAAACGGAATGACTTTTAAGGCAACATTAAAAGACGGCTCTACAAAATCTTCTTCGTTTTATTCAATTGGTGGCGGCTTTGTGATAAAAAAAGATAGAAAGCGCAAGAAAATAAAAATGGCCAAATTTGCCCAATTCCCCTTTCCTACTGAAAAAGGCACGGAACTTTTGGCATATTGTAAAGCTGAGGGAAAAAGTATTTCGGAAATAGTTTTAGAAAACGAAAAATCACTACGAAGCGAAGCCGAAATAAATGACGGCCTAAAGAAAATTTGGGCAGTAATGCTGGATTCTATGTACGTTGGCGCCCATACAGAAGGAATATTGCCCGGTGGACTCAACGTTACGCGCAGAGCTTTTGAAATGAACAAACTCCTAATTGGCGATAGCAAATACACAAATGCCGAGGAATGGATTGCGGCAATACGAAATACCGAAGTGAAATTTCGGCAAATCCTGAAATGGGTTTCGTGTTTTGCACTCGCAGTGAACGAAGTAAATGCTTCATTGGGCCGCGTGGTTACCGCACCCACCAATGGTAGCGCCGGTGTAATTCCCGCAGTAATGATGTATTATATGGTTATTGAAAACCACGATGCAAATTTTGAGGATGTCCGCAAATTTTTGCTGACTGCAGGTGAAATAGGAAGTATGTTCAAAAAAGGCGCAACCATTAGCGCAGCGATGGGCGGATGCCAAGCAGAGATTGGGGTTTCCTCATCAATGGCGGCTGGAGCCCTTTGCGAACTGATGGGCGGAACACCGGAGCAATGTTTAATGGCCGGCGAAATTGCGATGGAACATCATTTAGGGATGACCTGCGACCCTATTGCTGGCTTGGTACAAATTCCGTGTATTGAACGCAATGCAATGGGAGCCATAAAAGCCATCAATGCTTGCGAAATGGCACTGGACAGTGACCCAAGCAAAGCGAAAGTACCTTTTGATAAAGTGATCGCGACCATGTGGGAAACGGCAAAGGATATGACTTCAAAGTATAAGGAAACCAGTGAGGGTGGGCTGGCAGTGCAGGTGAATATTAGTGATTGTTAGCAATGGGAAATGGGAAATGGGAAATAGGAAATTCGAAGTTCGAAGTTCGAAGTTGGAAAGTCAAACAATTTTGATGACAAAAATTTAACTTCGTATTTCAAAAATTCGCACTTCGTACTTTACTTACAATCTTCTTTTCTTCGGGAATCAATAATATGGATTATTTTCCAACCTGTGTCAAACCTTGCAAGTGTGAAGGAATTGGCTCCACAATGACTGAAATTTCCGTTTAGCCAAAACTCATAGGGCGTCCAAACATGGGCAAGATTTCCGTCTATTTCAACTTTATAATCCAATAAACGCTCGTCCCATTTTTGGTCTGCCGCACGATTCGCGATTGCGCTTATAAAAGCATTTGCATCATCAGTATTTACTTTGTGCTTTCCGTTTTTATCTGTAAAAGCAGTTTGCATCACCATATTTTCTGCCATGCCTGACTTCATCAAAAGCGTATCGCCAATATGAAAACCTTCAAAAAAAGTGTCGACAATGTTTTTTGCATCGGCCTCAGAAAAAGGGTTTTGCGAAAATGAATTTGTAAAAATTGTAAAGCAAAGTAGGAAGACAGAAAACTTCATAAGTACATATTAAAGAGTGAACTTCAAAATTAGTACTTTTACCCTCCAATTTGTTACAACTATGAGCACGGCCAAAAAAGAATACAAACGAATTACTACCAAAACTTTGGTAGATATGAAAAAGAAAGGTGAAAAAATTTCCATGCTTACGGCCTATGATTTTACCATGGCCAAAATTGTGGACAGCGCCGGGATTGACGTAATTTTGGTAGGCGATTCAGCTAGCAATGTTATGGCGGGACACGAAACTACGTTGCCCATAACTTTGGATCAGATGATTTATCACGCCGCCTCGGTGGTTCGTGCCATTGAGCGGAGTTTAGTGGTTGTGGATTTGCCTTTCGGAAGCTATCAAAGCGATCCAAAGGAAGCACTTCGTTCCGCAATAAGAATTATGAAAGAAAGCGGCGGGCATGCTGTAAAGATGGAAGGTGGCGCAGAAATTAAAGAATCAATAAAAAGAATTTTGAATGCGGGGATTCCCGTGATGGGCCATTTGGGCTTAACGCCCCAATCTATCTATAAATTCGGAACATATACGGTTCGGGCAAAGGAGGAAGAAGAAGCGGAAAAATTAATGGAGGACGCCATTTTGCTTGAAAAAGCAGGCTGCTTCGCTCTTGTTTTGGAAAAAGTGCCTGCTAAATTAGCTAAAGAAGTTGCTGAAAAAATAAGTATTCCCGTAATTGGCATCGGGGCCGGAAATGGCTGTGACGGTCAGGTTTTGGTAACGCACGATATGATTGGGATGACGCACGAATTCAACCCACGGTTTCTTCGTAGGTATCTGGATTTATATACTGAAATGAAAAATGCTTTTAGCCAGTACAGTGCCGATGTAAAAAGTGGTGATTTCCCGAACGATAGTGAACAATATTAAATAGTTAGATTGTTGGATTTTTAGATCGCTAGACTATCCAACAATCCAGTAATCGAACAATCGAGAAATCCAACAATCCAAGACACATAGCACCAAAGACAATCTTCAAATTCTGTTTGAGGACAATCACTTAATTGTGATAAACAAACGTCCAGGCGATATTGTGCAGGGCGACAAAACGGGCGATGCTCCTCTTTCCGAAGTTGTGAAGGAATATATAGCAGAAAAATACAACAAGCCCGGGGCGGTTTTTTTAGGAGTTGTGCATCGTTTGGATAGACCCACCAGCGGAATTGTGGTTTTCGCAAGAACATCAAAGGCATTGGTGCGATTGAACAAAATGTTTTCCGAGAGGGAAACGGAAAAAATATATTGGGCAATCGTTAAAAACGCCCCGCCGAAACTGGAGGATACCCTGACGCATTTTTTAAAAAGAAATCCAAAACAGAACAAATCCTACGCCCACATAAAGGAAGTTCCGGACAGCAAAAAAGGAATTCTTCACTATAAAGTCTTAAAAAAATTAGACAATTATTACTTGCTGGAAGTTACTTTGGAAACGGGAAGACACCATCAAATCCGATCACAGCTTTCGGCCATTGGTTGCCCGATAAAAGGCGATTTAAAATATGATTTTGACCGAAGTAATGCAGACGGAAGTATCCATCTTCACGCAAAAAAATTAACTTTTATTCATCCCGTCCAAAAAGAAGAGCTTACTATTGAAGCGCCAACGCCCGAAGATTCGGTTTGGAATGCTTGCAATTAAAGCTTTATTAGATTTTTCTTTAAAGCAAAAATTACCAACCCTACCCTATTTTTTATTTTGAGACGTTTAAACAGGTCTTGCCGATAGCCGTCAATAGTTTTGGGGCTTAAATCCATTACATGGGCTATTTCCTTATATGTCATTTCGGAACAGGCCAATTGTATAAAGATGAGTTCATTCTCTTTAAAATCCATAACTCTACCTTCTTCATCTGGGCTTATGGAATGCAACAAGGTTTCGGAAACTTTGTCTGAATGGTAATATCCCTTCTCCATTAATTCCTTCAGTGCGGTGTTCAAAATTTCTGGATGGATATCTTTCAGCAAATAACCTTTGGCTCCTTTGCGAAGCATTCTCAGAATTGTTTGCTCATCGTCTTCCATGGAAAGAGCCAGAATTTTTATTTTTGGATGATTGCCCATGATCCATTCAGCCGTTTCAAACCCGTTCATTACTGGCATGTTTATATCAAGCAAAACTATATCGGGCAATATTTTTTCTTCATTGATACGTTCTTGCAATTCAACCCCGTTTTTTGCGTGAAAAAGTACCCTAAAATGTGAAAAGGAATTAATCAATTTTTCCAATGAGCGTGCAAAAAGCGAGTGATCATCAACGATTGCGACAGTATGTTTACCTACTAAATTCATTGTGCGCTGCTTTTGTATGGGTAGCTCAAAAGTAATTGGGTACCTTTTCCTATTTCTGAAACAATGGAAAAATCTGCATTGATAAGGGCGGCCCTGCTGCTCATGGTTTCCATACCCGAGCTGTCTGTTTTTATTGAAGCATCAAAGCCTACACCGTCATCAACTGCACTTATATCCAGTGCTTTTTCTTTATATTCTAAATGTACGAATAATTTAGAAGCTCTTGCATGTTTCAAAACATTTGACAGAAATTCCTGAATAATTCTGAAAACAATAATTTCACTGGCATTGTTTATTGGTATTACGTCTCCAGTTATCTTTAACGAAGCGTCCAGATAACCCAATCGTTTAAATCGGTCAAGTTCTACTTGCAGCGATGCCAAGAGTCCGTTTTTAAGTACCACATCATTGTTAAGTACTTTTGAAAGTGACCGTATTTCCTGGACCGTTTCTTGAATAATACTTTTTGTTTCACCTATTTGGTCGTGAAAAGAAGTAGGTACTGCATTCATTAAAACATTCAACTGAATGTTAGCCACGGAAAGCAACTGCCCCACATTATCGTGAAGTTCCCATGCAATATTTTTAAGCGTCTGTTCCTGAATTTCTATTTGTGAATCGGCAAGTTCGCGTTGGTAGCGCTGTTCTGCTTCATAGCGTTCTTTTAAAAATTTGTTTTTTCGGCGTTGAAAAGCGATAACAAAAACAACTACAAATACCGTGAAGAATAACAGTACTGCAATAAAATAAACTATTAAAAGTTTTTCTTGGGGAAGTAAGGGGCTTTTTTCCGTAAGCATATTAAAAATCCAGCTATATAAATGGAATACAGTAAGTAGTTAGTCCCAAAGATAACCTGTCTGTACAAACTGACAAAGCCGGGATCAATAGAATTGCTGTAATAAGAGCTATAGAGAAACAAAGGAGTTGTACACAGGTGAAAAATCAATGCCCCCACAGAAATATAGAATGGTAAGTTTTTTTGCACTTGCAATATTTGGTCGCTTTTCAGCAATTCCAGATAATAAAAAGCGATGCTTAGGAAAACAAGCAACGTTCCCAAAATATTTGAAATAGGCATAAACTTTATAAAAAATCCATCAGAAAATAAAATTTCTAAAAGACTCACTACCAAAAAAACAATCGAAACCAGATTGAGAATCTTTATTGATTTTTTAGTGGATAAATACCATTTGAAATAATTTATATAAAATAGGTAACTTACTATTGAATAAATATTTGCCGACCAGTAATTACTTTCAAAAATAGTTCCCTTTAAAAAACTTAAAAACCCTGTATTTACAAGATAGGCGTACCAACTAAAAAGTTCAGAAAATACAGTAATACCTAAAAACCAAACCAAATAGAAAGTGGGTTTGGTTTTATTTTTTCGATAATAAAATACTCCCGTTAGAAGTGCAATAAATTCAAAGAGGTTTATTAATAATCCGGCTATCACTGAATTAATAGTTTGTAGGAGGAAATCCTGCAATACCTTTATTTAAAGGTTCCAAAGTATAATTATTAGGCGAGCCGGCTGTAACCCCAGAAGTTGGTGCTAAAAACACTGTCGCTTTATCGTCGGTAAGATTATCGTAAGCTGCAAAATAGATGCGAACGCCCGGTTGAGCACCAATACTGGCTCCTGCTTTTATATAATCCAAAAATTGTTGCAACTCAGCAACGCTGAATAAAAATTCACGAGTGTCTGGAGAACCCATGGCCGATTCTATATCAACGGCTCGGGTTGCTACCCAGTTATTCTGCAATTGTTTGGCCGCAGCAACAGTAATACAATTTGATGGTTTTGACATGATTGAAATAAATTTTTTGGTTTAGTGGGAACTAATGTAGCAAAAACAATCAAATAAGAATTTTATAAAACAAATAAACAGGGAAAATCCCTTTTAAAAATAGGGTTTTCCCTGTTTATTTGTAGGGGTTTTTCCTATTAAAAAACAGTGAAAAACCCCATGGAAATTCAGGTAAAAACCTGTTGTATAGAACCTTACAAATAATTATATTTGAATATCATTCTTTAGGGTTCCTCACAAATGATTTATGAAACACTTGAAATAGTAAAAGATCAAGTTTCCAAATATTTGGAACTCAAAACCGCGGACAGCAATCTGGTGGTCCTGGAAAACATTTCAAAACACGATGATCCAGACATAAATACAATGAATGACAAAGTGGTTCTTTCACTTCTAAACATTGAGGAAGAAGTAGCGCTGAAAAACAATCCAAATGTAAAATTCAAAAACGGGGAGACCATCTATAAAAACACCCCTGTAAACCTTAATGTTTTTGCCCTTTTTTCTGCCAATAGAAGCACATACTCCCGTTCGCTCACAGCACTCTCCTATATTATAGAATTATTTCAGTCAAAAAAAATATTTACACAAACAAATACGCCTTTAAATCCGTCCATTCCGGCTTTGGAAAATATAAAGGAATTCCGCTTTATCGCTGAACTCTACACCCCTACTTTCGAACAATTAAATTATATCTGGGGCACTTTGGGCGGGAAATCCCTGCCAAGCGTACTCTATAAAATAAGCATTGTGAAAATTGAAAGCGATACACTCACTGAAAAAGGAACACCAATAACCGAAATTTCGGGAGTTTTAAACAATATTACTTAATGAGTTTTACGTCTACATATAAAATTCTTTTTGGTATGAATATGTACCATAACTATTTTTTGGACGATGGCAGCGTTGCTTTTGATACAAATGCTACTTTAAAAGAAGCACAGCTCAACAAATACAATTTTCAGGATTTCTGCGAACTAATTCCTTCCGAAGAAACCCAGGAAATTTTTAAAGGAAGTAAGCTCGTTATTAAACCCATTAACAGCGGATTCTTGATTTATGCAAAAGCAGAAGAAACTGCGCCCAACTCGGGAACTTTCAAACCTTTCGTCAGCCTTCCTCAAAACACGGTTTTCAACTTTTTGATTTATGTGAAAGATTCTCTCTTTGAAAATTATTCAACGGTGAATTCAAAACCGCTCCTTCCCTATTATTTTTCAAACAAAAAACCAGCTTCGGAAGGCATTTCCTTCAATTATATTGATTTGGAAACCACTACCCTGCCAATAGAAAATTTCACCATAAACCAAACAAGTTTTGATGAAATAAAAAAAACACTTTCCGAAAAAGAAAAAATTGGTCTCTTCGGAATTATTTCACTGGAAATGGCCGGCGATAACACAATTCCATTTGACGGCAACGCACGGAATATTTTAAATGTAAATGGAACAATCCCCGCGAGCCCCAAAACTTTCAAACTTCAACTGAAAAACCGAAGCACTATTTGGAATTACCGCGATGCTTCAAACAGTGCACTCCTCCACTCCACAGATCCCAACGAACTCCCATTGGCCAAAAACGGTATTATAGGTTACAGTTTTGGCGGCCAAGAAAGGCCTTCCGCCTTCCCATCCCGACTCATATTTGAAAAGGACGGCGGCGGAAATATCATAAAAACAATTTCAGAAATATTTATTAACCAATAACAAAAACTATGGCAACTACTTACAAAACGCCCGGGGTCTATGTGGAGGAAATATCAAAGTTTCCGCCATCAGTGGCCCAAGTGGAAACAGCAATCCCAGCCTTTATTGGCTACACTGAAAGAGCCGAGAAAAACGGCAACAGCCTACTGAACAAACCAACACGCATTGTTTCTTTGCTGGAATATGAAACCTATTATGGAAAAGCCCGAAATGAGCAAAACATTACTGTAACCGTAAACGACACTATCAATAGCGGGCCACCAGTCCAGCTTTTGGACCAAAAATTCAGTACGGCTGTGGGGGCAACCAGCCCGTATGTAATGTATTATGCCATGCGAATGTATTTTGACAATGGCGGCGGGCCCTGCTATATTGCCTCCGTAGGCGATTACACAAGTGGGGTTGTGAACCAGCCGCTTCTTGCTGCAGCCGTTGACGAACTTGAAAAATATGATGAGCCAACTCTGTATGTTTTTCCAGACGCTATGGCGGTTTCAACAACCGCAAGTTATTACTCCTTGATTAATCGTGCTTTGATGCAAGCACAAAAATTGAAAGATCGTTTTATAATTATCGACGCATACGCAAACAATAGCGATAACATTCGCAACACAGCTTCGTTGGGCAACGGTGTAGATTTACTGAAATACGGCGCAGCATACCATCCTTTCCTAAGAACGGTTTATAGCTATGCCTATGATGATGCAGATATTACCCTTGCACATAATGAAACAGACGAAACCAATACAACTGCTGCTGGAGCGTATGACGGAAAAGCCTTAAGCGAACTTGCAGATAGTGCCGATCCAGATTTCAACTTAGTGCTTTACAATAAAATTAAAGCAGAATTGGAACAACAATACGTCACCCTTCCGCCAAGTAGCGCCATCGCAGGAATTTATGCCCGCGTTGATAGCAATCGAGGCGTGTGGAAAGCACCCGCAAATGAGTCGGTCAGTGCCGCCGTTGAACCTACTATAAAAATAACCCACGAAGCTCAACAGGATTTGAACGTACACATTACCGGAAAATCCATCAATGCCATTCGTTCCTTTACAGGAAAGGGTATTTTGGTTTGGGGAGCTCGAACACTCGCTGGAAATGACAACGAATGGAGATATGTTCCCGTGCGCCGTTTTTTCAATATGGTTGAAGAATCTGTTGAAAAGGCTACAGCACAATTTGTTTTTGAACCCAACGATGCAAATACCTGGGTAAAAGTGCGCGCAATGATTGAGAATTTCTTAATCCTTCAATGGCGTGCCGGGGCACTTGCCGGAGCCAAGCCCGAACAAGCATTTTACGTGCGTGTAGGTTTGGGTGAAACAATGACCGCGGATGATATTCTTAACGGAATAATGAATATTGAAATTGGTATGGCGGCAGTCCGTCCAGCAGAATTCATCATCTTGAAATTCTCACACAAAATGCAGGAAGCGTAATTTTAGTTTGCAGTGTTCAGTCGCAGTTTACAGTTAGTAAAAAACAATCTGGGCATTTTCCGATTAAAAATTTCAAAATATAACTTTTTAACCTTTAACTTTTTTCAAAAATGGCCAACACATATCCATTAGTAAAGTTTCATTTCTCAGTGGACTGGGGAGGAACAAACATAGGTTTTACCGAAGTCAGCGGACTGGATGTAGAAACCGAAATGATCGAGTACCGTCACGGTGCCAGCCCGGAATACAGCAAAATAAAAATGCCCGGGATGCAGAAATATAGCAACATTACTTTAAAACGCGGTTCGTTTGCAAACGATAACGAGTTTTATAAATGGTGGAACACCGTAAGCTTAAACACCATCGAGCGTCGCGACATTACTATCTCTTTGTTGAATGAGGAGCATGCGCCCGTAATAGTTTGGAAAGTAAAAAATGCTTTTCCACTAAAAGTGCAATCAACAGATCTTAAAGGTGACGGCAACGAAACCGCTATTGAAACACTGGAAATTGCCCACGAAGGGCTAACCATTCAAAACGGCGATTAATGGCAACTGTCTATCCTCCGGTAAGCTTTCATTTTAAGGTGGAATTCAGCGGACTTTCCTCTCAGGAAAAAGACGTTCAATTCCAATCGGTATCGGGTCTTTCCGTAGATATTGAAACCGAGGAATTTGCCGAAGGAGGTGAAAACAGGTTTAAACATAAGTTTCCGGTGCGGTCAAAATTTCCAAATCTCGTTCTGAAACGTGGCATGGTCACCGATTCCGAACTTATAAAATGGTGCCGGAATGCTATTGAAAGTTTTCAATTTGAACCGCTGGATCTCACGGTAAAATTGCTAAACGAAAAACACGAACCACTGGTAACGTGGAACGTTGTGCACGTATATCCCGTAAAATGGAGCGTTGATGATTTTAATGCCGAAGAAAGCAAAATTACCATTGAAACCATAGAATTGGCCTATAACTATTTTACACTCGTATAAAATGCCTATAGAAATCAAGGAACTTCACATAAAAATAAATGTGAACGGCAACGAACAATCCAATGTCTCCCAGAACAACAACCCGGAAGGCAAAATGGACGATTTAATAAAAGCCTGCGTAGAAGAAGTTTTCAATATTCAATCTAGAAAAAAAGAACGGTAATGAAAGGCGAACTGACCAAATTGAAAATTATAGCATTTCGCGACAACAAATTCACTCATTTGGTGGGCGATGGTGTTTTTTCGTCTTTGCTGAATCCCGAAAAATATGCCTTCAAATATAAGGTAGAATACACCGAGGCGCAGGGCCAGGGCACGAGTGCAACCCAACCAAAATACGTTCGTTCGCTACCAGAGGATTTAAATCTCGAATTTCTTTTTGACAAAACTGGGGTAATAAAAGGCCACAGCAACACCCAAGGCTTGGGAATAGTTGCAGACATAGAACGATTCAAAAGAATTGTTTTCGATTACAATGGCGATGAACACAAACCAAATTATTTAATAATTGGTTGGGGCACGCTTCTTTTCAAGGGAATTTTGGCTGAAATGTCTATTGAATACAAATTGTTCTCCCCTGAAGGGGTTCCATTGCGAGCAACGGTTACGGCAAGTTTCAAAGGAGTTGTGGACGAAATTTTAAGATTGGCGAAGGAAAATAACAATTCCCCCGATCTTACCCACATTAGAATTGTAAAGGAAGGCGATACACTGCCTTTAATGACTTTCAAAATTTACGGTGATTCAAAATATTATTTACAGGTTGCCGCCGCTAATAATTTGACCACTTTCAGAAGATTAAAACCTGGGCAACAGATAAAATTTCCGCCTATAGAAAAAGTATCATAATATGCCGAATAGTAGAACCATAGAAACCCCGCGAAGTGCAGATTTGGTAACCTTCAAAATATTGATTGAAGGCAGGCAAATTTCTTCCGCATATCAAGTAAAGAATATTTCTGTGGAAAAAGAAATCAACCGAATTCCCTTTGCGCAACTCGTTTTTTTTGATGGGGAAGCGGCTTCGCAAAATTTCAATTTAAGTAACGAGAACTTTCTTATTCCGGGGAAAAAAATCGAAATAAAGGCAGGCTATCACAGCGATAATGAAACTATTTTTAAAGGAATTATTATAAAGCACAGCATAAAAATTCGTGAAAGCAATTCTGTTTTAATTGTGGAATGCAGGGACGAAGCCGTGAAAATGACCATCGGCAGAAAAAGTAATTTTTATTATGAAAGCAAGGATAGCGATATTATTGAAGAATTAATTGGAAAATATTCCTTGCAAAATACTATTGAAGCCACTGCATTCACCAATAAGGAAATGGTGCAATATCGCACTTCCGATTGGGATTTTATAATAACGCGGGCCCAATTGAATGGACAGATTTGCACCGTTGATGACGGAAAAATAACCATTTCAAAACCAGACTTTTCACAGACAGAAATTGAAACCGTTGCTTTCGGATCCACTTTACTGGATTTTGATGCCGAAATTGATGCCCGAAATCAATACAACACAATTACAGCTTACGGTTGGAACCCTTCCGAACAGGAAATTGTGGAAGCCGAAGCTGCCGATCCCGGAATTTCACTGAACGGAAATATTTCACCCTCAGATTTAGCCGGTGTAATCGACCTCGAAAATTTGGAATTGAAACATGGCGGAAAATACAATTCCGCTGAATTACAAAATTGGAGTGATGCAAAAAATCTTTTTCAGCAACTTTCAAAAACCCGCGGACGCGTTAAGTTTCAAGGAATTCCAACAGTAAAGCCCGGAAAAATCTTGAATTTGGAAGGCGTGGGCGACCGTTTCAACGGAAAAATATTTATAAGTGCCGTTCGACACGAAATTGCAAACGGCAATTGGACGGTTGACGCTGAATTTGGAATGAACCCAAAATGGTTTAGTGAAACGTATGACATTTCAGAATTACCGGCTGCCGGAATTATTCCTGCCGTAAGCGGCTTACAAGTAGGTGTGGTTTCCCAATTAGAATCGGATCCAAATGGAGAAAACCGGGTTTTAGTAAAAATACCAATCATCAATAATGACGAACAAGGCATTTGGACCCGAATTGCAACTTTGGATGCGGGCAACAATAGAGGCTCGTTCTTTCTTCCAGAAATTGGAGATGAAGTAATTGTAGGGTTTATCAATGACGACCCAAACCATGCAGTTATTCTTGGAATGCTTCACAGCAGTGCAAAGCCTGCTCCATTGACAGCTTCCGATGACAATCACGAAAAAGGATTTGTAACCCGAAGTGAAATGAAATTGCTTTTCAACGATGAGAAAAAATCCATCATAATTGAAACTCCCGGCGGAAAAAAAGTAACAATTGACGAGGATTCGGGAGTTATAAAAATTGAGGATGAAAATAGAAATATAATAACAATGGACGACAGCGGAATTGCTATGGAAAGCGGAAAGGATTTCAGCATAAAAGCAACCGGCGATTGTACTATAGAAGCAATGAATATAAACGTAAAAGCAAATGCACAATTTAAAGCAGAAGGCAGTGCCGGTGCGGAAGTTTCAACCAGTGCCGTAGCAGTTTTAAAAGGATCATTGGTTCAAATAAATTAAAAAAAGAATTAACCAACAACTATAAACCAACAACCAACCTATGCCTCCAGCAGCCAGAATAAACGATATGCACATTTGCCCAATGGTAAATCCAAATGGAAGCCCGCATGTGGGCGGTCCAATTCTTCCGGCAGGAGCACCAACCGTTTTGATTGGGGGTATGCCTGCAGCAAGAGTTGGGGATATGGCAACTTGCGCGGGACCGCCAGATTCAATTATTATGGGCTCTTCATCGGTGCTAATTGGGGGAATGCCAGCAGCGCGATTGGGAGATAGCACGGCACACGGTGGAACAATTGTTTTGGGAGAATTCACGGTATTAATAGGAGGATAATTATGAATACATCAGAAATATTTTTGGGAGAAGGCTGGAGTTTTCCGCCACATTTTGATAAAAAAACGGGTGAACTCGTCACAACCGCTGGAGTAGTGGACATTAATAAAAGTCTGGAAATCCTATTATCAACCCGTTTGGGCGAACGAATTATGCTTCCAAATTACGGGTGCAATTTGGAAGAACTCTTATTTCAGCCGCTTGATGTAACCTTAAAAACATATATAATTGAACTTATAAAAACAGCAATTCTGTATTATGAACCCAGAATTGACACACAAACGGTATCCTTGGATACCACAAACGAACTGGGCGGCGAGATTTTAATAAATATTGAATATGTGGTCCGAATTACAAACTCACGGGCAAATATGGTCTTCCCATTCTATAAAACCGAAGGCACTGAAGTTTAAAAACAATGGCAAAAAACTGCGAAAATAAATTTCTGATTAACCATAAGGGAACCGAACAGACCCAAAGGACAATCAGCGCTATGCTTCCAGAAAATCTGAATTTGAATGATTTTTCAACGGAAGATTGGATGAAATTTGCCTACAATTTTGCTTCGGAAGTGAATTATTTTTCAATAGAAAATGCCATAATACCTTCGGGAAATTGGGAATCATTTTTTGTTGAAAAAGATAAAATCAAAAGTTTCCTTTCAGAAATTGAAAACTCAAACCAACTCTCCCCTCACCTAACGTTATTTATATGTTTTTTGAAATTGCTCGAAATTTCTAAAACGCATTTTAACGCACTCACCAAAAGACATTTGGATTTCTATTACAACGAAATCCTTCAAATAAATAAAAAAGCTCCGGTTGCAGATAGTGTTCATCTAATTTTTGAATTGGCCAAAAACTTTTCTGAATCCAAAGTAGATGAACACACGCTACTGGAGGCCGGAAAAGATGTTTTGGGAAAGCGTATTCAATATGCAACCAATAAAGAAGTGGTGATCAACAAAGCAAAAATCGCTTCAATAAAAAGCATTTATCACCATAGAAAAACAAACAATTTAAATCCCAATGAGTTTAACGGGCTTTTTGCCGCTCCTGTAGCAAATTCTGCAGATGGCAAAGACGAACCATTCAAAACCGACGCCAATTGGTTGCCATTCGGGCATCCAACGCATTTTAAACCCTCGGTTCCACTGGAAACGCCCAATTTAGGTTTTGCAATCGCCGCTCCCACCCTACATTTGGCAGAGGGCGAACGCATCGTTCAAGTTATTTTCAATCTTGAAAAATCAATTCCGGTTTTCAATATTTCACAAGTTATAGCATGTATCGACGTTTTTGCCACGGGCGAAAAAGGGTGGTTGGGGCCCTTTAAAATTTCGGCTTCACTAGGCGGATTTACTTCCGCAATTGGAAACAAAACTGTTCAACTTTGTCTGAAAATCGATAAAACTGATGAAGCGATTGTTCCCTACACCAGGGAAATTCACAAAGAAAATTTTGAAACTGAGCAGCCTGTATTTCGATTTTTTCTGAAAACAAAACTAGCTGAATTCAGCACAGGGTATCAACTTTATACGGAACTGCTTCAGAAAAAAGTAAAAAAAGCAACTGTAAAAGTTTCTGTTTCCGAAGCGGAAAAACTTCAACTTAAAAACGATTTTGGAAATCTGGCTGCCGACAAACCTTTTTTTCCATTCGGCACACAACCTATGGAGCGTTCGGCTTTTTATATTGACTACCCCGAAATGTTTGATAAAAAATGGGACACGCTATCGCTTCACGCTTCTTGGCTAAATACTCCCCCCGATTTCAAACAGCACTATATTGCCTATAGAAAGGACGATACAAATTTTAATCTTTCGCCAAATTTATATTTTCAAACCCTCTATTTCAACTTTAACGCTGTGTCCAAAAAATATGCGCAGCCAGCGGGACTAACATACAATTTAACATTGAGTCCCAATAATCTTTACGTAACAGGAAACGATTATTTTAAAGCTAAAGTTTCAGTTGAAAACAATGAAAATTTAATTACTGTAAATGAAGCTTTTACACTTTTCACAAAAAATGAAAATGTTTTTGAATCTGATCTTTCCATAAACAATAACAACTTTACCACGGGAAAAAATGGGCCAATAAAACTTTCATTGAACCAATCTTTTTTACACGCCCTGTTTCCAAAAGTTTATGCTCTTGCACTTTCCACGGAAGAGGATACTGTATTGCCAAACGAGCCTTACACGCCCATAATTGAAAAAATAGAACTTGCATATTCTGCAAGCCAAGAGGTTGAATTTGGAGTTTTCCAAACTGCAAATCTTGAAAAAATACAACTCTTTCACGAGCATCCTTTTGGGCAGGCGGAAACTTCCGAAACTTTGGTCCCGACCTATTGTGCAGGCGGCGAACTTTATATAGGCCTCGAAAATACTAAAGCTTTGCAACAAGTTCAACTTTTGTTTCAATTGCTTGAGGGAACTGAAAATCCTTTGGCTGAAAGTTTTTCTTCCTCTGAAAAAATTTCGTGGGCAGTGCTTTCAAACAATGTTTGGATGGAACTTTCCAGCGATTATTTGTTGGGAAATGCAACCGATAATTTCTTAAAAACTGGAATCGTAACCATTACAATTCCTCGCGAAGCCACAAATAACAACACATTACTTAGCTCAGGTTTGATTTGGATACGTGCAAAAAGCCCGAAGAGCTTCGATGCGGTTTGTAGATTTATAAATATTCACGCACAGGTCATTACGTCAACATTCGCAGATAAGGGCAACGAGCTTTCGCATCTTGAAAATGGCTTACCCGCGGAAACCATCAGCAAACTTACCGAGCGCAATTCCGCAATAAAAAGTGTTTCACAACCCTATAATTCCTTCGGGGGAAAACCGGAGGAAAGTGATGAAAGTTATTATCGCCATGTAAGTGAACGAATTCGCCACCGGGACCGAGCAATATCGTTGTGGGACTACGAACATTTGGTTCTTGAAAAATTTCCGGAGGTCTATAAAGTAAAATGCCTAAATCATACTAAAGACAATGATTATCACGTGCCCGGTTGTGTTACTGTGGTAGTTATCCCTGATATTCAAAACAACAACGCTTTTGATATTTTTCAACCACGGTTGAGTACGGCCAAGCGCAACGAAATTCAGAATTATATTAATGAATTAAATACATTTTTTGTTTCCGCAGAAATAATAAACCCAAGTTATGAGGAAGTTGAGGTTACACTAGGGGTGAAATTTAACGTTGGTTTTGATGAAAACTTTTACACAAAACAGATTGAAGAAGACATCAAAAAATACCTTTCACCTTGGGCATATTCCGAAACTTCAATCCTGAATTTCGGGGTGGCCTTTCATAAAAACAAACTCATTTCCTATTTGGAAAACCAGCCGTATGTTGACTTTTTGGATGATGTGATTGTGAAACACAGAACTTCTGAAACATCAGTATATGTTGAAAAAACGAACGTAATTCCCTCAAGCCCAAAAGCAATTTTGGTCTCGGCAAAAAAACATTTCAGTACAGCCGTACAATCAAAATGCAGTGTCCAAAACCTTAAAAAATCTGCGATTTGTCTTCCGTAAAAACATATAGCACTATTGCGAAGGATACGTCCTCTCAAGACGATCTTGATTTCGAATTCCTTCGAAAAAAGGGAATCGAATACATTGAGGCTTTGGGAAGCAGTTTGTGGACAGATTATAATGCCCACGATCCGGGAATTACCATTTTGGAAGTACTGTGCTATGCAATTACCGATTTAGGCGCGCGTCTTTCCCTTCCGCTAGAAAATATTTTGGCTGAAGAAAACAATCCTAGTTTTTTAAACGAGCAATTCCTGACTGCGGAAAATGCGCTTCCAATAAGCCCAGTAACCGCTCTGGATTACCGCAAATTGTTTATAGATATTGAAGGCGTAAAAAATGCCTGGCTCAGAAAACACGAAAAGAAAGTGTATGCGAACTGCAAGGAAAATAAGCTTTCTTACAAACCTTTTGAAATAAAGGAAAAATATAAAAAGGAATTCATTTTGAATGGCTTGTATGATGTTTTGGTGGAATTGGATGACTTGGACATCGAAATTTTCAATACCGAAGCGAAGCAACTAAAAGAAATAAAACGACTTAAAAATGAGGTGCGGACGATTTATCACGCCCATCGAAATCTTTGTGAAGACATTGTTGAAATCGAAGAAGTTGAAAATCATCCTGTAGCCATTTGTGCCATTGTGGAACTAAAGCCCGAGGCAGATGAAGACAAAGTGCACGCCGAAATTTTATATACAATTGACGAATACCTGTCACCCTCCATCCGTTTCTATTCTTTAAAGGAAATGCTTTTAAAAGGTTACTCTACCGATGAAATTTTTAACGGTCCGCTCTTGAACAACGGCTTTATTGATACTGAAGATTTGAAAAAAACAGAACTTCGGAAAGAAGTTCGATTGACAGATTTAATAGATCTTATCCAAAAAATAGAGGGAGTTGATGTAATCCGGGATATTACTATCAATAATTGCGACGGAAAAACGAAAACCAAAAAAATCTGGAACCTCTGCGTTCCCGCTGGAAAAAAGCCAAAGCGCTGCGATAAAAGTTCGTTTAGTTATTACAAAGGATTTCTTCCGTTGAACATAAACAAAAAAGCGGTTGAGGATTATCTGGAAGCCATTTACGATGAAATTGACGCCAATATTCTCGACATCGCTTCTCAAAAAAAGTCATTGGAATTGCCTTTGGGAAGTTATTCCGAAGTAGGCAAATACAGTACGATCCAAAACGATTTCCCTGAAGTTTATGGCGTTGGGGAACTTGGCGTGAAAAGCACCGCAACCATCGCAGAACGGGCTAAAGTAAAACAACTGAAGGCTTACCTTTTGTTTTTTGATCAAATCTTCGCCAGCTATTTCGCGCATCTTAAAAATGTAAAAGACATTTTTTCCATTAATGGTGAGCTTGACAAAAGTTATTTCACACAAGTTGTTGAAAATGTAAAAGACCTTTCGGAATTGGTTTCAGTAAATTATTCTACGGACGAAAATATTACTGATTTATTATTTTCAGACCTCGACGATAAAGTAAAACGCCGTAACCAAATACTCGATCATTTGCTTTCCCGTTTTGCCGAAAGTTTCAGCGAATATGCTTTTTTAATGAAACAATTGTACGGCAGCAATATCGATGAAGCGGTTATAAAAACAAAAGAACGTTTTCTTCAACAATACGGAACTATTGGATGCGAACGACCCTTGAGTTTTAATTATTTCGAACAGGAAGATGCCAGTTTATGGGACACGGGAAATATTTCTTCATTTCAAAAACGGATTGCACTTTTGAGCGGCAACCCAAATTATTTCCGAAGAAATTTCTCTGATGACCCTTTGGAAATTTATGAGGAAATTGACATAGACGGTATTATTGAGTACCGATTCCGATTTCGCCATAACGACAAAGAAATTTTGTCTTCTTCCAGCAAGCATTACCACAATATAGCTTCGCTTTATAAAGAAATCCTCGATGTAAAAAATTACGGACGGTTTGCTGAAAACTATGAAATAAAAGTGAATTCAGCCGGCAAGTTTTATTTCAACCTTACCAATCCCAATGTTCCTGACACAACAGATGAGGATCACATAATTGCCCGAAAAATTTCGAGTTACGCAACACAATCGGCCGCTGAAACTGCAATTGATAAAACTGTGGCTTTTGTAAATACACTGGATTTCAACGAAGGAATGTATGTGATTGAGCATATTCTGCTTCGCCCAGATGTTACAAAAGACATTGCACCGGAAAATACTTTTTTACCCATTTGTACCGACAACTGCGAAGGTTGTGAAGGCATAGACCCCTATTCTTTTAGAGTTTCGATTGTATTGCCGGGATGGACTGAACGCTACAGCAATGTAGATTTCAGAAGGTTTTTGGAAGAGTTGATTCAAAAGGAATTGCCTGCGCACATTTTAGCTAAAATTTGTTGGATCGGTTACCCAAAAAGTTATGAAACAAAAGGGGACGAAAATGAAATGGTAGAACTGGAAGAAGCCTACAAAAATTGGCTGTTGGCCAAAACTGAAATCGGCCAAAAACAGCCCAATACAAAACTGAAAAGGCTCATCAAAATAATGAGTACGCTACACACAATTTATACACAAGGAAAACTTCACGATTGTGATGATGATGAAGAACAACAAGATATTATCCTGGGAAGGACCAACCTGGGCAAACTTTAAAATACAAAAGTTATGAGCACTAAACTATTGGAAATAACTCCACAGTACCGCTCCTTCGTGGACGACCAAGTACTAACCTCCGGGCAGCTGAACGAATTTATTGAATATTTTGAGGACCAAGACCGACTGACGCGTGTGTGTCTTGTGGGCGTGGGCGTGGCTTGCGGTTTTAAGGTTTCAGTGAATAACCAAAATTCAATCATAACCATTACACAGGGTTGCGGTGTTACAACCGACGGCGATCTATTGAAACTGCAAAAAAGCATAAAGGATTCTTCCGAAACTTCCATTGTTTTGGAAAGCATCAAATATTCGCATTTTAGGGATTTTGAAGATGATAAAGCAAAGTACAAACACTTCAAAACCGGAAACGCAACCATTGATCTTTGGGAATTAATTCCGCAGGAAAAAGTAGATTTGGAAGCCGGTCATCTTCCCATCAACCAACAATTGCTCGATGAAAAAGTTGTCGTGCTTTATTTGGAAAGTTTCCCAAAAGAAGCCGATATCTGCACAACTACAAATTGCGACAATCAAGGTCAACCAAACATTCAAAATTTAAGGGTTTTGCTGATTGATAAAGACGATGTTGAAAATGTGGTCAATTCCAAAGACGGAATTTTTACAAAACACAATGTTTACGATGCATTTACAAATCTTTCACAAACCGCTATTCCGAAGGTAATTCTGAACGGGAATAATTCAGCTTCGTATACACAAATGGCCGCTGCTTATAAATCTGCAATCAGTGCTTCAAAAAATTCATTGCACACTGCCTTTCAGCAATTGTTTCAAGGGTTTTCTGAAATTCTGAATATCACGGACGGCACTTCAAACACAATGTTAAACCAAATTAGCAATTTGGATGATTTCAATACTATTGAAAAAGTTCAATATCGCTATGATTTGGTAAGGGATTTAGGTGATTCTTATAATGAATTGACCGATATTCTTTTAAAATTAAAAACCGAATGTTGCCCAAATATTGAAGCATTTCCGAAACATTTGCTATTGGGCGCACTTTCTTCCGAAGAAATTTACCCCGAACTACGCCACGATTTTTATCATTCGCCAACAAACAGTGAATATGCCAAATATCTGAAAATGGCGAAATGCTTGGTTCAACGTTTGGTGTTGATTTTGGACAATTTCAATCTTGCAAATGAAAGGCAAATTGATATTATTCCTTCTAAAACCTGTGGGAATTTGGGTGAAAAGGCAATTCCAATTTATTACGAAGTTGATAATGAAATGCTCACCGCTTGGGATTTCAACAAAACGGAAAACTACAAACAACGCTTGAATGTAAGTTATCACAAAGAGAATCTTGCGCCGAACGGTTGGGTTCAAAATCCATTGAATTTCGAATTGGATTGCAACGATTTTTACAGAATAGAAGGACATTTTGGGCATCCCGCGCATGACAGCCGCAATGAAATCAATAGCATAAAAAATAGTAATGCATTGGATTTTGACTGTCTGCTTTTTGATCTTCAAAAAGATTCCCAAGCCTTTATCTCTTTTTTAAGAGAAAATCCTTCAATTAGCCATAAAGCGGGTGTTCCAAAAGGCGGCACCTTTGTTTTGGTTTCGGAAAGGGAAACTGTAGTTGCGGATTTTTGTATTTCGAATAAAATTAGCGCCTCTTCCGACGGTTGCTGTTCGTTGATGGAGTGTACCTATCCGTGGATTAGTTCATTGAAATATATGAACAATCTTTCCCGTAGTTTAAAAGGAACGCCAAGCCGAAACAGGCCCATGCCGAAAAATTATATACTTCAAATTATTGAATACAGAATAAATGGCGAACCGCTTATAAATACAACTACAACGATAACTATTCCCTTGGAACAAATTTTCCTCAGAAGAATTCATGCCGTGACCGAAGCGATCAATAAAAAATTTGACAAAGGGGTTGTTTTTGATTTTAACGAAAGCCAAAAGCGTTTGGTTATTACCCGTGCCAAAGAGGATACGTTTACCATTCGCCTGCGCGAAATTTCACTGGCGAATAATAATGCCATTTATACATATAGTAACAGCGGAATGTTTCGAAACAATAAGGTTTTCCGACCTGATGCTATGCGTTGCCGTGATCTGAAAAGTTATCGCGAAGCTTTCTATCAAAAACTTCACGCACAAATTGCACCTGTGAATAAAGATGACGATTATGGAACTTATGATGAAAAATGGGCAAAATGGAGCTACTTGACTGAGCGTTTAATAAACAATTCCGTTATAAGACAAGCTGGCCTAACGCGAATGATTACCGAATTTGCACAATTACCTCCGGAAATACGAACCTTGGTCCAAACAATAAAAAGAGATTTTCAAGCTGCCGGAACCGGCGTAAATCTTCAGTTCCGTTTGGATGGCGATTGGGTTAACGGTACTTGGGTGAACAAATTTATGCTGGACCACCATCGGGCCAACAAGAAAAATACACACGATGATATTGTGCTATTTGTGAATTTGAGAAAATACCTCCACAATGAAACTGGAGTTACAAAACTTTCAATTTACATCCAGAATTTTGATTATTCCCAAGTTTTGGATGCTGCAATTGCTAAACACAAAACGGTGGCCGATTTCTATTTTGGGGTGCCCACAGGTGAAAATTTTATAACTATATGAACCCAATAGAAGAAAATAAGGCAAAAAAAGAAGGGTATCAGTCGGTAAATTGTACAATCCGAATGATACCCCTATGGGTTAAAACACTAAAGAACTAGACTAACAAGAAAGAACAAAAGAGAACCGAATGAAAAACAATCGAGAAACCTAAAGTACAAACTATAAAAGAACTAACACTAAACTGCACACAACCCAGTAATTCATCTCTGAATCGAATTGTAAATATAAGTTTAAAAAACTAAAGAACAAATGGTTGCGCATAAAAATATCATCAGAAAAGTGCAAATTGGGGTAAATACCCCTTCACTGGAAAATGGGCAGCAACTAAAGGATGGGCTTGATGTTTTTTTTAAAGATCAAATCTTTCCCGAAATGGACAATTATTTTAATTCAATTCAAAAAGGCAATTCAAAAATTATTCGGATTGAAAATATTTCGATTGAAATTTCCATTGAGCAAAAAAGTTCGTTGAACGATATTCAATTTTTGATTATGAAGGAGTTACGCGAAAAGATTAATTATGATCTAATTTCAGAAAAGGAAATGAATAATGTTGAAATAACATCTTCGGAAAAAAGCGAAACCGAAGCTTTTCTTTATTTTCTAAAAAATGGAACATTGCCGTGGTGGTTTGAAGATAAACCAAACTTTTGGGGCGAATTCATTAAAAAAATTGGTAGTCAAAAACAGTTATCAAAAAAGCTGAAGCCCTTAATTTTCAATCCTGAAATTCGCAAGAGGTTAATTTTTCAATTTGATGACGCACAATTATTTCAAATTATTTCTTCCGTTTTAAAAGTGTCAAAACCAGATATTTTTATAGTAAAAACTCTTCCCAAATATCGCTATCAATTTTGGGAGGCAGTTCTTCACTTTTCAATTTATAATAACCAAAAGGAAATAGTGAAAATATTTGAAAATATTCCCAGAAAAGATGTGCTGAAATTGCTTCAAATTTCAAAAAAAACTTTTGGGTTCAAGATTACTCTAGACACAAAAAATCTTCAAAAAGACAAGCTCGGGGAAAACGAAAAGGCTCATGAGGTAACCAATTTCAATCTCCCCAAAAAAGAAAATGAAACAGACAAAGAAGGTGTTTTGATACGCAACGCGGGCTTGATTCTGCTGCATCCATTCATTAAAATGTTTTTTGAAAAGATGGATTTCCTTTCGGGAAAAGTTATAAAGTCTGATAAAATTGATGAAGCAATCCATTTACTTCACTATTTAGCCACCGGCAAGGAACTGGCTTACGAACACGAATTGGTATTTGAAAAATTTCTTTGCAATATTCCCATTCACCAACCCATAAATCGTCATATTTCATTATCCAAGGAACAAAAAATAGCGTGCGAAGTATTGTTGCAAGCGGTACTTGGCCATTGGAGTGCATTGAAAAGTAATTCAACCGAAATTATTCAAAATGAATTTTTACAGCGCGAAGGGAAATTGATCATTGCAGAAGAAAAGCAAACATTAATAGTACAGCGAAAAACCCAAGATATTTTATTGGAGAAGCTGCCTTGGAATATTCATTTGATAAAAATTCCGTGGAAGGAAAAAATACTTTTTGTGGAATGGTAAAAATATGAGAGCATTTTCAGCACATAACGTCCAAAGCGGGAAACCCAATGCTATTCAGCAATTTAAGGGAAATACTCCCTTTTTCGCGGCTCAGGCTAAGTTATCTGATGGAAAGGCTGATGATGCATATGAAAAAGAAGCTGATGCTGTGGCAGATAAAGTAGTGCAACGAGCGGAAAGCAATCCTTTTAATGCTGTTGAATCTTTTTTTCCAGCTTCACCAATTCAGAAAAAAAGTGAAAAGGAAAATCCAGATAAAATTCAAGCAAAACCGCTTTCCGATTCCATAAAACCGTTGGTGCAATTAATGACCGATGAGGAAGAAAAAGTTCAAGAAAAGTGTGAGGCATGTGAAAAGGAAGCTGTTCAAGCAAAGGATTCAGATGAGGGAGAATCAATTAATCTCCAAAAAAAATGTGAAGCATGTGAGCACGAGGAAGAAAAAATTCAAAAAAAATCCGCAGGAAATAAAAATACTTCAACCAATACAGTTGAAAAAACCCTGAAAAGCACAAAAGGTAGCGGCTCGGTTTTGCCTTCCAATTCCAAAACGCAAATGGAGCGCGGTTTTGGGGCAGATTTCAGCAATGTGAGAATTCACAATAATGGTACTTCAGCAATGATGAATCGCCAATTGGGTGCACAAGCATTTACTAATGGAAACGATATTTATTTCAACAGTGGAAAATTTAATACATCATCAAAATCCGGAAACCATTTACTGGCACATGAGCTAACCCATGTTATTCAGCAAAATAAAGGCATTCATAATAATATTCAGCGATTTTGCGACAATAGGCCTGCCACAGTCCCAACAACAGGGATGAATGGTTGCTCAACCGATACTTCGCGACCAACGCATCAAAATACCGAAATAAATTATGTAGTTGGCAAATGGGCGATAGATGCTTCAGGGCTTGCAGCAATTTCAGCAATCGCGGCCAAATGGCATGCAGACGCAAGAAATGACACAATTAGAATTGATGGTTTTACAAGTTGTGATGGCGAAGCGATAACAAATTGGAGACTTTCCTGCGATCGTGCCAACGCTGTAGAAAATGAACTAAAAAACCCAAGCGACGGAAACCCCGGAATTCCTGCTACAGCAACATTCAATAAATTTGCTCACGGGGAAACAGAAGAATTCTCGAGTGTAGATAACACCCAAAACCGAAAGAGCTTAGTTACACTTCAGCCAACGGCAACGTCTGTTCCCACCGTAATGCCAACAGCTAGTGCATCGGATTTTAAAATTAACCGAATTCCAAACTCAACACAAGACAAAGTATTTTTCGCCGGAGGCAGTGACCAATTAACTCCGAATGCGGTTTCACAGATTGATGCCCTAAAATTAACCGCACCCACAAATGTACGATTACTTGGTTTTGCCAGTATGGAAGAAGATCTGGTATTAGCCCAAAATAGAGCAAATGCGGTAAGTGCAAGATTAAGGCTTAATCCCAACGCAGTCACTGTAGTTTCTGCAACGGGCAATGCTTCGGCCACTGACTCGCGAAGTGATTTTGCAGATGCTAGAAGTGTTGAAATTCTTACTGGATCTGCCACTGCTACCACCCTTGATTGCGCTGCAGTAATTCCTGGAACCCAGCCACCGGAAATGGTAAATCCACCAACACAACCCTGTGCAACAATGGATGCAGATACGCTATCGGCATTCAATACAGCTTTGCCTGTTGCCAATGCTGCAATGATTGAAGCAATAAATGCCGCAAATCCTGCCCATGCTGATTTTAATCGAACGTTGATAGAAAAGTTTTTTGGAAATAGCGAAACCGCCACTTTAACTACATTGGAACATAATCTTTCACGCTTACAATTACACGTTGCAGGACTGCCAAACATTACAAGTTGTGGTGGACAATGTGATAAAGGTGGTTGTGAGAATGGTCCAATTGCATATAATGATGGGGTGGATTCCGCCTCGACAATGATATTATGCGTTCCAACCTTCAAAGGTTTGGGCTCCAACGATGCGGCAAGAAACTTAATTCACGAAAGTGCTCACGGAACATCCCCACTGGGCGGAGCCGGAGCGCCTACCAAGGGCACAAAAGACCTTGCTTACAGACATGAGAGAATGATGTTTCAACTTTCGCCTACAGACCGTTTGCGAAATTCTGACAGTTATGCATTATTTGCATTATTTGCCAAAGAGGTAAAAACTACGGGAGATCAAAATGCCGTTCCTGCGGGAATACTTACTCCCTCTAGCGATAATTTAATCGGTATAGATCAAGAAGATGAAGCCCCACTAAAAATGGCCATAGCACAGCTTGAAAAAAGAATAGCTTGGTGCACAGACCATACAGGACAGTTATTCGGAGAAGCTCAAAAAGTTAGGAAAGACGAAATAACCTGGGATGCAACTTGGGCAAAAGATTATATGGAACAGGCCGCTCTTCGCTTTCCCGTAAATGATCCTTCCGTTCCGCTTAATAAACCCACACTGGATGATATGGTAAAACTAGCTGCCATATTGGAACGTTACAAAATGATGAAATTCGCAGTAAAACGTGATTTAACCATAATTGGGCTTGCCACCGGAGTGGTGTCTTGGCCTTCAGGTGCCACGCTGGCGAGCGATACAGTATTTATTGGTCCCGATTTTTTCCGGGCTGAACCTCGTCAACAAATATCGCTGTTGTTGCAGGCATTGGCAGGTGCAACACCCGATATTGAAACCGCATTTATTCCAGCGTATGTTTCGTTTGCCGAATGGATACACGACAATGCATAAAAAAAGTAGAATGACAGAAAATAATTCAGCTTTGAAAATTGAAAAAACCATTTCACTGCCAATGACAGTTGAAAGTCACACGGTTTTAGTGGATTGGGATAATGAATTATGGATTATGATAAATTCTATTCAAAATAAAGAAACGTTTATCTTTAAAATGAACGCTTCGCTATCTTTTGAAAAAATGGTCTCCTTGCCCCTTCTATCAACTTCAGCAACAATTTGTAAAAATAAACTAATCATTACGGGTTCAAATTTTGAAGGAAAACCTAAAATAATTTCACTAAATAATTTAGGGGAAATTCAAGAGGAAATTATTTTGGAACTAACCCCAACTATTTGGCCAGTAATAACCTGCTCCAATAAAATTTTTTTTGCTTGGCAAGAAGATGCCGACGAAATAAAATATGGGAGTTTGGATTTGGAAAAAAATGAAATTGACAATTTACCCGCCATTTCTGTAAATAATCCTCCAGCAAAACTTTTTCCATTGAAGGAAACAATTTATGCTTCTTTTTCAGAAAAAAACAAAACCCAGCTTGTCAATTTAATCAATAACGAAATATCAAATTTGGATATTTCACAGCCAATAACGGTTGGTGAAACAATAGATGCAATTTTTTATGGATGGCTGGAAACCAATTCTGTTTGTCTTAAATTTTTGAAAAAAGATAAACAAATCAATTTTCCTATGAAGAAGGCTTCCCTTGGAAATCTAAAAGCTATTTCTGGAAATGAAGCTACACTATGGATTCAAAAACGGGAACTGCAAATGGACGACAGTTACCAGTGGAAATCAACAATTATACAAGAAAACACCGAGATGTTTGAAATAGAAAATTTCATTTATGCTGTGAAATCTTGGAACGACCGACTTGTGTTGATCCAAAACTCAAGAATAATTTTATTGAAAAAATTCTCTATCTAAATTCATGGCAAAGGCAGCGGAAATAGAAATTAATAACATCTTTAAATTTTTGGAAGATGTAATTTCATGGCGCATCCAAAATCCACACACTGATTTTGAAACTGCCGCTCCCAATTTAGAACTTAAAAAATTCGGAAAATCTAAACTTGGTTTATTTTTTAAGGAAGAAAATCTTTCGCAAGCGGAAATCATCGTTGTGCTATTGGCGATTGCTCCTTCATTTAATCCCTCCTTTTTGCTGGATGTAATTTCAAAAGAATTTCCCAAAGGAACCGATTTTGTTCAGTTTGGTGGCTTAAAGGGCCAAAATCACAGAGGCATTCTTCCCACGGGCGAAACAATTCAATTTATTTTAGGGGGCACCGATTTCACAAAACGGATGCACTGTTTGGATTTCTTTTCCGAAGAACATTTCTTCAACAAAAAAGACATTTTATATATTGAAAATGTGCCCGTAGGAGAACCGATGATGAGTGGAAAACTTGTTCTTTTCCCAGAAATTATCCATAAACTAACCACAGGAACAGTACCTCCCCCAAAATTAAGTACACAATTTCCCGCCGAAAAATTGGAAACAAAACTGAGCTGGAATGACCTTATTTTGAGTGACAAAACTATGGTTCAAATTAAGGAACTGGAAATATGGCTGCAACATAACGAACATTTGTTCAAAGAATGGGGAATGGAAAAAAGATTGAAGCCTGGGTATAAAGTTCTTTTTCACGGACCGGCGGGAACTGGGAAAACTTTAACTGCAAGCCTTTTGGGGAAATTCACCAATAAACCTGTTTACAGAATAGACCTTTCTACAGTGGTTTCAAAATATATTGGGGAAACGGAAAAAAATCTTTCAAATCTATTCAATAAAGCCGCCCATAAAGATTGGATTCTGTTTTTTGATGAAGCTGATGCCATCTTCGGAAAAAGAACCAATGTGCGCGATGCCCACGATAAGTATGCAAACCAAGAGGTTTCCTATTTATTGCAACGTGTAGAATTGCATCCCGGACTTATCATTTTGGCTTCCAATTTTAAGGATAATATTGATGAAGCATTTACCCGTAGATTTCAATCCATCATCGCTTTTGAAGTGCCGGGAGCAAAGGAACGGGTCATTATTTGGAAATCAAATCTTCCCAAAAAACTTAAAATAGATCCTAAAATTGATTGGGAAGAAGTTTCCAAAAAATATGAACTCACTGGTTCCAATATTTTGAATGTAATTCATTTTTGCTGCTTAAAAGTGCTGAGTGAAAAATCAGAAACCCTAACCCCTGAAATTCTGCAACAGGGGATAAAACGGGAGTTTTTAAAGGAAAATCGTACGCATTAAGCTATTTTCATGCAATATATTCAAAGTTGAATTTAAGGTAAATCTATCAAGCAATAACTACCTTCATAAATATCACAAACGAAATTTGGGTAAGAATACGCCAATGTTTAAATAATAAACCACGAATACACATAAGAAATTCGTGTATTCGTGGCAATAATTTTCCCAAAAAAGTTTTTACATTTTCACATCTTCAAGCTTCACTTCTTCCCCATTTTTATCGAGAAGTTTCACTTCATCAAAGCCCATTTTTTTGAACTGCGCATATTGGGTCGCTGCGTCGCCAACAACCAAATAGGCCATTTTGGAAGCGTCCAAGTATTTGTTTGCCAGCGCTTTGTGCTGTTCCAAAGTCATGCTTTTCACTATAGCCTCCTCGTTTTCAATATAATTTGCGGGAAGGTTATATTCGTTTATTTCCTGCAACATTCCCAGCAATGAACCTTGGGTTTCAAAACGACGGGCATTCGATTTTATAAGTGCATTTTTTGTAAACTCAAGGTCTTCGGGCGAAATTCCTTCTTTGTATTTTGAAATTTCATCCTTAAAAATTTGAACAGATTCTCCCGTAGTATTGGTGCGAACGCTCGAGGAAGCCGTAAAAGTACCGGGCATCTTGCTTCCGCTGAAACCGGTTCTTGCGCCGTAAGTGTACCCTTTTTCTTCACGAAGAATAAGATTCACATTTCCTGAAAAACTACCTCCCAATTTATAGTTCATCACTTCAGCGGGATAAAATTCTTTATCTGTTCGCGGCAAAGCGATATAACCCACATTAATAACGGATTGTTTTGCATTCGGAATATCAACAAAATACAACGATGCTTTATCCCTATTATTCGTTATTGGAAATTCAGGAATCGTTACTTCCTTAGAAGGCCAGCGTTCCGCAAGCCCTTTCAAGTTTTTTAATACAGCGTCCTTGTCAATTTTCCCAACAACTTGGAATGTGCTTATTGAAGGTGAAAAATTCTTTGTATAATATTCCTTCAAATCGTTCATTGTTATAGCTTTTACAGATTCCGCCGTACCTTCTGTGGGATAGCTAAAAATATGTGCATCGCCATAAAGCACTTTGTTGTAAACTCTATTTGCAACTACACTGGGATTGGCATCAGAACGTTCAATTTCATTGATTGTTTTGGTTTTTATGCGTCCCAATTCCTCTTCATCCCAACGTGGTTCCAATAGAATCTCGGTAACCAAATCCATTGTTTTGTCGAAATTGCGAGTTAACGTATTTCCGCGAATAACTATAGATTCTTTGGTTGTGTACATATTTATACTTGCGCCCAAAAGATCAATTTCTTCCTCCAATTGTTCCGGGGTTTTATTGGCGGTGCCTTCCATCATTATATCGCTCATCAAATTTGCAACACCATTCTTTTTCATATCGTCCAATAAATGGCCGCCTTCAATCACCAAACTGAAGTTTACTGTTGGGATTTCATTTTGTTCAATTCCTGTAACTTTTATTCCGTTTTCCAAATTTGCAGTCCACATTTCTGGGATGCTCAATTCAGGCGAAGTTCCTTGTACGGGAGGTTTCGATCTATCAAAATTGGAAGGCGTTTTTGTAATTTCAATATTTTGCTCTTCTACTTTTTTGGTAATATTATCTTTAATTTCTTCCTCAACAACATTTGCTTTTACAGAATTCTCGGCAATCAGTTCAAGTTGTCCTTTTGGAACGAAGCTAGTCATAACATAAGGTTTGTCCTTTATGTATTTATTGTAAACCCGCACTACATCTTCTTTCGTAACTTTTTTTATGTTTTCAATATCCTTGGTTATAAAACCTGGATCGTTTGTAAATACATTGTATCGTGCCAATTGAAATGATTTGCCCAAAACGCTGCTTATTCCGTTGTAAAATTGGGTTTCTAAGCCAGCTTTAATTCTTTCAATATCGCGATTGGTAACGCCATCCTTTTCAAAAAGAACAAAGGCTTCATCAATTCCGCTTTCAATAGAATCCAAATCAACGCCATTGTTTGCCGTTATTGAAATTTGAAAATCGCCCACCAATTCGTTTGAACTATTATAAGCAGTTGTTCTTGCTGTTAAATCTTTTTCTTTCACCAATACTTTATAAAGTGGCGCTTTTTTTCCTTGGGAAAGTATCTCGCCTAAAAAGTCCAGTGCATAAGCATCTTCTGTGTATTGTTCCAAAGTTGGCCAAACCATATTCAGCTGTGGCGCGGTTGCAAAATTATCTTCGTGATAAAGTCTTTTGGTTTCCGAAAGGGTTACGGGTTGCGGTTTTAAAGGTTCCACTTCTTGGCGTCGCTTTATTTCACCAAAATATTTTTCAATCATTTTCTTTGCTTCGGCTGTATCAAAATCACCAGCCAAAACTAAAGTTGCATTATTTGGGCCGTAAAAACGGTCGTAAAATTCCTTTACATCTTCCACCGTTGCATTTTGAAGATCTTCCAATTCGCCAATTACTTGCCAATTGTATGGATGGCCTTCGGGATATAAATTTTTGTCAATCACCCAGCCAGTGTGGCCGTAAGGATTATTGTCCACGCGCTGGCGTTTTTCATTTTGAACCACTTCCTGCTGATTTTCAAAAGCAGTTTCTGTAACTGTATTTATCAAATAACCCATTCGGTCGCTTTCCAGCCACATTACGGTTTCCATTGCGTTTTTTGGTACAATTTCGTAATAAACAGTTCCATCTTTCCAAGTCCCACCGTTAAGCGTTCCCCCTGCATCTTGAATAGTTTTGAAGAATTGATCCTGCGGCACATTCTCAGATTCCTGGAAAAGCATGTGCTCAAACAAGTGGGCAAAGCCAGTTCTACCCGTTTTTTCACGATTGGAACCCACGCCATATTGAATGGCGAGTGAGACAATTGGATCGCTTTTGTCTTGGTGAAGAATTACATCGAGGCCGTTTTCGAGCTCGTATTTCTCAAATTCTACTGAAAGCTTGGCATTATCGGTAGTAGTAACGGCTTTTTCATTTTTGCAAGAAATAACAAAAATGGCTATAATAGCAAGAGCTACAAAACTAATTTTAAAGGAAGTTTTAAACATAAGGAACAGATTTTTTAGGAAAGTTTTAAAGATACTATGTGAAGTGGGTTTAAATCTTAAAAATAAGTTAAAACGAAATTTTAATGCTAAAATTGAAATATCACCCAAACCACCCATCCCTATCCAAACTTCTATATTGAATGGCTTCGGAAATGTGGTTGCCGGTAATGTTTTCCGAAGCTTCCAAATCGGCGATTGTTCGTGCTACTTTTAAGATTCTATCATAAGCCCGGGCGGAAAGATTCAACCGTTCCATCGCGGTTTTTAAAAGTTGAAGGGAAGCTTCGTCAAGCTTACAAAACTGACGGATTTGCTTCACTCCCATTTGGGCGTTGTAATGAACTTTTTCAAATTCCAAAAACCGTTCTGATTGAAGTTTTCTAGCATTGGTAACCCTTTGTCTAATTACAATGCTCGATTCGCCACGGCGTTCGTCACTTAATTTTTCAAAAGGGACAGGCGTTACTTCAATATGAATATCAATCCTGTCTAAAAGTGGTCCGGAAATTTTGCTTAAATATCGTTGCATTTCAGCTGGGGAAGACATTACCGGTGCATCGGGATCGTTAAAATACCCACCAGGACTGGGGTTCATACTTGCAACCAGCATAAAGCTGGATGGATAGGTAACCGTAAATTTTGCCCGGGAAATGGTTACATCGCGGTCTTCCAAAGGTTGGCGCATTACTTCCAAAACACCACGCTTAAATTCTGGTAATTCATCCAAAAACAATACGCCATTGTGCGCCAAACTTATTTCGCCCGGCTGCGGATATTGTCCGCCACCAACCAAGGCAACGTCGCTAATTGTATGATGTGGGCTACGGAACGGTCGCGAAGTCATAATTCCTCCTCTTTCCATTGTGCGTCCTGCAACGCTATGAATTTTTGTGGTTTCCAAGCTTTCTTGTAAAGTCATTGGCGGTAAAATACTTGGCAATCGTTTCGCGAGCATGGTTTTTCCAGAACCGGGCGGACCAATCAAAATAATATTGTGTCCGCCAGCAGCTGCAATTTCCATACAGCGTTTAATTGATTCCTGCCCCTTTACATCGGCGAAATCGAACTCGGGATGTTCAAGATGGTCGTAGAATTCTGCCTCCATATCCACTTCGGTTTTTTCGAGAGGAATGTTTTTATTGAAAAAATCGATTACCTCTTTTATATTCTCGATTCCGAAAACCTCAATTCCTTCAACAATTGCTGCTTCTGTTATATTTTATGTTGTGGTGGTTGTATAAAATGAAAAATTACTTTTAATATTTATAGAAGAGATGAGGTAATATGTTTTGTTTTTGTTTTTGGATTTGGTTTAATTTTTAAATTAAAATTAAAACTTAATTCATTTGACAATGTATATATTCTTATCTCAAAATCATAAATAATAATTCCTTCTTCTGGTGGCATTTGAAAATGTAATGTTATCACCTCATATCCATTTGGATAAATAGCATTCCAAGTTGGTATTATATTTAAATTTTTCCCTTTTTCCAAAGGAGTATATCGATGCAAATGTTCGTTATGTTTTGAGATTTGTAGAATACCTTCAAATATAACGGCAACCTGATATTCCTCTGGTGCGTAATACTTCAGTGATTTATTATGAATTGTAAAATCTAAATATTTTAATGGTGCTATTCTTTCTATTATTAATTTATTATCTTTTAATGTCTTACCATCAATTAAAATCTCCAAATCATTTTTTAAAAATGCTTTTTCATTTTGATGTTCCATATACCATTGAATCCGCTTTGGTAGTTCAGATTTAATATTTTGTATAGAACCATCGTAAATAATATGTGGATAATCCTTCAAATCAAAAGGAATGTCTTCAGATTTTTGGGTTAATAATATTGTAGGTTTATTTAGAGCGTGGGCATATCCAACCTCATAAAAAACATTTGGATTCTTCCCAGTCATATCGGCAATAACCAAATCAGCTTTTGCAATCTGATTATATATTCTATCTGTCATTCTTTCTTCAAAAAATTGTTCATCAACCCTTTCACAATAAGCATTTACTTCATTACAAGAATCTTTTATACCAAGTTGGTATATATCATCAAAAGATTTATGGAACGGCATTAAAACGAAGCAAAAGAATTTGGGTGAAGTTGTTTCCATAATTGAAATGATTAATTTTACTGTATGATATATGCAGAATATTTTGGGTTACAAGTTAAGAATTTTGGAGTTCCAAAACTAAATGTTGAACAATTCCAACGTATGATGAACATCATCCATATTGAGGGAATAATACTTGGGATGAGTGAATCTGGAGAGCCAGATAGATATTACACCAAACGGTACCGCCAGACCAAAAGTTTTAATGAACTTACCAAAAGGCTTTCACCCGAAAAGGTTTATGCCGAGATGGTGCGATTATCTGAAAAAAAATAATATGTGTTACGAAGCGAGCCTAACCAAAATTAAACCAATTATTGAAACTAAGTACAAGGCCAGTATCACGGGACTTGTACAAAAGGAATCTTGACACCAACAATCCAGATATTATTAAAGAGGTGGATACTGGTACATTGTTTTAAATATATATTCCAAACACCCTAAGCAATAGGCTAACCAGTACTGCAACTATTATCACAACTAAAACAACCGCTCCCCAACGTGTGTAGAAAATATCGAACCTATTGTCATTTCTGTAATCCATCATAACTTTCAGTTTACATTAAAAAATAATCCCCAACCTAAATTAATAAGCTGGGGATTGCTATATTGGGGAGAACTGGATTTTCTATTACTAAGTTACAAAAAAAAAACTAAAAATCAAAATCAATCTCTTTTAGTGTATTGAATTTACTTTCAAATTCTTCGTACTTAATTATTTTCTTATCGTATTTAGCAATTGTAGATAACAATGATGCCTTCAATCCTTCAATAATTTTTCTATGGGTGAGTAACATTGTTTCATTTAAAAGAAGTTCATCTAAATATTCGATGTAATTTTTTGATGCTTTTAAAGTAAAATCCTTGTCTCTTTTATCTAACAGTAATTGCATAGCCGACTTATTTAATATTATTCCCAACGCCCCTCCAAGGATTGCTGTTTCTCCAATAGTCATAAATGGAATTATACCATCATTAATTGATTCCGCAATAAATAAACCAGCGGCGGGAATACCAAAAAAGAGATAATCCCTCGGTTTAATTAGATTTGAGAGAAAGGATAAAATTGTCGCTGGGGTTGGTTCCAATAAGATTATTTATAAAGTGGAAGAAATGGGTTAGGATTGCCATAGACGGGAACATTGTCTTTTTCTTTAAGATAATCAATTGCCGACTGAAGAATGGTTACCGTCATTTCTTTTGAATATTCATTGTGGATATACCTACCTTGAATATTTTGCTTACAAACATTCATCTTCAATATTAAATTATTTACATCATTATCTGTGTATCTATAATTTTGAATTCCATTGTCGTTATCCAATATTTTTCCAAACTGGTTCAATACTGATGGTAATGAACTATCAAATAAATCAATTCCCATTTTTTCTACAATATCAATCTGATATGGAGAATCAAATTTAACGTGTACAAATTTATAATTATGTCTTTTCTTCCATTCACTATAATTTTCCCTAATGTCCAAATTCACGGACGTATGAATAGGATTCCAATTTTTAATCGCATTATTTAGTAGTATATATGAACTCTCCAATGTTGTATGCTCTTGCACTTCAATGTCCTTTGCAATTTGTTCTGGTTCTTTTCTTAAGCTTAATAATTTTGCGATGTTATCCTTTTTTCTTAACTCGAAGTTTGCCCTTTCTTTTTTATAAACATAGAATAGTAAGACAGATATTGATAAAAATGAAATAAGAAAGGTTATAAAGAAGGCTCCCAATCTATTGTCTCCAAAGGCAAAAAAGGATAACATAGATAGGGTTAATATTAAAAGAAATAGATTTGAGCTACTTTCTTTTATTGTATTCTTTGAAAAAATCTCTGACATATAAAAGGTCAATTATATCCTAATGGTTAGAACATAACAACTATAAATATAAAATATTTTATTTAAATAGTACATAAAATGTCAAATCAAAGTTAAAATGAAGCATTTGTTTCAATAACTGATACCCTATTTGTTACCCTAGATATTTCATCGACAGCAACGACTGGGGCTGGTAGGCTTCTATTGGCCTCTGCCATCTTTGATGCAATCTGGTCATAGTCTATAATCGCTCTTGGTGCATTTGATGTTGAACCAACAATACCACCTTGTGCGAACCTAACACCACCACCAGCTTGATTTATTGCCGACAATATTGGTGCATACATTTGTGTTGAACGTCTGTTTATTATTGCTTCACCACCTTCAGCTTCTAATGGTATTCCACCCCTTGCGTGACTTGGACCTTGTAACAATCCACCACCATCTGGAATTCTCATACCCCTTTCTGCTTTTTCCCTCTTGGGTGGTTTTGTTGATAGAATCTTTGATATGCTTATTGCGCCCGTTGCCGCAACCAATGCACCAGTTGCAATACCGATAACCCCACCTTCGGCAAGTGCTTTTGTAACACCTTGGAAAGTGTTTATGATTGCCGCCGCAACCGCTGCCGCTTTACCAGCTGCGCTTTCCTTTCCTAGAAGTTCACCAATACCATTGAAAACTGCTTGTGCTTGACTTAATTTAGCATCTTGTTTTTCTTGTTCAATTTTCTTTTGGTATTCAACATTTTCTTTTGCAAGGTTCTTTTGTTTGATGTCATATTTCTGGTTGATAAGTTCGATGTTTGCACCACTATCTTCTGCGCTTGCTATCTCGGCTAACCTATCTTGTTCAAGTCTTGCTTGGTTGAGTTCAAATTCAGTAAGGTATTTTTCTTCATCAATGATTGCCTTGTTCTCAGCATCAATTAAATCTGCTTCGGCTTGTGCTTCTTTCCTCTCAAGTTCAGCTTCTTCATTCGCAATTCTGTTATCCTCATTAATTTGGTTAATTACATCGTTATACTGGGTCTGACTGATAACACCTTCTTCAAGTTGAAGTGCTGCAAAATCTCTTCTCTTTTGTGCAATACCATCTAACCTTTCTTGTTCGATTCTTAATGATTCATCTGAATAGAATTGGTCAGAAGTTATTTTGGTTTGGTTATCCCTTTCATATTGTTCAATTTCCCTTTCGGCATTCTCAATCGTTATAGCAGTTTGTGCGTCTAACAATCTATATTTGATTGCTAATAATTCGGCATCATATTTTTCTTGGGAAATATTTCTATTCTTTAATTGTGCGTCAAGAATTTTGATTTCCTTTTCCGCTACTGCCTTTTGAATATTAAGTTGTTCTTCAAGAGTTTTTGCCCTAGTACCTTGTTGGGCAATGAATAATTCAAGTTGTTCTTGTTGTTTTTGAATTGCCCTATCTGCTATTTCCCTAGCCTTTTCAGCACCTTCTTTTTGAAGTGATACACGGTTTGCAATCTGTTCTGATTCTTGACCAGTTAACCTTTCTTGAATGTCGCTGATTCTTGTTAATGCTTCGGCTTGTGAATCTAATGCATCATTGGTTTTCCCTTCTGCTTGAATTCTAAGATTGGCAACTATCAATGCTTGTTGTGCAATCTCAAGTTCTGATTTAAGTTGTTCCTTTAGAACTTTACCTAATTGGTCATTGGCTGCAATTCTTTCTTTAATTGAAAGGTTTTCATTATCTCTAATTTGCCTAAGTTTTTCTGCATCCTTTTGGTATTCAAGTTGAACCCTTTGTGCTTCCCTTTGGCTTGCAGTTAATTTTGCTTCTGCATCTGCCAATGCCTTTGAATTGGCTGCACTTTTTTCTAGTTCGTTACCAAATGATTTAATATCCTTTGCGAACTCTTTAAAACCTAAAAAACTTGCTAGGTTAGCAAATCCTTCAATTGCTTTGTAAACTGCTTGTTCTGCCAGTTCTAAGCCTTTTACAATACCATCAATCAAGAATTCACCAACTGGTTCAAGAATTTTTAATACGCCTTGTAGAATACCAGTAAATGCAGAAAATGCTTTTTTGATTTTATTGGTGGATTCCTCACTTCGATTCATTGCATTAGTTACTAATGCAATCACTGCACCTATCGCTGCAATAACAATCCCAATGGGGGTTGCAATGAACGCAAGACTTGCTTTTGTAATACCAACAAAACCTTGTGCCATTCCACCCAATGATGATTTAAGTAGATTACCAGTACCACCAGCGTCTTTTGCTCTTTGGGTAAATCCAGTAAGTCCACCGTTCAATGGATTCAATTGGTTCGCTGCATCCTTGATACCGTCGGAGTATGCCCCTATCTCAATCTTTTGTTTTTCAAGTGCACTTGCGTTAGTTTTGATATATGCGTTATTGGCATCAATCTTTTGGTTAAGTTCCTCCAATGCTTGCGCACCCTCAACAGTTGTAGTATTGAGTTGGTTACGTATTTCCTTAAGTGTCTTGTTGTTTTGTGAAGCTAGGTCAACTGAATTTATTTCCCTTTTTATCTCGGTATTGAGCCTTTCGGTTGCTTCGGTTGTAGCTTGAAGAACTTTTGTTTGGGTTGAGTATTCAGACTTTAAAGATTTTAAAGCTGCTTCATTTTTCACAAAGGTTTGGCTTGAGGTGTCACCAGCCTTTTGGAGTTCCTTTTGTGTTTTAGTTAATTCATCAATTTGTTTTTTGGTATCGCTGAGCGATTTTAAAAGTTTGTTGTTGTCTATCGCCAATTCTGCGATACGTACTATTTCTGGCATTGTAATTCATTGGTGTTATTTTTATTTGTTATTAAAAATTCGAATTAAGGTATCTCTACCAATTCGGTCGTGTTAAGTCCATTGGTTGAACCCTTCACCATATTGAGGTAATAATACTTACCTGTTTGTTTGAAATATTTCAATCTCAAGAAGTCCAAATTTCTAAGGTCAATCTCATTGAAGTTCATTGTTGCTGTTACTACCTTGTTCCTATCCAATAATAGTTTGATGTTGGAATAGTAGTTATCAATGAAATATTGGTATTCAATGTCCTCTTGTTGCAAAAATGGCCAGTTAGCTGAATGGCTTGTGGATGGCCCAGTTGAATACAGTTCAAGGTTAAAAGTTTCAGCTGAATGGTAATAGTTGAACAGCGATAGGTTTGCTGTCTGTACCTTGATAGTTGTCACCAAATCTTTTAACTCGGACAACCATAAAGGAACACTGTATAATAGATTGCCACCTCTAAAAAAGGATGTTTCCCTTATTTTGAATATCGAAGTGAAAAGGGTCTTTTCATAATCCAGATGCTCATTGTTTACAATCAATACACCGTCATAATCAAATTCCGTTACATCCTTTTCATAGGTGTATTTCATATAATTGTTGATGCCGTAATCCTTTAGGACATAATCCTCATTGGAGACATAGACATATTTATCTGTCCAATCCTCAGCATTTTCTTTATCACCAAGCAATTTCTGCATTGTGGTAAACTCCAAATGGTTATTGTCTACGGTCTTAAGTATTATGCCAAAGTGTTGCATAATGTCCTTAATGAATGCAGTTTGGGTGACCCCTTTATAGAGGTTGTTCATTTCAATCAATTGACCCTCCCCGCCCGATTGCTCAGTGATGTCAAACTCGCTGTTTAGTGTGAAGTCAATCCACCAGTGAAGCCCATCATCAAATGTTGTGGTTGTTGCTTCAACTGTACCAGTGATGGTATCACCGCTTTCCACTTCGACATATATGGTATCATTTCTTGTACTGCCAGTATCAACTTTGTTAATTACCTCACCATAGATTAATGAACCGTTTTTGAAATACCTTAGTACCAAATCCCCTTCATTTATATCAAAAGTCGTGGTTATATCAAACTTACATACCGCATCAATTGTACTGGTAATTGCGGTGGCACTGGTGATTGTAAAACCACTTGGTGTAGTATCTGCATTGAACTCAAGATTATATGTAATGGTTGTTGGGGTATTGTTGGTGTCAAACTCATCCAGTTCATCTATTGAAAAGGTCATCAAGAATGTTTCCGTTGTTGCCGATTCAATTATTTCCCACCCATTGGTTGGAGTGACCAATTTGTTCTTAAAATCCCCACTTTCGATTATGTCACCCTCATATGTATAGCCAGCCTCAGTGAATATCTTATCCCAAATTGTATGCATAAACATACACGGTGCCTGGTACTCAATTCTAATTGGGTTGAATGTGTCCAATTCTGCACCATAGTTTGCCAGTGCGTAGATGTAACCTTCGGTATTGCCAAATGAATCCAGATAGCTATCCTTGGTAATAAAATGGTTATATTCCGTTAGGTTTAAATCCTCCAGCTTTTTATCCTTTAACCTTTCTTCCAAGTCAATTATTCCACTGTACATTACAACCTTGAATGTTTCCTCGGTTGTGTCCGTAACTTGTAGATAACCGTCCCTAATAAGTGGCACGTCATTCTGAGTATAATTACAATTAACCTTCCTATAAGGAACTGTGGATACATTGCCAATCATACCCAATGATTCAAATATCAACTCATTCCTCGATGTCCTTGGAAGTGTTATGGTATTTGAAAAGGTGGAGTTCCTGGTACTTAGGTCACTTATACTATTGAGCTGATAATTCAGATTAATCAATGCCTTTTCATACAAATCCAGATTGTTTCCGTTTACTGTTAGGATATTCATTTATAGTGTTGGTGTGATTAGCTCTGGGAGGTCAATTGTTATTGATATTTTATTTATGTCTTTCTTATTTAGGAGTTCGTATTTGTCAGATACCAATACATTTACCCAATTACCATCATTAAATGGTTCTTGGCTTGACCACATTTGGACGCTAGGTGATGTGAATAATGATTGAAGATTGATACCCTCGTTTCTATCAACTTGTGTGTTGAGTTTCATTGTGACCTTTCCACTCTTTCCTATGAGTGTTGTTGGTGCAACAAATCCTTCGTTTATATTAAAAAACTCGTTGGTGGCAATTGTTGAATAATCCCTAGCTGAAAGTGTATTGGTTGTGAATTGGTCAAATAGCCAATAACTATATCCACCGTCAAGGTTGAACCACTTTAAATAAACACCACATTTGGATGGTATTTTTTTAAGGTTAAGGTTTGTCTTTGGGATTAAAGAATCGGTCGTATTGTATATCTCAAGCCTATTGATTGTATCGGTCAATGGCAAAAAGTCTGTAGTGGTCCAATTGTATGTTCCAGTATCCACATATACTCTATATGCATTGGTTGAACTCGCCTCAATTGAATCGGCTGTTATGTTTGTATTTAGATTCTTAATTCTAATGTCCGAACCACTTGGTACTCTTTGTAAATCAAATGCAAATGGATAGCCCTCAAAGTATGTTAGATTAAAGTCCACGCCATTTGTTGAACGGTTGAGTATTTGGTAAGGATTGGTATAAACTGGTTCACCAATCTGTTTGGCAGATTTGAAAAATGAATATGTCTTATTTACAAATTCACTTGTGGAATCATTGTGAACCGCAACCTTAAACACTTGTACCCTATAACCACCCGATATACTTTCACCAAAACCGTTTGTAACATAGTCCGTTGGTATTTCGGAATATTGGTCATTGAACCCATATATTGAAAATAAAGCCTTCATTATGGCTTTTACATTGAAAAGATATTTACCAGTTAAATCTGGGTATATGGTATAATCCTTCAAAGTATAGATAGATTCGGACACACCAATAAGTGAAATGACCGCTTTGTTGTTTTCAGTAAGGTCACTTGAGAACTGTAGATAACAGTCATTGTATGCTGGATAAATACCAGATGGTTCTTTGTGAAATGTAATTGCCATTATATATTTTTAGTTAGTAAGTTTAGTGATGTTGTCAGTTCGTTTACGAATAGTTGAACATTGAACTGGCTCACCTTTTTTATCACATCGTCAATCCTTTTTGGGGTGACAACCGTTTCATAAATCTTTAGGTTATTTTCTTTTTTAGTTCCTTCTTTTGCAATCTTCTTTGCGATTGCCCAAGCCAAACCACTGATGCTTATATTATCCTTAATTGGTTTTAAACCTTTTTGGATAATCCATTGTTTTATATTTTCGATTGGTGGCATCTTTCCAGCCCTTCTTCCTGCTAAATATTGGTAACCGTTTATAACTGCCTTATTATTTGAATACGTTGCTTTTAAACCTTGTTCAAACTGACCAGATGTCTTTTTACCACTTTTGAGATACAATAGCCGTATGTCTTCTAAAATGGTTTCAATCTCTTGTTTTATGATTACGTTACTATCCACTTATTCCGTTATTGAATAGGTCACCAATAGACCGTCAAAATTGTAATCAAACACGTTCACAACTTCTATTTGTTGCCATAATTGGATGGTTTTCTCACCATCACATTTAATAGCGTCTTTAATAGTTTTCATTGTGGTTGTAATTATTGGTTTTATATAATTTTGGTATTTGAATTCATAATCTTCATCATCAACATCGCTGCTAACAAGAACCATAAATGAACCGTTATAGATTGTTGATTCTTCTTCATTGAATTCATTGAAGATTGTTTGGAGTTGGATAGGGTCAAGAAAAATGTGTGGTGTACCTATTTGTTCATTTTCATTAAATAGGTTTGAATAATCATTTCTGGAATATTCAAAAACATAGTTATTGTTAAGGCATATATTTTTAATTAGTTCGTACATATTTAATTTTTACTTTTAATTCTATCCATTTCATAAATCAAATCCCCCTTTACCTTATTTATCATTAACTTGGTAAAGACTTCTTGATATTCCATTTCCATTATTTGGGGCCATTTTAGAATATCACCACCACTTAAATCTTCAAGGGTATTATAGATTCCGAATTTTACCATTCTGATTCCACCTTCGACTTGTTCCCATTTTGGATTAACATAATTTGGAGCAAGGTTTTCTTCTGATTTTATTAGATTTTCGAATTGAAGTTTGATTGAATTATAAATTCCAAAAAATGTTATTATCCCCATATTATTTATATCACCGATTTTGACCTTTTGTACCATCGCCATTATTTTAATTAATTCTTCATCTGAATTATTGGTGAAAAAAGTCTTGATTTCTTCAACTTCTTTAAGCTTCATTTCTATGAGTTTTTGATTTGTTTGAATCGGTGTGGTTAATAGAAGTAATGATGCATATTCAACTTGAAGTTCCTTTGGTAGTTTTTGAAAATCCTTTATTTTATAGTTAGTAATTGTTTCCATTTTAGTTAAGCCATTTTAAGGTGTTACCCCTTGTTGATGTTGATGATAATCTGTCAAGTGCTAAATATCTTAGTGCGTCTAACAGGTGGTTATGTTTATCGATTGGTGTGTTTAGTTTTTCATTATTATTATCTTTTTCCCAGGTGTAATTATTTAGTTCGTTGATAAGGTTTTCACTTCTTCTGGTGATGAAAAGATTATAGCCTTGAAGAATTCCAATACCATCTAAGATTGAACCCGGACCTTTTTTAGCTCCCTTTGCAGATATTCGGTTATTTCGTAATTCTGCAATGATTTCTGGTCTTACAGAATCGCAAATGATTAAACCTTGAAATAGTTCTATATCACCCTTAATGTGACTTACTATTTGGTTGTTTACTAGTCCAGATTTATAAAGGGATTCATCAACAATCAAATCTTTTTCACCCCTTAAATAAACCTTTGGTATTGCGTTTGGGTCGTTAAACCCAAAGTCTAATCCAGCCCCCAGATATTTTGAATCAATTGGTATTTCATCAATTAATGAATATTCATAAATACATCCATCAATTTGTCCTTCTTCACCGTAAACATATACATCAACAAAGTTTTTCCAGTAGGTACTACCCTTTTCAGCTTTTTCGATTGCTTGTTTATAATCTTCTATTACCGCATCAGATAAAAATTCGTTATCTAAATATGATAACTTGACGAAGTTGGATTTATCTTCTTTGATGTATTCCTTTATCCAACTAAGATGTGATGGGTTATAATCAAGAAAGATGAATTCTTTGGTCCTTATTTGAAGTTGTGTAAATGCTTCACGGTTTATATTATTTGCTTCATTCACAAATAAAATATCTCTTCTGGCCCCCCTTAGTTTTGCACCATCTTCAACACCGAACCATTCGATAGTACAACCGTTTAAAGTGTAGCTACTATTAGTTTTATTATGGAATTTTTCATCATATAGATTTTCTATTTGAAGAATATCTATAAGGTCTTTTGCAGCACCCCTTCTAAGATGTGGGAATGATTCACTAACAATTGATATGGTTAATGGTCTTTTTGCTTTGGTGCAAAGGATAATGATGTATTGAAGAATTGAATATGTTTTTGAACTACCACCAGCACCTTGAACTATTCTTATTCTATCATTTAACTTTGCAATTTTTCGAAATGCACTTGTTACCTTCACTCAACATCATCATTACTCCTTTTTGTTATTAATAGTGGTTCATCTTTCACTTCTTTATAATCAATGTCGATTGCATCAATTAATTTTGCATCAGCACCTTCGATTTGAAGTGTAATATTCCCACTACCGATTTGTAAATGTTGTTTTAATTGGAGGTCGCTGTTTCGTCTCTCAAGGGCCCATAAGTACGGGTAAGCATTTTTTAATTTATCATCAAATGCTTTTTCTGTTAGATTGATTTTTTGTAAAACCCTTCCAACATTTAATATGTTTAAGAAATCTTTTTTTTCTTCTTCGGTTAAATATTCCAATGAAGAAATACTTCTCGAATTATTTTGGTTTGGTGATTTAAGGAACTCAAAATATGACATAGAAATATTATCTTCTTTGGATAATTTTGAATTAACCAAGTAGAAAATATCCTTATCAGAAAGAAGTGTAGTGTTTAAATCTTCCAACACTTCTTTCATCATCAACATCCATTTTTTAACCTTTGTTTTGTTTCCCATTTTTTTTAACTAAAATACAAATACGCTTCTGAATTTCTTCGTTTAACCAGCCCATTCAATTTCTTTTTGTTTGCGTTTACCCACTTTCCAAACTCTTGTGTAATTGTAATATCGTTTGGATTTTTATTCACTTTTTTCAATAAGGTTGAACCCTTCAATGCATTCAAACCAAGGTTATATGAGAATGAAACCAATGCATCAAATTGATTTTGATTTATGGGTTTTTTAACCATATTGGTTACACCATCTTCAAAATTTATTACGGTATCTTTTAATAATTCTTCTGCTTCTTTTAGGGTAATTGGTTTATCCTTTAGGGTAACTTTAGTACCATTTGGATAATATGTAGCACCATATCCAATTGTTGCAATACCAGCTGGACACAAGTATGGGTTATTGCGGAAAGATTCGTATTTCTTTATTAGGTTTAATCCCTTTTCACTTAATTTCATTTAATAGGTTAATATTCTGTTTCATTTTATTCTGTTATTTCTCATATTAGTAAGTCCAAATTGTGCCGTTATAAAATACCCTACGAACAGTTGACCCCGTTCCACCTACTGCTGTGCCTGGGTTGACCGCTGAATCTGTACCATTTGTAACATAACACATATCCCCAATAGTTGGCGAAGCTGGTAATGTGGTTATAGTATATCCCAAAAGCCTGTTGCTATCTACATATTTTTTATCGGGAATCCACCTATCATTGGCTGCGTTCTCAGCACTAAAATCTGATGCGTAGCTTAATCCTTCATCATCTATGCGAACAATTTCTACGTCATTTATACCAAACCTGATAGGGACTACGCCCGAAGCATTATTAGTTACTATAAGGGCGTAGTCAGCCTGACCCCACCTTAAAACCCCTGTTTTAAGTTTAGGGTAGCCCATTATTGTTCCACCGCCCGAATAACTTGAGCCAAAATAAGATACTCCGATTGAATTTGGGTCTTTTGTCCAATCATTTCCCTCCCAATCTATGTTAGCTTCATCTGCGATGGCAGAACCTCTCATATCGATATTGGCTCCATTTTCGCCACCATATACATACAACTGTGATTCTGTAGGTATTGAGGAAACATTCCCAATCGCTAATTTTCCGTGGCTGTTTGTGAGGCTTGGATTTGCGATAATCATTAATGTCTTACCATCTTGATTTTTAAAACGTAAAGCCCCCGAACCAAAATCCTCATTACCTATGGTTACGAATTTATTATTAAGGTTTTCCTTTAGTTTAATCTGAAATAAATTACCGTTAAGTTCCAGTACAGAATTTGTGTCATCCCAAAGCAATTTAGAAGTCCCTTCTACTGTTCCGTTACCTGTCCAAACAGCCACTTGGTTATCTGCTGGAGCGCCTACTTTAGTAACATCACTACCACCCAAAGCAACTTCCATCAAATTACCATTAGTATCAACAGCCAAACCATAGGTGGCTGCACCTATGGTTGTGGCAACCGTACCTGTTTTACCAGAGGTGTCAGTATGGGTGTACCCACTAACGAATGTACCATCACCATAATCTGGTAATTTTTGAAGATTTGTAGATTCTACATAATGAGGTGTAATTCTTACAAAGGCATAATCTCCCTCCGAATTAAGAACCGTGTTTTTGATTTCTGGCTCAAGGTCAAGACCAGCACCTAACCCATATTGCCTTATATCTACCGAAGATAAATCCGAAGTTAAATTTAAAGTGCGTGAGCTTAAATTATATCCCCCAGTGCTTCCTGGCACAGCGTTAAAATTAGAGTAACTAGTTCCCGCTAAATTTGATATTCCAGCGGAAAAAGCAAAATCTGAAAGAAACGAATTAACCGCTCCGAAATTACCATTGGCTGAATAAGCCCTAAAACCAGCCCTTGTGCCAGTTCCATAATAATCCAATAAATTACCTTTTACAACACCAGCAGGAACACCTAACTCACTTAGTAAGTTTTGCCCCCCAAGTTGAACCCTCGATATTTCACCAGCAGTCCAAGTGTAATCCATTTTAAAACCACCAGTTCCACCGACTTGTGTCCCAACAATATCTAAAAATTCCAATGGTTCTGGTTCACCAAGACCTATTTTACCAGTCCTATACGCATCAATACTTTCATCTAAATTAGGTTCTCCAGTACCAACGGTTATAAATGGCGAACTTTGTCCACTAAATGAACCAGTGATTAAAAAGAAGTCTGACGTTGTTGCAGTTGTTCCAGTTCCTCCATACTCACCATCCAAACCTTGCCAAGACCAAAGTGTAACATCGTCATCCAAGGTTGCACGTATGAACCTTTTAACTGACATATTCCAAGTACTACCAGAATCACCTAGATTGAAATAATCCTCAACTGGTCCGGTATCAATATCACCCAATTCTATTATTATATTGGATGGAATTTCAGATGTAATACTCTGACCATCTGGCCTAAAATATGATGGTACTACAATGGTATCGGATGCACTACCACCAATGGTAGTAACCCTTGGCAATACTGCATAATATCTATCAATAACACCCTCACCAAATGGGGTTGTGATGCGCATAATCATCTGTTGGTCTGGTTCACAAGTAAAAGGTCCGTGTTCAACAACAGCATTCGCTACATAGGTCAATTCATCAACACCAGTGGTTGTTATACCACTAAGTGATAAGTTATGAATCTTTTCCCATCTGTTAGAACCATTTCCAACACCCATTTCAATGAAATTTTCTGGTGTTGTTTGTGTTTCATTTAGTCCATATAGACCGTCATCACCAGAAAATACAAAACTACCTTCGGTTGTTTCAAATATTGTTGTTCCAATAATCAAGTATGGACCGTGGAGATTAACATATGCAGATATTTCTTGACCACCGATATATCCTAAATCAAATGTGGTTGCTTCGTTTCGACCAATGATGTTGGGTGTTAAAATTATATAGTCAACTGGATTTGTTACAAGACCAGTTAAGCCATAAGTACCTTGCCCTTTTTTAAGGATATATTGTCTTTTTTTGAAATATGGAGTTGATGATGTATCTACTAATGAATTACCATTTCCATATGGTTCTATAAATGAAATAATCTGTGTGGTATTTTTTGGAACAATTATCGGTGAAGCGTGGTTAACGCTGTAGGCAACTTGTGCCAATTCGGTTGAACCGCTAGCTATAAATGGAATAATTCTTTCGGCTGCCTTTCCAGAACCCCCTCCTATAATTACAGCACCCCCAGCTTGGCTTGCCAATATAATTGGTAGCAAAGCTTCAATAACAGCACTTTGTGAACCATAGGTATCACCATCGATTATAAATTCATTGTAACGTGTTGAACCTAATATTTGAAGATTGGTGTCATAAACGTTGTAAATTGCAACGTGGTTAAGCCCTTGTTTAAGGCACTGATATATTCTTGGAAAACTAGTACCATTTAACGTAAAGGATATTGAATCTGCTCCTGTATTTATTATTACTGCCATTTATTATTAATTATTTACTTGTTCTGCATTGATTATTTCTAAACATTTACAGTTTTCTTTATAGTAGGTCAAAGATTTTTGAAGACTAATTATTAATTGCTTTTGTTCCTTATTTATCTTTAGTAATTTCTTTTTGAATTCATAAAGACTTTGTAAATCAATTTGCAATTTGGAAATGGAATGTTCGAAATATTGTTCAATTTCTTTCACTCTATTCTTATATCTTCCATCCATATCGTCTAATATTTCTTGGTATAGGTCAAGATTTTTTTGAATATTGTCAATGGTAATTGAATCAACTTCTTTTGATGTTTTTTTCCAACCTAATTTGGTTGCAATTTTGTCACGATACCAAACTATTATTCCAGTAATTAGAGTTGATATATATGGAAGGAATTCTAGGAAAAATTCTTTAGTCATTTTATAAAATTATTTCTACTTTGTTTATTTTTTCACAACAGTAAATCGTTGTGAATATGTGGTTATGTTTGGATTATTACCACTTCTATATCTAGGAAATGTGGTTGAATTCGCCTTAAGATATTTATCAATTATTCTAAATTTAACGTCTGCATCAATCATCGTTTGTTTAGTCAAATCCTTTAAAAGATTTCTATCAATTGGTTCACTATTATCTGATAATTTTGTAGTAGCACCGAACGGTGTAATGTTGGTGTTTATCTTATAGATAAACCTGGCATATGTATAATCTGCCAACAACGATTTTATCCCCTCTTGAATGAAATTTTTACCATCAATTATAAAGGTTGAACCACTGAATAAATTTTCATAGTCTTCATTGGTTTTATTCTCTAATAAATCAAAGTAGAAATCACCCATCACATCAAATAAATCAACACTTTGTGCCAATTTGATACATTCGTTTATTTTAGCAGTATCTAATTTCTTTCCAATGTCGCGGTAACTTGCAAACTCGGTTGGGTTTAATAATAATTCCATTATAATTGTGGTGTTTGGGTTGGTGTTGTTATTTCAAAAGGGTTGATGATTTTAAGACTATCAATAGGTTCTTGAAAGTTTTTCATCAAGAGGTTGAAAACACTTTCGAACATATCACGTTCTTCTTCACGGTCCTCAAATAATTGTTTTTTTGCTTCTCTTAATAGTTCACCAGAATTACCGAATAATCCACTTTCAGAAGGGTTAACTAAAACCTTTGGAACACCGAAAGCTTTACAAATATTTGCCTCAGCTTGACCATCTGAATATTCAAATAGTTTATCATTATATGCAGATGATAAATCTTCAAGCATTACTTGTTTTGATAGGTCATCAGTTACATTTGATGATTCCAATAAGAGTATATTACCACTGTTTTCAGCGCCTTGTAAGTCATTTAATTTATTGGTGAATTGTCTTCTTTCATCATCACTATTAAAGGCTTGTACAGTCATTAATTTGGTGTTCAAGAACCCCTTTTCAGCACCGTTACTTCTAAAAATTTGTGAATTATTTTCTAGTAATGCTTCACCAATTACTGGATTAAGGTCCGGCAATGAATAAATAGTATTTGAATCTTGTTGAAGATGTAGAATTTGACCTTTGTATTTATTTATATTACCAGCTTTGTCTATTTGAGATTGTATAACAGTTTTGTTAGGATTGAATCTATCATAGATTTTGAATTTTTTATTATCAATCTTACCATCTGCTTTGTTCCAGTTATCATAAACTAGTAATTTTCCACTATAACCAAGGTCATCTGCTTTACCTACCCTTACATCATTTGCAGTTAATACTTTTAAAGATTTTATTTGGAATAATCCGTTGTAACCGATGTGTATGAATAAGTTATTATGTTTTGAATATTGTCTTGCAGAAATCCTTAATAATTCGTTTAGGGTTTGACCATCAGAATTAACTATTACGTTACCAAGTTCACCGAATGATTTACCATAAATCGCTTTGGCAACTTTATCAACACAAGTTTTAGATGTTACACTTTGGTTGATAAGGGTTTCAATTAATTGTGGGAAAAGGTTATCAAGGCCCCAATTATAAACATCATTACGTTTATCTAGCTTTACTTGAAGAATGTTATTTTTAACGTCACCATATAATTTCATTACTTGGTTTTAGTTGTAGATTTTTTTTTACAACTGGCGCATATTTTTTTATTTTTTTGGATAGGTTTAATGTCAATTAATTCTGGTGTTTCGATTACTTCATCAGTATTTTCTACTTCTTCAATCGCTAATTCCAAACCAATTAATTCTTTCCAATTTTCTGGATATTTTGAAAATAATCTTATTCTATCTGGATTTATGGTTAAAAATTGAATCGCTAATTCATCAGTCATTTTATCATTACTAATGGTTTCACCTTTGCCTTTTTCAACCTTATAAATCACACTTGTTTTATCTAATTCGAATTGTGTCATTTTGTATGCTATTTTAAGTGTCGTTATCATTTGTTGAATGTCGCTTGCACAACTTCTACAAACCGTTCTACCAGTTTTTTCTTTGTAGTCATTTGATAATAAATCTATGTGGACTTTCAGTTTGTGAAATGGTAGATTTAATATTTCTGGTATATTCATTTTTGAAATGAAGAAAAGGTAGAATTAGTGTTACCCATCCTACCCCATCTTTAATTTAATTGTAAATGTTATTGTTAGACTTCTGCGAACAATGCTGCGTAAGATGCAGTAGTTGCGCTGAATGAACCTTCGTTCAATACCATAAAAGGATATTGTTCGAAAGTGTCGGTTGGTGATGCTAAAGTGAAAAGGATTGAACCACTGTTTTCATTTGAAGAAGTAGTCATTTCTGATAATTCAAGACCAGCTTGAAAACCGATTACTTTATACGCATCAAGATTACTAGCACCTTTATATTCAGTTTCTACAACCATTATGAACTTACCACTCTTTAATTCGTTAGCTCTTTCTGCATTTTCTGCACTTGAAGTACCTAGTCTAGTTAAGAATGAGTTTGTAAATCCATCAATGGCTTCATCATTCTTAGCAAATTCACCAGCGTAGCTACCTAATTGCTTGTACCAAGCCACCGAAAAACCAGAAGTACCGTTTTTTAATGTAAGTGTAGTTACAGTTGAACCACTAGAAGTAGTTGAAGTGAAATCGATGTCGTCATAATTAATGATAACCCCTTTTGAACCACTAAGTCCTTTTTTTGGAGCATCGTTACACGCATCGAAAAGTATATTTTGTGTTATTTTACTATTACAAGCCATTTTGTTGTTAATATTTATTTGTTCGGGAATTAACCCAGTGTTATTTTATATTATGGTTGGGCAGGATCTGCCCAACCAATGTGTAGATTTTTATAAAGTGAATTCTACGATTTCATCAGCATTAGAGATTTGAACACCTGCTTTTGCTTTTACTCTTAAGTACATTTTATCAGTTACTTTGTCATAAAATACATCTGCAACATTTTCTTCTCCTTCAACATCAGAACCTACTACGAAATTTGCTTGATTAGAAGCGAACATTCTATCAGTTCCATTAAGACCGTAAACTTTAATTAATTTACCGTTACCACCACCAATGTTGTAAACACCGTTTGCAGCGTCTTCTGGGTTGTAGTGGTATAGATTAGCATCGATTAATGCATCTATGTATAAATCAAATACATCATCACCAACAAGTGTTACGAAGTCTTTTGAACGCTTAACCTTAGCAGGTGCGGCAGTTCTCATATCTCTAACCAAGTTGATAATATTTGATTTAGTGATTGCAGTAGCACTTGAAGTGTTACCATCGACTGCATTACCATCTGCATCGATTTTACCAATGAAACCAACAAATAATGTATAAGTTCCACCAGTTGTACCTTGCCAGTAGTTAAGTTCTAATTGTTCGTTAATAGAAGCAATTTTCACATTTACCAATTCTTCTTCCCAAGGTGCTAATGAATCACCGTTGTTAGAACCTGGAGCTATTACCGTGTTAGGAAATTTAGTTTGTAAGTCTGCTTGACAGAATGATTCAAATACTGTGAAAGGTGTTACTGTTATTGTTACTTCATTCGCAACTGCACTACCAGAAGGTGTTGCACAATTACCTTTTTGAAGAACTGCCTCACCACTTAAGTGTGGTACAGTGGTTGAACCTTTTATTCCGCCCATATACATTGCGAATTTTCCAGTGTCACCACCAGCGAAAAGGGTTTTAGTTAAAATTTTATTTTCTCTTGCTATGTAGTCTGAGAAATTTGTTACATCATATGCCATTTTTTTAAAGGGTTAATATTTCTTTTGTTATTGTTATTAGCTTCTGAAAACACCAGTTAAGTAATTTGAAGTGCTTTTGGAAGTTGTGTTATTATTTTGATTTGTTGGGTTAGATTCTACATCTTCACTTCCAACTAATTTTTTAAGTGATACTATTTCATCTTTCAATGCTTTGTTTTCAGCTTTAAATTGTGCTGTGATTTGTGCGGTTACACCATTGATTACAGTATCAATTATTGCTTGCACATCTATTGGTGCTTCTTCTTCAACTGGTGCATCCTCAACTGGTGCATCTTCTGCTTTTTTAATTTCAGTTAATTCGCCAGCCACAAATACCCAAACATCACCGTTGGTTGCAGTTCTTTCACCTTCAATTGGTAAACCTTCTGCATCAACTGCCATTGAACCTGGAGTTTCACCATCTTTTACCGTTGGTACTTCATCATCTTCCAAATCTGGGAAGGTTATTTCATCACCATTAGCGTCTTGAATCATCAAGTTCACTGGTTCACTGGTGAAAAGGTTTTTCAACACGTTGAAAAATGTTCTTTCGTTTTTTGTCATTTCGTTTTTTACTTTATTTTCTTTTTTATTATCAAATAATGCCACTGCTTTTTGCGACACTAATACCGAATCAACAATACCCATATCTAATGCAGTGGTTGAGTTAATCCAAGTTTCTTCTTCTAAAAGTGATTGAATTGTTGTGTTGTCTAAATTGAAAAAAGGTGTGTAGAAATCAGCTAATTCAGATTCCAACAACCTCATTTCCTTTGAATAATCTTCAATGTCTTTTGCAGTACCGTTTACACCACCAGATGGTAAGTGAATCATTATTTCTGCATCCTCGTACATTTGTCTTACATCACCAGCAAAGAAGATATAGGAAGCAATACTTGCACAAAGTCCTTTTGCTACAGTTGTAACTTCAACATCAAGACTTTTTAAATAGTTATAGATTCTTTTTCCAGTATCTACGTACCCACCAACACTATCAATCACTACGGTAATTGCCGTTGGAGAGTCAAAAGATTTATATTGGCGTACAACATCAATCATTTCACAATCAACACCGATTACACCGTTTATATAGATAGTTCCATTCATATAATGGTATATCAGAAGATTGGAATGGAAAAGGGTAAAATTGCTCATTCAAATGAGCAGAAAACAATCAACCCCCTATTTCTAGGGGGTTGATTGAACCAAATAATATGTCACTATTATGTATTTTCTATCCTAATTATCGCATCATCTGGGTTTAACAAAAAACAAGCTTTATATACCCATTCTTTACTCCCATCTTTTGAAGAAGATTCTGGACAAAGTATCATTTTTATATTACCAAGTTGAACTGAATCCAATTCAAATAAAAAGGTTACATCTGTATATTTCACCAGATAATAACCCCTCCAATTATCATTAATATTTTTTTTTCGTTTGAAGGTCACAACATCCATTATGTTCGCCAGTTTTTTAATCTCTAATAATATTCCACCTTCAAATTTTGTTGAAGAATATTTTCTTGTCTTAACTTCGGTTATTCCCTTTTGGGGGAATTGGTTATTTGTTGAGCCAGATGTAAATTCGAAATCGTAGGTACTAAACGAATCATTTTTTAATTCAGTAACATTAATTTCATTCTGGCTATTTATAAAATCTTCAATGGTTACAGATTCAATATTTATGTGTTGTTTAAAATTCATCTTCTTTTGTTTAATAATAAATACAACAGAATAAAGCAAAGGACCAATTTTATCATATTTTCTTTAAAAAAGTATTATTAATGTAGTCCGAAATCAAATAAACTATATCACGATTATCATCATTATCTTCCTGGAAAATCAAACACATTTCAAGCTTGAAGATGTAACACCATTTAGTGGTTCTAAGGTCTTCTACTGCTTCCAAATCCACCCATAGTATTAATTCATTAACGTTACTGAAAGTGCTCGTTATATCATCGTAAATCGTTGTATTGATTTCTTCTTTGGATTGTTCGAATTTGCTATCACCAATAAATCTTGTTGATACCATAAACATATTTTTTTGCAGCTCTTTTATTTTCATTTTGCATTTGAATTTAACTTTGAAATTATTCTTCGAACCGTTGAAGATGAAATTCTAAATTCTTCTGCAAGTGAATTATATCTGTCTTGCTTTTTTCCTTTCAACTGATAGAATTTTTCGTAGATAGATATCTCATTTACGATTGTTGCAGATGGGATGATTTTATTTTTTATCAGTTTTACTATTACCGTTAGGTTATTATCATCATTTAATAATTGGTAGATTGTCATTTATTTTTTAAGTATTTTTCTTATCGTTTTTTCATTCTTAAATAAATGAAAGGGTTGATAAACCCTTATTATTTCTTTTACGCTTAAACCATCTTCATAATATTTTTCTTGAATGAATTTTTCAACATCGGTTAGATTGTCATTATGCCTATTTAAAAAATCTTGCTTGATAAGTTCATCTTCAAGATTCAAATCTGATTCTAATGAATCAGCAAACGTTACTTCATCACCTTCTTCATTATTTACTACAGTATCTATGCTATAATGGTTTAGATTATTCTTTGTTACATAATCAACACAAGTGAAGTATAAACGTTTATATGCAAAGGTTTGGAAACAACCCTTAGATTCATCATAACGTTCCGAAAGTTGGTGTAACTGAATGTAACATTCACCGAATAAATCTTCTTGAAGGTTTTTATTAAACTTCTTGATGATTGAATGGATAAGTGGTACATAATCATTAATGTTTATTTGGTTGTTCACTTGGTTTAATCATTTCTTGCATTTTTGTTATTTGTTGTTGTTTAAAGACCGAATTTGTCTTAACCATTTCTGATTGTTGGCTGAGTAATTCATCTAATTTTTTTAATAAATTTTTCATTGGTTTAGTGGTTTAATAATAAATACAGGAGATTGTACCAAAAGACCAGATTTGATGAAATTAATTTGAAATATTCTTCATTTATATAGGTGTTAAATTTGATACTCGCTTGGTAGCACCTTTAAAATCAATACTTACCAAACTATTGGAACACTATAGGGAACAATGAAATTGAAAATAACACCTCCCTATAGTGTTCCAATAGTCTGTTAGCACCTTTAAAATCAATAGCTACCAAGCGAGTATCAAATTATTTGAAGAAAAAAGCTTTACATTTTTACGTTTAATAGTATATAAGGGTAAGAAAGAAGAAAATAAATATTTGAATATTTAGTCTTTTACTAAAGTTTCAGATACTTATCTAATATAAAAAGAATTACAGCCTAATTAACTGTAAGAATTAAATCAAGAAAAACCCAGTATATAGGTTACATTTTTCAAAAGTACTGGGTTGATTTAATAAAATAATAAGTTGAAAAATGGATTTTATTAGTAACCTTAAAAATGAAAAATGTAACAAAACAGTACAACAAAATAATCCCAATTCTAATTCATAACGAATTATCAAAATGTGATTATAAAAGAAAAGATGACATCGCTGTAATCATAGATACAATCTATCGCTCTCAAATCTATTTCAAAAATGACCTTCAAAAAAAATGGGGGTACTCACCAGTAGCACAATCGGTGTTCCTAAAAACCCTTACAAGTTCTAAAAATATTAAACCAGCAATTGAATATGCAATCAATGAAGGTTGGATAAAAAGATATGGTGATACCGAAAAATGTGATGGATTCTACATCATAGGAAATGAAGCAAAAAAATATAAGATACAATCAGAATATCTTGGTACTACTAAAAAATGGTTAATCACTGGCTATTTCGGTTCGATTTGTGCCACTGATTTCGGTCGGTTAGTGCCAGTCGTTTCGGTTTGATTTGTGCCACTTTTTGGTTTTTGGCAAAATCATATCGGTTCGATTTGTGCCAGTTGTAACGGTTCGTTTTGTGCCA
>JAUYGY010000024.1 GCA_030690315.1 Aequorivita sp.
ATGGCTACCACGACACGTGGAACATCATCGGTATCGCCACGGGCGACCCTACGGCAAAAATCTATATCTTTGACCGCTTCGGCAAGCTGCTCAAGCAGATCAGCCCACTGGGCGAGGGCTGGAACGGTACCTACAACGGTAGCCCGCTGCCATCAAGCGACTACTGGTTCAGGGTAGAATATACTGAAGATGAAAAACCAAAAGAATTCAAAGGACATTTTACCTTAAAACGATAAACAGAAATTATGAATATTAAACGAATCTCCCTTATCCTACTTTTATTATCTTCCTTTTATGGGTTTTCACAAGATGGCGTACCAATATATTCAGATTATTTTTCAGATAATTTGTATTTATTACACCCCTCAATGGCAGGAGCATCATCATATGCCAAACTCCGGCTAACGGCACGTAAGCAGTGGTTTGATCAAGAAGAAGCCCCTAATATGCAAACTATAAGTTTTCATACTCCTTTGGGAAATAATACAGGGATTGGGGCTATATTGTTTAATGATAAAAATGGGTACCATTCCCAAACCGGAGGCTATTTAACTTTTGCATACCATCTAATGTTTTCGCGGAGCAGGGCAGACTTAAACCAATTATCTTTTGGTTTAAGCGCGGGCCTAACACAAAATAAGTTGGATGAAACGGAATTTGATCTCGAAGATTTCGATCCTATAATAGCGGGGATAGTTCAAAGTAGTTCCTATTTTAATGTGGATGCAGGGGTTTCTTATAATTTCATGAATTTCTCTGGTCATTTTACAGTAAAGAATATTATTTTTCAAAACAGAAGTATTTATTCGGAGGAATTTGAACCCAATAATCAACGCAACTATTTGATTTCTGGAGCATACGCCATTCAAAGCAGAAGGGCACCATGGACGTATGAACCATCTTTTATGTTTCAAATGAAGGAAAGGACCGGCGAAAAAGGCATTGATGTAAATTTTAAAGCCTACCGTTCCATGGATTTTGGAAGGCTTTGGGGAGGAATTTCATACAGAAGAAGCTTTGATGGGAGCGAATATTTGGATGGAACTGAAATTAACAATCAAAAATTACAATACATAACTCCTGTGATAGGTGCCAATTATAACAAATTTATGCTGGCTTACACCTATTCACATCAATCCGGGAATATAAAATTTGGCAGTGGTGGGTTTCATCAAATTACCTTGGGATATAATATTCTTGATGGTATAATCCAAACTTGGGACCAGGATATGAGATATAATGGAACGCTACGTCCAGATAATTAATAGTAAATAAACCCGTTGTGCATTTTGAGGGATTTTTTCCAATTTTTACCCCTCCCTAAAAGGTGAATTAAAAAAATCATCGTTCATCCTTTAGGACAAGAGGTAAAAAACGAGGATTTTTTTTCTAATTACTATGGTTTTCCTCAAAATACACAACGGGTTAAATAATAATAAAAAAAATGCCTGATACAATTTAATGTATCAGGCATTTTTTTATTGCTTCAAGATTACTATTCCCAGCTGTAATTCTTTTTCTCAGCCTGCTTTTTTATGGCTTGAACCATTGCGTCTTCCAAACCATTGCTCGTTTCTTTGGTGTTTTCGGCAATATACTTTCTGCGTTGTTCATTCAAACCCATAATCTGTTTTTGAATTTCTTCTCTTTCGCCACGTTTGGTTTCTAGATATTTTTTTATTTCCGAAGCATTCTTCCCTTTCAGTTCCTGTGGCAATTCATCCTTTTTCAATTTGTCATAACTGAAATCCGCTTCTTCTTCGGCATCCACCAAATCCCAAGTACTGTTGGTGTAAAGATGCCCACCTTTTGAAACTGTCCGGCTAACGGCATTCGCCTTACTGTATTCTGCAGCATTGGCATCTTGTTCATGCTGTACACGACTTTTTTCTTTTCCAGCACTTCCGTATGGAACGTAGGTGTCGTTGAGTTTTATATTCAATTGAATTATTATATCGTCATAAGGAGAAGGCACATAAACGGTCTGTTGGTATTGGTTTATTGCCATATATTCACCATAAGTAAGTTGGGCGCCCTCTTTCCAGTAACTATCAATTCCGTGACGGTAATCTCCACAGAAAATGGTGTTTACCACAACCCCATGCTCTTTGGCATTAGCAGCAGCGTCTTTATAATTTATTTTGCCTTGGTCAAAAGGCTCGTTACCGGCAATAAAAACCATTTTTAAATCGTCTGCTTCATTTCCCCAATCCAGTTTGTTTAACGATTCTTGAATTACCGCACCACAATATTCACTTCCGCCATTGGTGGTCAAGGAAAAAAGTTCTTTGGAAACATCGTCCAAATCTTCAGTGAAACCCAAAATTTTCCGAATGTAGTTATCGCTTGAGCTTAAATTATCATTGCCGTATTCAAATAAAGCTATCTGAAGTTTAGGCCTATCGTTTCGGCATTTTGCATAACTGAGTTCATTCACAATTTCCCAAAGTTGCGCCTTGGCTTGGTCTATCAATCCGTCCATGCTGTTGCTGGTGTCCAGCAGCAAAGCTACTTTTATGTAATGTTCCTTTTTCGGGGTTTCTATTGCCGCCAATAATTGCATGTTGGGTTTTTTGTTATCCGCTTTGCAGGAAAGAGTTAAAGCGAAGGCTGCGAGCATTAAAATGATTTGTAACTTTTTCATAATTGTATTTTTTAAAAGATTCTATGGATTCTATGGATTTTATTTTTTAGTCTTTTGTCTTTGTTCTTTTCTCTTTGCTCTTTCTTCTTTTCCCTTATAAACCTCAGTAAACCTAAGGCAATCTTTTTCCTAAAAAAACATACTTTGAGGAAGCGGTTTCTTTCAATTAGTGAAAAGTAATTTTGGGTGAGTGAAGTATTCTTTTTTCACCTTTGCCGAAGCTATTTCAGAAAAACGTAATTTTAGACATTGCGCCAAAGTGCGTATGTTTACCGTTTTAAAGAATAAATGAAAAAACTTATTTTTCTTTTTTTGGCCCTTGCCCTTTTTTGTTCCGCAGAAAGCTTTTCGCAAGCGAAGCGGACTTCGGAAAATAAATCCTTTATGCTGAAAGGCGAAGTGGTGGACGGTGAAACCAATATGCCCATCGCAAAGGTGAACGTTGAGATTTTAGGGGGCCAATATACCACAACAAATTTTTCCGGTAGGTTTGCCATTTCAGCAAAAATAGGGGACGAGCTAGTTATAAAAAGCGATGATTTCGTGACGGTTTATTACACAATCAATAAAAACGATTTTGTAACGGTTCGGGTTGAAAAAGCAAAAACGGATGCTCCCATTGTTTCCAATAGCCCGAAAGATGAAGAACAAGCAAGTTTCAATGTTTATCTGGACTCCGCAAAATTCTTTCTGAAAAAAGATGCTCAAAAAAGTATTGAATACATAACCAAAGCGCTACAGCCCAATCGGGGCAAAACCACTTCAAAAAAGGAAAATAGCTTGGCCTTTGAAACCTTGGGCGACATCAACCTCTTTTGGAGCCAACCAGATTTGGCAATAGATAATTACAAGCAGAGTCTTCAAAACGTCAGCAATATTGATGTGTCCATCAAATTGGCGAAGGCTTTTGCGAAGAACAAAAACTATCAGGAAAGTATTTCGGCATTTCAAAAATTATTGAAAGAGAATCTTTCGGCTTACCAAAAAGTTGAAGTTTATGAAGGTTTGGGCGATACTTTTAAGGCGATTGATGATGGCGTGAAAAGCGTTTTCAACTATCAAAAGGCATTGGATGTGGCCAAGGAAAATAGAATTACGCCGAAAATCACAAACCTAAATTCAAAGATTGGAGAAGCCTATGCCCAAAGTGGTGCGTTGAATGAGGCAGAGGAATATTTTGACAATTCTTTAAAACTCGCTAAAAAAGAAAACAAACAGCGCGCGGTTTCGGAAAAGAACAAAGTAGCAGATTTTTACAACCAAAACCGCGAATACGAGAAGGAAATTGAGCTTCGCCAAGAAACGTTGGAAGAACTGAATTCAATGGAAAAAGGCGCCACGGTTGATGACGAGGCTTTAACATCGCAACGCCAAAACTATAAAATTGCCGATGCCTTTGTGGCGCAGGAAAAATATACACAAGCTATTCCATATCTTGAAAAGAGTATCGCAGAGGCCGATAAAAAGGAAGATCTAATTGTCCAAAAAGATGCCGTGAGAAAGCTTTCGGAAATTTATCGGGACATTGGGGAATTTGACAAAGCAACGGAAAGCTACCAGCGGTATGTGGAAGTGGTGGACGAACTTTATATAAAAAAAGAACAGGAAATAAGTCAGGCGGCGCGTTTCACCAAAGAAATTACCTTAAAACAAAACCGAATTGCAAGCCTCGAAAACGATCGAAAATTAAATGAAAGCCGTTATAAATTAGCTTTTGAAAACCAAGAATTGATTGAACGAAACAGCCAAATCCAGAAATGGATTATCGGCTCTTTGATAGTTATTGCGCTGCTTTTGTTTTTCGCGGCTTACACCCAGTACAAAAATGTGAAACAGCAAAAGTTCGCCAACAATATTTTGGCTCTGAAATCGCTTCGGTCACAGATGAATCCACATTTCATTTTTAATGCCTTGAATTCCGTAAACAGTTTTATTGCGGTAAATGACGAACGAACAGCAAATAAATATTTGACGGATTTTTCACTGTTGATGCGTTCTGTTTTGGAAAATAGTGAAGAGGATTTTATTCCGCTGGAAAAGGAAATTGAATTGTTGGAACTTTATGTGAAGTTGGAGCATTTTAGGTTTAAGGATAAATTCGATTATAAAATAAATATTGACGAAAACATAAAACTGAACGAGTTTGTAATACCACCAATGTTGCTTCAGCCCTATGTTGAAAACGCTGTGTGGCACGGACTGCGTTACAAAACTGAAAAAGGATTGTTGGAAATCAATTTTCAGCAAATCAATTCCGAAACCATAAAAATCTCTATTATTGATGATGGTATTGGTCGTTCAAAATCAAAAGATTTCAAAACCGAAAACCAAAAGAAACAAAAGTCAAAAGGAATGGGCAACACGCAAAAAAGAATTGCCATTCTGAGCCAAATGTACAAAGACAAAGTGGACGTGAAAGTGGAAAACGTTTTCGAAAATAACGAAGGAACTCGAGTTGAACTTATTTTAAAGAAAGATTGATGTTGGATGACCGATGACCGATGACAGGAGAAAGAAAAGGGGAGAAAGAAAAGAGAATAGAGAAAAGAGAATAGAGAAAAGAAACAATAGTATCAAAAGCATCAAAAAAAAAATGAAATTAAACGCAATAATTGTTGAGGATGAAGAAACCAGCAGGGAAATCTTGCGTAATTATTTGGCAAAATATTGTCCAATTATTGTTTTAAAGGGCGAAGCTTCCAATGTGGAAGATGCTTTGATTTTAATACAAAAAAACGATTTAGACGTTGTTTTTCTAGATGTGGAAATGCCCTATGGAAATGCCTTCGACTTGCTGGATAAAGTAGGCGACAGGCATTTTGAAACTGTTTTTGTCACCGCCTATAATCACTATGCGATTGATGCCTTGAACGCCCACGCCGCTTATTATTTGCTCAAACCTATTTCCATTGATAAATTGATTGAAGCGGTAGAATATGTTCAGGAAATAAAGCAAAAGGAAAACAAGCTCCAGAATTCCATTTTAAAGCCGTTACAAACACAAGTTGTGGGCAAGATTACAATTCCGTTGCAAAATGGGTTTGAAGTGCTTCAGATGGAAGATATACTCTATTGTCAGGCAGATGACAATTACACACAGATCCACTTAAAGGTTGGAAAGCGTTTGGTGAGCAAAACCCTAAAATATTTTGAAGATTCCCTTTCAGAAAATGGTTTTGCCCGCGTCCATAAATCCTATTTGGTAAATGTGAACGAAATTAAGGAATACAAAAAAGGAAAGGGTGGGAGCGTGGTCCTCTACAGCGGCAAGGAAATAATGGTCAGCCCTTCACGGAAAAAGGACTTACTGGCTTATTTTGGATAGAATATTTATTTTTCAATCGTAAAAAAAGGCCCAAAATGTTGTATATTAGCAATACTCTTCAAAAAGGTATTGTAAAATAGAATACAAAAAATCTGGGGGTTTTAACCCCTCAATCCATCCCATATATGTGGACTATATGTGGACTGTATACGGAGTCTATGTTGACGTTATGTTGATCATTCTCCATAGATACTCCTATTAATCCCCCTGTGATATTGCTAGATTATAGCTCATCGCGCTTTAAGTCTGCTTTCTTTATATTGTGGAAAGAATAACTAATAATCAGTTGCTCTTCATTTTAATCAAACAAGAAATATTTGAAAATAATCTTTAATTTTAAAGACAAAATTAAGACTGGTGCCACTGCGACTTTGTGAATTCAAAACTTCAAACAAATGAATATTAAATCCGAAGGAAAGGGTGGGAGCGTAGTGCTTTCCAGTGGCAAGGAAATAATGGTGAGTCCTTGGCGGAAGAAAGAATTGCTTACTTATTTCGGATAAAACTAAAAGTCTCAAATCTCAAGTCTCAAGTTTCAAGATGTGTTGAATTGAATATATTATTTTAGCTTTATTTTTAACCAGAAACCAAAAAAATGATAATTAAACCCGTTAACGGAAAACACCCCCAAATCCCCGAAAATTGTTTCATTGCTGAAAACGCTACCATTGTTGGCGATGTAGTGATGGGTAATGAATGTAGCGTCTGGTTCAACGCCGTTATTCGCGGTGATGTGCATTTCATAAAAATGGGCAATAAAGTGAACGTGCAAGATGGGGCAGTAATCCATGCAACCTATAAAACTTCGCCCACCACTATTGGTAACAATGTCTCTATTGGTCACAACGCCATCGTTCACGGTTGTACTATCCACGACAATGTGTTGATCGGGATGGGAAGCATCGTGATGGACGATTGTGTAATAGAAAGCAACACAATTATTGCGGCTGGTGCAGTGGTTTCAAAAAATACAAGGGTGGAAAGCGGAAGTATTTATGCGGGAATTCCAGCCAAAAAAATTAAGGATATTAGCCCCGAACTCACCAAAGGCGAAATTGAGCGCATCGCCAATAATTATGTAATGTATTCCTCGTGGTTTAAGTAACAAACAAAATGTCGGTTCGAGCAGTTCTGGCAAGGGTCAACCCTCAGCGCACTCAAGAGGTCGAAAACCCTTTATTTTCAATAAACGCTGATTTGTCCCAACAACCCCTTATTTAATCCTCCTGCAAGTTCTTTTTCGACCTTAGGTATATTTAAGTTTCTTTCAACATTTCAACAGTTTTTAAAACCATGAAACAGGAGCGTAAAAATTAATATTTTCTACATACTGTTTAGTATAAGTCAATATTTTTGATAGATTGAAAAGCCCTTTAAAATGGGGCAATGGTGTTTTTTGTTAGCACACGTCTATACCGTGTCTATATAAAAATCTATACAGTATTTAAGAATTCTTGTAGCATTGCAGTTCAATTTATAAACTTTTCAAACAAGAATCATGAAAAAACTAATACACATTTCAATTTTAGGAATTCTATGTATATGGAGTTCTACTTTAATGGCACAATGCCCGGAGCCCAGCCCGAGCGGCGCATACGTATTCGACACACAAGCCGAAGTTGATAATTTACTTGCTGATTTTCCTAATTGTACGGAATTGCTCGGTTATGTCAACATCGCCCATGAAGCAGGAACGACAGACCCGATTACCAATCTAAACGGATTCATAAATATAACTTCCATCGAGAACTTAAATATTAAAGAAACCACAAGCCTTACTAATTTAACCGGTTTAGACAATCTCACACAGCTTATAGGGAGTTTGTTTGTGGATAATAATATTGCTCTGGAATCCGTGGATGGGCTTGAAAGTTTGACAGCAATAGGAGTCAACAACCCTTTTGCAATGATTTCATTTTATAATAACACTGCATTGACAGACATAACTGCGTTGCAAAATGTAAATTCAGGATTTATTCAATATGTGGTTATTGCTGACAATCCTTTACTTGCAAGCTTGGAAGGCATGGACAATATGATCTTTGATCCGGCCATGTTTGACTTTCAGATTACCAACAACCCTACTTTATCGGTTTGTGCGGTAGAAAAGATTTGTGAATATATAACAACTGGTGGTGCCGCTACCATCAACAACAACGCACCCGGTTGTGGAACCATTGGAGAGGTTACCACCAATTGTCAAATTAATTTTCCAAGCTGTCCGGAAAATGATGTAACACTTGCCACGCAAGCAGAAGTTGACCAGTTCTTGGTAGATTACCCTTTTTGTGCCATCATTCCGGGAACGTTGACCATCAACGATGCAGGAACGGATCCGATTGTCAATCTGGACGGGTTGCAAAATATTCAAACCGTTTATGGCTTAACCATACAAAACACGACCTTGACCGATTTCTCCGGCTTAGATGCTTTGGTAACCATCAACGGAAATGTGATGATTGACAATATTTCAGTAAACAATATTGCTTTCCTTTCCGGGATTACGATGATTGATGGAAATTTAGTTATGCAAAACAATTCCGCGCTTACAAACCTTATGGCTTTGAACACATTGACCCATCTTGACGGAGCATTGGAAATAACAAACAACGATGCTTTAACAACGCTTTCCGGTTTGGACAACATCATTTCCAATACCATTACCAACCTTGTAATTGAAAACAACGAAAACCTTTCTACTTGTAACATGGACGCAGTATGTATTTACCTCGCAAACGGGTGGCCTGCAACCATTTCAGGAAATGATACAGGTTGTGATACCGTTGCAGAAGTAGAAGGAACTTGTAATACCGCAGTATGCCCGCCGGGTGATGTTGAATTTAACACACAAGCACAGTTGGACTACTTCATTTTACAATACCCCAATTGTACGCAGTTAAGTGGAGCCTTAGAGATATATGATACGATTTCCGAAGATAGAATTACAAACCTAAATGCCCTACAAAATATCACCCATATTGAGGGACTTACTCGTATTATGTATACAGAAATTGAGAATTTTGAAGGGTTGAATAATCTCGAGACTACTGGTGCAGGTTTACATATATCTTTAAATGGATCTCTTGTAGATTTTCAGGGAATGGAAAACTTACAGGAAGTAGGTGGTAGTCTGACTATCAGTAATTGTGATTCACTTGAAAGTTTTGATGGCCTCCAAGGAGTAACAACTGTTTACGGAGGTATTACCCTAAATAGCTGCCCTTTAATTACAAACTTTGAAGGATTTGATAGTCTTACCCAAGTAGTAGGATCTCAATCGATTAATGAAATGAGGATTTATGATAATAACTCCCTCACAAGCCTAGATGGTTTGGAGAACTTAACGACTATAGCTACTAATTTACGAATTGAACATAATCCTTTATTGAACAGTCTAAGCGCCTTGAGCGGAATCACACAAATAGGGGCGGACGTAGAAATGCAGTCTTTTGAGCTTCACATTCAGGGTAACCCCTCACTTCAAACATTGGATGGGCTTGAAAATCTAACTACCGTATATGGTAGCTTTAGTTTAAAAACAAACACTGGGTTAACAAGCATAGAAGCATTAGCCAACTTTAATAGAGTTGGTTATTTAACTATAAGTAATAATAATGCCTTAACATCCTTGCATGGGTTGGAAGGATTCGTAAAGATAGGGGGGCTGGATCCAAATTTTCCTTTTGCCGGCGGCACCCTAATCATTTCCAGTAATGATGCCTTAACCAATTTTGAAGGCCTGAACAATCTGCAAACCATAGGCGGACTTTTCAGCGTAAATGAGAATGAAAGTCTTGTGAATTTTCAGGGTTTAAACAACTTAGAGACAATAGGAAAAGGATTGCAAATCGGCCGTAACCCTTCACTTGTCAGTCTGGATGGGCTGGATAACCTGACAAGATTTGGAGTCTATAGCTTTTCATATCCCAATCCATTTGCCATTGGTCACAATGATTCTTTGACAAGTATTGAGGGGCTGATGAATATAACAGAAGCAAATCCTGGAACTGTTGCAATTCATATTGAAGGAAATCCTGTACTGACAAGTTTATCAGGCCTTGATAATTTCCCGGTAAATGCTATTCGTTTTGTTTCTCTTCAACAGAATGGCGAGTTGTCGCTTTGTAGTATTCCAAGCGTCTGTGGGTTTATTGCAACCAATCCGCCTGCCAATCTTTTACGCATAGAGGGTAACATTAGCGGTTGTAATACGGTTGCCGAAATAGAAGATGCCTGTGCTTTGGGCATTGAAGATGTTAATCTAGGCAACAGCATTACGCTTCACCCAAACCCCATGCAGGAAAGGCTTACCGTTTCAACCTCCAATGGTGTAGTTGTAGAGGCTATAAAATTATATGACACCACAGGGAAATTAATTGTTTCCGTTTCAGGCGAGCAAAAAATAATCAATGTGGCAAACCTTTCCAGCGGAATTTATTTTATAAGTATAGAAACCAACAACGGACTTTACCAACAAAAGCTTGTAAAATAGAATTTGAATGATAAATGCCTGTGATATGGGTTTGCACCCTTGGTGAAATGAGTATTACTTTCATAATTTATATTATTAGTTAGAAAGAGCAATGGGCTGTCTATTTAGGCAGCCTGTTGTTATTTCAATAAAATCCAATTTTGTATGTTTATGGTTATGAAGTTACCCGCGGTCTTGGCAAAAAAAATTATCTCCTTTTTGGGCTTTCTTTTTGTGGCTGCAGCTGCACAGTCTCAAACTTTTGATACCGTCAATGAAGTGAAACTTCAAATTGACGAGCTGTTGGGCAATAAGGAAATTACGCTGGTTAATGAGCTTGTTAAGGACAATACCTCGCTTCCGCCGGCATATATCTTGGAAACGCTGACGGAAACCCTGCTCATTGCCAAGGAAAATAACGATGCCAGAGAGCTTGCAAATACCTATATTATTTTAGGCAATTTTTGGTTTCAACAGGGCAATAACGTCAAGGCATACAACTATCTTTTACAGGCAGAAACGATTGTACGCAATCTAACTGACAGTACACTGCTGGGTAGGTTATTAATGAATAAAGGCAATGCTACGGAAAACCTACCACTAAAAATAGCAACTTACAAAGAAGCTATTGTTGCCTATGAAAAGGAAGATGATGCCGAAGGACTTTCAAAAGTATATCTTAATATTGGGGATGCCTACGCCAACTATCTTTGGAGCAACCCACAGTTAGATACTTCCAAAATTGTTTTCACTTCTAAAGATTCTGCATTTTACAAAGAGACCGCATTTAACTATTACAAAAAAGCCGATTCCATTAATAAAACAATGGATAATTTAACCATTGAAGGCATCGTAAAAGTCCATATTGCCGAATGGTACAAGGCTGAAAAGCAATTCTTAAAGGCAAAGCAAACCTTTACTGAAGCCCAAGCTATTTTAGAGGAAGCAGATTATCCCAAAGGCATAAATTACTGCATCTTGCACCTTGGCAGCATAGAAACCAGATTGGGGAACTATAATGAGGCAATAGCGTTTTTAAACCAGGCCGAAGCTATGGCCAAAAGATATAACTACACCAACTATTTACAAGGCGTATATGATGAATTTGTAAAAGCTTACGATTCCTTGGGTAATTATCAACAAGCATTAAAATACAGCCGCCTAAACACAAAAACCTCATTAGAGTTAAACAATATACAGAGCAAGGATAAAATACTCTCCCTTAATTTGGAATACAATCAAAAGGAAAATGAATTTAAGATAGAAAGGGCTGAAGCCAAAAATAAATTGAACAGAGCACTCCTTTCAATAAGCATTATATTGTTGCTTTTAACCATTGGTATGGCTTATTTAATGATAAAAAACAAGAAAAGAAAAGTAGAAATAGCCGAGCTTGAAAAATCCTCTATACAAATCAAGCTCAACAATAAGAAATTAGAGGAGGCATTATTAAAAGAAAAAGTAAAATTCAGCCAAGAGCATCTCGTTCTCTTCGCCAATCAAGTAAACAAAATTGAGGAGTTTGTGGAAAAACTGAAACATACCGTAAAGAAATTACCCAAAAGCACAGAAACCCAAAATATCATCAACAAGCTAAAAGTTTCTTTTTTTGAAATACTGAACGGTCAAAACTATTTAAAACAGCTCAATACATTTACCACGAAGATAAACCAGGATTTTTTCTTTTACATTTCAAAACACTATCCCGGTTTTACTGAAGAGGATGAAAAATTACTTTCATATATTATATTGGATAGGAGCACAAAAGAAATTAGTGATATTTTAAACATATCACAAGCAAGTGTTTATACCAAAAGATATCGGTTGCGGCAAAAATTGAATTTATCGAAAGACGATTCCTTTAAAAAGTTTTATGAAGACATCATGTCCAAAATAAACTAAACTGTTATTTTGGTCTCACCTTTCTTGTAAGGCTCTTAAAATGCCTTTTTTTCTACGGAAATCATTTCTGAATACTCCTTCAGCAGAAATTTTAAAGTATCGGTTTCGGCATTCGTGAAAAACTGAAGCTTGGGTTGTGTATTTTCTTCCCGAAGCAAACTCAAACTTTGTAATACCGTTTTCGTCTGTCGCGCAACCGCTTCGCCGGAATCAATAATTTTCACGTTTTCGGGAAGAATTTTTTGAAGCTGCGGAATAATATACGGATAGTGGCTGCAGCCCAAAACCACATAATCTACATTTGCATCAATCATCGGTTTTGTATGTTTTTTCAACAACTCTACTATTTCGGGACCGTCAAGATTTCCAGCCTCAATTAAAGAAACAAGTCCCTCACCAATAATCTCTATCACACTGATGTCTTTTCTTAATTCTTCAGTCGTTTTGCTGAAAAGAATACTGCTAAGCGTGCCTTTGGTCGCCAAAATACCGATGCTTTTTGAAGTAGTTTGCAATGCCGCAGGTTTTATTGCGGGTTCTATTCCAATAATAGGAATGTTGTATTTTTTCCGAAGCGTTGTGATGGCATTTGTAGTGGCAGTATTGCAGGCCACGACAATTATTTTGCAGCCCAGTGCTATCAATTTCTCAACATTTTTGATGCTGAGCAACGTTATTTCTTCCGAAGATTTATTTCCGTAAGGTGCATTTTTGCTGTCTGCAAGATAAATTATATTTTCAAACGGGAGCAGTTTGTGGATTTCCTGCCAAATGGAGGAGCCGCCAACGCCCGAATCAAAAACACCTATGGGACTGTCTTTTTTCAATTTATTTTCTGTTGATGCTATGGATACTTTTAAATTCTAACTACTAACTACTAACTACTAACTACTAACTTCTCACTTCTCACTTCTCACATCTCACATCTCAAAAATAAAAACTGTCCGCTAGATAACGGACAGTTTTTGTAAAAATATATTTATTGGAAAATAATTACATTCCTAAATCCTTTTTAACATCTGCCATTAGATCTTTTCCGTCGGCAAGAATTACTCCACTACCTACGGTTGAATCTAATACATATTGATATCCCTGCGCTTTAGCTACTCTTTGGATAGTAGATTGTGCTTTTTCAAGAATTGGCTTAAAAATGTCTGATCTTTTTTTGTCAAGATCCTGAAGGGCTTGTTGTCTGTAGGCTTGAATGTTGTTTTGCATACCTTGAACTTCTTCAACTCTTTTTTGGTTTTCCTCGTCAGTTTTTGTGGAGGCTTCCCCATCGTATTGAGTCATTTTGGTTTCAAGCTCCTTAGCCATCGCTTTAATTTCTGTGTCGTACGTTTTTTGCACTTTTTCCAACTGGCTTTGGGCTGCTTTGTATTCTGGCATGGCCTCAATCAATTCCTGTGCGTTAATATGTGCAATTTTTGCTTGGGCGCTAACAAAACTTGTGGCTCCCACAAAAAGTGCCATTGCAATTAATACTGTTTTCATTTTTTTCATTGTAAGTGTATTTAATTTAAGTGTTATGTTTATTAAAATGGTACTGATTATTTAGTTGAATATTTTATAGGCAACTACTTTTCGCCTCCTTCACCACCTTCGCCTCCACCATCGGGAGGATTGTTATTATTTTGACGTGAATTTATAATGGAATCTCTTCTTCGTTCTCTTTCCTCAATCAAACGTTGTCTGCGATCTTCAAACTCCTGTTTTTTGACAGCCCTAATGGAATCCCGCTCTTTTTGCCGCTGCGCCATCATTTCTTCACGCTCGGTTTTTTTCGCTTCAATTGCTTCCTGCCGCTCTTCCTTTTGCTCTACTCTTTCTTTTTCCTCGACGGTTATAGGTCCCTCAAGTGGATCCCCGCTTTCCTCGATCATTCTTTGTTCCTTTTTGTTTGCGGCCTGTACTCTTCTTCCAGCACGCTCAATACTTCTTAGAACTACATCACTAATGTCATTTCTTTTTGCGGCAAAGAGCATAACCACATCGGCAGATTTGTCAAAAATGAAATCGTATTTTTTCGCTTCTGCAATTTCCTGAACAATATTGAAAACTTGATCTTGGATGGGTTGTACCAACTGCCTTCTTTGGATCATCAAATCTCCATTGGGACCAAAACGATCCTGCTGGTATTGAAGCATTTCGTCTTCTTTGATTTTTATTTCCTCGTCGCGCTCGTCAATCAACTCTTTGGTAAGTAGAACCCTTTCGTTTGCAAGGTTCAGTTTCATTTGATCAATTTCTTTTTGCTTTTTTTCAACATCCTGTTTCCAGCGTTGAACTTTGCCTTCCAACTGTATGGAAGCCTCTTTGTATTCTGGAACACTCTCCAGAATATATTCCATATCAATATATCCTATTCGAACGCCTTTTTGAGCTTCCGCCATAAAGGTGAAGCAAAAAAGGGAAAGTGTAAAAAATAGTATTTTTTTTGTCTTCATATTATTTGGTTGTTGTTTAAGAAAATATCGTGCCAGTTTTAAAATTGTTGTCCAATAATAAAGTGGGTTTCCCATCCGTTCTTTTCGGTTCCACCCAAAACGGGGTCAAATCCATATCCAAAATCGATACCTAAAAGTCCAAATGCGGGCATAAATATACGTAATCCTGCGCCAGCTGAACGCTTTAACTGAAAAGGATTGTAATTCCTAAATCCATCATAGGATGCACCACCCTCCGCAAAACCAAGTACATAGATAGATGCCATTTGTTTCAAAGTTACTGGATATCTTACCTCTAACGAAAATTTATTGTAAATCGTATTTCCATCAATTGGTGTAAGACCTTGGTTTGGATATCCTCTCAACTGTATTACTTCGCGGCCATCTAAACTATAAGCTCCAAGACCGTCACCGCCTACGAAAAATCTTTCAAAAGGTGGAACTCCTCGGTCTTGGTTGTATGCTCCCAAGAACCCGAATTCCGTATTGGTACGAAGAACTGATTTCCCGATCAATTTTGTATACCAGGTTCCATTGAATTTAATTTTATAGTATTCCAGCCATTTAAAGCGCTCTTGGTCTATTTCTGAAATTCTCTTATTGTCGTCAACGTACTCAGGGTTATCAATTGCTGTTTGTGAAAGCAAATCTCTTTCATCGGAAAGTGCCTTATAATCTACATTGTTAAATGCAGAATAAGGCAAAGTCATTTTGGCGGTGATGCTAAAATCTGAACCCGAAGTTGGGTAAATAGGATTGGTCGCAGTATTATTCCGGCTTATACCAATGGTGTATGCAAGGTTATTTGAAAATCCATCCCCGAATGTAAATAATCCAGTATTGTAGTTACTTAGGTTGTAATGTTGAAAACTAATGGCATTGGACCAAACAAAATAATCATCAGGCCATTTCACCTTTTTTGCCAAACCTACTGAACCGCCAGTTATGGTGAAACTTCTGGATTTGTCTGCTCTACGCTCCCTAGGATCATAATAATTCTGAATAGTATGCGAAAAAGAAGTTGACAATTGCACCGGTTTTCTTCCGCCTAACCATGGTTCGGTAAGGGAAAGGCTATAGGTTTGATAATAGCTACTTGCCTGCGCACGAAGCGATAATTTTTGGCCATCCCCCATTGGTAATGGCTTGTATGCTTTTAGGTTGAAAATGTTACGCAGCGAAAAGTTGTTGAATGAAAGTCCCAAAGTTCCCACAAAGCCACCGCCGCCATAACCTCCCTGAAGTTCAATCTGGCTAGAACCTTTTTCTACTACCGAGTATTCCAAATCTACAAGGCCGTTGTTTTCATCTACTTTTTTGAAGTTTGGAGAAAGTTGTTCTGGGTCAAAGAAGCCCAACTGCCCCAACTCACGGATGGTTCTTACCACATCGCGCTTACTGTATTTTTGGCCTGGACGGGTTCTTAATTCTCTATAAATAACGTGGTCGTTGGTACGATCATTTCCTACAACCGTTACATGGTCAAAATAGAAAAGATTGCGTTCCATAATCCTGATTTCAAAATCGATGGTGTCATTGCGTACCGCTACTTCCACAGGATTTATACGGGCGGCAAGATAACCGTTGTTCTGGTAAAGGTTTGTAAGGTCGTTCGCTTCGGGGTCACTATCGTCCTGAATGCGCTCTTGCAATAGAATTCCGTTGTAAACCTCTCCTTTTTTTACACCTAATATTTGGCGCAATTGGCTATCGGTAAAAACACTGTTTCCAATGAATTTAATATCGCCAAAATAGTATTTATCGCCCTCCTCAAGTTTAATATCAAGGGCTACATTCTTTTTGTCGAGCACCCTTAAAGTGTCGCTAACAATACGAGCATCGCGATATCCATTAGATTTGTATTTCTTAAGGATAGACTCTTTGTCTTCCTCATAGCCTTCTTCTGTATATTTTGAACGTTTCCACAAACGGATAAAATTTTTGGGCTTTGTCTTTTTCATGGCACGGCGCAATTTACCATTGGTAAACTGTTCGTTTCCTTCAAAATTGATTTTTTTCACCTTAACACGTTTTCCCTTATTAACGGAAATGCTCATGTCTTTTGAAACTTCAACCCCCGTAGAATCTATGTAAGGAGTGGTGCTGATAGTAACTTCGGTATTGTAATAACCGTCTTCTTTGTATTTGTTGGTTATGTAGTTTTTTGTGGTGTTAATGAGGTTTTTGGTAATTTTTGTTCCGGCATTTAAATCATTATCCGTAATGATTTCTTTTTTCTTCGCTTTGCGAACCCCATCTCCAGTAATAACTACTTCACGGAGTTTTGGTAATTCTACAATATATAATTCCAAATCAACGTTTTCGCCTTCAATGTTTGTAACATAGAATGCAATATCGCTAAAGAGGTTTTGCTCCCAAAGCTTTTTTGTTACTTGGCTCAGCTTTTCACCTGGAATGTAGATGCGGTCTCCTTTTTTTAGGCCAGTGAAAGCAATAACGGTTTGTTCGTTAAAGCTTTGTGCACCAGACACCGTTATTTCATTAATGGTGTATTTTCTTCCGCTGTCTAGTTCTTTTTGCTGCGCTTGTGATGTAAAAACGGAAAGTATTGTAAATAATAAAATACAATAAGATTTTCTGTATGTATGCAATAGGGAACTATTGATTGAGTTGTTCACTGGTTTTTCCAAATCTTCTTTCTCTGTTTTGATAATTTAATATTGCTTCAAAAAGATGGTTTTTAGTATAATCCGGCCAAAGTGTTTCAGTAAAATACAGCTCGGCATACGCTATTTGCCAAAGAAGAAAATTACTAATACGCTGCTCGCCACTGGTGCGGATCAATAAATCTACATCTGGTAAATTTTGCGTGTAAAGATGATTATTTATTACCGTTTCATCAATATCATGCGGCGAAATTAGGTTATTTTTAACTTTAAGACTAATCTCTTTTATTGTTTTTGTAATTTCTTCCCTAGAACCATAACTCAGGGCAAGCGTGAGGGTCATTCTCTTGTTGTTCTTGGTTTTTTTGATGACGTCCAGCAGTTCTTTATATGCCTTTTTTGGCAATGCTTCCAGATTGCCAATGGCATTTAGTTTTATGTCTTTTTCAATTAAGGTTTTTATTTCTTTTTTTAAAGAAGAAACCAAAAGCTTCATCAGCAATTCCACTTCCATTTTGGGGCGGTTCCAATTTTCAGTTGAAAAAGCGTAAAGGGTCAAAAATGGAATTCCAATTTCAGCGCTGCCTTCCACTATTTCACGAACGGCTTTGCTTCCGTTCTCGTGACCAATTGATCTAAACAAACCTTTCTGCTTTGCCCAACGCCCATTGCCATCCATAATTATGGCAAGATGCTGTGGTAGCTTGTTTTTGTCTATTTGGTCTTTTAGGTCCATCGTATGTTTAAAAGTTGCAGTAGCAAGGCCTTCTTCCGAAGGCAAAAGTTACGGTTATTCCGGTAAAAACATACCAATCGTCACTGTTCGTGTTCCCGAATTTTAGTTCTTCACTGTCTGCCAATCCTTTCACCGGGTTGCTTCCGTCCAAATTATCCGTAAATGTATAGCGGGCGCCAATTTCAAAACCCACCATGGCATTGCTGCTTATATTTGCCTTGTAGCCTAAAACCATTGGAATGGCAACACTACTAGCGCCGTCATAATCACTTATAACATCATTTCCTCTTTTATACAGCGCATCATACCAAAAATAGGTGAGTCCTGTATATAAATAAGGTGTGGAAATGGCTTTTTGGGAATGGACATCAAAATCCCAAAAGGTATATTCAATACCTACTGAAACTTCTTTTACAGTATTTTCGAATGAATAGCCGCGTTCTTTCCGGCGGCTATTGGAACTTTTTTCATCGTCTCCTTTTATTTTCGCAATCATTATAGAGCCCCTAAAAGCGTGTCTTGCGCTGCGGTTCCATTTAAAAAGACCGCCCACGGCAAAGCTGTTTGGGTTTATGTAATTGGTTTTCCCAACATCGCCAATGTAGTTGGCGCCACCAATCATTCCGCCAATTTCATAAGTTTGGGAATGTGCCAAAAACGCCGTTGAGAATATTAAAAATACAGTCGCGAAATACTTCATATTCTTTAAAAGTTTGCAAATATAACAATAAACTTGGCTTATAGATATTCTATGCCCATTTGTCTCTGTTGATTAACAAATTTTGAAGGGTTTTATTGTTTAATTGCGCTTGTCTTCACCCCATAAAAGTTTTTTTCGAAGCGTCTTTATAAAGCTATCATCCTGAAGTTGAAGTAATTTAATAGTGAAAGGGGCTTTTTTTATTATGATGCTTGTTTCGTTTTCCAGCGTTGCAATTCGTGAATCCATTGAAACCAAAAAACTGCTTTCCCTTCCCGAAACTTTTAGGGTTATAGTACACGAATCTGGTATTACCAAAGGCCGCGCGTTAAGGTTGTGGGGCGCAATTGGGGTTAGTACAATATTATTTGCTTCGGGGTCAATTACCGGCCCGCCACAACTTAGCGAATAGCCCGTAGAGCCCGTGGGTGTAGCAACAATAAGCCCGTCGGACCAATAAGAAGTGAGGTATTTGTCATTCAGCAGGGTTTCCACTTTTATCATTGAAGTTGTGTTGCGTCTGCTCACGGCCACTTCATTCAAAGCAAAATTGAGGGATTGTATTTCGTCGCTCTGCGGAACAGTTTCTACGGTAAGCAAACTTCGCTCTGAAATGGTATATTCGCCTTCCAAAATCTGGTTTAGACTTTCCGTCATTTCTTCTTTTTGAATGGTGGCCAAAAACCCAAGCCTTCCCGTGTTGATTCCGACAATCGGAATGCCAAGATCTCCCACAAAAGTTACAGCTTTCAAAATTGTTCCATCCCCACCAATACTGAAGAATAAATCGAAACTGGAATCCAATTTGGTAAAAGTAGAAAAACCCGAAAAGTTTTTTGTGATGTCCCGATTTTGATTAATAATGCCCAAAAAGTTCTCTTCAATAAGCACTTCGGCTTCTTTTTTTTGAAGCGCATCAAGTAGCATTTGGATGTAAATCTCAGAGTTGTCGTGATAAAATTGCCCGTAAATGCCTATTTTCATTTAATTAAAATTGGTGCTATTGAAACTATTTTTTGGCTACTACCCACTACCCACTACCCACTATATATTAAGATACTTGTCCAAATAATCTGAGCGTTCCTTTAAATCTTCCAAAAACTTATCTTCCTCGTGCTGACTTATCACGTCATAATTATATCTTCTGAAAGTTTGCACTATACTATTCATGGCGGTATGGCCTACTTTTATGGTTGCCTGCATAACGCCATTATCTATTTTTGAAATGAACACGCCGAATATTCGCGTGCCGTTTGATTCAACAATTTGGCATATTTCACTAAAGGAATAATCTTGGATGCCTTTTTCAACAACAATAATTCCTCCGGTCTCGTTCAAAAATGGAGTATTGTTGAAAAGGCTCATAATATCGCCCAATTCATAGTAGCCCAAATAGTTGTTTTCTGCCCCCAAAACAGGCATAATATTGCTTTTGTTTAAGGCGAAAGCTTCCAAAATATCCAGCCAATTCGTGTCTTCAAGCACGTGAAAAGGCTCCAAAGCATATTGAAAATCACTCAACAATTTTTTGTTGTCAAAACAGTAAGCATCATTTTCCGAAACACAACCTATGTAATGACCGTCTTTTTCAACGGGGACGTGAGAGTAGGTAAGCTGATTGAAAACGGTTTGCACGTCCTTTATCTTCGCAGAAACATCAAACGGTTCAATGTCGTTGATAATATAATTCAGGGTTTCCATTGCAAATTATTTTAATGCAAATTACTTAAAATAAAGGTTCAGTAAGCGCTGTAAGCTTTGTATTTTTGTTAATTCTAACACAAAGAAATGACAAAACTAAGCGTAAACATAAATAAAATAGCCACATTGCGTAATGCACGCGGTGGCAATGTGCCTAATCTGTTGCAAGTTGCAATGGACATTGAAAAATTTGGAGCCCAGGGAATCACCATTCACCCAAGACCCGATGAGCGCCACATTCGCTATCAAGATGCGTATGATTTAAAGGCCGTTGTTTCTACTGAATTCAATATTGAAGGCAACCCGATGGATAATTTTACAAAGATGGTTTTAGAAATAAAGCCCACGCAAGTTACCCTCGTTCCCGATGCTGTTGATGCAATTACATCAAACGCTGGCTGGGACACGGTAAAACACAAAAATTATTTAAAGGAAATTATTTCTGAATTTAAACGAAATGGAATCCGCACTTCAATATTTGTAGACCCCAATTTAAATATGATTGAAGGCGCCGCCGAAACTGGAACGGACCGAATTGAACTTTACACCGAAGAATTTGCGAAACAATATTCTTTGGGCAATAAAGACGCCATAAAACCTTATACAGCCTGTGCGATACTTGCAAACAAACTGAATTTGGGCATCAATGCAGGCCACGATCTTTCCTTGGAAAATATCAAATTTTTTAAGGAAAACATTCCGAATCTGTTGGAAGTGAGTATTGGGCACGCCCTTATTTGTGAGGCGCTTTATGATGGGCTGGAGACGGTAGTTGAGGAATATTTAAAAAAACTGCGCTAATGATTTTACACTCCCAAATATTCGGCTCCGGCAAACCCTTCGTAATCCTCCACGGTTTCCTCGGTATGGGCGATAACTGGAAAACCCTCGGCATCCGTTGGGCGGAAGCTGGTTATGAAATACATCTTTTAGACCAACGTAACCACGGACGGAGTTTCCACAGCGATGAATTTTCGTATAAAGTGATGGCCGAAGACGTAAAAAAATATAGCGAAGAGCACGATTTAAAGGAGATTATCTTGCTCGGCCATTCCATGGGCGGCAAGGTGGCAATGCAGTTTGCAGTAACCTACCCTGAAATGGTTTCGAAATTGATAGTTGCAGATATTGGCCCAAAAGCCTATCCGCCGCACCATCAGGATATTTTGAAGGCACTTTCACAATTGGATTTTTCAAAGATAAAATCGCGAGGGGAGGCTGAAGATATTCTTTCGGAATATATAAAAGATGAAGGCACAAAACTGTTTCTACTGAAAAACCTTTACAGAAAAAATAAAAATGAATTGGCATTACGCATAAACCTTCCGGTTCTTTCAGAAAAAATAGAAGAAGTAGGCGTCGCACTTCCTGAAAACACTGTATATAAGGGTGATACACTTTTTTTGGGCGGTGAAAAAAGTGGCTATATTGAACCTATGGATGAGCTTTTGATTAAAAAACATTTCCCTAAAGCCAAAATTGAAACCATCTCAAAAGCAGGTCATTGGCTACACGCAGAAAATCCCTACGAATTTTATGATAATGTTATGAAATTTTTATAATATTGTAATGTAATTTATTATGCGCGCATAATAAATTATTAAGAATGATCCCTTTATCACCTTAATCCCAAAAATTTAACTCTAAAGAAATAACAATTATGAAGAAAGTATTAGTACTTGCCGTTTTTGCATTTGCAAGCGCGGTTACTTATGCAGGAGGTTACCGCGTAAGTTTGCAGGGCAATAAAGCCTTGGCGATGGGCCACACGGGAGTTGCCGTGGTTAACAGTAGTGAGCTTGTGTTTTTTAATCCAGCCGGATTGGTCTATTTGGAAGATAAGTTCAGTATATCAGCTGGTGTACATGGTGTGTTTTCAAACATAGCCTACCAAGATTCGGAAACTGGCGCAAACGCACGTACAGACAGTCCGGTGGGTACACCGCTTTATTTTTATGCATCCTACAAAGCAAATGATTGGTTGGCCTTGGGTCTTGGAGTTTATACTCCTTACGGAAGTTCGGTAGAATATGAGGATGACTGGGCAGGCTCCCATTTGGTTAATAATATTGACTTGCAAGCTATTTACATTCAACCAACCGTATCTTTCAAAATCAACGATAAGATAAGTTTCGGTGGCGGACCTATTTATGTTACCGGCTCTGTAAACTTCAATAGAAACTTAAACCGAACTCTAACCGATCTTGAAGGAAACCGTGCCAATGTTACTATTGATGCATCTGGCGTAAGCAGCTGGGGATGGGTTGCCAGTACAATGGTTAATCTAACGGAAGATTTACACATAGCTGCTACTTACCGTTCTGAAATTATTTTGGATGCTGAAGATGGAACTGCCGAATTCGAAAATATTCCAAATTCACCTTTAACACCTTTTGAAGACACATCCATTAAAGCATCGTTGCCGTTGCCTGCTGAAATGACTGTGGGTATGTCATACGATTTCTGTGAAAGTTGGACCTTCGCTTTTGATTATAACCGTACTTTTTGGGACGTTTACGAATCCTTGGACATAGACTTTGCAAATGAAAATATTCCAGATTCCAAAAACGCGCGTAACTATAAAAATGCTTCCATCTATCGTTTTGGTATGCAATATGACGCTACCCAAATGTTTACGTTAAGAGCTGGTTATTATTTTGATGAATCGCCTGTGCAGGATGGATATTTTGCGCCTGAAACTCCGCGTAACGACAGCAATAACTTCACGGCTGGTTTAACCGTAAATCTTGGAGAGCATTTACAAATAGATGCTTCTTTCCTTTATTCACACTTTAAGGAGGTTGATGCTTCCTACAATTACTATTTCGAAAATGGCAATGCTGTTCCTTTTAAAGGAACCTATAAAACCAATGCTTTCGTTCCGGGCTTGGGGCTTACTTATAAACTATAATTGAAAATCCAAAAAAGATGAAAAACATACTTAAATATACATTCGCGCTTTTAGCCATCGGCTTTGTAAGTTGCGACCCAGAATTTGATAGCCCAGTAACGGATGAAGGTTTCTACACAAGTGGAACAGCAGACCTTTCAAAATATGTTTCCGTTGGAAACTCTTTAACAGCTGGCTATGCTGATGGAGCTCTTTATATTACTGGTCAAAACAACAGTTACCCAAATATTATGGCTGAGCAATTTTCCTTTGCTGGCGGTGGAGATTTCACACAACCTTTAATGAATGATAACGTGGGTGGTTTGTTATTGAGCGGAACCCAAATTACTGAAAACAGATATATATTGGCGGTAGGGCCAAATGGCAATCCGTCTCCCGTGCGATTAATTGGAACCCCAACTACCGATATTGCAAACAAATTAACCGGACCATTCAATAATATGGGTGTTCCCGGAGCAAAAAGCTTTCACTTGGTAGCCCCTGGCTACGGAAACATTGCTGGTGTTCCTACTGGGGCAGCCAACCCTTATTTTGCCCGTTTTGCGAGTAGCGAAGGCGCAACCGTACTTGATGATGCAACTTCCCAAAACCCAACTTTTTTCAGTCTTTGGATTGGAAATAACGATATTTTGGGGTACGCAACCTCTGGAGGTTCGGGAGTTGACCAAACCGGAAATTTTGACCCTTCAACATATGGAGGCAATGACATTACAGATCCAAATGTATTTGCAGCGGTTTATAGCCAACAAGTGGAAGCACTTACCGGAAATGGTGCAAAAGGTGTTTTGGTGAATATTCCTGAGGTAACTTCAATACCTTATTTTACTACCGTTCCCACCAATGCAATTCCTTTGGATGCTCCTACTGCAGCTCAGTTGAATGCACAATTTGGAGCTTATAACACTCAAATTTTGCCAGGTTTGGTAGGGATAGGTTTTATTACTGCTGAAGAAGCTGCATTGCGTATGATTAATTTCTCCGCTGGACAAAACTTTCCTATAATGACTGATGACGATCTAACAGATTTAACAGCAGTACTTCAAGGTCCTCCATTTAACCTTCCCGCTTCTTTGGCGGCTTTGTTGGGCCAACTACGTCAAGTAAAATCTGATGACTTAATTGTATTGACCGCTTCTTCCATTTTGGGAACAACTCCAGATCCGGGCAATCCACAAGGCGTTATTGGGGTTACCATTCCACTTAGCGACAAATCTGTTTTGGCTGTTTCAGAACAAGCACGCGTAACTGCTGCAAGCACTTCATATAACGCAACTATCCAAGCACTTGCCGGTGCTAAAGGATTGGCTTATGTAGATGCAAAAGCTGCCTTGGCAAGTGTTGCAAATGGTGGAATTCCTTACGATGGGGGTATTCTAACTTCACAGTTTGCAACTGGTGGTGCCTTCTCCTTAGATGGTGTTCACCCAACCCCAAGAGGATATGCTTTTACTGCAAATTTGATCATTCAGGCTATTAATGATACTTATGATGCAACCATCCCTAAGGTGCATATTGGCAACTATCCAACAGTTACAGTTTCAAACAACCCTTAATTCTATAAATAACTTTATAAAAAACCGCCTCTGTTAAAGGCGGTTTTTTTATCTTTAAAATTAACTAATCCTCCAAAATATGAAACTCATCCTCAGATTGTTATTAACCGCGTTAGCCGTTGTGGTCTTGGCTAAAATCCTCCCAGGTGTAGCCGTTGAAGGCTACGGCTCTGCAATTATTGTAGCTATTGTAATTGCATTGTTGCGATTTATCGTTCAACCAATTTTAGTCCTGTTAACACTTCCTATTACCATTATTACATTAGGACTTTTCCTCCTTATTATAAATGCGGTAATCATTATGATGGCAGATTACTTCGTAGGTGGTTTTAATGTCGCTTCAATCTGGTGGGCACTTCTTTTCAGTTTGCTGCTGTCGCTTTTTCAATCCATCCTTTTTTCACTTTTGAACGAAAGCAAATAATTGGCTGAACAACAGTTTGTAAATGTTTGTTGGGTTTTACAAAAAACCGTATTTTTGCGTCCCGAAATTCAGAAGAGAAAAAATGAACATTACAAAAAAAGACATTGATAAATTGAACGCTGTGCTTACAGTGGAAATTTCAAAAGACGATTATTCAGCCAAAGTTGAAAAAGTGATGAATGATTATCGCAAAAACGCCAATATTCCAGGGTTCCGCAAAGGTCAGGTGCCAATGGGAATGGTGAAAAAACAATACGGAAAAGCCATATTGGTTGAAGAAGTAAACAAACTTTTGCAAGAGGCACTTCATAAATTTCTTACCGAAGAAAAATTGGACATTCTTGGAAATCCACTTCCAAAAAACGAAGCGGAAATAAACTGGGATGCTGAAAACTATTCATTTGAATTTGAATTGGGCCTTTCGCCAGAATTCAACGTTGACGTAAAAGGCAATGAAGTGTTGCAATATAAAATAGTTGCGGACGATGAAATGTTGAACAATCAAGTAAAAACAATCCGCAAGCAATACGGAAAATTGATTTCCAAAAAAGAAGTTGAAAAGGGAGATGAAATAACCGGAACTTTTACTTCAACTGAAAGAGAAATCGAAAAGAAAACCACACTTTCCACAGAAGAGATTGCTGGTAAAAAACAATTGGAAAGCTTGATTGGCGCAAAAGTTGGCGATACAGTTACTTTGAAAACAAAAGGAATGTTCGCCGATGACCACGACAACCAGAAATATTTAGGAGTGGCACACGACGATGCGCACGGTTTGGATATTGAAGTTGCCTTCAAAATTGAAGAAGTGAACAAGCGCGAAATGGCAGAACTGAACCAAGAATTGTTCGATAAACTTTTTGGCAAGACTGTTGTTACTTCCGAAGCGGAATTGAAAGCAAAAATAAAGGAGGATGCCGAAGGACAATTTGCCCAACAAAGCGACCAAAAATTGCTGAATGATGTAGTTGATTCATTAATCGAAAACACCAAATTTGAGTTGCCGCAGGAATTTTTACAGCGTTGGATTGCAATGTCCGGAGAGAAAAGACTTTCTGAAGCAGACGCAAAAGCAGAGTACGAAAAAAGTGAAAAAGGACTTCGCTACCAATTAATTGAAGGAAAACTTCGTGCTGAAAATAAGCTACAAGTTACTTTTGATGAGTTGAAAGACTATTCAAAAAATATGATAAAAACGCAAATGGCGCAGTTTGGCCAGATGGATCCTTCGGAAGAAGAGTTGGAATCTATCGCCGCGCGAATTCTATCAAATAAGGAAGAAGTGGAACGCTTGAGCGAACAATTGAACTCGAATAAATTGCTCAATTTCTTTAAGGAAAACGCAAAACTAAAGACCAAAGAGGTTACTTACGATAAATTCATTAAGGAAGCTTACGCTTAATTCAGTCAAGAAATAGTTATCTTTAAGCGTTGAATTGTTTAATTCCTGCGAAGGCAGGAATCTCTTGACGATTTCTTAATTAACTTCGTATTTTAAAACAAACGAACACACATTTATGAACTACAGTAAAGAATTTAGAAATTTTGCTATAAAAGATCAAGGCATCAACAATATGTATTATGACCAGATCATAAGCAGTATGTATCCACAGAACTTGACCCCAAATATTATTGAAGAACGCCAAATGAATGCAGTGGCAATGGACGTTTTTTCACGCTTGATGATGGACCGAATCATTTTCCTCGGTACCGGAATCAACGATCAAGTTGCAAATATCGTGCAGGCACAATTGCTGTTTTTGGCAAGCACCGATGCAGCTCGTGATATTCAAATTTACATTAACTCTCCCGGCGGAAGCGTTTACGCTGGCTTGGGAATTTATGATACTATGCAATTCATCAAACCGGACGTTGCAACTATTTGCACCGGAATGGCAGCTTCAATGGCAGCAGTACTTTTATGTGCTGGCACAAAAGGAAAACGAAGTGGTTTAACACATTCACGCGTAATGATTCATCAACCTTTGGGAGGTGCTCAAGGGCAAGCGAGTGATATTGAAATCACCGCTCGCGAGATAATTACCCTAAAAGAAGAACTTTATAAAATTATCGCGAAACACTCCGGTCAAACCTATGAAAAGGTTTACGAAGATAGCGATCGTGATTATTGGATGAAAGCAGACAGAGCATTGGAATACGGAATGATTGATGAAATATTGACCCGAAGCTAAACAAACGAAGATTTTGAAAAAAGATAATATGTCGAAAGATGATTTAGAATGTTCCTTTTGCGGACGCAAAAAGGCCGAGACAAATTTGCTCATTGCAGGTTTGGACGCCCACATTTGCGACCGTTGTATTGAACAGGCACATGGAATCGTGGTGGAGGAAGCATTGCATACAGGCAATACGGAATTGTCTAAAGACCTTATGCTGAAAAAACCAAAACTCATAAAAGCATTTTTGGACGAATATGTAATTGGGCAGGATTTCACCAAAAGGGTAATGTCTGTAGCCGTTTACAATCACTACAAAAGATTGCTACAGCCAAAAACCGATGACGATATTGAAATACAAAAAAGTAACATAATCATTGTCGGGCAAACCGGAACCGGAAAAACCTTGATTGCAAAAACAATCGCAAGAATGTTGAACGTTCCTTTGGCAATAGTAGATGCTACCGTTTTAACTGAAGCAGGCTATGTGGGCGAAGACGTAGAAAGTATTTTAACCCGTTTATTACAAGCCGCAGATTACAACCTAGAAAAGGCCGAAAATGGAATTGTTTTCATTGACGAAATTGATAAAATTGCCCGTAAAAGTGACAACCCTTCAATCACCCGTGATGTTAGTGGCGAAGGTGTTCAGCAAGCGTTATTAAAACTTTTGGAAGGCACAACAGTAAACGTTCCGCCAAAAGGAGGAAGAAAACATCCCGATCAAAAATTCATTGAAGTAAATACGGAGAATATTCTTTTTATCGCCGGGGGAGCTTTTGATGGTATTGAGCGCCATATTTCAAAAAGGCTGAATATGCAATCGGTTGGTTTTAATGCTTCGGTAAAGGAAAACCAGATGGAGAAAGACAATATGCTCCGTTACATTATACCGAAGGATTTAAAGGATTTTGGCTTGATTCCTGAAATAATTGGCCGACTTCCGGTGTTGACTTATATGAATCCATTGGACAAAGAAACCCTTCGTGCAATTCTTACTGAACCAAAAAATGCCATTATAAAACAGTACAAAAAACTGTTTGAAATGGACGGAATTGATTTTGTGATTACCGAAGAAGCATTAGATTTTATTGTTGAACAAGCAATTGAATACAAACTCGGCGCACGTGGTTTACGCTCGCTTTGCGAAGCGGTTTTAACAGATGCAATGTATGATTTGCCTGGAACTAACGTAACAAACCTGAAAGTAACCAAAGAGTATGCAGAAGAAAAATTAAACAAATCAACTATTAAAAAGTTGAAAGCGGTTTCATAAAAAACGTAATATTTAAAAAATAAAAAACCTCGGGACTTTCCCGAGGTTTTTTTATATATACTAATTCAATTTTATGGGATCGCTAGCAACGTCTTATTCTTGGTGTTAAGAATTTTATTGTGCATTTGCTCTTTTTTGCTTTTTAGGTTGTAACCTGCTACTTCATTTTCTTTTTTATTTGCTGATTGCGTAGTTGCGCAAGAAGTAAAAAGAACCGTGAAAGCTAAAAAACATACTATAAAAAATATCTGCTTCATTTTGAAATACTTCTAATTTTATAGGCCAAAAGTACTTCGGAAGTAAAGCGCCCACAAAAGTTTTAGTTGAACTAACAGTTAAACTCGTTGAAATACAGCTTTCGAAAAAAACAGTCGATAAAGTGTTCGAAATGCCCGATTTGCAACACGTTACAAAGTTTAGAATTTCTGAAAAAATCCTAATATGTGCTGTTTAAACGTAAAAGTTCCTCCAAATAATCGCGCGTATTGGAAAGTCGCGGAACTTTATGTTGTCCGCCAAGTTTGTTTTTCTCCTTTAGCCAATCATAAAAAAGACGTTCCCGGGCGTTATGTATTTTCGGCAGGTTAAGGGTGGTGTTGTTGAAACGCTTTGCTTCATAATCGCTGTTCACTTCCTGCAAAGCAGCGTCTAAAAGCTGTGTGAAAGAGTTTAAATCGTCAGGTGGCGATTTAAATTCAATAATCCACTCGTGTGCACCTTTTTCCTTTCCGTTCATAAAAATTGGCGCGGCGGTGTAATCAACAATTTCAGCATTGGTAAGCTGTGAAACCTTTCGGAGTGCAGTTTCTGCATTTTCAATAATCAATTCCTCCCCAAAAACATTGATGTGGTGTTTTGTTCGGCCGGTTACCTTTATTCGGAAGGGGTCTGTGGAGGTAAAGCGAACGGTATCGCCAATTTTATAGCGCCAAAGCCCGGCATTGGTAGTAATTACAACTGCATAATTTTTTCCTTCCTCAACCTCGCTCAACGGAATTATTTTTTCTTCGGAAGTACCATAGCCGTCCATCGGGATAAATTCATAAAAAATCCCGTAATCCAGCATTAACAACAGTTCCTTGTTTTCATTTCGGTCCTGAATAGCGAAAAATCCTTCCGAAGCATTGTAGATTTCGTAATATCTGAAATCATTTTTCGGCAATAATTTATTGTATTGATCAATATATGGGTCAAAGTTTACGCCTCCATGAAAATAAACTTCAAGATTTGGCCACACTTCAAAAAGGTTTCCTTTGCCAGTGGTTTCCATCACATTATTCAGCAAAACCAACATCCAAGAAGGCACACCGGCAAGACTGGTCACATTTTCTTTAATTGTTTCGTTAACGATTGCCTGCATTTTGGTTTCCCAGTCGGCCATCAGCGAAATTTCGTTGCTGGGTGTACTACTGTATTCCGCCCAAAAAGGCATATTATCAATTAAAATTGCGGAAAGATCTCCGAAAAAAGTTCCGTTTTCTTGGTACAGTTGCTTGCTTCCACCAAGCCGCAAACTTTTCCCCACAAATAACTGCGCTTGTGGATTGTTGTTGAGGTACATACACAACAAATCCTTACTGGCCGCATAATGACAATCCTCCAAAGAATCTAAGCTAACGGGAATAAATTTACTTTTTGCATTGGTGGTGCCGCTGGATTTTGCAAACCATTTTATGGGCGTGGGCCAAAAAATATTGCCTTCACCTTTTCGTGCTCTTTCAATTCGAGCCTCGTTTTCTTCGTAAGTTGTAATTGGAATTCGCTCTGTAAAATCACGATAGGTTCGTATAGTTCCAAAATCATACTGCCGCCCAATTTCTGTATTTTTTGCTTTTTGAAGTAGATTGAAAAGTAGTTCTTCCTGCACTTCAATTGGGTATTTCAAAAAAAGGTCAATTTGGTGGAACCGTTTCTTTAAAAACCATGAAGCAATGGAATTTACTATGGGGATTGGCATAATTTTCTGCTATCTTTATGCTATAAAAATAACGATTTTATAATTACGAATTTTTCTTTTTTGGAATGATGTTTCTAAAGCATTTTTCTACAAAAAATTTCGGCACAACTATTTTTCTTTAAATGAATTACGAAGGCGTCCTCACCAAAATGCAAACTGAAAATGGCTCGCCAATTCAGTATTATTTAGTTTTTGAAAATGATTTTTTGAACGTAAACCAGTTGTTGGATAAAAAAGTTTCCATCAATTTTCTGCGATATCAGTGTTTGAATTGCAGCCTTCAAAAGAAAATTTATAGACAGGGTTATTGTTACGATTGTTTTTATCTCATTCCCCAAGCGGCAGATTGGATAATAAGCCCCGAGCTCAGCAAAGCACATTTGGGAATTGAGGATCGTGATTTAGCTTATGAAGAAAAAGTGCAGTTACAGCCGCATGTTGTTTATCTTGCCAACAGTAGCAGCGTGAAAGTTGGCGTTACCCGCAAAAGCCAGATTCCAACCCGTTGGATTGACCAGGGCGCGCATGAAGCCATTGAAATTGTGGAAGTACCAAACCGATATTTGGCAGGAATTACGGAAGTTGCGCTAAAAGATCACGTGAGCGATAAAACGAATTGGCGAACCATGCTAAAAAATGAAGTTAAAGATGAAAATCTGGTGGAATGGCGCAACAAATTAAAACAATTCATTCCCGCGGAAGCAACCGAATATTACTTGGAAAACAATGCCGAAACAAATCTGCAATTCCCAGTTTTGAATTATCCCGAAAAGCCAAAACCATTAAATCTTGAAAAAAATCCTTTTTACGAAGGAATTTTGAAAGGTATAAAAGGGCAATACCTCATTTTTGAAGATGACACTGTTTTTAACATTCGCGGCAATGAGGGTTATGTGGTTTCTATAACTATAAATTAAAACAAAGAAATTACATCAAACCTCTATCAAATATATATCTGTCTTTGGGAAGCAACATGGGAAACCGTTTTGAGTATCTTCAAAACGCGGTTAACGCATTATTTGAAAAGGTGGGGAGCGTCGTTAAAATTTCTTCAGTTTATGAAACTCCCGCAATTGGTTTTGATGGCGATCCTTTTTTGAATTGCGCCGTTTGGATTAAAACAGATTTAAAACCAAAGAAAATCCTGAAAAAAATTCTGCAGATTGAAAAGACGATGGGCCGCAGGCGAAATGTTTTAAAAGGATATGCTTCGCGACCCATAGATATCGATATTATTTTTATTGAAGATGTGGTTTTAAATTCTGAAAAACTCACCGTGCCACATCCCGAAATGGAGAAACGTAAATTTGTGTTGCAGCCTTTGGTAGAGCTCAATTCGGAATTGATCCATCCTGTTTCGCGCAAAAATCTCATCAAACTTTTGTCGGAAACCTCAGATAAAAGTGTACTCCAAAAACAGTCAAAGTGGCTCAGCAACCCAATGAAGGATTACACTATTTCACAATTCAATTATATTGCAATTGAAGGAAACATTGGGGCCGGAAAAACAAGTTTGGCTTCAAAAATTGCAAACGATTTTAATTCAAAACTGATTCTCGAACGTTTTAAGGACAATCCTTTTCTCCCGAAATTTTATGAAGACGCGTCGCGCTACGCCTTTCCTTTGGAAATGTCTTTTCTGGCAGACCGCTATCAGCAATTGGTGGATGATCTAACGCAGTTCGATCTTTTTAAGGAATCGGTTATTTCAGATTACGACGTAAACAAATCCTTGATTTTTGCGCAAATAACATTGACCGAAGTGGAGTTTTCGCTTTACAAAAGGCTGTTCGGTGTTATGCACAAAGAATTGCCAAAGCCCGATTTATATGTTTATTTATATCAAAATACAGATCGGCTTTTGGAAAATATAAAAAAACGCGGCCGCAAATATGAACAGAGTATTGAGGCGGAATATCTTCAAAAATTGAATGCGGGTTATTTGGAATTCATCAAAAACCAACATGCCGGAAATATAAAAATCATCGATATTTCTGAAGTAGATTTTTTGGATAACAGACAGGATTACCTGAAGCTTTTAAAAGAAATAATTTCTTAAAAAGCAACTGTTACTGATGCAATTAAGCATTCTTTTTACTGTTTCCAGAAAACTACAACTACCTACTTTATTTCCATTACCTTTGCAAAAAATACTAAATGAGCACACAAGATAATTACGATAAAGGAAAAGGCTCCAAAAAGCCCGGAAAGAATGCACGAAAGAAAACTGTGGCTCGGAAAAGTGCTGCCATAAAGGCTGATACTTCCAAGAAAAATACTGGCCGTGAGCAGGATCCAACAAAACCGAAGCTGAAGTTTGACAAAACAGGAAAGGAAATTGGCCGTCGTGAAAAACCGGCAATACAAGTAGTTAAGAAAAGCAATCCGGAGGATGGCATTCGCTTAAATAAATATGTTGCCAATAGCGGAGTTTGCTCGCGCCGGGAAGCAGATACTTATATAGCCGCAGGCTTGGTTACCGTAAACGGGAAAATTATTAACGAAATGGGCTATAAAGTCCAATTGGTAGACGACGTTCGTTTTGATGGCCGTCGTTTAAATCCGGAACCGAATACTTACGTTTTGCTGAACAAACCAAAAGGTTTTTCAACCACAGATAGCAACGCGAAGGGAATGACGGTTATGGATTTGGTTGCAAATGCTACCACTGCAAAAATAAAACCTTTCGGTCGTTTGGGCAGAAATGCAACAGGACTTTTGCTTTTCACAAATGATGACGAATTTGTGCAAAAATTCTCAAAAAAAGGGATTGCCCGTCTTTTTCATATTGAATTGGATAAAAATCTAAAGGCCGAACACCTTAAAAAAATAAAGGAAGGTCTTACAATTGAAGGCGTTGAGATAACGATAGATGAAATTAGCTATGTAGATAATTCGCCAAAAAGTGAAATTGGCCTAAAAATAAAACATACTGGAAACAGCATTATCAGGACTATTTTTGAACATTTGGGGTATGATGTAGTTCGCGTGGATTGCGTTACCTTAGGTCCGTTGACGAAAAAGGATTTACCCCGAGGCCGTTGGAGAACTCTTACTGAAAAGGAGCTCAGCTTGTTCAGCATGATTTAATGAAAACGAAATTTAGTCGCCTTTCATTATTTATTGAATTTTTTTTGGCACATTTGTACTGTATATTTAAAGAATACTATATTCAAAATGGTTGGTTTTTGAAAAATTTCGAAAACATAGATTCTAAATGAACAACACATTTTTACTTCCAACGGCTGGACTACAGCAGGTTTCGGGCAAAAGTTTCATCATAAACACTTTGCCTATTCACATTTAAACTTCAAGTTAATTTTTTGTTATACTTCTCCCTTTTTGGGGAATACATTACGGGAATTTTTAATTTACACCATTCAACGAAAACAAAAGGATGAACACCAAATACATAGATTTAATAAACCAAACGTATTATTTTCCGCAGGAAGAATTCCAGTTGGGCGATAATGGCCTGGAATTTCACGGCGTAGATCTGATGGATCTAGTAGAGAAATATGGTGCTCCGCTGAAGTTTACCTACCTTCCTAAGATATCTGAAAATATAAATTTGGCGAAAAAATGGTTCGCACAAGGCATTAAAAAGAACAATTACAAAGGCACCTACAATTATTGCTATTGCACAAAAAGCTCGCACTTCAAGCACGTTTTGAATGAAGCTTTAAAGAACGATATTCACATTGAAACCTCTTCGGCGTTTGATATCGATATTGTGGAAAGCCTTAAGGAAACTGGAAAAGTTACCAATCAAACATACGTTATCTGCAACGGTTTTAAGCGCGAGCAGTATATTACAAATATTGCAAGACTCATCAATAACGGGCACGAAAACTGCATCCCGATTATTGATAATTATGAAGAAATTGAACTGCTTTCCGATAGTATCAACAATCACTTCAACGTAGGCATCCGTATCGCTTCGGAAGAAGAACCAAAGTTTGAATTCTATACTTCGCGTTTGGGAATTGGCTACAAAAACATCATTCCTTTTTACGAAGAGCAAATTAAAAACAACGAGCGTGTAGATTTAAAAATGCTCCATTTCTTCATCAATACAGGAATTCGCGACACCGCATATTATTGGAATGAATTGGTGAAGTGTCTTAAAGTTTATGTTCGTCTTAAAAAGATTTGTCCATCTTTGGATAGTTTGAACATTGGCGGAGGTTTCCCAATAAAAAACTCCCTGCATTTTGAGTATGACTATCAATACATGATAGACGAAATTTTAAATCAAATAAATATTTCCTGTGCCGAAGCCGAAGTGCCCGTGCCTAATATTTTTACTGAATTTGGCAGCTTCACCGTTGGTGAAAGCGGCGGCGCTATTTATGAAATTCTGTACCAAAAACAACAGAACGACCGCGAAAAGTGGAATATGATCAATTCGTCTTTCATCACAACCCTACCAGACACTTGGGCCATTAGCAAAAAATTTATAATGCTGCCAATAAACCGATGGAATGATGAATATGAAAGGGTGCTTTTGGGCGGTTTAACGTGTGATAGTGACGATTACTATAACAGTGAACAAAACATGGCGGCAATTTATCTGCCAAAATTCCGTAAAGAAAAACCTTTGTATATTGGCTTTTTCAACACAGGAGCATATCAGGAAACTATTGGCGGTTTCGGGGGCTTGCAGCACTGCTTGATTCCTGCACCAAAACATATATTGATTGACAGAGACAAAAACAATAAAATAACAACCAAAATTTTTTCACAACAACAAACAAGCGAGCAATTGCTAAACATTTTAGGTTATGAGCACTAAGACGTATGCCGGAATCCCGCAAAAATATGCGGCCCTTGAAACATCAAAAATTGTATTGATCCCTGTTCCGTATGACGGAACCAGCACTTGGCAAAAAGGTGCCGACAAAGGCCCCGAAGCATTTTTGGATGCTTCAGAAAACATGGAGCTTTACGACATTGAAACCCAAACAGAGGTTTACAAACAAGGGGTTTTCCTTGCCGATGCAATTACAGAAAATTCATCACCCGAGGCCGTGGTTTCAGAAGTTCACAAAGCCACAAAAGATTATATTAAAAGAAATAAATTCGTTACCATTTTTGGTGGCGAGCACAGCATTTCCATAGGTACTATTCGCGCCTTTAATGAATGCTTTGATAATCTAACCGTGCTTCATATTGATGCCCATGCCGATTTGAGAAAGGAATTCCACGGAAGCGCTTGCAACCATGCCTGCGCAGTTTACGAGGCCAGCCAGACTACAAACTTGGTCCAAGTCGGAATTCGCAGTATGGACATTGCCGAAACCCGCGTAATGGACGAGGAAAAAGTATTCTTCGCCCATGATATGGCGAAAGACGAATACTGGATGGATAAAGTTATTGAAGCCTTGGGCGAAAATGTTTTTATCACTTTTGATTTGGATGCGCTGGATCCTTCAATTATGCCATCAACTGGAACTCCAGAGCCGGGCGGACTTTTCTGGTACGAAACCCTCGATTTTCTAAAGCAGGTTTTTGAGGAAAAAAACGTAGTGGGCTTTGATATTGTGGAATTACGCCCAAATGAAGAAGAAAGAGCTTCAGATTTTGTAGCAGCAAAATTGTACTATAAAATGTTGACCTATAAATTCGCAGGAACCGAAGAAGGGGACGAATACGAAAGCAATTTTAACGAAACCAAAAAAGGGGTTTCAAAATTTAACACAGAAGAAGATGAGTACTAGCAAAGGATCTATTTCCCAATTTATTGAAAAATATTATTTACATTTCAATGCAGCAGCTTTGGTGGACGCCGCAAAAGGCTACGAAGCACAGTTGAACCAAGGTTCAAAAATGCTTGTTTCCCTTGCCGGTGCTATGAGTACTGCCGAATTGGGAAAGATTTTTGCCGAAATGATCCGTCAAGATAAGGTGCACATCATCTCCTGTACAGGCGCAAACCTGGAGGAAGATATTATGAACCTCGTGGCCCACAGCCATTACAAACGTGTTCCAAATTACAGAGATTTAACGCCGCAGGATGAGTGGGATTTGCTTGAAAAAGGAATGAACCGCGTAACTGATACCTGTATTCCTGAGGAAGAAGCCTTCCGAAGAATCCAAAAACACATCGTAAAACTGTGGAAAGATGCCGAAGCCAAGGGCGAACGCTACCTGCCGCACGAATATATGTACAAATTGCTTTTAAGTGGCGTAATGGAAGAGCATTACGAAATAGATTTAAAAGATTCATGGATGTATGCTGCTGCCGAAAAAAACCTACCCATCGTCTGCCCAGGTTGGGAAGACAGCACTATGGGCAACATTTTCGCCAGCTATGTACTTAAAGGCGAATTGAAAGCATCTACAATGAAAAGTGGTATCGAGTATATGACTTTTCTTGCAGATTGGTACACCGACAATTCAAAAAAAGGAATCGGTTTCTTCCAGATTGGAGGCGGAATTGCGGGAGATTTCCCAATCTGTGTGGTGCCCATGTTGTATCAAGATATGGAACGTACCGATACGCCGTTTTGGAGTTATTTCTGCCAGATAAGCGATTCCACCACCAGTTTCGGAAGTTATTCCGGAGCAGTTCCCAATGAAAAGATTACTTGGGGGAAATTGGACATCCACACCCCAAAATTCATCATTGAAAGCGATGCAACCATTGTAGCGCCTTTGATTTTTGCGTATCTTTTGGATATGTAAAAAATTGCTTATAAACTTATTTCCAACTAAATAAGAAATCAAAAACAAATTAGTAAATCGCTTCCCTTTTGCCAAGGCAGTTAGGGCAAGCGATTTAGAAGTATTTAATAAACAACAAAATGGAAAGCCCGAAGATCGAAAATATTGAATTGAAATTTTTAACGCTAAAAGATTATGAAGCGTTAAAAGAAGCCACCATTCAATCTTATGGAGGATTGCCAAACAGTTATTGGAAGATAGACGAGATAGGAAACCTGATAGACATTTTCCCCGAAGGGCAAGTGGTTATAATGGCCGATGGCGAAATAGCCGGTTGCGCCCTCTCCATCATTGTTAACTTTGAGGAAATTGAGGATCAGCATACTTATAAAGACATTACAGATGATCCCACCTTCAGCATCCACGACACCGAAGGCGATGTGCTTTACGGGATTGATGTTTTTATCCGTCCAGACTTTCGAGGCTTACGTTTGGGAAGAAGATTGTATGATTATCGAAAAGAACTTTGTGAAAACCTAAATCTGAAAAGCATCGTATTCGGCGGAAGAATGCCGAACTATTATTTACATGCCGACAAAATTACCCCAAAACAATACATAGAAAAAGTAAAGCGCAAACAAATAGACGACCCTGTATTAAACTTTCAAATTTCAAATGATTTTCACCCGGTTCGTGTATTGAAAGGCTATTTGGAAGGCGATAAGGCTTCAGGCGAGTTCGCCGTTTTGATGGAATGGGACAATATCTATTACACCAAACCCAATAAAAAACCGAAACCATCAGCTATAAAGAGTATTGTACGTCTGGGTCTTATTCAGTGGCAAATGCGAAGCTACTCTGGGTTGGAAGAATTGATGCAACAGGCCGAATATTTTATCGATAGTGTTGCTGGCTACCGTTGCGATTTTGCAATGTTTCCGGAATTCTTCAACGCCCCGCTGATGGCGGAGTATAACCATATGAGCGAACCGGACGCCATCCGTGAATTGGCAAAATACACCAAGGTAATTACAGAACAACTCTCATCACTTTCCATTTCATACAACATCAATATCATTACCGGAAGTATGCCCGAAATGGTGCGCGGCAAATTATACAACGTAGGTTATTTATGCCGTCGCGATGGAAGCGTGGAGCGTTATGAAAAAATTCACGTAACCCCCGACGAAGCAAAAGTATGGGGAATGGTGAACGGAAATTCATTAAAAACCTTCGATACTGACTGCGGAAAAATAGGGGTATTGATATGTTACGATTCCGAATTCCCAGAGCTATCCAGATTATTGTCAGACGAAGGAATGGACATCCTTTTTATCCCCTTCCTCACAGACACGCAAAACGGTTATTCCCGCGTAAGGCTTTGCGCCCAAGCAAGAGCCGTAGAAAACGAATGTTATGTGGCAATTGCGGGAAGTGTTGGCAACCTGCCAAAGGTGCACAATATGGATATACAATACGCCCAGAGCGCCGTGTTCACGCCCTGCGACTTCTCTTTCCCAAACAACGGAATAAAAGCTGAAGCCACACCAAACACCGAAATGATTTTAGTGGCAGATGTGGATTTGGATTTACTTCGCGAATTGCACACTTTTGGTGCGGTACGAAATTTAAAGGATAGACGGAAAGATTTTTATAGGCTGGAGCGGGTGAAAAAATAATGTTATAACCTGCAAGGTTTTCAAAACCTTGTAGGTTTCAATTTTGTTTGAAGAAATATCTCCCAAACCGCAACCCCAATCGCCAAAACATATTCCAAAGCCACCATCCAAAGCTTTTCATCAAATCCATCTTTTCCATAAGCGGAATAGCTTAATACTACCACAAAACTCCAAACAATCGGGAATTTATATTTGGTAAAAACCGAAAGCAAAAGGGGAGTGACAATGTACCACGGATGCACGGTTGTGGAAAGCAAAAAGTAAAAGGAAATTGTAAAAAGCATCGCGGTTATCAGCTGCTGCGGCGTTTTGTTTTTTCTGAAAAAAACCATTCCCACAACAAAAAGGAGCACCAAAACGGGAAGAATCTTGCCAACGGTTGTTATCAAATTCCAGCCTACAATTTGAAACCCGATCCATCGGATTATGTAGTAAACACTGGCATTAAATTCAAAATTCTGAAACCAAAGCGCAATGGTTGATGAGAAATTCTGAATAAATTCGGAAGAGAGAAAAGGAAGAAAAGTAATTAAAACTGTTAATGTAATTACTGAATAAAATTTTAACAAAGATGTCCGGTCGAGCCTTTCAACTCCGATCAAGACAGGCTCCGTGGAGACCTCCTTTGAAAGAGAATACTCCAAAAACAAAGGCAAAAACAAAAGCGGTATCAGCTTCACCGAAACCGAAACCCCAATTAAAATCGCTGCCCAAAACCATTTTCCGTTAAAAAGTAGATACAATGCCCAAACAAAAAAGAATAGCATTACTCCTTCAAAATGAAGGTTTCCGCTTAATTCGATAATTATAAATGGACTTAAAAAATACCAAAAAATGTTTTTAATTGGAAGGTTCAGTTTCTCCAATATTTTCTTTCCGAAGTAAAGAATCCCAACATCTGCCAAAATAATTATCACTCGAAGAAAAACCACGGAACCTAAAATGCTCTTCCCGGAAAATAGCGCAGCCACCGCAAAAAACAATTGGTTAATGGGCGGATAATTGCTGAAGTGGCTTGCATTCAATGCTCCCATTCCTTCAATTAATAATTTTGATTGTTCCTCCATTGTCACCTCGAGCGCAGTCGAGAGGTTGGGTGTATATAAATAGGGACTTACACCTTGCGCAACCAATCTTCCATCCCACAAAAAGCGATAAAAATCCTGCGAAAGATTGGGAATAGCCGCAATAAAAACCAAACGGAATACAATTCCCAAACTGGCCAAAAACCAAAAATTTAGCTTGAATTTTTCAATAAAAAGATAGGCAGAAAAAAAAAGTGCAGAGTATAGTAACAGCAGTTTTACAAAATCACTTCGCTCCAAATCATACCCAAAACTGATATAAAACGCGATGGAAAGTATCGCAAATAAAAGAGGGACTCTATATAGTTTAATGAAATTCAAAAACCATTTTATTTAATCTTTATTGGGAAAATCAAAAATCAGCAATCAGCAATCAGCAATCGTCAATCGTCAATCGTCAATCAATTCAGTCTTGCCATTCCGCAATAAAAAGATTGGTGTCGCGACTCCCTCCATTATTTCTATTTGAAGAAAACACTAACTTTTTCCCATCATTTGAAAATACTGGAAAAGCATCAAAAGTTTCGCTATGTGTAACCCTTTCCAGATTTTTACCATCAATATCGATTAAATAAAGATTGAACGGAAAACCTCTTTCAGCTTCAAAATTACTGGAAAACAAAATCTTTTTTCCGGATGGATGAAAAAACGGTGCCCAATTGGCGTTGCCCAAATGTGTCAATTGGCGAAGCTCACTGCCATCGGCATTGCAGATAAAAAGCTCCATCTCAGTGGGTTGTACCAAACCTTGTGCTAGCAAATCCTTGTATTCCTTTATTTCGGCTTCGGTTTTTGGACGCGAAGCACGGAAAATTAATTTGCTTCCGTCGGGCGAAAAGAATGCGCCACCATCGTATCCCAATTCATTGGTTATTTGCTTCACGTTTTTTCCATCAATGTCCATTGTGTAAAGTTCCAAATCGCCACTTCGCATCGAGGTAAAAACTATTTTATCTCCTTTGGGAGAAACGGTGGCTTCGGCATCGTAACCCGCTTCGGTAGTAAGTTGAGCGGTGATATTTCCCTCTAAATCCGCTACAAAAATATCAAAACTGTCATAAACGGGCCAGACGTATTTTCCTTCTTTTTTCAATGGGACTTCGGGGCAATTTTCATCTTTTAAATGGGTACTTCCATAAACAATATGTTTCCCGTCGGGCAGAAAATAACTGCAGGTAGTTCTGCCTTTGCCGGTGCTCACCATTGGTGGTTGTTTGTCCTTAAAAGTTTCATCGGCGTTCATCAAAAACATTTGATCACAGTTTACGCCCCAGTTTTCATTGTTGCTTTGGAAGATAAGTTTTGAATCATCGAAACTCCAGTAGGCTTCAGCGTTATCGCCGCCAAATGTAACTTGCCGTATGTTTTTGAAATGCTTTTCTTCAGAATAAATTAAAGTATCCTTTGTCTGTGGATCGAGGACAAATGATGTAGTTTTTTCAATGTTATTTAAATTTTCCTTTTCATTTTTTTTGGATTCATTTTTACAGCAAACCAATAGTGAAACAAAAGGAAGAAGGTAAAGTAATTTCATTTTAATGTATTTTTGAGCAAAAGTAATGATATGCGTGCAATTATAGTGTTATTTCTGGCAATGCTTGTTTTCTCCTGTAAAGAAACAAAGGTGCATTCCGTAAGTATGAAAGAGGATGTTTCTATTTTGGCAAACGATAGCCTTAACGGAAGAAAAACAGGTTCAGCCGGTGAAAAAAAGGCGGCCGAATATATAGCGAAACGTTTTGAAAGTTTAGGTTTACAGCCAAAAGGAAGTGAGGGCTATTTTCAGAAATTTGCATTTAAGGCCAATAAAAATCCGCATCAGGAAGCTGAGTTTACTTCAGAAAAAAACGACCCTTCGGCTCCGCTCAGGGCTGAAACTGGCGAAAACGTAATCGGTTATATAGATAATAATGCTGAAAATACCGTGGTAATTGGCGCGCATTACGACCATTTGGGAATGGGCGGCGAAGGTTCACTTTATCGCGAAGGCGACGCAATCCATAATGGAGCCGACGATAATGCGAGCGGTGTAGCGGTGATGCTCCATTTGGCAGATTCACTTCGCTTCGACTCCGCTCAGCGACCAAAGAATAATAACTATCTTTTTATCGCATTTTCTGGGGAAGAGGAAGGATTATTGGGCTCAAATTATTTCGTAAAAAATCCAACCATCGATACCAAAAAAGTAACCTATATGCTGAATATGGATATGGTGGGAAGGCTGAATTCTGAAAATACTTTGGCTGTTTATGGCTTGGGAACTTCACCTCTTTTGAAGCAAAGCGTAATTGCAAATGCCGGGAATTTGAAAATTACCGAAAACGAAAGTGGCGTTGGTCCGAGTGACCATACCTCGTTTTATTTGGCCGATATTCCGGTGCTGCACTTTTTCACCGGCCAGCACGAAGATTACCACAAACCGAGCGATGATACCGAAAAAGTGAATTTTGCTGGAATGGAAATGGTTTCAAACTATATTTTTAGTATCATCAAAGATTTGGATTCGCAGAAAAAACTTCCCTTCAGAAAAACCAAAAACGAAAGCGAAGTAGTGCCCGATTTTAAAGTGACTTTGGGTGTGGTGCCAGATTATCTTTTTAGCGGAAAGGGAATGCGGATTGATGGGGTTAGCGAAGAAAAACCAGCCCAAAAAGCGGGTCTCCAAAAAGGTGATATTGTGGTAAAAATGGGCGAGTTTGAAGTGACCGATATGATGAGTTATATGAAAAGTCTTTCAAAATTTGAAAAGGGACAAACGGCAATTGTTACTGTTGATAGAGGAGGAACATTGAAAGAAGTTGAAGTTACTTTCTAAACTTCAGAAATAAAAAAACCTCACAAATCATTAAGAAATGTGAGGTTTAATTTTATTAATCACTTTGGGAAATTTACATCATCCCGGGCATTCCCCCGCCCATTCCGCCAGGCATTCCGCCTGAATTTTCTTCTTTAATGTCAACCAAGGCACATTCGGTAGTCAAGATCATTCCAGCAACCGAAGCCGCGTTTTCAAGCGCTATACGTGTTACTTTTTTAGGATCGATAATACCTGCTTTTAGCATATCAACGTAAGTTTCGCTCTTCGCATCGTAACCGAAGTTTTTCTTACCTTCCATTACTTTATTGATTACCACAGAACCTTCGCCACCGGCGTTTTCTACAATAGTTCTTAAAGGTGATTCAATAGCACGCGCGATAATTTGGATTCCAGTTTTTTCATCAGCATTATTGGAAGACAATTTTTCCAAAACCGATTTTGCACGGATTAGGGCAACGCCCCCTCCTGCAACAATTCCTTCCTCAACGGCAGCACGTGTTGCGTGAAGCGCATCGTCCACTCTATCTTTTTTCTCTTTCATTTCAACTTCAGAAGCAGCACCAACATAAAGAACGGCAACCCCGCCGGCCAATTTAGCCAAACGCTCCTGCAATTTTTCTTTGTCGTAGTCGCTTGTTGTAGATTCTATTTGAGATTTTATTTGATTCACACGACCTTTGATGTCTTTTTTGTCTCCGGCACCATTTACAATAGTTGTATTGTCTTTATCAATGGTGATGGTTTCAGCAGAGCCCAACATATCGATTGTTGCATTTTCCAAAGTAAATCCGCGTTCTTCCGCAATTACGGTTCCGCCGGTAAGAACAGCGATGTCTTCCAACATTGCTTTTCTTCTATCCCCAAAACCTGGGGCTTTTACAGCGGCAATTTTTAACGACCCGCGAAGTTTGTTTACTACCAAAGTAGCTAACGCCTCGCCATCAACATCCTCGGCAATGATCAATAAAGATTTTCCTTGCTGGGCCACTGGCTCAAGTATTGGAAGTAAATCTTTCATTGACGATATTTTTTTATCGTAAAGCAAAACCATTGGGTTTTCCAATTCTGTTTGCATTTTTTCGGTATCGGTCACAAAATATGGTGAAAGAAATCCACGGTCAAACTGCATTCCTTCCACAACATCAACGTACGTTTCAGTTCCTTTTGCTTCTTCCACGGTAATAACACCTTCTTTACCCACTTTTCCGAAAGCCTTGGCAATAAGATCGCCAATCTGCTCGTCGTTATTTGAAGAAATAGCGGCAACCTGCTTAATCATTTCAGAAGAGTTGCCCACTTTGGTTGTTTGCTTTTCAAGTTCCTTAACAATTGCTGCAACAGCTTTGTCAATTCCACGTTTTAAATCCATCGGGTTTGCACCGGCGGCAACGTTTTTAAGGCCTTCCTTTACAATGGCCTGAGCCAAAACGGTTGCGGTTGTTGTTCCGTCACCAGCAAGGTCGTTGGTTTTTGAAGCCACTTCCTTCACCATTTGCGCGCCCATATTTTCAAGTGGGTCCTGAAGTTCAATTTCCTTTGCAACGGTTACCCCATCTTTGGTCACCTGTGGCGCACCAAAAGATTTACTGATAATTACGTTACGACCCTTTGGGCCCAATGTTACTTTTACTGCGTTTGCCAATGCATCAACGCCGCGTTTGATTGCGTCGCGGGCTTCTACATCAAATTTTATATCTTTTGCCATTTTTTGAAATGCTTTATGCTTTAAGCTGTATGCCTTAAGCTATGTTAAACTAATTTTAAGAGATTTATTTATGAAGGGATTAGATGATTGCCAAGATATCATCCTCGCGCATGATAAGGTAATCTTTGCCGTCCAGCTTTAATTCACTGCCGGAGTACTTTCCGTAAAGAACAGTATCTCCAACTTTTACGGTCATTTTGTAGTCTTCTTTTCCTTTGCCCACTGCCATTACTTTCCCTTGTTGGGGTTTTTCTTTAGCCGAATCGGGAATGTAGAGTCCTGAAGCTGTTTTTGTTTCTGCTTCTTGGGGCTGGACCAAAACGCGGTCAGCCAAGGGTTGAATTTTTAATGCCATTTTCAATTTTATTTTTAGTTGTTATACTTGCTTTCAATAGTGTAGTAGCTATTTGGCAGAAATTGTGCCACCGCCCATAAACTGACATAATACAAAATAAAAATGCCAGCTTGTCAGAGCTGGCATTTAAAAATATGTTATAACTAAATATTAGTTTGTAGTATCTGTTGCGGTAGGTGCTGGAGTTTGTGTTGTTGGCACTGCAGGAACAGCACTTTCATCAAAAGTCTTTGATTGCAAACTACTTCCACCCATAATAAATACGTTGGAGAATAAAATCAAAGCCAACATAATTGTTGCAAGGGTCCAAGTACTTTTATCCAAAAAGTCACTTGTTTTTTGAACGCCACCAATCTGTGCGCCACCGCCACCGCCAAATGACGATGAAAGTCCGCCACCTTTTGGGTTTTGAACCATTATAACTATGACCAATAAAAAGGCCACTATCATTATTAAAATTAAGAATATTGTAAACGTACTCATGATTGTTCTGAATTAATCAATTTATCTATCGCCCGAATTTGGTCTGCAAAGAAACCACTTTTTTCGGGATTTTTCAAAATTAATATTTTATATGCTTGAATTGCTTTTTTATAGTTCTTTTGCTGAAGGTAAACTTTAGCCAAAGTCTCTGTCATCAGCGAATCTGATGCTTGTGTATAGGGTTTTTCTAAATTGTTTTTTTCTTCTTTTGGCGTTTTTCTTTCTATTTCCGAAGGAATTATTTTTGGTCGGTCCTGAATAAATTTATCAATCATTTCAAACTTTCGATCTTTCTCTTCCTGTCCTGAAGATTCGGGGGACACTTCCTCTTTTTGTGAAGTTTCTTCCGAACGTTCAATGGGTTTTGCTTTTGTCAGTTTCAACCATTCACTGAAAGAATGGGTATCACTTTTTGTAAATTCCAAAGGTTTATCCGGTTGCAGAACTTGCTCCGGTTTTTCTTCCTTTTTTTCAACCAAATTGGTTATAGATTCTACCTTTCTTTGGAAAAGCGCCGGATTCAAAATATTCTCGGCCTTTTGTATTTCGGCTTTCAGTTGTTTGTCTATCTCAAGGCTAATTTGTTCTGAAACATCTTCTGAAATTACTTTTATTTCATCAATCGATGCATCGTGCTGCAGGATAGTTTGCGAAATTTCATTCTGAATAAATTTGTCCGAAGTAATGTATTCAAATAAAATATCACGATCTGTGGTATGCGCAGCGGCAAGTTTCAGCGCATCATTGTACAGAAAACTGTCCTGATTTTTCAAACCTTTTAGCTGCAACGCCCGCGCACTTTGAAAATAGGGGTGTTTTTTAATAAGCAAATCCAACGCAACCAAATCCTCAGAAGTTATTTTCTGTGGATTGGCGAGTAAATATGTAAAGTTCGACGTGTTCAAAATACTACCAGTTTGCAAGCGATTTGTTGAAAATATCCTGAGTTAAGCGTTCAAAAATTATATCGACCGCGGCATCCAGCCTTGAACCGGTTAACTGGGTTGTTCCCGGATAATCATAATAAAAACTGAAAGGCTGCTCAAAATCTTTTAGCGGGTCTTTGGTGTTATAAAACCGCACGTTTATTGCAATAGTTAGTCTGTTTTGGGCTGCCGTACTGTTAGAGGTTGCGGTGATTGGAGCAATGTAGAATTGTGTAATTTCCCCTTCGTAAACCAAATCGCCACTACTGTTTACCAAATCCAAACTGGTTTGATTTAGCAATAAATCCTGCAGTTTTTGAGTGAAATCTCGGGCCATTCCCGGCTCAACGATGGGCGCATTATTTTGAAAATAGTTTACCTGAACGGTATTTGTAGTGGTATAATTAATATCGGCCCCCGTAAATGAATACGGGCCACAGCCCTGTATTGTTAGCGCAACAAAAAATAAAAAGATAAGTGGAAAAAACTTGTTCATTTGCTAGATTTTGTAATCATTTTTTTTTCATCGACTATCAACCATCAACCATCAACTAAAGGTCGTACTGCTTTATTTTCCTATAAAGCGTTCTTTCAGAAATACCCAGTTCATCTGCGGCATCCTTGCGTTTTCCGTGGTATTTTTCGAGCGATTTTTTGATGAGTTCCAGCTCTTTTTGTTGAAGTGAAAGGTTTTCCTCTTCCTCAATTTCCTCGGCATATTCGTATTTGTCCTTTCGTTGTTCAGAAGTGTGTTCTGGAATACTGAAAACTTCTACATCCGTTTCTTCGTTATTGTTTTCATCCTCAATAAAAGATGCCAATTCTTCATCTGCGCTATTTTCTTCCGAATATATTTTATTGATGAGCGACGATTGTTCCTCTTTAACTTTAGCTGCACTGCCAGTTTTCATCAATTCCAATGTAAGCTTTTTAAGATCGTTTACGTCACGTTTCATATCAAAAAGCACTTTGTAAAGAATTTCCCTTTCGCTACTAAAATCGCTTGTTGCTTTCTTTGCATTTACTACTGCGGGAAGATTGCTGCCCATATCCGGCAAATAGTGTTTTAAAGTTTCATAGGAAATTTCACGCTCCTGCTCCAAAACCGAAATTTGCTCTGCTACGTTTCGCAATTGGCGGATGTTTCCGCTCCAGCGGTATTTCAATAATAAATCTGTGGCTTGATCGGTTAATCTAATGGTGGGCATTTTATATTTGTGGGCAAAATCTGCCGCAAATTTTCTGAAAAGCAAATGGATGTCATCTTTGCGCTCGCGAAGTGGCGGTAAATTGATTTCTACCGTGCTCAATCTGTAATATAAATCCTCGCGGAATTTTCCTTTTTCAATGGCATCTACCATTTTTACGTTTGTTGCGGCCACAATACGCACATCGGTTTTCTGCGCGGCGGAAGAACCTACTTTCAAAAATTCGCCATTTTCCAAAACACGCAGCAAACGGACTTGCGTTGGTAGCGGCAATTCGCCAACTTCATCGAGAAAAATTGTACCGCCATCGGCTACCTCAAAATACCCGCTGCGGGTTGCTGTTGCGCCTGTAAACGAACCTTTTTCGTGACCAAAAAGTTCGCTGTCAATTGTTCCTTCGGGAATGGCGCCGCAGTTTACGGCAATGTATTTTCCGTGTTTTCTATGCGAAAGGGAATGGATTATTTTTGGAATACTTTCCTTTCCCACACCGCTCTCGCCCGTAACCAATACCGAAATATCAGTCGGTGCAACTTGTATTGCTTTTTCCACGGCACGGTTCAGTTTTGGGTCGTTGCCTATTATTCCGAATCGTTGTTTTGTTGCTTGTATACTTTCCATAAATTAATTGCTTTCAGAAAAACCCACCGCTTCACCAATAAGTGTTGCAGTAGTACAATTAGTTATTTTCACATGAACAAAATCTCCAGGTTTATAAGTTGACTTCGGAAAAACAGCAACATTGTTATGCTCGGTTCTTCCGCTCCATTCATCTTTATTCTTTTTTGATTCTTTTTCAATCAAAACTGTAACTGTTTTTCCTAAAAACTCCGCAGTGCGAATGGCGCTGTGCTTTTGTTGAAGATCAACAATCTCGGTCAATCTTCGGCTTTTTGTTTCTTCGGGCACATCGTCTTCCAGTTTTCGGGCAGCCATAGTGCCAGGTCTTTCGGAATATTTGTACATATAGCCAAAACCATATTTCACATATTCCATCAAACTCATTGTTTCTTGGTGGTCTTCTTCTGTTTCCGTTGGAAAACCAATAATCATATCCTGCGAAATGGAACAGCCGGGAATGATTTCCCAAATTCTATCAACCAACTTCATATATTCCTCGCGGGTGTGCTGACGGTTCATTTCCTTTAAAATACGTGTGCTGCCGCTTTGAACGGGAAGATGAATATGGTTGCAAATATTATAGTGTTTCGCTACAATATGCAATACTTCTTCGTGCATATCCTGCGGATTGCTGGTTGAAAAACGAATGCGCATCTTTGGGTGTGCGGTTGCAGCCCTATCAAGCAATTGGGCAAAATCTGTGGCAGTTGCCTGCTGCATTTCCGAAGCATTTTTGAAATCTTTTTTCAATCCGCCGCCGTACCATAAATAGCTGTCTACATTTTGCCCGAGCAAAGTGATTTCTTTGTAATCTTTTTCAGCCAAATCATCTATTTCGCGCAAAATACTCTGTGGATCACGGCTGCGTTCGCGGCCTCTTGTAAAAGGCACCACGCAAAATGTGCACATATTGTCGCAACCACGGGTAATGCTTACGTAAGCAGTAATTCCATTGCCACCCAATCGAACGGGTGAAATATCGCCGTAGGTTTCTTCTTTAGAAAGGATAACGTTTACGGCATCGCGACCTTCCTCAACTTCTTTTAATAAATTCGGAATATCTTTATAGGCATCCGGCCCAACCACCAAATCGACGATTTTTTCCTCTTCCAGAAATTTTTCCTTTAAACGTTCGGCCATACAACCAAGAACGCCCACTTTCATTTTTGGGTTTACGCGTTTAACGGCATTGTATTTTTCAAGACGTTTACGAACGGTTTGTTCTGCTTTATCGCGGATGGAGCAGGTGTTCACCAAAACCAAATCGGCCTCTTCCAGATTATTTGTTGTGTTGTAACCTTGGTCTGCAAGAATTGAAGCAACAATTTCGCTGTCACTAAAATTCATGGCGCAACCGTAACTTTCAATATATAATTTTTTGGAATTGTTCTCGCGAGCTTCCAAAGTTAAAGTGTTTCCCTGTGTATTTTCGTCAATTATCTTTTCCATAAAAAATGAAGCTTCAATGCAAATTTGTAATTTTTCCGCTGAGGCGGCAAAGATACAATTAATTGCTATCGGTGACAAAGTGTCAGATTTTTTTATGAAATATTTTGGAGCGGTTTTTTACTTTTTCATTGGAACGGAAAGTCTTTGTATTTCTGCCAGCGCTTCCTTTTCATCGCCCCAGCCTTTAATAATTACGGGGTCGGAATGGTCATAATTTGAAAACCATGTTTCGATCAATTGAAGCGCATTTGGGTATTTTTTTGAGAATTCAGCAAAATTCGCAGCAGAAACAGTTCGTAGTTTTTCATCGGCGGGAATGCAAATCACTTTGTAATCAGATTCGCCCGCATCCAAAAGTTTCAGCACGCCAATTGGTTTTGTTTCGAGAATAGTTCCAGTTTTTAAAGTTTCACAAAGCACTAAAACATCCAGCGGGTCGCCATCGCCACCCGTTGTTGGCTCGGAATAAGTGGAGGCGATAAAGCCGTGATTTCCGGGATAGGGCAAGTATTCAATAATGCGTTCCTTGCCATCGCGGAGGTCCACCGCAAATTTCTTCGAAGTTTTGTTAAACTCAATTTTTTTGCTGGTTCCGGCTGGAATTTCTATAATGCAATTCACATTTTTGCCTTCGGAAAAAGTGGGGGTTTTGAAAATTTTCATCGCTGGGCTACAGTTTGATACTAAAGTTAAAGTGAAAAATAAAATACAACTCCTGAAAAGTAAATTAGTTTTAAGTCTAAATATTTTCATTGTATTTTTTGGTTTACGAAGGCATAAAATACTGCTATTTCTGTCGATATTTTTGTTAACGGAAGACTAAATTTCTCCCCCAAAAATTGCGTATTCAAAAATTCATATACTTTTGTAGCCATAACAAAAGAGCATATGGCAAAGAATTTAGTGATCGTTGAGTCCCCGGCAAAAGCAAAAACCATTGAAAAATTTCTTGGAAAAGATTTCAAGGTTTCCTCCAGTTTTGGGCACATTGCAGATCTTCCTTCCAAGGAATTGGGGGTGGATGTTGAAGGGAATTTCACACCTAAATACATAGTGAGCAGCGATAAGAAAAAGTTGGTGGCAGAATTGAAAGCACTTTCCAAAAAAGCTGAAATGGTTTGGCTGGCGAGTGATGAGGACCGTGAAGGAGAAGCTATCGCGTGGCATTTGGCAGAAGAGTTAAAGCTGGATAAAAACAAAACGAAACGGATTGTTTTTCACGAAATTACAAAAACGGCTATTTTAAAAGCCATTGAAAATCCGCGGCAAATTGATTATAATTTGGTGAACGCACAGCAAGCCCGACGTGTGTTGGATCGTTTGGTGGGTTACGAACTTTCACCCGTACTTTGGAAAAAAGTGAAAGGCGGTCTTTCCGCAGGCCGCGTGCAATCTGTTGCAGTGCGACTGATTGTGGAACGTGAGCGCGAAATTGAAGGTTTTACAGCGGTTGGATCCTACAGGATTGATGCTGAATTTACCACAACTGAAGGCAGCAAATTCAAAGCAAAACTCCCAAAGAATTTTGATACGGAAGAAGAAGCACGCGAGTTTCTTCGGAAGAATTTGGGAGCGAATTATAAAATTTCAGATTTAACAAAAAAGCCTGCCAGCAAAAGTCCGGCGGCACCTTTTACCACTTCAACATTACAACAGGAAGCCGCACGAAAGTTATATTTTTCAGTGGGAAAAACGATGACGATTGCACAACGTTTGTATGAAGCCGGTTTTATAACCTATATGCGTACCGATAGCGTGAATCTTAGTAACGACGCAAAAAACGCAGCGCAAAAGGAGATAATTTCTTCTTACGGAAAAGAATACAGCAAAATGCGCGATTACAAAGGAAAGAGCAAAGGAGCACAGGAAGCGCATGAGGCCATTCGCCCGACGGATATGTCTTTACATAATATTACCGGAGATCACGACCAAGCGCGTTTGTATGATTTAATTTGGAAACGAACGCTGGCCTCGCAAATGAGCGATGCGCAATTAGAGCGCACAAATGTTAAGATTGACGTACTTTCCAAGGAAAAAGTTTCAGAAAATTTTACTGCAAATGGTGAAATGATAAAATTTGACGGTTTCCTAAAAGTGTATTTGGAAGGCACCGATTTTGAGGAAGAGGAGCAGGAAGGAATGTTGCCAAATATGAAAAACGGTGAATCGCTTCAAAATAATTATATAACCGCAACGGAACGTTTTACGCGCCCTCCGTACCGATACACGGAAGCTTCGTTGGTAAAACAATTGGAAGAACTTGGCATTGGCCGACCTTCAACTTATGCGCCAACTATTTCAACAATCATTAGCAGAAATTATGTTGAAAAAGGAACTGTTGAGGGTGTTGAACGCAAATATCTTCAGTTAACGCTTCAAAAGGAAAGCATAAAAGAGAAAACTTTAGCTGAAACAGTTGGTTCGGATAAAGGGAAATTGGTTCCCACAGATATTGGATTGATCGTAAATGACTTTTTGGTGGAGCATTTCGAAAATATTATGGATTATAATTTTACTGCAAAAGTAGAGCAGGATTTTGACGATATTGCCGAAGGAAAAGAGGAGTGGACAAAGATGATGAGGGATTTCTACGGAAAATTTCATCCACAAGTAGAGCATGTAGAAGAAAATGCAGACAGGGAAAGTGGCGAACGTATTCTTGGCGAAGATCCCCAAACAGGAAAAACCGTGTTGGTTCGTTTGGGCAAATATGGCCCGATGGCACAAATTGGAGCGCCGGACGATGAAGAAAAAAAATTCGCAAGCCTTCGTCCAGACCAGCAATTGCATTTGGTTACATTTGAAGAAGTAATGGATCTTTTTAAACTTCCGAAGACTTTGGGCGTTTATGAAAAAGAAGAAGTTGAGGTAAATAACGGCCGTTTTGGTCCTTATGTTCGTTTCGGAACAATCTTTATTTCACTTCCTAAAGGAATGGATCCTTTGGATGTGGATATGGCTTTTGCAAAAGAACTTATTGAGGAAAAGAAAAAGACCGATGCTCCTATATTTATAGTGGAGGATCTGCCTGTTCAAAAGGGTGTTGGGCGTTTTGGTCCTTTCATAAAATGGAATAATATGTTCATTAACGTGAACAAAAAGTATGATTTTGACAATCTTTCAAAAGAAGATGTAAAAGAGCTTATCGAAGATAAAAAGCAAAAGGAAATTGATAAACTTATCAACGAATGGCCGGAAGAAAAAATCAGAATTGAAAAAGCGCGTTGGGGTCGTTTCAATCTTATAAAAGGAAAGACAAAAGTAGAACTTCCCAAGGGCACCGAAGCCGATAAAATAACTTTGGAAGAAGCAAAAGATTTGCTCGAGAAAAAAAGCCCGAAGAAAAAGACCGCTGCCAAAAAGAAAACAACAACCAGTAAAAAAGCTACAGCCAAGAAAAAATAATGATAGAATTTTTATCTCCAGTTTCAAAAAAAGTAATGGCGCATCGGGAAATTTTGCCACCCGGAACGCTTGGGAAACAAATTGAAACCCATTCTAAAATTGGGGAATTACCAAATTTAAAAGATGTTAAGTTTGCCCTTTTGGGGATTAAAGAAAACCGGGCCGATGTAGATTTCATCGGGGCAGAAATATCTTTTGATTCGTACAGAAAAGCTTTATACTCTCTTTATCCAGGCAATTGGAATTACAAAATAATTGACCTTGGCGATATTGAAAAAGGCGAAACTGCAGAGGATACCCGCTTTGCCGCCAAAGAAGTTATAGCCGCCCTATTGAAAAAAAACATCCTCCCAATTATTCTTGGGGGAAGCCAGGATTTGGCTTATGCACAATATCGCGCGAACGATGTTTTGGATAAAATGGTTAATATTGTAAACATAGATAACCGCTTTGATCTTGGGAATGCAGAATTGCCAATGTCCAATAAATCCTACGTTGGGAAAATGGTTGTTGCTAAGCCGTACAATCTGTTTAATTATAGCGTCTTGGGGTATCAGTCTTTTTTTAATGCCCCACAGGAAATTGCTTTGATGGATAAGTTGTTTTTTGATGCATATAGATTGGGTGCCGTTACTGCAGATATTACTATTGTAGAGCCTATAATGCGCGATGCCGATATAGTGACACTGGATGTTACAGCAATAAAAAGTGCGGAACTAAGTTATAAAAATAATGACAGCCCCAATGGTTTTGATGGCCGCGAAATCTGTGCAATTTCACGTTATGCGGGGATTAGCAATAAAGTAAAGTCCTTTGGCGTTTATGAATTAAGCAATTCCATCGAAAGCAAAAGTGGGGCAATGTTGGTGGCACAAATACTTTGGTATTTTATTGAAGGCTTTAATTTTAGGGTAGATGATGATGATTTCAATAACGAAAATCTTTTTACTTCCTATAATGTGCCAGTTGAAGATGAGGTCTTGGAATTCAAAAAAAGCAATAAAACAGAAAGATGGTGGATTGTTTTGCCATTTATTTCAAATGCTAATAATAAATTATTAAGACAAACGTTATTACCTTGCACTTATGGCGAATATTTGAGTGCATGTAATCAGGAAATTCCTGAACGGTGGTTGAAAGCCCGCCACAAAAATGAAGTATAATCTAACAAGACTAGTAAAAACGAGGATTAAGGGTTTTTCAAAAAAAAATTGTTTTTTTGAAATTTTATAGATAGGTTTACGCCCTTGAATCTCGAAATTTAACCTAAATACTTATGAAGAAGTTTATTGCATTAACTGCGATTATTGCCTTTTTGTTCAGTTGTAACTCCGGAGACCGGGGAGAACTGGTTGGGGCAAAAGGCAAAAAATGGTATCCACAAAAACCATTCGGAATGACGCTTATCTCAGGTGGATCCTTCCTTATGGGTAAAAGTGATGACGATTTTGTTGCTGTAAATGATGCGCCAACTAAGACCGTTACCGTTCGTTCCTTTTATATGGACGAAACCGAAATAACCAATGCTGAGTATCGCCAATTTGTTAACTGGGTTCGAGATTCCACAGTTAGATTGCGTCTTGCAATTATGGCTGACGAAAATGGCGCCACTCCCGGCGATGGTGGAATAGGTGAATTTGCCTTTGTTGATCAAGAGAGTGAGGAAATGACCCCGTATCAACAATATATGTATGACAATTATTTCGGCATGGGCGAAGATTACTACGCCGGACGAAAGTTGAACGATAAGGTTGATTTAATTTGGGACACTGCCGAATATCCAGACGAGTTCTATTCTGAAGTAATGGACACAATGTACATTCCTATTGAAGAAGCATACAACGGGCAGCGTACCATTGATGTTAGTAAATTGAATTTCCAATATACCTATATGGATATTCAATCTGCAGCACGAGATAATACAAAAAGAAGAAAAGATTTCATCAAAAAAGAAGAAATAAATATTTATCCTGACACTACCGTGTGGATTAAAGATTTCAACTATTCTTATAATGAGCCAATGCACAATGACTATTTTTGGCATGAAGCTTATGGAGATTATCCAGTGGTGGGCGTAAACTGGAAACAGGCTAAAGCTTTCTGCGCATGGAGAACACTTTACAAAAACTCATACCAAAAATCCAAAAAGAGTAATTTCGTTAATTCCTTCCGTCTTCCAGGTGAAGCAGAATGGGAATATGCCGCACGTGGCGGTCTAGAATCTGCAACTTATCCTTGGGGTGGTCCTTATGCAAAAAACGACCGTGGTTGCTTTATGGCTAACTTTAAGCCATTGCGTGGTGATTATGCCGCCGATCAAGCCCTTTATACAGTGGAAGCGGATGCTTATGAGCCAAACGATTATAATTTGTACAACATGTCTGGAAATGTTTCAGAATGGGTAGCTTCTTCTTATGATCCTGCTTCCTATGATTACACTTCAACAATGAACCCAAATGTGAACGATGACGAAAATATGCGTAAAGTGGTTCGTGGAGGTTCTTGGAAAGATGTGGCCTACTTCCTTCAGGTAAGTACCCGTGATTATGAATATGCAGATTCAGCCAGAAGTTATATTGGCTTCAGAACTGTACAAGACTATATGGGTACTGATATTACTTTAAACCAAAACTTTGGCGATGCTCGCTAATATTCCCTTATTTACTAAACTAAATTAACCTTAACTAAACTTTCAACAAAAAAAATTAAGTATTATGGCACAAGCAAAATCTTCAAAAAAACTATTTAACATGGCCTATGGCCTTGGAGCATCCATTGTAATTTTAGGAGCACTTTTTAAAATCCTTCACTGGGAAATAGGTCCTTTAAATGGAGGGATTCTTTTAGCCGTGGGACTTATTACCGAAGCAATTATTTTTGCTATTTCCGCTTTTGAACCAGTAGATGACGATTTGGATTGGTCTTTGGTTTATCCAGAATTGGCTGGCGGTATTGGTCAGGACAGAAAGAAAAAAGAACCAGAAGATGCACAAGGACTTTTGTCTAAAAAATTAGACGAAATGCTTAAAGATGCACGCATAGATTCAGAATTGATGGACAGTTTAACCACAAGCATCCGTTCTTTTGAAGGCGCTGCAAAAGGAATGGCTCCAACTGCCGAAGCGATGAACTCCACTAAAAAATACAGTGAAGAAATGGCACTTGCTGCCGCACAAATGGATTCATTGAATAGTCTTTACAAAGTACAGATTGAATCAACCAGTCGTCAAACAGTGGCAAATGAGCAGGTTGCTGAAAACGCAGAGCAATTAAAACAACAAATGCAGCACTTGGCTACCAACCTTTCATCTTTGAACGGTGTTTACGGAGGTATGCTATCTGCAATGAGCAATAGAAACTAAGATAGGTTTCACCTAATTATTAATCTTTAAAGAGAATAAAAATGGCAGGAGGAAAACTATCCCCAAGGCAGAAGATGATTAACCTAATGTATCTGGTTTTCATCGCGATGCTTGCATTAAACATGTCCAAAGAAGTATTATCGGCTTTTGGATTATTAAACGAAAAAATAACTGATGCTAACGTGTCAACTTCACAGCGAAATACTTCTTTTATGGAAGGTTTGGCTATGAAAGCAGCAGATGAGCCCGCACAATACGCAGCTGTTGAAGCTAAAGCAAAAGAAATTGCACAAATTTCAGATGATTTTGATTCCTATATTTCAACCCTTAAATCTGCTTCTATTGAAAAATTGGAAGATCCTACAGATTATGAGGTAATGGATAAAGCAGACTTTTTTGACCGACGTTTCTTCCAAGGAGATAACTATAAGCCAGAAGGCCAGGAGTTTTTAGATAAAATGAACGAATATCGCACCGAAATGGTTACTATTCTTTCTGATACGGCTTTAGCAAAGGTTGCTGGTATCGAAGATATTAAAAAAGCGATTCAAGCTAATTTTTCTACAGAAGAAGTTACAAATAGAGATGGAAAAAAAGTAGCATGGCTAAATTATAACTACGAAGGATTTCCTTTGGTTGCATCCTTAACTAAATTAACACAGATTCAAGCGGATATTAAAACTACAAAAAGTGAAGTTTTACAAAGAATGCTTGCTGGGCAAATGGCAGATGCATTATCATACGATAAATATTCAACCTTGTTGGAAACCTCAAAATCAGCATATTATTCTGGCGAAATGTTTGACGGTGCTATTGTATTGGGTCGTACCGATGAAAGTACTAAACCAAAAAGGGCTGAACTTACATTAGATGGAAGAAAACTTGTTGAAGGAACTGATTATACCTTTGAGGGTGGTAGGATAAAAATGAATGTAAATGCTGGTTCTCCCGGTGATCATAAAATTGAAGGAACCTTATTTTATGGTGAAGATGGTGTAGAAACTCCTGTCGCGGTTGATCGGTCATTCGCTACAATCTCATTGCCAAATTCTGCAGTAATCGCTGCAGATAAAATGAACGTAGTTTATCGTGGAGTGGACAACCCAATGACGGTTTCTATTCCTGGTATTCCAGATAATAAAGTAAATGCGTCTGCTGCTGGTCTATCAAAAGTTTCAGGAAGCAAGTATGTTATGCGCCCCGGAGCTGGTAGAACAGTTGTTATTTCGGCGAATGGAACATTACCTGATGGAAAAGCAGTAGGTTCAAAATCTGAATTCCGTATTAAGGATATTCCACCACCAGTAGGAGCAATCCGTGGTGAAACCGGAATCGTGAGGATGGAACGTGGAGGTCTTGAAATCTCTTCGATTTCCGCAGTTTTACAAGATTTTGATTTTGAACTAAATATTAATGTAACCGGTTTTAGCTTTAAAGTTTCTGGACAACCAACCGTTAAAGTAAACGGAACAAAACTGGATGCCGCTGCTAAAGGTGCCTTAAGAAGAGCACAGCGTGGAGATGCTGTTCAAATTTTTGATATAAATGCAAATCTTGCCGGAAATTCAGGTTATAAATTGAAAAAGATATCTCCTGTAATTATTGAATTGACAAACTAATTATTTGTATAAAACCCTATTCGTATGAAGTTTAAAAATGTTGTTTTATGTGTTTTTGGTTTTGGAATGGTTGTGGGTGCTACTGCACAAACAAATATTCTAAATGCTAAAATCCCTGAGGATATAGGGAAAAAGACCGAAGCACAGATAGCTTATGATAATGACGAGCCGTTGCCTTATGGTTATACGGACGAACGCGATGTGTTATGGTCCAAAACAACTTGGGAAATTATCGATCTTGATGAAAGAGTAAATTTTCCGTTGTATTATCCTATAGATACAAACAACATTGGCTCAGACAGACGTTCGCTTTATGACGTTTTGGTGAAGAACATCAAAAACGGGAAAATTGAAAATGTGTATGCAGATTCCTATTTTACCGAAAAACGTACCCTGCAGGATATTGAAGCCTCACTGGTTTACAGTGATACAACAGATTTAGGTATTGAACAATACAACGCCGAAGGAACCGTAGATCCACAATACGTGCGTAGTTTTACACTGGATGCCGGTGATATTGAACAATGGAAAATTAGAGGATATTGGTATTTAGACAAGCGCCAAGGCGAACTTAAATATCGTTTATTGGGTATTTGCCCAGTAGCGAATGAAGCGCGTTCCAAGGCCTATCCAGAGGATGGATTAGATGCCAAAGTAGAGCTATTTTGGGTTTGGTTTCCTGGTGCCCGTGAAGTTTTGCACGAAGCCAAGGCCTTTAACCGAAAGAATACTTCGCAGCCCATTTCCTATGACCACCTGTTGAATGCACGCCGTTTTCATGCGGTTATCTATAAGGAAGATAACGTGCAGGGAGATAGAAATGTGAAAGATTACATCAATGACAACGCGCTTATGCAGCTGTTGGAATCTGAAAGAATCAAAGAACAAATACGAAATATTGAAATAGATTTGTGGAATTATTAATCAGTTAATGTGTCCATAATTTGAAGAAAACCCTTCAAGTTTCTTTTCGGAAACTGAAGGGTTTTTTAGTTAAAAAAATAATGATAGAAAAGGATTATATTATTGTAGGCCTCGGCATTGCTGGAATTAGTCTTTGCGAACAGCTCCAAAAACACGACAAAACCTTTTTAGTGATCGATAACGGTGAAGAAGGATCCACGGCAAAGTCTGGTGGCGTTTTTAACCCAACGGTGCTTAAACGTTTCACGGCGGCGTGGAATGCTGCTATTTTTTTTCCGGCTGCTATTTATTTTTATAGCCAACTTTCATTGAAACTTCAAAAAAATATATTCACAGAAACAGCAATTCACAGAATTTTTAAAAGTGTTGAAGAACAAAACAATTGGACTGTTGCTAGCGACAAACGGGAATTGCAGGATTTTCTTTCTTCAAAATTTTTAAGGAATACAAATAGCACCGTGGAAGCACCTTTCGGTTTTGGTGAAGTTTTGGGAACTGCGCAGATACATACAAACAATTTACTTTCTGGCTACCGAAATTATTTGATAAATCAAAATGTTATGCTCACTGAGGATTTTCAATATGATGCAATTCAACAGAAAGAGAACCGCGTGGTTTACAAAAACTTTTCAGCCAAAAAAATTATTTTTACCGAAGGTTCAAAAGTGATTTACAATCCATTTTTCCCGAAACAGGCAATCATCGGCAACAAAGGCGAATACTTAATTATTAAAGCGCCTTCCTTAAAATTGGAGCAACTTTTAAAAGGCTCCATGTACATTATTCCTTTGGGAAATGACAAATACAAAGTGGGCGCAACCTATAGCCGCGATGATTATAGCCTAAATCCAACTTCCGAAGCAAAAGAAGAAATTCTTTCGAAAGTGAAAAGTTTTATTAATTGTCCTTTTGAAATAATAGGTCAAACTGCAGGAATTCGGCCAACAACCAAAGACCACCGGCCACTATTGGGAAGTACGGATGAAAACCCAAATTTATTTTTCTTCAATGGTTTGGGGTCACGCGGATTTTTAATGGCACCATTACTTGCTGAGATTCTTTTGAAAAATTTGGAAGAAAATCAGCCAATTCCAGCTGAAATGGATATTAAAAGAATGTTATAATATTTCTTAAATCAGGACTTCGCCTTATTTTTGTCGAAGGGAACAAAAAAGTTAATCCATATATTTCTGGAGATTCTCACAATCAGCGGAAACAAAACTGCAAGGGTTAGAATGATAACTAAAAAACTGTAGTTTCTATCCAGCCCAACAATGAAGTATGAAATAATAAATGCAGCTACAGCAATAGCAACCCCAACGCCATAACTCACGTACATAGCGCCGAAAAAGAAGGAAGGTTCTATTTTAAATTTTTTCCCACAATTGCTGCAATTTTCGTGCATCTCCATGAGTTTGGAAATTTTGTATGGATTATTTTCAACATACATATCGCCTTCTTGACAAACGGGACATGTGCTTGTAAAAATACTGTAGAGTTTAGAGCCTTTAAGGAATTGCATAATCGGTTTTTTTTGCACCGCAAAATTAAGCATCTTTGCAGAAATTTTAAGGCTATATATTGAATAAAAGGTACATCAAAATAGTTTTCAAATATTCCAATTCAATATCCTGAATTCATAATAAAAATCAATGGTCAATATCCACAATCTTTCGGTTTCCTTTCAAGGCGACTATTTGTTCGAAAAAATTACTTTCCAATTAAAACCCGGCGATCGGGTGGGTTTGGTGGGTAAAAATGGCGCGGGCAAATCAACCTTACTGAAAATTATTGCGGGCGAGCAGGAATATGATTCTGGACAAATAGCAACAGATAAAGAAATTTCAATCGGTTTTTTAAAACAGGATATAGATTTTGAAAAAGGGCGCAGTGTTTTGGACGAATCTTACGAAGCTTTCACCGAAATAAAAAGACTTGAAAAACTGCTTGCGGAAATAAACACCCAACTTGCCGAAAGAACAGATTATGAAAGTGATTTTTACCATCAATTGATGGTCGATTTGAATGAAATCCAACATCAATACGAAATATACGGCGGTTACAATTATCAAGGCGAAACTGAACGGATTTTGCAAGGTTTGGGTTTTCAAAGGGAAGATTTTACAAAGCTCACCGAAACTTTTTCCGGTGGATGGCGAATGCGAATTGAACTGGCGAAACTCTTGCTTCAAAACAACGATATTCTTTTACTGGATGAGCCCACAAACCACTTGGATATTGAATCTATTCTGTGGCTCGAAGAATTTTTGAAAGGCTACACAGGCGCGGTAGTAATCGTTTCCCACGATAAAATGTTTTTGGATAACGTAACGAATCGCACCATCGAAATTTCCCTCGGAAAGATTTATGATTTCAACAAACCGTACACCCAATATTTAATTCTTCGGAATGAATTGCGCGACCAGCAATTGGCTTCGCAAAAAAACCAGCAAAAGCAAATTGAACAAACCGAGAAGTTGATTGATAAATTCCGGGCAAAGGCGAGTAAAGCTACTATGGCGCAGTCGCTCATAAAAAAATTGAACAAAATTGACCGTATTGAAGTTGATGAAGATGACAACAGCGTGATGACGTTGCGTTTTCCGGTTTCCATCACTCCGGGAAAAGTGGTAATTGACGCTGAAAAAATATCAAAAAGTTACGGCGATAAAAATGTTTTGAAAGGTATCGATCTTTTGGTGGAGCGCGAAAGCAAAATTGCTTTTGTGGGCCAAAACGGACAGGGAAAATCTACTTTGGCAAAAATAATTGTTGGAGAAATTGAATATAAGGGAAAAGTCACGTTGGGCCACAATGTGCAGATTGGCTATTTTGCACAAAACCAAGCTGATTATTTGGATGGTACAAAAACGGTTTTGGATACAATGATTGATGCGGCAAATGAAAAAAACCGAAGCCGCGTTCGCGATATTTTGGGATCTTTCCTTTTCCGTGGCGATGAAGTGGAAAAATACGTGCGCGTATTGAGCGGTGGTGAACGAAACCGCTTGGCATTGGCGAAATTGCTGTTGCAGCCCTTCAACGTTTTGGTAATGGATGAACCTACAAACCACCTCGATATAAAATCTAAAAACGTATTGAAGGATGCGCTGAAAAGTTTTGAGGGCACCTTACTTTTGGTTTCCCACGACCGTGATTTTCTCCAGGGCTTGACGAATAAAGTTTATGAATTTAAGGACCATCACATCAAAGAATATTTGGGCGATATAGATTATTTCCTTGAACAACGAAATCTTCAAAACCTTCGCGAAGCCGAAAAACGAACCGTGGTTTCCGAAGTAAAAGAAAAGAGAAGCGCCGGCGAGGAATATGAAATTCAGAAAAAACTGAAATCGGCAAAGAATAAATTGAGCAATGTTGAATCTTCCATTTCTTCCTTGGAAAAGGAAATAGCGAATATTGACACCGAGTTGCTTATTAATTATGAAGAAACCATTGCCAAACCTCACTTTTTTGACAGATATCAGGAAAAGAAAAAGAAACTTAAAAAATTGATGGAAGAGTGGGAAATACTTCAAGAAACCTTGGAATCACTATCTTGAGAATGGAGAATCATTATATTTATTCATTTTTGCAAGATTGTGAAGAATAACGCTTAATTCAGTAAGTAAAGATGTACGAACATTTTTTTCAATGTCCCCACTGTTGGGAGGAAATTTCGATGTTGCTGGATACTTCTGTCAAACATCAAAAATATATTGAAGATTGTGAAATTTGCTGCAATCCCATTGAACTGGAAGTTTCTTTTGAAGATGGCGAACTTATTGGTTTTTCTGCCGACAATATTGGTCAATAAATTTTTATTTGTTAATTTTAGTGCAAACCAATCAATATCCCCACTATGCTCTCCACTTTTAGTCTTGCCGATAATATTATTGGATTTATCATTGACGGGCCTTATGACGAAGACGCGGTAGATATAATTCAAGCCGATGTGAATGAAAAACTGGAAATTTATGATAAGGTAAGTTTTTATATTGAAGACACTATAAACGCAGATATTTCCTTAAAAGCTATCTTGAAAAGCCTTCCCTTTAAGATTAAAACCGGCAATCGTTTTGAAAAAGTTGCGGTGGTTACTGACAGAAAATGGCTTCAGGTTTTAAGCAATCTTGAGAAATTATTTTTTAATGCAGAAATCCGAATTTTTTCTACTGAACAGCGATTGGCCGCAATCCAGTGGATAAGCCATTGATTTCTATTTATTTTTTTTGTTGCCTCCCAGTCATAGTTTTTGCCAAACTATTTTTTACACTAATCCATAAAAAATTGAATACCGATTGGGTTTTATTTCTTGTAGATTCAGCAGTGCCTTCCTTGTAAAAATCGTTTTTCTTTTCGCTATCCTTCGAAATAAAAATATTCGCAATTGCAGACAGTAGCTTGTTCTTTTTTCCCCCATCCTTTTGTAAAATAGCAACTTTAAAATCTGAATAACTTATTTTCATATTTGTTGTGGCAGTTTCATTATTGCCATCAATGGTAAAATAGGTTTTATTGGTGCGGCCTTCCAAACGCACTTTCAAATTTGGTTCCGTAAAACTGTTCATTTTTTCAGCTGCTAATGAACCTACTTCCGCATTAAAACTAAAATGGTCGTTCTTGTTTTGAACATCAAAACTCCAATCCGCCGAGAGTGGAGTTTTCTCCATAAAATCGGCGGTTACTTTTATATTTGTTTTTGTGGGACTTTTATAGGTATTGCTGACGTTTGAAATGGCCGCATCCAGATTTTCGAATGTTATGGAGCCGCCCATGTTTTCTGGCTTTACCCTTTCTTCATATTTAATTTTTGCGTTGGTAATATTCAATGAATCTACCGTAAGTTCAAAAGGAAGATCGCGCAGCATTTTGCTGTAAAGCGGTTTTATTTTTTGGTCGTCCGCAACCAATTTATCCCGATATATTTCCAAAGAAGGCGCATTTAAAACAACATGCTTGCTATTGGCGAAAAAAAGGCCTTGATGAAATCCAAAATCAAAGGCATTTATTGAAAGTGAATGTAATGATAGATCGTAATGGTCTCGTTCCTTTGTTATAATTCCTGAAAGTTCCCTTTTTGAATATTTTGTTTTAAGGCTTAAATCTTCAAATAAAGCATTGTGGTTTTCTATTGAAAAATTTCCAGCAATAAGGTTTTCATACCTACTAACCTTTACAAATAAAGAATCGCTTGTGGCTTTAAAATCAGTATATTCAATAGGAATTTTACGGATAATTGTGTTGTTGTCCACTAAAATTCCATTTACTTCAACGGAAAGGTTTTTGGTGTACAGCTTTGTGGAATCCTTATCTTTTTCGTAAATCGCAAACTTAGTATTGTTTATTTCAACCTTATCCACAATAATTGGTTTGTATATTCTAAAAATCCCTTTGTTAATGGTGTCTTTACTCGGCACCATTCTATCTTTATAATAAGCCATCGTTGGATTTTCTAGTGAAATGGTCTCGATGTGAATTTCATTATTGTATAAATAGTCCCAATAACTTATTTCTGAAATCTTCAACTTTTCAACATTTATAAAAGTATGTTCTATTCCGTCTTCCTTATTTTTGATGATGAGAGATGCATTGCTTAGCACGAGAGTTCCACTAAAGGTTTGTACTGAAATATCATCGTAAGCACGCACCATATTTTCCGGCAAACGTTCTTGGATGAACGTTTCCAGTTTATTTTTCAAAAATATATTTATGGTAACAGAGGCTATTATAAATACTGCCCCCAAGGCGAGTATAGTAAAAACTATTTTCCTGAAATGTTTGTTCATAATTTAAAGATAGCTAAAGATAATAATCCAAAAAGCACTTTAATTAACACTTTACAAAAATTTATGTTTAACGGCTTGTGTGGTTCAAAATCCTTTGTATCTTTGCAATCCAATATTTCTGTCGGCATTATGAACCGAAAGTTAAAAGCTAAAGATGAAATATTGAATACCCACCGCGGGATAGAGCAGTAGGTAGCTCGTCGGGCTCATAACCCGAAGGTCACAGGTTCGAGTCCTGTTCCCGCTACTAGTAAATACAAACCTTCACAGAAATGTGAGGGTTTTTTTATGGGTGGTTACAGTTTTGGCACAACTCAGTTTAGGGCTCCTATCCGCCGCGGCGGACACAGGTTCGAGTCCTGTTCCCGCTACTAGTAAATACAAACCTTCACAGAAATGTGAGGGTTTTTTTTTATAGGTGGTTACAATAAGTTTTAACTAGGAAGAATAAAAAAAATAATTAAAATACTGTTAACACTAAAAAGGAACTGTTAAGTTTTAGTAATTTAGCATTAATGAAAAAAGCATTCCACAAAGTACTTTCTTTTACAATGGCAATTGTAGTCTTATTTTCTACGATGTCATTCACTTTAAGTTCGCATTATTGTGGAGATACCTTGGTGGACAGTTCTCTTTTCTCAAAATTGAAAACCTGTGGGATGGAATCTGAAAACCAAATTGATACTCCATTTAAAAGCTCAGATTGTTCTATTACTAAAAAGAATTGCTGTAGCGAGAAAATCGAAATTATAAAAGGACAAGACGAATTAAAAATAAGTTTTGATAAAATTTCCTTGGACCAACAGATTTTTGTTGCTACTTTTTTTCATACCTACATCAATCTTTTTTCTTCTTTAGAAGATGCTGAACCATCTTTAAAGGCGTATCCACCACCGCTTATCGTTAGGCATATCTACAAACTGGACGAGACTTATTTAATTTGATTTTTAGACAGTAAAATTTTTGCCCTGCGGTACTTCCGTTTTGGGCTCGTTTTGTTGTGTTCAATTTCTTGAACTCAAACAAGATAATTACTTTTATAACTGTTTAATTATCAAAGTTATGCTAAATAAAAGCATCAAATTCCTTATAGAAAACAAATTGGTCGCCGTTTTAATGCTCATGGCTTTTGTGGGCTTTGGTACTGTCTATGCACCTTTCAATTGGAATACCGGATTACTTCCAAGCGATCCCGTTGCAGTAGATGCCATTCCCGATATTGGCGAGAACCAACAAATAGTATTTACCAAATGGGATGGTCGTTCGCCACAGGACATTGAAGACCAAATTACCTATCCCCTTACCACAACTCTCTTGGGAATTCCAGGTGTGAAAACAATTCGAAGCTCCTCCATGTTCGGATTTTCGAGCATCTATATCATCTTTGAAGAGGATATTGAATTTTATTGGAGTAGAAGCCGAATCCTTGAAAAATTGAATTCCTTACCAAGCGGATTGTTGCCCGAAGGTGTGAATCCTGCTCTGGGGCCTGATGCAACTGGATTGGGACAAATATTTTGGTACACGCTTGAAGGCCGCGATAAAGATGGTAATGTAACGGGGGGTTGGGATTTACATGAACTGCGTAGCATCCAAGATTATTACGTTAAGTATGCTCTTGCATCTGCAAGTGGCGTTTCTGAAGTAGCGTCTATTGGAGGTTATGTAAAGGAATATCAAATAGACGTGAATCCTGAATTGATGCGCCAATATAATATTGGCTTGGGGGAAGTTGTAAAAGCAGTCAAGGAAAGTAACAAAGATATTGGCGCACAAACTTTGGAAATAAACCAAGTGGAATATCTTGTCCGAGGCCTGGGTTATGTAAAATCGGTTGCCGATATTGAAAATGCCGTTGTAACATCTGAAAACTATACCTCTATCAGGATAAAGGACATCGCAAATGTCACTTTAGGCCCTGCAACAAGACGGGGTATTTTGGATAAAGAAGGTGCAGAAGTGGTAGGTGCTGTTGTTGTAGCGCGATATGGTGCCAACCCAATGGAAGTCATCAACAACGTAAAGGAAAAGATAAAAGAATTGAGTTCTGGGTTACCTTCCAAAACATTGAGCGATGGAAGAATCTCACAGCTAACAATTGTTCCATTTTACGACCGAACCGAACTGATTCAAGAAACTTTGGGAACGCTTAATGAAGCGCTGACCTTGGAAATACTGATTACCATTTTAGTAATTATTGTAATGGTGTTCAATCTTCGGGCATCCATCCTTATTTCAGGATTGTTGCCTGTGGCGGTATTAATGGTTTTTATTGCAATGAAATTTTTTGGCGTAGATGCCAATATCGTTGCTCTTTCGGGAATTGCCATCGCAATCGGGACGATGGTAGATGTGGGTATTATTCTTTCAGAAAACATCATTCGGCATTTGGACGAAGACGATAAAAAACTTCCAATAAATACGATAGTTTACAATGCAACAGCCGAAGTTTCGGGAGCAATTGTAACCGCGGTAATGACCACGATTATAAGTTTTATTCCTGTATTTACAATGATTGGTGCTGAAGGTAAATTATTTAGGCCTTTAGCATTTACAAAAACGTTTGCATTAACAGCCTCTATAATTATTGCATTATTTCTTATTCCACCATTTGCCGCATTCCTATTTAAGGGTAGAAACATCAGAAGAAGTACAAATTATGGTATAAATGGTCTTTTATTGGTCGCTGGATTTGTTGCTATAATTTTTGGGCATTGGATCGGGATATTTTTAATTGGCTTTAGTTTTATAAATTTTGCAAACATTCGCGGAAAGTGGTCTAAAGAACGTTCCAATAAATTCAGTATTTATCTTGCTGCGGCAGCGATTGTTTTTCTTTTGGCTGAATATTGGCGGCCTTTAGGGGTTGACAATAGCGTTTTCAGGAACCTCATCTTTGTAGGCATCATCTGTTTTGGGCTTTTGGCGAGTTTTTTATTGTTCAAAAACTACTACACTAAAATTTTGAAATGGGCATTATCAAACCGATTGCTGTTTTTGACCATTCCCACAACCCTTTTAATCCTTGGTTTCATCATCTTTAAAAATACCGGAAAGGAATTTATGCCTTCCCTCAATGAAGGTTCATTCCTTTTAATGCCGACGTCAATGCCACACGCGGGCGTTGAAGAAAACAAGCGTGTGTTGCAACAATTAGATATGGCTGTGGCGAGTATTCCCGAAATTGAAACCGTTGTAGGGAAATCTGGGAGAACAGAATCTGCTCTAGACCCTGCACCGCTATCAATGTATGAAAATATGATTCAGTATAAATCTGAATATATATTGAATGATGGCAAACGCCAACGTTTTAAAGTAAACGATGACGGATTTTTTATTCGGAAAGATAGCAGCCTAATTGAAAATCCAAATAGACCCGTTGGCGCTGAAAAAATCGAAAATGCCCGAAAAAATGGAAAAAAAGTTTCGAGCACCGTTGATGAATCTGCAAATAAACTAATTGCCGATGATGATGGCGAATTCTTCCGAAACTGGCGACCTGAAATCAACTCGCCTGATGATATTTGGAATGTAATTGTAGAAGTTACTAAACTTCCCGGTGTTACTTCCGCACCCAAACTGCAACCCATAGAAACCCGTTTGGTAATGCTGCAAACCGGAATGCGCGCACCCATGGGCATAAAGGTAAAGGGTCAAGATTTAAAACAGATTGAGGCTTTTGGTCTCGAACTAGAAAATATTCTGAAACAAGCGGAAGGCGTAAAGCAAGAAGCAGTTTTTGCAGACCGTATTGTTGGTAAGCCCTATTTGCTTATTGACATTAACCGAGAAAAACTGGCGCGATATGGAGTTACAATTGAAGAAGTCCAAAATATTTTAAAAGTCGCTGTTGGTGGAATGTCGTTAACACAGACTGTTGAAGGCAGGGAACGTTATGGTATTCGCATCCGCTACCCAAGGGAAATGCGGGCAGACCCTTCAGATCTGCAAAACATTTATGTCCCAGTTGAAAATGGCAACCCTGTTCCATTAAGTGAATTGGCAAGCATTCGTTACGAACAAGGTCCGCAAGTTATAAAAAGTGAGGACACTTTTCTGGTGGGCTATGTGCTGTTTGACAAACTGGACGGTTTTGCGGAAGTGAATGTCGTTGAAAATGCTCAAGGTCTTATTCAACATAAAATCGATAATGGCGAATTGGTCGTTCCAAAAGGCATCAGCTATAAATTTACGGGTACTTATGAAAACCAATTACGAGCTGAAAAAACGCTATCTGTAATCGTGCCCTTGGCTTTGTTGGTAATTTTCTTGATCCTATATTTTCAATTCCGTTCGGTTTCAACAACTTTAATGGTGTTTACAGGAATTGCAGTGGCTTTTGCAGGTGGTTTTGTAATGATTTGGTTTTATAGCCAAGATTGGTTTTTAAATTTCCACTTTTTTGGCGAAAATCTACGGGAGCTTTTCAATATTAAAACTGTCAATTTGAGCGTGGCGGTTTGGGTAGGTTTTATTGCCCTTTTTGGGATTGCGACAGATGATGGCGTGGTAATGGCCACCTATCTCACACAGACTTTTGACAAAAACGACCCCACAGATAAACAGGAAATAAGGCAATCTACTTTAGAAGCGGCTTCCAAGCGCATTCGCCCTTGTTTAATGACAACGGTTACAACCATTTTGGCACTTCTGCCAGTTTTGACCTCTACAGGAAAAGGGAGTGATATTATGATACCAATGTCCATTCCTATTTTCGGAGGAATGCTTTTGGATACCACTTCCTACTTCCTCGTACCAGTACTTTATAGCTGGAAAAAGGAGCGCCTTGCCAAAAGAAGGCTGAAAAAGGAATCACAAACTATAACTATCGCGCAATGATAAAACAGAAAAAATATATAAAAATCGCCCTGTTTTTTGGGATTTGTCTTTTCGCTTTTAACAGCTATGGGCAGGATTTACAGACCTACATCAACGAAGCCATTTCTAACAGCCCCGAAATTCAAAAATTTCAATTGCGGTTTGATATAGCTTCTGAAAAGGTTAACGAAGCAAATTGGGTTCCAAATACCGAAGTAAGTGCAGGCTATTTCGTTAGCGAACCCGAAACTCGTGTTGGTGCACAGCGGGCAAGGTTTTCGATTAAACAAATGTTGCCTTGGTTTGGCACCATTACCGCAAGAGAAAATTACGCAACTTCAATGGCAGAAGCAGATTATGTGGAAGTAACAATTGCAAAACGTAAACTTGCACTTTCCGTTTCTCAAATTTATTATCAATTGTATGAAATTAGGGCAAAACAGCTTGTTCTCGACCAAAATATTGAGTTGCTACAAAACTACGAACGCCTTGCCCTCACTTCGGTAGAAGTTGGTAAGGCATCAGCGGTTGATGTGTTGAAATTGCAGATTAGACAAAATGAACTGCAACAAGAAAAAGAAGTACTAACCCAACAATCAAAAGGCTTTCAGGCAGCGGCGAACAGTTTGTTGAACCGCGATTTTGACAAAGAGATAACGGTGGTTGACACTTTAGAAATGCCCATTGAAGATATGCAACTCTCCTTTGATGCACTTTCGCTAAATCCAGAATTGCTGAAATATGATAAGCTAAACGAATCGGTACTGCAATCGGAATTGCTCAATCTGCGGGAAGCCCAGCCAATGTTCGGTTTTGGGCTGGATTATATTCCCGTTTCCGAACGAACGGATATCAATATGACTGATAATGGCAAAGACATTGTAATGCCGATGGTTTCAATCTCAATTCCCATTTTCAACAATCGCTATAAATCCATTACCAAACAGAACGATTTGCGCCAGCAGGAAATTCATTCCCAAAAAGACGAACGCTTAAATGTGCTGAAAGCTGAATTGGCAAAAACCATTTCCCAACGAAACCAAGCGCGTATAAAATTCAACACACAACAGAAAAATCTTGAACAGGCTGAAAATGCCGAAGAAATCCTTATCAAAAATTACGAAACAGGAACGATTGATTTTAACGATGTGCTAGACATTCAGGAACTGCAACTAAAGTTTCAAATGAGCCAAATTGAATCGGTAAAGCAATATTATGCGCAATCGGCGCTGATACATTATTTAGTAGAATAGCACACAAAAACAAATAATAATTTAAATCAAAATCAAAATGAAAAAAGTAAGCGTAACAACAGCAATTATGGCAATGGCTTTCGTAAGCCTAACAGTAATGTCTTGTAGAGACAACAAAGAGCAAGATTCACACGACGATGGAATGAATTCTGAAATGATGGATGAAGGCCATCACGATGATTCAGCAATGAACCACGGCAATACGAGTGAATCCATTGATATGATGGATTCCGATGCACAGAATTCCGATGCAAAACAAGTGGTGGCAGATTATATGACAATTAAAGAAGCTTTGGTGGCGACCAATAAAGAAGATGCCACAAAGGCTGGAAAGAAACTTGAAACCACATTGAAGGGTTTTAATGCGAGCAGTTACACAGCTGAACAGCAAAAGCAGCTGAAGGACATCATTGAAGATGCAATAGAGCACGTAGAACATATTGGGAAAAGTGAAATGGACCAACAACGTGAACATTTCAAAATGTTGAGCAAGAATATAACCGATTTAGTTGCCATCACTGGAACAGAAACCACTTTATACCAACAATTCTGCCCAATGTATAATAATGGAAGTACTTGGTTAAGTTTGGAAAAAGAAATCAAAAATCCTTATTACGGAAGCAAAATGCTGAATTGCGGAAAAGTACAAAAGGAAATTAACTAAAATAAAATTGCTGAAAATCAAAGCATTGGGTTTATTGGTGGTAATAAGATTAAGAAATATTCAAATTTAAAAATTAACAGCATGGAAAATTCAAATCAAAACTCCAAAAACAATAATTACACAAAGTTTATTTTGATGCTTGCTGCATCTTTCGTTGCTATGTATATCACAATGTATTTTAACACATACCAGATTGACCACGTTTATTTCAGTTTAACGCGGTTCTATATGAGTTGTTTGGGAATAGCAGCAATGGCAGTAATTATGTGGTTTTTTATGCGTAAAATGTACCAAAACAAGAAAAAGAATATCGCCATTTTATTATGTAGTTTGGTTCTTTTTCTGGGAGCTCTTGGTTTGGTAAGAGCCCAAAGTCCAATTATTGGCGATGTTTTATGGATGAAAGCAATGATTCCACATCATTCCATCGCTATATTAACAAGTGAAAGAGCCGATATAAAAGACCCAGAAGTACGAAAGTTGGCAGATGAAATTATCAATGCACAGAAAAAAGAAATTGCCGAAATGAAACAATATATCAAGCGTTTGGAGGCTGAAAAGTAATTGGTTTACATTTCCGTCAGTAATTTTTAAAATTAAAATAGTATGAAATGCCCATTTACAAATTTCAAACCAACCGAAGATGAATTTATGGGCATGCCATCTTCCCATTTCTCAAATATTTTATAAAGATGAAAAAATACATTATTTACAGCGCCATTTTAGTAGTAGGTCTCGTCTTGGGCTATGTGTTTTTTGGAAATGCTTCTGAAGGTGCATCAAACACAAAAAGCATTTCAGAAATACCCGAAAATACCGAAGCAGAAATCCAAATGTGGACCTGTTCAATGCACCCACAGATTATGCAACCCGAACCCGGCGATTGCCCAATTTGCGGAATGGACTTGATTCCTGCGGAAGCAGGGGCAGACGGACTTGCAATGAATGAGATAAAAATGACAGAAAACGCAATGGCGTTGGCAAATATTCAAACAACAATTGTTGGGAATGTTTCCGGAACTGATGAAAATATACTATCACTTTCGGGCAAGATAATGGCAAACGAAGAAGCCAATGCAGTACAGGCAAGCTATTTTGAAGGTCGTATTGAAAAACTGAATGTCAATTTTACGGGCGAAGAAGTCCAAAAAGGACAATTATTGGCAACCATTTATGCACCCACACTTGTTGCAGCACAACAAGAACTTTTAACGGCATCATCTATGAAAGCTTCCCAACCTGCATTGTACAATGCCGTCCGAAACAAGTTGAAACTCTGGAAACTGTCTGAAAGCCAAATAAATCAAATTGAGTCATCGGGAAAAGTACGTGAAAACTTTCCCATATACGCAACGGTTTCAGGCACGGTTTCCCAAAAAATGGCAGAGGAAGGCGACTACGTAAAACAAGGTCAGCCAATTGTAAAAGTGAGTGATTTGGGAACAGTCTGGGCAATGTTTGATGCCTATGAAAATCAAATCTCACAACTAAAGGAAGGACAAAAAATTACCGTTACTACAAACGCCTATCCCAGCAAACAATTTGAAGCAACGGTATCTTTTATAGACCCAACTTTGAACACAAAATCCAGAACGGTTTCGGTAAGGGCAACGCTAAATAATAAGGAAGACCTATTAAAACCTGGAATGTTTGTATCTGCAATAGTGCAAATGTCTAAAGGCAACTCAATGCAATCTCAAATAACCATTCCAGCTACCGCTGTACTTTGGACGGGAAATCGCTCTTTAGTTTATGTAAAAACCAATCCGCACCAACCCGTTTTTGAAATGCGAGAAGTAACATTGGGAACTAAAAATGGTGATGTTTACACTATTGTTGATGGACTCAATAATGGCGAAGAGATAGTTACCAATGGCACATTTACAGTTGATGCCGCAGCACAGTTACAAGGTAAAAAAAGTATGATGAATACTAATGAGGGCAAAACAATGACAGGCCACTAAAGTCATTCTGAAATCGAAGATGTAACCATTTCAGAAACATCAAATAAAATAACAAAGAACAAAATTCTGCAAGCTCTAAATAGGAGCCTAGTGGTTGAGCACAATAAGGCCATATCCGCCGCGGCGGACAAAGGTTAGAGTCCTTTTCCTACTACGATGAAAAAGCTCTTAGAAAAATTATATTTTTTTATTTGATGTGGTTTCAAAAACTGCAGATTAATATCATTTTTACGTTGCTTTTAGTACATTAGCTCCTTATTTTAAATTAGAACACTAATGAAATATTTCACCGGTAACTTACTAATAACCCTACTTCTTTCCACATTTTCTTTTACGCTCCAAGCTCAAGAAGTAAAACCAGACAATCAACATTTTTTTGATAACGTTTCATACAGACAAGGAAATGTGTATCGAACGGCCTCTGGAAAACCTGGCCCCGAATATTGGCAGAATGTAGCTGATTACAATTTGGAAGCAACTTTAGACGATAAAAATCATTCCGTTTCCGGAAACGTAACCATTCATTACACAAACAACAGCCCCGAAACTTTGGATTTTATTTGGCTCTATTTGGAACAAAATCGTTTCACCGAAAATTCTCGCGGAACGCTAACCACACCAGTTCAGGGAAGTCGCTACGATGGCGATGTGGGAGGCGGTTTCGAATTGAATAACATTTCAGCAAAAACAAAAACCGGTACTTCTTCAAAATACATAATTACAGATACGCGGATGCAGGTTTGGCTAGATAAACCTCTTGCCGCAAAAGGCGGAACTGTGGATATAAAAATGAATTTCAAATTTAAAGTTCCCGTTGAAGGAATGGACCGCATGGGCAGGCTCGATGTAAAGGATGGAACTATATATACACTAGCGCAATGGTATCCGCGTGTTGCCGTTTTTGACGATGTTGTGGGTTGGAATACCGATCCGTATTTGGGCGCAGGCGAATTTTATTGTGAATATGGAAACTATAATATAAAAATTACGGCCCCAGCAGACCACACTGTAATATGTTCTGGAACATTGCAAAACCTAAACGAAGTACTCACCAAAACCCAACAGGAACGTTGGGCACAAGCAGAGAAAAGTGATAAAACCGTATATATAATTAAGCCGGAAGAAGTAGGGAAACCTATAGCTCACACTAAAACAAATGGAACGGTTACTTGGCATTACAAAATGGAAAACACCCGCGATGTGGCTTGGGCAGCTTCAAAAGCATTTATATGGGATGCCGCCAGAATGAACCTTGGCGAAGGAAAAACAGGATTGGCACAATCTGTTTACCCAAAAGAAAGTGATGGGCCATCCGCTTGGTCGCGCTCCACGGAATTTACAAAGGAATCTGTAGAGTTTTATTCAAAAACATATTTTACTTATCCGTACCACAACGCAATAAACGTTGCAGCAAGCGTGGGCGGAATGGAATATCCGGGCGTTAGCTTTTGCCATTACCAGAGCAGGGACGCCGATCTTTGGGATGTTACCGACCATGAGTTTGGCCACAATTGGTTCCCGATGATAGTGGGCAGCAACGAGCGTCGCTATCCGTGGATGGACGAAGGTTTCGACACATTTATAAACCATTACAGTACGGCAGCATTCAATAACGGTGAATTTCCAACAACAACCGATAAGCCACGAAGTTTAATTCAATATTTAACCAATGAAAACCGCCAGGGTATTGAAACCTATCCCGATGTGGCAAACTCTAGAAATTTGGCCTACACGGCATATTATAAACCTGCGGCCGGCCTTTATTTGCTTCGTGAATATATTCTTGGGGCCGAACGTTTTGACAATGCATTTAAAAGCTATATCCATACCTGGGCATACAAACACCCGCAGCCAAATGACTTTTTCAACCATATGGAAAATGTTGCAGGCGAAGATCTTTCTTGGTTTTGGAAAGGCTGGTTTTATGGCAATGGCAATATAGATTTGGGTATTACTTCCGTGGAACCGTTGCAGGGAAATTATTTGATTACCATTGAAAATAATGGGCAAATCCCGATGCCGGTGCAGCTTCAAGTGATTTATGCAGACACTACAACCGAAAACATTTTGCTTCCCGTTGAAGTTTGGCAGCGAGGCAATAGCTGGGGACATCTTTTAAAAACCACAAAGCAAGTACAGCGCGTGGTTTTGGATCCCAATAAAATGTTGCCCGACGTCAATCTTTTAAATGATACTTGGAATAAGTAATATTTTCAGGAATAAAAAAGTGCTATCAAACAAATGTTTTTGAAAGCACTTTTTTTTAAATGAATTCCATTAAACTAACATCCCCCAAGGTTTACGATTGGATATTTACTAACGTCGATAGTAACATCATTCTTGCTTTTTTTCACCATTTCAATTGCCTCATCGGGAGTGTATTTATGCGGGCCTATATAAAATGTTGCCCCTCTCTTTGCCAATTCCTTAATATATTCAACAGGGTCAGAATTTGGAGCCGGGGGTGCTTCGGCCGCCATATATAAGTTTCCATTTTCTAGTGAAGGTGCTTTGGGTGTCTTTGGAGCCGGAGGCGGCGGGGGAGGGGGTGGAACGCATTCTGGAAATGGTTCTGAATCTGTCTTTTGTTCAACCGTCATTTTTCTGTAAATCGTTTCCAAAACCTTCAAATCTTCCAGGGGGATTTTACGTTTTTCAATAGCAACAGCATTGTATTTTTTTGCCAGTTTGTTGTATTCTGCTATTTCTGCTTTAGTGGCTTTTTCCTTTGTTAATTCGGTTGTTTCTGAGTTTTGTTGGATAATTTCCTTTGAGCTAAACCCATAAATCAATACCGAAAGCAAAGGCAGAATCAATAAACTTCGAAACCAAATGGCTCTTTTGGAGGTGTGTGTTTTCATAACTGTAAATCGTTTTTTGATGGATGAATAATTGAGTGAATGCGCCAGTGAAGGCGTTGCGACATTTGATGAGAATGCCAGTAAAATTTTTTGATAGTTAGAAGTTTCCGCGCCAGCGTTCAAAACAGCGCGGTCCGCCAAAAATTCGTGGTTCAGTTTGATGCTTCTTTTTAGGAAATAAAACAACGGATTAAACCAAAACACAATTTGTAAAAGTTCCACAAAAATCACGTCCAAACTGTGTTTTTGAATGGCGTGCGTTTGCTCGTGAAGCATTACTTCCGTAGGAATTTCGCCCTTTTCAAATTGTTTTTTATTCAGAAAGATATAGCTGAAAAATGTGTGCGGAATAACATTTTCAATTAAGAGAATATTGATAAATCCACTGTCTCGGTATTTTGGGTTCTTCCAAATTTTTTGAAGTAAATTGAAAAGATTTCTAAAAAATTTCACACTAAAAAACAACACGCCCAAACCATAGATTGCCCAAAGAAGATTTGGCGAAAAATTGATGGTTTGTTCGGTTTCCGTAAAAACCATTTGCTGGGCTGCTTCCTTGTAAATGGGAATAATTGGGGAAACTTCCACATACTTGGTAAATGTTATAAGTGGAATTAAAATGGAAGCCAGTAAACTTCCGAATAAATAAACCCGCTTAAAATTATGGATGGAGGCGTTCTCTAAAAACACTTTGTAAAAAACGAAAAGCGTGGTGAGAATGGCTGCTGACTTTAATAAATATAGTTCCATAACTACTTTTTTTGAATTTCTGAATCGATGAGTTTTTTCAGTTCTTCCAATTCAAGTTTGGAAAGATTGGTTTCTTCGGTAAAAAAGGAAGCAAATTGCGACGGGCTATTGTTGAAGAAATTTTTAATCAAACCATTCACGTGTTTTGAAAAATAGTCCTTCTTTTTCACCTTTGGAAAATATTCGCGCGACCGTCCAAGTTGCACATAATCCACAAAATTTTTATCCTGCATCCGTTTCAGAAGCGTGGCAACGGTTGTTGTAGCTGGCTTTGGGTTCGGATATGCCTCTATTAAATCTTTCATAATAGCACGTTCCTGCTTCCAAAGCAGTTGCATTAATTGTTCTTCGGCGTTTGATAGCGTCATTGAAATGAAAATTTTAATTAACTCTACAAACGTAGAATAAATATTTTAGTTCTACAAATGTAGAAGTGTTAAATTCCAAATAACAAAAAACAAATTCCAAATAACTCTGAATGGTTTACCTTTGACAAAATTTTTAAAATGATTTCAGAAAAAGAATTACAACAGCGAAGCGATAGTAAATGTGAACTTTGCGGCAGCGAAGAAAATCTTAGTGTTTTTGAAGTGCCAAATTCCCCAACAGATGTAGCGGAAACAAGTGTTTTGGTTTGTAACACTTGTAAAGAACAAATTGAGGACCCAGAGAAAGTAGTTCCAAACCATTGGCGATGCCTTAATGATAGTATGTGGAGCACAGTTCCCACCGTTCAAGTTATGGCGTGGCGCATGTTGAATAGATTGAAGGCGGAAGGGTGGCCGCAGGATTTGCTGGATATGATGTATTTGGATGAAGAAACTACAGCGTGGGCAAAAGCCGGACTGCCTGAAAATAATGCGAAAGCAATAATTCACCGTGATAGCAACGGCGTTATTTTGGAAGCAGGCGATTCCGTAGTTCTTATAAAAGATTTAAAAGTAAAAGGCAGCAGTATGGTCGCAAAACAAGGCACCGCCGTGCGAAGAATTTCCCTCGATCACGAAAACGAAAAATACATTGAAGGCAAAGTAGATGGCCAGCAGATTGTGATTATTACTGACTTCGTGAAGAAAATATAATCTAATAAATGTCTTTTCTATGGCCTAAGGCTATAACATCCACTACTAATTGCGAATCAAAAATTTCATAAATAATTCTGTAGTCTGAAACCCTAATTCTATAGGCTTCACGACCTGTTAATTTTATATATCCGAAAGGCCTCGGATTTTCACTGAGCTGAAGTATAGCATTTTTGATGGAAGAATAATGTGGCTCCTGAATTTTTTGCAGTGATTTTAAAGCGCTTTTCTTTATGGTAACCTTATAAACCATTCACATTTCCATTAACGCTTACTTTCAATAAATTTAAACGCCTCTTCAGCAACCAACGACTCTTCCGGATTTTTTTTAGAATGGTCGTAAAGTTTTATATCTTCAATCATTTCTAGTTTATCAAGCATTTCTTGATATTCTTTTATAGAAAGTATCACGGCAATTTTTTTTCCTTTTTTATCTGTAATATATTGGGTTTCCATAATTCTGAATTTTAATGGTAATCTTTATAAAGATAAAATTTTAGATTTGATGAAAAACTACAAAATTATAGAAATCTTGTAGGTCCTATCAAAAGCTTTATTACTTACTCATCTCGGTAAAAAAATGATAAAACTGCGGAATGGTTTCAATTCCTTTTAAATAATTCCAAATACCAAAATGCTCGTTGGGCGAGTGGATGGCATCGCTGTCTAAACCAAAGCCCATCAAAATGGTTTTGCTTTTCAGTTCTTTTTCAAACAACGCCACAATCGGAATACTTCCGCCACTTCGTTGTGGAATTGGCATCTTCCCAAACGTTTCTTCATAAGCTTTTTCAGCAGCTTTATAGCCCAAACTATCAATTGGAGTAACATAAGCCTGTCCGCCGTGGTGCGGTGTCACTTTCACGCGAACACCTTTGGGAGCAATGCTTTCAAAATGATTTTTGAAAAGTTCAGTGATTTTTTTCCAATCCTGGTTTGGCACCAAACGCATACTTATTTTTGCAAATGCTTTTCCGGCAATTACCGTTTTTGCACCTTCGCCAATGTAGCCGCCCCAAATTCCGTTTACATCTAAAGTTGGCCGAATGGAATTTCGCTCATTTGTGGAATATCCTTTTTCGCCATAAACTGCGTCAATGTCCAAAGCCTTTTCATAATCTTTTAAGTTGAAAGGCGCTTCCGCCATTTTTTCGCGCTCCTTTTTTGAAAGTTTTTCAACCTCGTCATAAAACCCAGGTATGGTAATGTGGTTGTTTTTATCGTGAAGCGAAGCAATCATTTTTGCTAGCACGTTTATTGGGTTTGCTACAGCGCCGCCATACAATCCACTGTGCAGATCGCGGTTTGGCCCAGTAACTTCCACTTCCACATAACTTAGGCCGCGAAGCCCCGTGGTTATTGAAGGTGTGTCATTCGCTATCATTCCCGTATCGCTTATCAAAATAACATCGTTGGCCAATTTTTTCTTGTTTTTCGCAACAAATCCAGCCAAGTTTTTACTGCCAACTTCTTCTTCGCCTTCAATCATAAATTTCACGTTGCAGGGCAATTGGTCAGTTTTGGTCATATATTCCAAAGCCTTTACGTGCATATACATTTGGCCTTTGTCGTCACAACTTCCGCGAGCAAAAATGGCACCTTCGGGGTGGAGTTTTGTCTTTTTTATAACAGGTTCAAAAGGCGGACTTTCCCATAAATCCAAAGGATCGGGGGGCTGCACGTCATAATGGCCGTAAACTAAAATTGTGGGCAGTTTTTTGTCAATCATTTTTTCGCCATAAACAATTGGGTAGCCGGGCGTTTCACAGATTTCTACCGTATCGCAGCCCGCTTTTTCAAGCTGTTTTTTCACAGCTTCGGCAGTTTTTAGCATGTCTTTTTTATAGGCTGAATCGGCGCTGATTGAAGGTATTTTCAGCAGTTCTATCAATTCATCCAAAAATCGGTTTTTGTTTTTTTCAATGTAAGATTTTGCGCTTTTCATTCGTATATTTTATTTTTTCTAAAAGTACTAAAAATGCCGTAATTTGTCGGGTGAACAAACGCTTTCATTTTATGATAACCGCCTTTTTAAAATTGCCTTTTCACTTTTCTGAAGAAAAATTGCTGGCCGATTTGGAGATTTGTAAAAGCTATAATTTCACTTCCCACTTCAATAAAAATGATTATTCCGGCGAATGGACGTCAATCGCATTGCGTTCTCAAAATGGTGAAGTAGATAATATTTTTTCGCTTCCGCAAGGGGAAGAAAAATATAAAGACACACAACTGCTTCAAGAATGTCATTATTTTAGAGAGATTGTTGATTCTTTTGAATGTGAAAAAGAATCAATCCGACTTTTAAACTTAAAACCGGGGAGCCTTATTAAAGAACATACAGACTACAATTTGGGCTATGAAGACGGAATTTTCAGAATTCATATTCCAATTACTACCAATGAAAAAGTGCACTTTTTTATCAATTCCAAAGAAATTAAAATGCTCCCATCTGAATGCTGGTACGGTAATTTCAACTTGCCGCACAGCGTTCGAAATGATGGAGAAATCGAGAGAATCCATTTGGTGATGGACTGTTTGCGCAATGATTGGTCTAATAATTTATTTGCAGAAAATGGATATAATTTTGATAGTGAAAATACACAACCTGAATATTCCCGTGATACAAAACTGCAAATAATTGAACAATTGAAATTGATGAATACGGAAACCGCTAGGGAAATGGTTTCACAATTAAATAAAGAATTGTAATGAAGCATGGAAAAGAACGCGACTTGGTTTTAAAGCAGATTTTTCAGTTTTTTGATGAAATCTCCATTCACTATTATTTCACCAAAATTGAAACAGAAACCTTTTTGCCGGGCATTCAAATTAAAAATGGAAGCTTGCAAATTGATATGGAAAAACTGAAATATCCGGGCGATTTGCTGCACGAAGCAGGACATATTGCGGTGTCATCTTCTGCGGAACGTGAAAGCCTTAATGATAATGTTGTTGAAAATAATAGCGAAAAAGCCGGGGAGGAAATGGCGGTTTTGCTTTGGTCTTTCGCAGCTGCGAGAAAAATTGGTTTGCCCTCAGAAATTGTTTTTCACGAAGATGGTTATAAAGGCGAGGCGAAATGGTTGACAGAACAATTTGAAAGTGAAAAATACATCGGACTTCCGTTGTTGCAGTGGATGAACCTGACTGACTTTGAAGGTGAAAATGCATTCCCACAGATGAAGACTTGGCTTCGCGAATAAGGCTTCAAAAAAAATTATAAGATAAGTTAGTAATCATTTGGAAGTATTATTTATATTTGCACTCCTTTTACAATATGTCCTAAGTGTTGTAAAGGATTTTGATGCAGGCGTGGTGGAATTGGTAGACACGCTAGACTTAGGATCTAGTGCCGTGAGGTGTGAGAGTTCGAGTCTCTCCGCCTGTACATTTTAAAAACCTATTTAATTGTTATACAATTAGATAGGTTTTTTGCTTTTAAAACTTGTACTATTATTGTACTAAATTAAAAATTTAAAATTTTCTTCATAATTTATTATTTTGTTATAAGACATGCGTTCAAAATAAATACTTACCTTTAAAAATATTCTTTACAAACTTCTCCCCAATTTTAATCTTTACTTCTATTTTTAACAACATTCTGTTTTAAACCCACTAATTGGGTTTTTTTCAACACAATTAAGTCCAGAAGTATGAGATATTTTCAATAATAAATTAATATTATCTTTGAGTAATTCGGGACTCAATATTATTAACTAACCAAAAAAATTATTAATGGATACATTTTACTTTGGAAGACTAAATTATAAAAGCGAATACAGTATATATGACTTATTAATGTATGGAAATCGTTTTAGGATAAAAGACAAATCAACCCAATATGGTATATTTAATGTAGAAGTAATAGATGATAAGGATTTTGGCGTAATATTTACTGGTGAGCTCGTTAAATATCAAGACATTAAAGAAGAACCTGTTGTAAAGGAGGATAAATTAAGTACAGAATATATAAAAGATGTTATTCAGGGAAAAGCACGTTTTTTTTTAATGAACGAAACTCATTTAATAGCATATAATCCCTATGGAAAAATAATAAGTCAAAAGATGTTTTGTGAAGCTTTTTCCGGAGTTATTATAGGTGCTGACGATAGTTTTGAAGTGGATTCTATTATATATCCGATTAATATGGAGTATAAGTTTTTAGAATACTTAGAAAAAATGCAAACTTTGAATAAATTAACCCTGAGTCTTACTCCTTCAAATCCTGATAGTAGGGATCTGTGGAAGGAAATTGATGATGATTTAAATGAAATGAATGCGAAATCTTATAAAGAGGAAATTATCGCGAATGACAATCAAAGTCTAAATTTAGATGAAGAAAGAATTAATAAAATTCACATGGCGGAAGATGGTTATGGAAGGGCAACAGGAGAAGGTAAGGATGAAGATGGTAATGATGTTAAAATAAGTACTAATGAAGAAGAAACAATTATTAGAAAAAAAATAAAAAAAGACCTTACGGCTCGTGAGCAATTTTTTGGGTTGAAAAAAGTATTCCAAAGTGTTATTGATAGGATAAGAAATTAATGAAACTGATAAAAAAATATATATTAGCGTTTGATACAACCTTGGCTGTTCTATTCACTTTGCTGGCTCTTATTTTTATGCCTTTAAAAATTTCAGCTATTCTAATAAAGGATATTTTAGGAATGGGTATAGGAGTTCTTTCAGTAATTTTTTCTATATTTTTTGCAGCTTTAGCCTTTATTATAAGCGCAAGCGATGATGATTTTGTTGAATTTTTAGAAAGAAAAGGTTTATTTACTCGATTGATAGATAACTTTAATTGGACAGTTGGAAGTTTGTTTATAGCATTGATTTACTCAATAATACTTTATTCTTTATGTGCATTTGAATTAAACAATAAAAGTAATTTTGAAATAAGTGAGTATTTGGTTGCTGTGTTTGTCTTTTTGTTTTTTTATAGTTTAATAGCTACAATATTGTCAACTAATGATGCAATACGATATTCTAAAACGAGGATAAAGTTTGTGCAAATAATGAGAAAGAAAAAAGACGAAGCAAATGAAGAAGATGTGAAAGAATGAAAATAAATGGTGAAACTATAAATGAAAAACAATGGCTAAAATATCAAACCAGGATTTTTATCGGTTTTTACGTGATCTAAAACAACCTGTTTACTGGGATTTAGGAGAAGGGTAAACCCCAGTTAGTAAAGTTATGATTAAAGAAAACGGTCAAATGGTTGAAGTAGGTTCTATTGTTCATAATACTTGGTCTGCGCCGTATTCTCCAAACGAATATTATAAGCTAATACCATAAAATAATTTTCAATGTTTTTATTTCCTTAATGGTTAAAGAAAGAAAAGCAATCACTTTTCAATTACAAATTCATAAATATAAAACCAAATAATTATATGTTTCCAAAAGAATTTTTAGAAGATTATTCGTTGTTTAGGAAACTAAAACTGGATAGTGATCTATCGGAAAGAGTTGATTATTGGTATAAAGTTCCAATAAATATGAATTGTTCTTTATGTGAATCCAATCAAACGTTTAATATGACAAATGCTTTTCAAGATGATGGCTTTGAAGAGTGGGTTTTAGAAGCACCCGATAGAGTTTTTCATTTAAAATATATTTGTCAATCTTGTAAAACATTTGACCGTAGATTTTTTATTTATGTTAATAAAGAAATGGATACATGTTATAAAGTAGGGCAATACCCAGAATGGGAAATTAAAATGGATAAAAATCTTGAAGAAATTCTTGGCAAACATTCCAAAACATTTAGGAAAGGGCTTGTTTGTGAGGCTCAAGGCTATGGAATTGGAGCATTTTCTTATTATAGAAGAATTACCGAAGAAATTATAGATGAATTGCTCGATTCAATTGTTGATTTAATTGATGAAAAGGATAAAGAAGAATATATGTCAGCATTGCAGCAGACAAAACAGACTCGAGTAACGCAGGACAAAATTAATATAGTAAAAGATTTATTACCATTAATACTTAGACCTAATGGTGTTAATCCTTTAGGTGTTTTACATTCTGAATTAAGTGAGGGTTTGCACGCAGAAACTGATGAAGCCTGTCTTGAAGTTGCGAATCATATAAAAAGTATTTTGACTTTTCTTATAAATCAAATTATAAAGACTAAAGAGCAAAACAGGGAGTTTAGTGAAAGCATGAAGTCTTTATTAAATAAGAAGTCAAAATAATTATATTAAAAATGTTTTTTAGTCGAAACAAGTAACTTAATGAATTCAATCAGTAGATTTTTCTCTTCAATTAATAATATTTCAACACATGAGTTTGATAATAATGATTTCAGAAATGTATATAAATCTGCATCCGAATTATTAATTGACGCTTCTAAAAACGCCAAAATAAAAGACAATTTTAAATCATATTATTTTGAGCCGACTGCCACAATTATTAGCTTTATTGAATCAGAAAAAACTAAATCTAAATACAATCTTCTGTATGACATTTATACAGGCGAGATTGTTTTTTATTCATCAATTGAGAATTGGGAAAACCTAAAAAATATTGATGATAAATTTTGGGCGGATTTAATAAATATCTGCCAAAATTGTGAAATTAAATTTTCTGCTGGCAGTAAGCCATTTTATGACAAAGAAATAACTCCAGAATTTAATGCCAATTTCAAAAGCATAATTTTCAATATGATGAGCGTTTATGTTACAGCAATGCTTGAAACAAAGAGTGAGAGAGAAAATTTTAACTTTGGACAATTAGAAATTATTTGGACGACTGAAACAACTTGTATTGCAGATATCATTACGGAGTTAAACGACTCATTTAAAATTTTCTACCGCTTAAATTATCTTTTGTGGAAAGCAGAAGATATAAGGCGACAGAATAGAAATAGTAGAAAAAACAAAAGGTTAATAAGATAGATGGATATACAATTGCTTGCTAAATGTCGTGCGTTCTGTCGTCCGTTCGTATACTTAACTTAATTTAATAATGTTGCGTAATTACGGGTTTTTAAAAACTGGCCGAACGCAAAAAACGCTTCATCTAGTTTCTTTAAATCTTCAATATTGTTTGATTGTATAAAAGGTAAATACCTATCAAAATAAAATCTTTCTTTATTTTGGTTTGTTATGAATGTAGAAATATTGGAGAAGTCTTCATTATGAATAAATAAAAAAGTTCTATGGATATGTTGGTCGTAGATAGGAAATTCGTTAGGTTTAATAATATGAAGTAAAAAGATCTTCCAAACTGCTGAAAGGTTTTTAAATTCCATTTTATATACATCTAAATTTATTTCATCTTTTGCTTTAAAAGCATTTATAAGAGATAGCTTTGATTTGATTTTAGTTTCTAAGGAATTTTGTTTTATTAAACTTAGAACCATGCCGTTTTTCCACTCGTATAAATTCTGAATATCTGTTTTTGTGAGTATTTCTTGGGATATTGATTTGTTATAAACAGCTTCGTTAGAAAACGAGTATAATTTTGACCACGAATCTATGAATGAGTCTAATGAAATGTAGCTTTGCTTATTTAAGTATGGAAGATTCATTACTTGGTCTTGTTGGATATATACATATCAATTAAGTTCTGAATACTTTTACCATCTTCAGTTCTAAAAATTTGACGGGAATCAGTTTCAATAATAGCCTTTTTTTTCATTGAAGTGACAACTTTATCTGTAGTTTTTTCGTAAAATTCATTTAATGTTAGATTACTCCAATCGCCCTTAACCATTATTGGTTTACTATCATTTGTACTAAACGAAATTAAGCTGGCTATTTCGGTTCGATTTGTGCCACTGATTTCGGTCGGTTAGTGCCAGTCGTTTCGGTTTGATTTGTGCCACTTTTTGGTTTTTGGCAAAATCATATCGGTTCGATTTGTGCCAGTTGTAACGGTTCGTTTTGTGCCA
>JAUYGY010000025.1 GCA_030690315.1 Aequorivita sp.
TGGCACAAAACGAACCGTTACAACTGGCACAAATCGAACCGATATGATTTTGCCAAAAACCAAAAAGTGGCACAAATCAAACCGAAACGACTGGCACTAACCGACCGAAATCAGTGGCACAAATCGAACCGAAATAGCCAAAATTAATCTTAAAGACCAACTCATAGGCTTTCATGTTCCCCCTGCTTTTAATCTAGAATATAAAAATAAGGAACTCACCATTACAGGTTATCATAACGGACAATTCTCAGTTCGTTATAATCATAGAGCCATTTTGCTATGGCAGATTGAAGGAAACATGTTCAGTATGGATGAGGTTTTTGGTTTAATAGACCAATTCTGTATTCTAAAACCCAAGCAATTTAAAAAGGAATTGACCAAAAGAAGAACAATTGAAGAATCTTTACTTTCAATATTGGTCATAACACTGACCAATAAAAGTAAAAAGCCCTTTTCTACTTACGCATCTCAAGCAAGAAATCAATTTAAAATGACCTTTAAAAGATTATTTTATTGCTTTGGCTTTTCATTATTTTGGCTTTTATTGCCGGTGTGTTTAGAAATATATTATGGAGGTAACTCGAACATCGGAATGTTTTTGGCTTTTCAAGGAATTTGCTTCTTAATAGCACTGCCAGCCATTATACTATCCATAAATCATTTTATATATAATGGAAAACTAAAGCTCATCTTTAAAAAGGGCGAAAACAAATTCGAAGTTATCAATGATTCCCATTCAATATTTTTTAACAAAAAAGATGTTGTCACTATAATGGAAATTGACTCTAATAGTTCAAGAGCACCATGGAACTTATATAGTTATTCTATATTAAAATTCAAAGATGGTTCAGAAATTTGGCTATCTAGTATTTTAATTAGTTCAGCTGATTTGAACATGCAATTTTATTATGGAAAAAAAGAATATAAAAGCCAATGGATACCACTTTTAAAAAAAACAATGGCTTTAAATAAGTGATTCCCCCTACCAATCCCCCTGGCGCGCTTTTGCAAAGCGTGCCCATTTACCTCTAGCATTTGCAATGCGACCCATCACCAAGCCAATTTCAAAATTTTGTATTTTTAAACAATGTCACACAAATACAAAGTCATAGACAGTCTGCAGCCCACCTTCATCACCCTCACGGTGGTAGATTGGGTAGATGTATTTATTCGCCCGGAATACACAAAAATACTGGATGCTTCTTTCAATTACTGCATAGCCGAAAAAGGCTTGCAGGTTCATGCATATGTATATATGACTAGCCACCTACACGCCATAGTAAGTTCTAATGGCGAAGAATTGCAACATATTATTCGCGATTTCAAAAAGTTCACATCAAAACGAATTTTGGAAACCATACAGGAATACCCAGAAAGCAGACGGGAGTGGCTGTTGAAAAAATTCAGTTACGCTGCTCAGAGAACCAAACGGGGCGTTAACTTCAAATTTTGGAAAGATGGCTTCCACCCTGTGTTATTGGACACTTTTGAAAAAGTGGAACAGCGCTTAAATTATATCCATTACAATCCCGTAAGCGCACGATTTGTAAATCACGAACGCGATTGGGTAAACAGTAGTTATGCTGCTTATGAAGATGGGAACAGGGAAAAGCCTTGCGTTAAGATTAAACCACTTTGGTAGTGGGCATTTCAAATGCCCAAATAAAAAGGCACGCTTTACAAAAGCGCGCCAGAGAGTAAATCTTAAGTTCTAATGGTTAATTGATAATAATTATTTATTCCCTCCAACTAATTTTTCAAGTCGCCCCATCATCTCATCCTTCTCTTTCAACATACGTTCGTAAAGCGCAATCTTTTCTTCGTGAAGTTTTATCAATTGTTCGATGGGATGGAATGTGGGATTATGGTTTATACCATTCAAAATAGACCCATTATCAAAAGTATTGGAAATAATGTTTACGGCCTGCTCCTCATCAAAATTCTGAAAAGCCTCCACGGGAATATTTAGGACTTCCGATATTTGTTTAAGCAAGGAAGTTTCAATGGCTTCCTTCTGCTCCAACAAGGATATTTTCTTTTGGTTCCAGTCTTCGCCAAGCTCATAGGCAAGTGCTTCCTGCTTTATGCCCAGCATTTCGCGAAAGCGTTTTACATTGCGCCCTTCGTGTATCTTTTGTTCCATAGTAATATATCAATTAAAATAAGCATCAACCCTATGTCAGGTCGAGTGTCCCGAACTCGCTTCGGGATGTATCGAGACCATCAAAGTTAAACTTTTATTTAATAATTTCCATTTAACCCGAGAACTAAAATAGTTATTATAGGTATAAATTATGCTTTGCTTTTGGTTTGCATTTCTTGTTTACATTAATATGTATGTTGCAATCGCAGAACATAATCACACATCCAAAATATTTAAACCCTAGGTTCACCCGTATATAGGCCTACCTAAAGCCATAGATAAAGTATGAATACAGTATGTATATAGTATGTATATAGTATGAATACAGTATGAATATAGTATTAATACAGTATAAAATATACCAGATGAACCCCAGATAGCGAGAGCGTCCCGCTCGTGACCAACCACTAGAACGAATGAAACTCCTTACACGAGAGCAAAACTCCACACCCAACTTGGGCAACATGCTCAGGGAGCATATAAAAACGCACCACATTTATAGAAGTTCGCTTGCTCGCTATATGGAACGGCAACCGCCCACCATAGAATATTACCTAAAGCGACCCACCCTCCAAACTTCCATATTGTGGGAGCTTAGCACAGCGCTAAAGCACAATTTTTTCCAAGACCTCGCCGCCCAGCTGCCGCCAGACTTTACCACCAACGCCCCAGACACCACCCTGCCCCTGCAGGAGCGCATTGCCGCACTGGAAGAGGAGAATAAGGTGCTGAAAACTAAGGTAGAAACCCTTATGGCGGTGGTTAATAAATAAGGTTTATATTTGAGAAAACATGACTTGTGTACATGGGCGGGTTAAACGCAATAAAGATTAAAAACATGAGTATATACACATGTTGTGCAACATTTGACCGAAAATGAACCAGAAAGAAAATAAAATTAGTCTTTTACGCAGGATTAAATATTGGTTTAATGACCTTCGGCATAATAGAGAACATAACCAAAATGCAAAACGGCTAAACAAACGATATAACTCACTTTTGTATAAACCAAAAAGCAACTCAATTATAAAAATACTAACAGAGATTGAGAAAAAAGCGGGGTTAAGTGCTTATGACATTGTTCCTTTTTTAAAGAAAATTAATTTAATGCCATCAAAATATTCTTATGTCGAACAAGGTAGCGAAGGTAGTGTAACTGACCGAAAAAGAAATAATGAACTGTTTAAGGAACTTGAAGATTTGGGGTTTTTAAGAATAATAGAGAATAAATTGTTTTCCAATCATAACGGAACAACATATCCAACACCAACTGAAGAGTGTGTTTTAAAAGTTAAGTTGTTGCCCAAAGGTATTGACTATTTGATTGAGCATCGAAAAATAAAAGGAGACAATTTTTTTAAAATTTTATCGGCAATTTTACTTCTAATAACAATTATTTTGTCTTTACCACAGGCTTGTAATAGCATTAAAGATTATAAAAAAGTGAATTATACCGAAACAAAGGCCATTCCTAATAATTGTGAAATATAAATGAAAGCACCCGCCATTTTTGATAGACTTCTTTTATATAAAAATGTCAAAATCATTCTTTTGATAGTATATACAATTTTAAGCCTAATAATTTATTTGAATTGGAGTGATTTGTACAATTTATGGTTTGAGAATTTGATGAAATTTCATCAAAGATTTGAAGAACCTATTTCTATCATATTCATAGTCTGTTATTGGTTCTATACTTTTTATGGAGTTTTTTTCTTATTTTACCCTCTACTTCTTCTTGATAAAAAATATGAAAACAATAGTAAGATAAAGCTCAATCTTAACAAAGAAAATTTATCCAAATGTGTCAAAAATATATTGTTATTTATTGTTTTCCCCGTACTTTCATTAGTAGGTGGGATTCTCTTTATAGGATTTTTATATATTAGTGATATTGTAGTCAGCATATGGTCTTTATTAGGATTAATCGCGATTGCGATATTTACATTATGTACACTATTGTTTTATCTTTATAATCTTTTAAAGAAAATACTATAATACTAACCCCCTGGCGCGCTTTTGCAAAGCGTGCCCATTTCCCTTTAGCATTTGCAATGCGACCCCTCGGTAGATTGTAATTAAAAGTTTACAATTATAGAAACTTTACTATCTTTGTAATCGTTGAAATTGACGGACCTATAATGATTAAACGCTTTGAAACAATATTATTAGAAGAAGCATTTGAATTCATTCAAAAACAAAATTTGAAATCCAGAAGTAAAATCCTTCAAAATATAAGGCGCGCCGAACAACATGCCGATCCTAAGTTTTTTAAAAAACTGAATACCGATATTTGGGAGTTCAGAACATTATATGCCGGTATCCAGTATAGATTATTAGCCTTTTGGGATAAGGAAAATAAAAACAATACCCTAGTTTTTGCAACCCACGGCATTATAAAGAAAACCAGTAAGGTTGATAAAAGAGAAATTGAAAAAGCAGAGAATATTAAAACAAGCTATTTTAAAAATAAGAAAAATGAAAAGCTATAAATTGAGCGAAGCCGAAGACCTTTTAATAGGAAAGAAAGGTACAAAAGAGCGTGAAGAGTACGAGTTTGAACTAAAACTGGAACTCATTGGCGATATGATTAAAACTGCCCGCAAAAAAAGAAATCTTACGCAAGAACAATTAGGGGAAATGGTAGGTGTAAAAAAGGCCCAAATATCCAGGCTTGAAAACAGCACAGGCAATGTTACGTTTGAAACTGTTATGAAAATACTTGATGCGTTAGGAGCAAAGTTGAACTTTAAGCTACAACTCCAATAGTAAAACCAAAACTGTAAGCAGATTTGTTTAAAGGCGGGGGGTATCCCCCTGGCGCGCTTTTGAAAAGCGTGCCCATCTAAATAGAGCATTTGCAATGCGACCCCCTACCAACCAAATCCAAAATTTTGTATTTTTAAAGGATGTCGGAAAAATACAAAGTCATAGACAGCCCTCAGCCCACCTTCATCACCCTAACGGTAATAGATTGGGTAGATGTATTTATTCGTCCTGAATACACAAAAATACTGGACGAGTCCTTAAACTATTGCATAGCCCAAAAAGGATTGCAAGTACATGCCTATGTCTATATGACCAGCCACATACACGCAATTGTAAGTTCAAATGATGAAGAACTGCAAAACATAATTCGCGATTTTAAGAAGTTTACCTCAAAACGAATCGTGGAAGCAATACAGGAATACCCCGAAAGCAGGCGGGAGTGGTTGTTGAAAAAATTCAGTTATGCTGCCCAGAGAACCAGGCGCGGCGTTAACTTCAAATTTTGGAAAGACGGATTTCACCCTGTAATTCTTGATACATTTATAAAAATAGAACAACGCGTTAACTATATTCACTACAATCCTGTAAGCGCTAGATTTGTATACCACGAACGCGATTGGATAAACAGTAGTTATGCTGCTTATGAAGATGGTAATAGAGAAAAGCCTTTCGTTAAAATTAATACACTTTGGTAATTGGGCATTGCAAATGCCCTTGTAAATGGGCACGCTTTGCTAAAGCGCGCCAGAGACGAAACACATTGTTACAAAAGTCATAAAACACTTCAAAAAAAATCTAATTAATGTAACTTGCCGACCTATCAAAAAGTGAAAAAATGCAAGAAACTAAAATACGAAACTATATAAAAGAGGTACTGGAAAATATGCCAACAGACTGGTTGAATCTAACCACCCATCGGCTTGATATTTATGATGAAAGCTTGGCCAAAACGCAATTCCTCAACCAATTTGAAACCTTATATAAAACCAATAATGCCGAAACAGCGGCACTAAATAAATTACCCACGGCTTATGATTATATTCGCCTGGGCCATCCATTATCCTGTATCTTGGAATGGGGAGTTGCCAAAATAAATAATCTAAACCCAGAAAATGTAATCAGTTTTTCCTCAAAGACGGTTCCTATATTGGCCATCCTGCGGAAAAATTCAATAGCAAATAAAAATACCCAAATCCTATATTCAGGGGAATTGCCCTCCTTTTTTGATGGTGAAATAGTGCAGCGCGTGTACGGGTATAATTTTGAATTGAAGCAGGTAGATAAAACCTCAGCTATTCCAGAGTTTAACGGCAGTACTGTATTCATTTCGCAAAAAGACGAAATTGGATCTATCGATCTTACCCCAAATATTGACTTTTTCATCAGCCTTTATGCTGGCCTGGGAAGTATTTTAGTGGTAAACGGCAAAGAAAATGAAGGTTACATTTCAGAAATCCAGCACGTGCGCAGAAGGGAAACCATTGCAATGACGCCGGCCAATTGTCTTGTGGCATTGAAGGCGCTGGTAGCACAAACCGCTGTTGCCCTTCCCAAAAACAATGTAGCGGCCGATAAAAATAGCGTCTTGGATTCTATAAAGGAAATCACAGGTTCCCCCACAACCCCCCTCGTTGCCTCTAGTGGATTGTCTATTCAATATGCCATTATGATGGGGCTCATCCACGATGCGCAGGAAAAACACAAGGGAAAAGCTATCAAATTTATTGTTCCGCCCAATTGTTATGGGGGTACAAACGACCAAGCAAGACGTGTTGCCGCTTGCCTTGACAACGTTGAAATTGTAGATTTGCTAGTGGATGGTGATAACGAGATGGTGCGAAGTATCGATACCGTTTTAACTAAAATCGCTGCCGAGGATGCCATCCCTTACATCATTGCTGAAATCCCAACAAACCCCAGGGTTGAAGTGCCGGATCTTAATCAACTAAATGCGGTTTTAAGCAAAGAGCGCAAAACTGCAACGGGTGAAATTGCTATCGATCCCGTTTTTATTCTGGATCAAACCTTTTGTCCCAACTATCATTTTTTGGGGGAAGGGAAAATACTCTCAAAAGTTAGGGCCATTTCGTATGCGAGCGGTTCAAAATTTCCGAGTGGCGGAAAATGCACTGCGGGCTATGTTGTTGGAAATACAAAAACAGAGGCTTTGATGGAAAAAATAGAACTGCACCTAACGCTCTGCGATAACGAGGCTACGGCGCTTCAATATGAAATATTGGCCAACCAATTGCCTTCAATGAACAAACGGATTATTAATGCTTATGAAAATACGCGTGAATTTGTAAACTTTATCCGTGAAACCTTGCCAGGCGCGAAAATCAATTTTGTTTCTGAGGAATTGGCGGCACAGGGCTTTACTCCATCAGTGTTTTCATTAGACCTTCCAACCCAAGGGAATACAGATGAAGAAAGGGAAACCTATAAAAGGGCGTTAAATCTGAAACTTATTAATTTAATGATTACAGAAATCCCCAATGAGAGTAAGTTCTGTGTGAGCTACGGGCAGTTAAAAGGATGTTATTGGACCATCCCGGCAACCTCTACCCAAGGAACAACTAAGGAAGGTGACAAAGATTATATTGTACGCGCATCACTCTCTCCCAATCTGGATCTTGACCTTCATAAGAAAGTCTTTGTAAAATTTGTTGAGCAAATTTAGGGGAGTTAGGAGGTAGTTGATGCCTTCCCAACAAACCATTCATTGAGAAAAAAATGTAAATTTATGATTCAATTCCATCCCAATGAAAAACGAAAGAGTCTATAAAATGTCCTTTGCCAGTGTTTACCCACACTATATAGCCAAAGCAGAAAAAAAAGGACGAACCAAAGAAGAACTGGATACCATTATACATTGGCTTACAGGCTATGACCAAAAAGCCCTGCAAAAACAAATAGATACGAAGGTTTCCTTCGAAACTTTTTTTGACAAAGCCCCACAGCTAAACCCAAACGTTTCCAAAATAACAGGCCTAATCTGCGGCCACCGCGTGGAGGAAATAGAAGAACCATTAATGAAAAAGATTCGCTATTTGGATAAATTGGTGGACGAACTGGCAAAAGGCAAGGCGATGGAGAAGATTTTAAGAATATAGCTTTAGGCTTTAGGCTTTAGGCTTTAAGCTGTAAACTTTGAGCTTATAATTGAAATCCCATTATCCATTATTCATTACTCATTATTAATTACTCATTACTCATTATTCATTATTAATTACTCATTATTAATAACCCATTATTCATTCCCCATTATTAAAGTACCTTTACAACAAAAATAACCGTGCATCCAAAAAACCCATTCAACAACGACTATAACTTCGAAACACTTATTGCGGAATACCCACCGCTAAAACCCTTCGTTTTTGAAAATGAACACGGCAACAACACCGTAAAATTTGCCGACCACGAAGCAGTGAAGGCCTTGAACACGGCTTTATTGAAGGCGCACTACGGCATTACCCATTGGCATATTCCTGAAAACAATTTATGCCCGCCCATTCCCGGTAGGCTGGATTATCTTTTGCACATTGCCGATCTGCTTCCCGAAAAGGAGTTTCATTTGTTAGACATTGGCACCGGTGCCAATTTAATTTACCCCATCCTCGCCACCCGTCATTTCAATTGGAAATGTACCGCCAGTGAAGTGAATCTTGATTCGCTAAGCAATGCACAGGAAATTATTGATAAAAATGAGAGCCTAAAAAATATTGATCTGCGCCATCAACAGTTCAAAACCCATATTCTGGAACACATAATCCAACCCACAGATGTTTTTGACGTGGTAGTATGCAATCCACCCTTTTTTAAAAATCGCACCGAGGCTGAACAAAGCAACCGCCGCAAGTTCAAAAATCTGGAACTAAACGAAGAGAACACCAAGAATTTTGGTGGCCTCAGCAATGAGTTATGGTATAAGGGTGGCGAAGCGGCCTTTGTTCAAAAGATGGCTGAAGAAAGCCTTCAATTTAAAGATCAGGTACAATGGTTTACCGCCATTGTTTCCCAAAAGGAAAACCTGAAAAACATAAAAAGGTCAATTAACAAAACAAAACCCACTGAAGTAAGGATAGTGGAAATGGAACAGGGCAACAAACAAAGCCGTTTTATTGCGTGGACTTTTCGTTAATACTAACTACTCAATACTCAATACTAACTACTTTTTCTTCCTAAAAATATAACTCATCCAAACCGGATCGTTATCATCAGAAACCACAGATTGGCGGTCCAAAAACTCCCAATCACGGGCGTTCATATAGTTGAGCAAGGTTGACGTTTCCTCAATATTCTCAATTTCTTCAATAGTGATATTCTGTCCAATTAGCGAAGTCTGCTCTTCCACTTTTATGCGTTTCACCTTTCCGCGATTATTTGCTTTTTGAACTACAATCACTTCAAGAAAATCATACTTTACTATTGCCTGTGAATGTCCATCCACGGCGAAAAATAGAAAAAGGGCAACTACGGAAAATACTATACGTTTTTTCATTTTTTGTTTTATTTGAAATAAAAGTACAATTATAATTTTGAGTCTGCCATAATAAATATTTTTTCAAAACCATCCACAACCAACCAACACCCATTTTTCCTAACTTTGGGATTGAACAACTATCAATCAATTAGCAATAAACAATTAGCAATAAGTTGTAGCCTTAAAAATAGAGCCAACAACAATCAACCATCAAAAATCAACCATAAGCCAATTGAAATCAAAAAAAATAATCCCGCTCCTTCTCGGCCCCCTTCTTTTCTTTTTTCTACAATCGCTCAACACTCCAGTAGGAATGTCCGAGGCGGCTTATGCCGTGCTTTGTGCCACCCTGTGGATTGCCATTTGGTGGGTAAGTGAGGCCGTACCCATTGCGGTTACTTCATTATTGCCCATTGTGCTGTTTCCGCTCACGGGGGCACTGGATCTTTCAACCACTACCGAGGCATACGGCCATAAATATGTATTTCTGTATTTGGGAGGTTTCATAATTGCCATCGCCATTGAAAAATGGAAACTGCATAAACGGATTGCACTTTATATAATACGGGGAATTGGCACCGACGTCTCTAAAATAATTCTTGGGTTTATGGTCGCCACCGCCTTTTTGTCTATGTGGATTTCAAACACCGCCACCGCCGTAATGATGCTTCCCATTGGGATGAGTATTGTGGCACAGCTAAAGGATAACCCTTCCACCGACGTAAATGAAAACCTAATCTTCGGAAAAGCATTGATGCTGGGCATCGCCTATTCAGCTTCCATTGGCGGAATGGCAACGCTGATTGGCACCCCGCCAAACCTAGTTTTGGCTGGTTATGTGGAAGAAGTTTACAATATCGAAATAAGTTTTTGGCAGTGGATGAAGTTCGGGTTTCCCATTGCGGTGCTACTACTTTTTATTGCTTGGTATTACATTACACAGGTCGCATTTACTTTTAAACAAAAGAAATTCCCTGGCGGAAAGGAAGAAATAGAGCGTCTAATCAAAGAACTGGGCCCGATGAAACGCGAAGAGAAAACAGTACTCGCCGTTTTTGCACTCACCGCTATTTGTTGGATTGGCAGATCGTTTTTATTGGAACCTTTTATCCCCGGAATAGACGATACCATTATTGCCATTGCCGCCGGCATCATTCTTTTCACACTTCCCGCGCGCGGAAAGGAACGTATTATTGCTTGGGAAGATGCCGCGAAAATACCTTGGGGAATCATTTTGCTTTTTGGAGGTGGAATGGCACTTGCCGCAAGTTTTGAAACCACCGGATTGGCAGCGTGGCTTGGCGCACAGATGACGTTATTGAAAGGGCTTCCGCTTTTGGTGTTGTTATTAGTGGTTATTGCCAGCGTCAATTTTATTACTGAATTTACTTCCAACCTTGCAACAACAGCAATGTTATTGCCCATTTTGGCGCCTATTGCCATTGGGCTTGGGGTAAATCCGTATGTGCTCATGGTTGCCACTACAGTTGCAGCTTCGTGTGCATTTATGTTGCCTGTGGCCACACCGCCCAATGCCGTAGTTTTTGGCTCGGGCTACCTTCGAATCCCGGATATGGTAAAAACGGGTTTCGCAATGAACATAATTTCCATAATTTTACTTACGCTGATGGTTTATTTTATATTGCCCTTAGTTTGGAACTTTGACCCTTTGGAACTGTTTCCATTTTCGGCAGGAAAATAGTATTGAGAATTGAAAGTTTAAAACAAATAAAATTAATTTGATCACCCCGAAACCTGAAACCAAAAACCAAAAACTAAAAACCAAAAACTAAAAACTAAAATGCAATCCAACGCTAAAACACCCGATCAATACATTCAAGAGCTTCCCGAAGACCGAAGGGAAGTAATGCAAAAACTAAGGGAAACCATAAATAAAAACCTTCCCCCAGGTTTTGAGGAAATCATGCAATATGGAATGATTAGTTATGTTGTGCCACACAGCCGCTATCCAAATGGTTACCATTGCAAGCCTTCAGACGCATTGCCTTTTTTAAGTATTGCTTCCCAAAAGAACCATATAGCTTTTTATCATATGGGCGTTTATCTTGATACAAAATTGTACGCTTGGTTTACGGCGGAATATCCCAAACACGCTAAAGGAAAACTGGATATGGGTAAAAGTTGCATCCGCTTCAAAAACCCAAAGAATATACCGTTTGAATTGTTGGGAGAACTGGTCACAAAAATTTCCGTTGCTGAATGGATTGCCAAATATGAAAGCGAAATAAAACGATAGCCATTAAAGCAACCGGCATACTACAGCACTTTAAAAACGCTCCCGATTTAAAAATCAATTCGGAAAAATATCCTTTTGAAAACTTTGAATTTTTTAATGAAAAGATAAATGAAGGTAATTTTCATTTTCCAAAAAACTCAGTCCTCGGAATGCAGGCCGAGTCTTGTTTTGAGGCATATTTAAAACAATCAAGCAACTTTCAATTACTTGCTGCAAATCTTCAAATTCACGGCGTAAAGAAAACCTTGGGCGAATTGGATTATATAGTTCGGAATCTTAAAACCGAAAAAACCATTCACATAGAATTGGCCTGTAAATTCTATTTATATGATGAAAATGCCGGTACAACCGAGGAAGAAAAATGGATCGGCCCAAACAGAAAAGACAGTTTGTTTGATAAGCTTGAAAAAGTAAAATTGAAACAATTTCCGCTACTTCACCTTAAAGCTACCCTTCAAAAGTTAACAGAACTCGGTATCCCCCAACCCGCTTCCCAACAATTGTGTTTAAAGGCATTTTTATTTCTTCCGAAGAAATTATCTGCGGAACTATTTCCGAAGCATTTTCAAGATTGTATTGTGGGCTATTATATAAAACCAAAAGATTTTGAGGAAGATAAAGAAGCCCGATACGCCATCCCCACTAAAAAAGAGTGGCTTCTGCCAACAGAATCAATTACCCAATGGTATTCATTTGCTGAAATAAAAAAAACGATTGATGCACAGTTAAAAATGAACAAGGCACCGTTGATATATAAAAAAACGCCCCATAAAATGGAGCGCTTTTTTGTGATTTGGTGGTAGGTTTTTTTTTCAATTCAAACTGCCAACTGCCACTGAACACTGACCGCTGTTCACTCACTCAGTCCCGTATTTGTCGAATAAATAAACCAAACTCGCCATAGTAGCCGCCCCAAGTTCTAATTCCCGTTTATTTACGGCGTCAAACGTATCATTGGCCGCATGGTGGTAATCAAAATAACGCTGACTATCTGGTCTCAACCCCGCAAGTACATCAATATTTCCCTTTAGTGGACCAATATCTGCCCCGCCATATCCTTTTTCAAAATAATGAATTAAATACGGTTTAAATAAAGAATTCCAAGATTGTACTTTGTTGAAGTTTGCCGTATCAGCATCAATAGTAAAACCGCGTGGGGTAAAGCCCCCGGCATCACTTTCCAATGCAAAACGGTGAGTTTCGCCTTTGCGTTTGGCTTCTTCGGCATACTTGTTTCCGCCCCGAAGTCCGTTTTCTTCATTCATAAATAATACAACCCTTATAGTGTGCTTGGGTTTATACCCCACTTTTTTGAATAAACGCAGCACTTCCATACTCTGCACACAGCCAGCCCCGTCATCGTGAGCGCCATCTCCCAGGTCCCAACTGTCCAAATGCCCGCCCACAACCATATATTCATTTGGTTTTGTACTGCCAGTAATTTCGCCAATTACATTATAGGATTGCACATCATCAAAAGTTTTACAATTCTGTTTGAAATAGAACAACAGATTAGGTTGTAATTTCAACAGACTACTTAAATATTCGGCCCCATTGGTACTAATGGCCGCAGCTGGAATCCGTTGGGAAATAGGCAAATCGCCATAACTCATTGCACCGGTATGTGGGTAATCGTCCCTGCTCAGGGTCATAGATCGCACAATCACGCCAAGTGCTCCGTACTTTGCAGCTTCAGCAGCGCCAGAATATCGTTGGTCCACGCAGCCGCCATAGGCTTCAAAAGTCTGTATTAAATCTGCTCTCATCGGCCGATTATAAAACACAATTTTTCCGGCTACCTTTTCTTTGCCCAATAAAGCAAGTTCTTCCAGCCCTTTCACTTCCACAACTTCGGCTTTTATACCGAGATTAGGAGTTGGCACGGAACCGCCAAGGGCGCAAATTTCAGTAATGGTTTTCTCTCCTTTTGCTGTTTCAATATAAGCGTATTCCTTAAAACCTCTTGTCCACTTTGGAACCATTACCGGCTGAAGCCATACTTTGTCCAAACCAAGTTCATTGAGTTGCGCCTCGGTATATTTCACGGCATTTTCCGCTTCAATAGAACCCGAAAGTCTGCCCCCAATTTCATTAGAAAGATAGTCCAGCCATTCATAGCTTTTTCCTTCGGTTAACGCAGCGGTGTATATTTTTTTCAGCATTAAGGAATCCTGAACGTTGTTTTGGGAAATACTGGCTGATGAAAAAAGTAAAACAAAAATTAATGAGGGGAAGAAAGATATTTTCATTTATAATAATTTAAAAAGAATTAGTTCTTGACTGCGTTGAAAGGAATTACAAATTATTTTAGCAACTAAAATTAATCATTTTTAAGGCGTTCGCGGTATTCCGAAATTTTCGCCTTTATATCATCATCCAACTCCGGTTCTTTGATGTCTTTATATTTTTTGAGTTCCTGCAACATAATTTCAGCCACAATAACCCGAGCCGTTCTTTTATCGTCTGAAGGAATAATATACCAAGGCGCGTGTGGCTTTGAGGAGCGGTTAATGGTTTCTTCGTAATACTTTCTATACTCTTCCCACAAAGCTCTTTCATCCAAATCGCCCGGAGAAAATTTCCAGTTTTTTTCAGGTTTGTCCAATCTGCGGAGCTGGCGGATTTTTTGTTCGTCTTTGGAAAGATTCAAAAAGAATTTAAAAATAATTGTTCCATTTTGCTGAATAGTCCGTTCAAAATCATCGATCTGCTGAAAACGTTTGTCCCAAAATTCGGTATCAACATCCTCCAAACTATTTACATCGGGCAAGTTTTCACCTAAAATATATTCAGGATGAACTCGCGTTACCAAAACATTTTCATAATGTGTTCTATTGAAAACCCCAAACTTTCCGCGTTCTGGCAGCGCTATGTAGTGACGCCACAAATAATTATGTCTTTTCTCAAGCGCAGTAGGCGTTTTGAAACTATGCACCACCACGCCCCGAGCGTTAAAATCCTTAAAAACTTCACGAATCAAACTGTCTTTTCCGGCAGTGTCCATCCCTTGAAGGCAGACCAATACGGCATACTTTCCGTGAGCGTATAAAGTATCTTGAAGTTTGCCCAGTTTTTTTCGGGTGTCCTCCAAGTGGTCTTCAAGTTCGTCTTCTGATGCATCCAAATCCCAATCATTTCGGGTGCCATCCAACTTTATTGGTCCGGTTACTTTAAAATCTTCAATTTTTACGTTTTTCATACTGTTGATTTTAGGGACACTATTGATGCTGTTGATACTATGGATACCGCTGATACTGTTGTTTTTGAGAAATTAAATATTATAGTATAAACTCAACTCCTCCTCAACTTATCGACTTCTAAACTTATCAACTCCTCAACTCATCGACTTCCAAACCTGAGACTCATTTACTGGCAAAAAGTTTTACATCTTCCTCGCTAATTTCCTTTCCCCCAAGAATAATGAGGCGTTCCACGACATTTCGAAGTTCGCGGATATTACCTGTCCAGTCATATTCCTGTAAAAGCTTTATGGCTTTAAGGGTGAATGACTTTTTCGCCGTTCCATGTTCCGTTGAAATTTTTTCAGAAAAATAATCTACCAACAACGGAATATCGTCCCTTCTGTCATTTAACGGCGGGACTTTAATAAGAATAACCGCCAATCTATGGTAAAGATCCTCACGGAAATTACCTTCTTCTATTTCCTTTTTTAAATCTTTGTTGGTGGCGGTTATAACCCGAACGTCCACTTTAATATCCCTGTCACTACCCACGCGCTGCACCTTGTTTTCCTGTAGCGCGCGAAGCACTTTTGCCTGTGCGGAAAGGCTCATATCGCCCACTTCATCCAGAAAAATAGTTCCACCGTTTGCAGCTTCAAACTTCCCGGCGCGATCCTTAATTGCTGATGTAAATGCCCCTTTCACATGCCCAAAAAGTTCGCTTTCAATTAACTCGCTGGGTATTGCGGCACAATTAACTTCAATCATTGGGCCGTTGCTGCGTTCACTTTTTTGGTGTAGCCAATGAGCTACCAACTCTTTTCCGGTTCCGTTGGGACCGGTAATTAAAACCCGAGCTTCTGTGGGCGCTACTTTTTCAATCATTTCCTTAATCTGAATGATGGAAGAGGAATTACCAATCATTTCATAATTTTTGGAAACCTTCTTTTTAAGAAGCGTATTTTCGACTACCAGTTCTTTTCGATCCAGAGCAATGCGAACCGTATTCAGTAATCGATTTAAATCTGGCGGTTTTGAAATATAGTCGAAAGCACCCAAACGCATTGTATTTACAGCGGTATCAAGATCGCCATGACCGGAAATCATTACCATGGGGATTTCGGGTTTTATCTTTTTTGTTGCTTCCAAAACCTCAACGCCATCCATTTTCGGCATTTTTATATCGCAAAGCACCAAATCAAAATCTTCTTTTTTGATGAGTTCCATTCCGGCCACGCCATCTTCGGCTTCAAAAACCTCGTAGCCTTGATTCTCTTCGGAAAGGATTTTCACCAAAACCCTTCTAATTGCTGCTTCGTCTTCTATTATAAGTATTCTCGCCATTAATATTTGAATTTTAATCCTGCCCTAAAATAAGGCGAATTTTCGGTATTTATTTTATAGGTTGTATTTCCATCACCATCTTCCAACCTAAAATTGTTATAAACAGAGTGTGCTGCATAACCATAAAACAAAAGATGTTTGGTGAAGAAATGCTCATAACCTATCCCAAGAAGACCCGTGGTCATTTGGATGCTTTCAGCCACTTTGCCGTCTTCACCTTGATCCACACTCGGTATAAAATTTTGTTGGATGTTAGCGTAAATATTGTCCAAAGTAGCAAAAGCTTGGATTGCATCTTTGTGATTGTCATTTAAATAATGCCTCACGTTTGTTTTTGGAACACCCAATGTGTATGTCCAGTTGGCATGAAATTCTTTGTAATAATTTAAAATTGGCAGCGGGAATTTTCTTCCGGGCGTGGTTGAATAGGTAAGCCCCAATACCAACCTGTATGGTTTATTTCCATCCAAAGTATCATTTTTCTTGTCTTTTATGGCATATACCGCGCCTTCATAAATTATATCGTCGGTTTGCAGACCGTCATTAAAATCGCTTTGGAATTTAGGCCCAAATTTTAAACCAAACCTCCAATCATTTTTTTCGGTCCAAGTATAACCCAAATAGGCATCTATTTGCTGAACGGAAGTTACAAGATTGTTCTGAATAGCTTCATTAGGCGGGACTGAGCCCATAAATGCTGAAAGATCTTCAGCTTCCCCAATATTAATATCCACATAACGATATTCAAACCCTACTACCAAATAGTTTTTCTTTTCTTTATTTATAGGAATTGGCGCTTGTACCAAAGCACGATAACGGCTTATGGAATTGTCTTTTGAAAATGGTAGGTATAGATATTCAATACGTGCCAAATCTGTTGTTTGTGCCGACATTCCTAAAACAAAAAGCAAAAGGAATGCGGTCAATAAAATGTTTCTTTTCATAATTTTTCTTTTTCATTATTGATTAATTGCCGAATTCATAGCATTTTTCAGCAATTTTCTTTTAGTATTTAAGCCATTTGTAGATTTCCTTATACGTTGGCTTTTTTCCGTACATTAATATTCCCACGCGATAAATTTTTGCCGCAAACCAAACCATTCCGCCAAAGGTTGCGAACAGAATTACCACCGAAAGTATCTGCTGCCAAAGCGGAACCCCGAAAGGAATACGCATTAGCATTACTACGGGCGAGGTAAAAGGTATGTATGAAAAAACCTGCGAAACGGTTCCATGTGGATTGTCAATAACGGTGAAAAAGCCTACATAAACGGCCAAAATGAGCGGCATTAAAATAGGCATCATAAATTGTTGGGTGTCGGTTTCACTATCAACGGCCGCGCCAACAGAAGCATAAAGTGAAGCATACAGCAGATAGCCGCCCACAAAAAAGAGGACGAACATCACTATTAAATTTGCAATTGGCAGGTTGTTTATTTCCAGCATTACATCGTGTATAATTTGCTGCGTTCCGCCATCTACGCTATTTTCCAAAACTTGTTGCGAAGGAGAACCGGCAGCGGGATCTATTCCGAAAACGGATGTTACAACAGTCATTAAAACTAAAATCAACACTACCCAAACCAAAAACTGGGTAATTCCTGCCAAAGTGGTTCCGAATATTTTTCCCAAAAGCAACAGGCGCGGTTTTACCGATGATATAATCACTTCAATCACCCTGCTGGTTTTTTCTTCAATCACACTGCGCATAATCATGTTGCCGTAAATAATGATGAACATAAACAGCAAATATCCGGCTGCACCGCCAAAAATAAGTTTAAGGCCAGAACCTAGTTTGGAGGTTTCCATTCCCTTAAAAGTTTCTTGATTTGCATTTATATTTATGTGAAGACTTTTAATGGTTTCAGAATCTATTCCCGCTTCCCGTAGCTTCAAAGTGTTCACTTTATTTTCAAGTAAATCATTAATATCACCCATCAATGAAAGCGAAGGGGAATCTTCGGAATAGAAAGTAATTCCTTTGGAAAGCGATTCTAAGTTTTCAGTTTTTGGAATGTACAGCAAGCCGTAAACTTCTTTGGTTTCTGCTTGTTTTTTTGCTTCTTCCAATGAAACATTCGTTAGAATTTGGTAGCGTGTGTGCGGGGTGCTGTTGAATTCTTCTGTAAAAAAACCGCTTTCGTCCAAAACAGAAATATTACGCACGGTATCATTGTTCAAACTGGAGAGATATGCAACCAATGCGAATATACCCACGAATATAATTGGGCTTAAAAACGTCATAACTATGAACGATTTATTGCGGACCTTGGTAAGGTATTCCCTTTTTATTATTAGAGAAAGATGGTTCATTGGTATTTAATTTTTTTGGATGGTTTCAATAAAAATATCACTGGCGGAAGGGATTACCTCTACAAAATGCGTCAACTGCCCCTGTGTCATTAAATAGCTTACAAACTCATTTTTTGAAACAGAATCTGGCACTTTCACTTTGTACTGCAACTCGTCATTGATGCTTTTGAAAGCTGCGGGAAATATTTCGAATTTATCTTTCAATATGGCAGCAGTAACAGCGTGGTTTGGAGTTATCAAACCAATTTCAAACATATTGCTTCTATATTGGCGTTTTATATCTACCAATTTTCCGTCCAGTATTTTGTTCGATTTATGAATTAATGCAATGTGATCACACATTTCTTCCACAGATTCCATTCTATGGGTTGAAAAAATAATAGTAGCTCCATCTTCGCGAAGCTTTAAAATTTCATCTTTTATAAGGTTTGCATTAATCGGGTCAAAACCGCTGAAGGGTTCATCAAAAATCAGCAATTTCGGATTGTGGAGCACCGTAACAACAAACTGTATTTTCTGTGCCATTCCTTTTGAAAGTTCTTGTATTTTTTTGTCCCACCAATCGCCAATTTCCAAACGGTCAAACCAATATTTCAAGCGTTCTTTTGCTTCCTGCTTTGAAAGTCCTTTTAATTGCGCAAAATACAATGCCTGCTCCCCCACTTTCATTGTTTTGTACAGTCCGCGTTCCTCCGGAAGATACCCAATATATTGAATGTGGTGCGGCTGAAGGGGCTCTCCATCCAAAATAACCGAACCCGTATCGGGCATTGTAATTTGATTTATAATTCTAATCAACGTTGTTTTTCCTGCACCATTGGGGCCCAATAGACCAAAGATGCTTCCTTTTTCTACCTCGATTGACACATTGTTTAACGCTTTATAATCACCATAGGTTTTGGAAACATTATTGACCACTAAAAGTTTTTCCATAAATTTTGTTTGAAGTATGTAAATATATTGATTTGATAATCCTCTAACCGCCAAAGGGGGCAAGATTTATGATTTTTTTTGGACAAAACCAGAGAAGAAAAAATAAACCATAAGAAAGACTTGAGAAAAAATAAAAGTACTATTTGTTCTTAAAAACAAAACCCACCCAAAAAAATAAATTCTTGGGTGGGAAAAAAAATTGCTATGAAAAAGAAAAATTATCGCTCGTTTTAAAAGCGACATTTCAAATATATGCAAAAATATTTATTTAACGTTTGTTTAAGAGAACATATCTTTCACTTTTTCGAAAAATGATTTGTCCTCCTTTTCTGGTTTTGGCTGAAAATGCTCGTCATTACTCATTTTTTCAAAAAATTCTCTTTGTTCTTTGGAAAGTGACTTCGGTGTCCAAACATTTATGTGAACCAATAAATCTCCCGTTCCGTAACCATTTATGCTTGGGATTCCCTTATTGCGAAGTCGCAAGATTTTGCCACTTTGCGCTCCGTTATCAATTTTAATGCGCACTTTTCCCGTAACCGTTTCTATATCCTTGGAGGTACCCAAAGCCGCCTCGGAAAAGCTTATGTATAAATCATAATGCAAATTATCGCCTTCGCGCTGTAGCGTTTCGTGTGGTTTCTCTTCAATTGCAACCAAAAGGTCACCGGGAATCCCGTTGCCAGGCGCATCGTTCCCCTTTCCGGAAACTTTTAGTTGCATTCCGTCCACAACCCCCGCAGGAATTTTGATGGATACCGTTTCCTCGGTCGCCAACATTCCTTCTGCATCTGCATTTGCTGGCTTTGAATCAACAATTTGGCCAAGACCACCACAACTGCTACACGTAGCTGAAGTTTGCATCCGACCCAAAATCGTGTTTTGGATTCTCGTAACCTGGCCTTGCCCATTACAAGTTGAACAGGTTTTATAGGTTGTGCCTTGTGCGAGTTTTTTCCGTTTTACTTTTATCTTTTTCTCAACCCCTGTGGCTATTTCCTCTAAGGTAAGCTGAACGCGAATACGAAGATTACTTCCCTTTACCGTTCTGCGGCCTCCGCCACCAAAGCCTCCGCCACCAAATCCACCGCTAAAAGCACCCCCGAAAATATCCCCAAACTGGCTGAAAATATCATCCATATTCATACCGCCGCCGCCAAAACCGCCACCGCCTTCAAAGGCACGATGACCGAATTGGTCATAACGCGAGCGCTTGTTTGGATCACTGAGCACTTCGTATGCTTCCGCAGCCTTTTTGAACATTGCCTCTGCTTCGTGGTCGCCCGGATTTTTATCTGGGTGATATTTAAGTGCTTTTTGCCGGTATGCCTTTTTAATTTCAGCTGCCGTTGCGTTTTTTGAGAGTTCTAAAATTTCGTAATAATCTTCCTTCATAGTTTACTGTCCTATAACCACTTTTGGAAAGCGGATTATTTTGTCGCCAAGTGTATAACCCTTTTCAACAACATCTATAATTTTTCCTTTCAATTTTTGTTCGGGAGCGGGAATTTGGGTAATTGCCTCGTGCGAATCTGCGTCAAAAACATCACCAGCGTTAACATCCATCATCTGGAGTCCTTTTGCTTTAAGGGTTTCACTTAATTTATTATTGATAAGCTCAACACCCTTATAAAGATTGTCGTCATCACTCTTTTCAATTTCTTTCATTGCACGCTCAAAGTCATCCAAAATTGGCAACATAGAAATAATTACATCTTCTCCAGCAGTTTTGAACATCTCGATACGCTCGCGGGAGGTACGTTTTTTATAATTTTCAAATTCTGCAAAAAGCCGCAGATAACGGTCTTTTTCGCGCTGAAATTCGTCTTGCAATTCAGAAAGGGCGTCATTTACGTTTTCTTCAGCAATTTCCTGCTCATTTATTTCCTTGTCATCAAAGCCCATTTCTTCTTGGTTTTCTTTGAATTTATCGTTTTTGCTCATAGTGGCGTTTCTTTCAATTTTTTCAGAAGGGAGCAAAAGTACTGCCATTTGTTCTAAATTGTCAAAATGTCACAGCAATTAATTTAATATTAATTTAAGAGAAAACTTAGGCATAAAGTATATTTTTGCCACTTGAAACAAAAATCAATAAATATGAAATCAACAACTTTAAAAATTACAATGATGGCCTTTTTGGCAGTGGGAGCATTTTCTTGCAAAAACGCTGAAAAAGAAGCTGAAATTACTGCGGAAGTTGCAGAAGCAACTGAAATGGCAACTGAATATACTGTTGACACGGCTGCATCTCAAATTATGTGGGAAGGCTCAAAACCTACCGGCACGCACCACGGAACAATAAAACTTTCTTCGGGAACAGTTCATTTGAACAATGGAATAGTTGAAGCTGGAAATTTTGTGATTGATATGAACAGCATCACTGATGAAGATCTTGAAGGGGAACAAAAAACCAATTTGGAAGCACACCTAAAAGGTACTGCTGAAGGAAAAGAAGGTGATTTCTTTAATGTGAAAGAATATCCAACAGCTAAATTTGAAATGACTGGCATTGAAAACAATGTGGTAAAAGGAAACTTGACCATAAAAGATAAAACAAATGCTGTTGAATTTCCTGCAACCGTAACTATGGACGGCGATAAAATGTTGTTGAAAAGCGAAGCTTTTGAATTGGATAGAACGAAGTGGGATGTAAACTACGGTTCAAAATCAATTTTCCCGAACTTGGGCGATAAGTTTATCAATGACACAATGAAAATTACCGTTTCTTTGGTTGCTACAAAAGCATAATCAAAAACAATTTTATAAGGAAAGGGAGGCAAATTATGCCTCTCTTTTTATTTACAATAAATCCTGTAACGCATTTTCAAGATTGTAAAACTTGAATGAATAGCCAAGCTGTTCTATTTTATGGGAACTGACCAATTGTCCTTCTAAAACAAGAATAGCCATTTCACCCAGCAATAATTCTAATGCGAAAGCTGGAATATTAGGGAGCCAAAGCGGGCTATCAAGTTTTGACGCAATTAATTTGGTCATTTTCTTGTTTTGAACTGGATTTGGTGCCACGGCATTAAATTTTCCTTCCAATTGATGCATTAGAATAAAAAGATATATGCCAGCAATATCTTCTATATGAATCCAAGATTGCCATTGTTCGCCGCTTCCCAATGGGGCGCCTACCCCAAGTTTAAAAGGTTTAACCAATTGTGGCAACGCACCTTCTTCTTTGGCCAGCACCAGGCCCGTACGCACTTTGCTGACCTCCATGCCCAAACTTTTAAATTTTACGGCAGCTGCTTCCCAGGCCACGACTACTTCTGCTAGAAATGTATTATCAACTTCAGTATCTTCTTCTGTGTAAAGTTTAGTTTTTGAGTTTGGATAAATATTTACTCCACTGGCCGAAATAAAATGCTCGATAGTGTGTTCCAAATTTTGAAGCGTTTCATAAATAAGCTGCATGGATTGAACCCTGCTATCAATGATTATTTTTTTATATTTTGTTGTCCACCGTTTTGAAATGCTTGCTCCCACCAAATTAATTATTGCATTCACCCCCTTGAAGGCTTCAACATCAATCTCACCCTTTTGGGGGTTCCAATAAAAACCCTTAAAATTATGGGTGTTTTCAATTTTTTCTTTGCTGGTCGTAAGATAGTTAACAGAAATTCCTTCCTTGTGACATTGCTTTACCAACTCACTCCCAATAAGCCCTGTGGCTCCTGTTATCAATACTTTTTCAATCATACTTTTAAAATTAGAAATTCAAAAGTAAACCGCAAAGGCTGTTAACGGAAGATTATGAATTGAAGAATTTGAGATTGGTTAATTCGGAATTTGGGATTCAATAATTCGTGAAATTCTAATTTGCTATTTGAGCTTTTTGCAAGTTAAATTGTAAATTTTTAGTGGCTTTCAACATTTATCTTTTCTGGATTTGGCAATTTCGTCCCTCTCAACATTTCCTTTTTGCCCGGAGGGCCGGGAAGGCGTTCTACGAAAAAACCTACCGCTTGCATCGCTCGACGGGCATTACCATTGGCGGCATAGGTAACCAAAACACCGTTTGGTTTTAGGGCGTTGTGCATTTTCTTGAAAATCTCCTCAGTCCAAAGTTCTGGCTGCACGCGTATTCCGAAAGCATCAAAATAAATCAGATCAAAAATGCTTTCGGCAGTTATTTCAGAAAAGAATTTCTGCTGTTTGGTGAGATTAAAATTTTCAGAAATTATAATTTTTTCTTCCCAGGGAGAAATGTGCAACTGCACAAATATTTCTTCCGAAGCATTTAGAAGAGAAGTGTAATTCATTTTTTGAATTACATCAACAGGCAACGGATATGCTTCAACACCAGTATAATCAACTTTGAACTTGTTTTTTTCGCTTTCCAAAAAAGTGAGAAAACCATTTAGGCCCGTTCCAAAACCAATCTCCATGATTGAAATTGTTTGTGAAGAATTTTTTGAAAACCAATGATAAAGCCCTTCCTTTATAAAAACGTGAAGGGCTTCAGCTATGGCTCCGTGTTTGGAATGATACTGTTCATCCCACTCAGCAATATGTAATGTATAAGATCCGTCGCCGGTTTTTAATAAGGTACGTTCCAAAAATTATTGTTTTTGCACTTCTGGAATCAGCACGCCGTCTGCTTCAAGAGAAAGGGTGAATTTAGGCGCTGTGATTGCGGCAATTTCTTCTGGTGTTGCACCGCCATCTTCGGCATAGTGGCGTTGGTCTTCAACATTCATTTCTTCAACGTATGCTTTTCCGTTGACTATGATTTCCTGCCCGGCAATGTCTTTTGGCATAAAAAACGCATAATCCTTAAAGCGGACCATCGCTTCTTTTTCACCCATATCAAGGTTCATCCAGCATCCTTTTTTCTGGCAAACTTCTTTTACGGTGGCCGCAAATTTTACATTTATGGTATCGCCAGGTTTCAAATTAGAGAATTTTTCAAACATTTGTTGTTGGGTCAAAACGTTTTCATCCGAAATTTTTTCACCAAAAGCTTGATAGTTAATTGCTATTTCTTCAACTTCAGTTACGGGCGTAGCCTCCGTTTTTTCGTTTTTGCAGCTTAAAGCAATAACAGATAGCGAGAATATAAACAAGATTTTTTTCATTTTAATAAGTTTAATAATTTATTGATTGATATGTGATTGCAATTTTAATGATTTTTTGAATTTTAATTGGTTTAAATTTTACCTATTTTTACCGCATAAACTTTTCTTTGATGAATTCTTCAGCAACACAAAATTTAAATATACAAAAAGTTGAAACTTCCAGAATTGGGCAAGTGGATTTTAGCAACTTAACTTTTGGAAGCACTTTTACCGACCACATGTTTGAATGTGATTATAAAGACGGTGCTTGGCAAACCCCAACAATTAAGCCCTACGGCCCGCTCACTATTTCGCCAGCAGCGAAGGTTTTTCATTATGGCCAAGCCGTATTTGAAGGGATGAAGGCTTTTAAAGATGATACCGGCAAAGTGTGGCTTTTTAGGCCTGAACAGAATTTTATGCGTATCAATAAATCTTCTGTGAGAATGGCAATCCCTGAATTTCCGAAGGATATTTTCTTTGAAGGCTTGACTACGCTTGTAAAAATGGATAAAGATTGGGTAAAACCAGGCAATGGCAATTCGCTATATCTCCGTCCTTTTGTGATTGCAACCCAAGTTGGCGTTGGCGCATCCCCTTCAACTGAATATAAATTTATGATTTTGATGTCGCCGGCACAGGCATATTACACGGGCGATGTGAAAGTGGTTATTGCAGACCATTACAGCCGTTCCGCAAATGGTGGCGTGGGTGCCGCAAAAGCTGCAGGAAATTATGGTGCACAGTTTTTCCCAACTAATCTTGCCCGCGAAAAAGGATTTCAACAAGTAATTTGGACGGATGCCAGCAACCACCAATATTTGGAAGAAGCAGGAACAATGAATGTTTTTTTCAGGGTAAATGATACTTTATTGACTGCCCCTATCAGCGATAGAATACTTGACGGCATAACCAGAAAAAGTGTAATTGCGCTAGCAAAGCATGACAATATTAAGGTGGAAGAAAGACCCGTTTTGGTTTCAGAAATTGTGGAAGCCGCAAAAAATGGTAGCCTTAAAGAAATATTTGGCGCAGGTACTGCCGCGGTAATAAGCCCGGTTAGTGCTTTTAGCTATAAAGACGAAACTTTTGAACTCGAAAAACAAGATGATGGTTTTGCTGCTCGTTTCAAAAAAGAACTTATGGATATTCAATACAACAGAAGCGAAGATCCTTTTGATTGGAGATATGAAGTTTTGTAAACAGCACTAAATTTCGAATTAAAAAATTCCAAATTCCAAAAGTCAATCTTTAGAATTTGGATTTTTTTTTATTGGTTCTTTTAACTATCAAGAATAGACTGTATATTTGGTTTAAAATAGTTTGGCCCTTTTAGAACTTTTCCGTCCTCTCGGTAAATGGGTTTGCCATCCGCGCCCAGTTTACTCATATTGCTTCGTTGAATTTCATTGAAAACTTCTTCAATTTTGTGCTGCATTCCGTGCTCAATTATGGTACCGCACAGAATATAAAGCATATCGCCCAAGGCATCTGCAACCTCAACCAAATCATCATTATTTGCTGCCTCGAGATACTCTTCGTTTTCTTCCCGCATCAGCTCATAACGCAGTAGGTTTTTTTCGATACCGAGATTGGCGGTTGGGGTTTCCTTCATTCCAAGGCCAAAAGCTTTATGGAATTCTGAAACTGCGGCTATTTTATTCTTCATAGTATAAGTTTAAGGTTGTAAATTTGCTTCGTAAAACTACAAATTTATGTTTACTACCGGTCAGTTGGTCTTTGCTATTTTATTTTTTGTTGCCTTTGTTGGTATAATGATCTATAGCTATCGTGGCGATAAAAAACTTCACAAAAAACAGTATAAGGGAAGTCTTTGGATTTTGATTGGCTTTATTGCTTTCATCCTATTTTTATTGGCTCTAAAAACGTATTTGAAAAATTAATTTGGCAACCTAGTTATATTTTCTACAATTTACCGGCATTTTTAATTCCTCTTCTTCAAGTAAAATTATTCCTGAATTTTTCCATGAAAAATACCCCTTAGTAGGTATTTTTTGAGATTCTTTATTGACTTATTTTTGACCCCGATCAATTTAAAGTGTTCAACTTACACAGTAAAAATGTGAACACAGTGAATTTGAAATCTATTTATCAAGAAAGAAAAATCATAGTGCATCAATTCGTTTGAACAATTATTTCTCTTTGAGGAGGAACGAAATTCTAAAACTAAATTGATGTACTGTTTTTTTTAATATCAATAAGAAATTCCAAAATTTAAAAAAGTAACCTAAAACCATTAAAAATATGATTAAGCCAAAATTGTTTTTTGCATTATTAGCACTAATTTTTTGTACAACAATTTCCTGTGAGGAAGAGGAATCTCCAGAAAAAACTGGATGTACTGACCCATTAAGCTATAGCTACGATCCTGAAGCAGTAACAGACAATGGAAGTTGTGAATTTTATTACGGTGGCCGCGATATGGGCCAAATTGATGTTGGTGCTGTTGTTGATTTGAACAATGAGTACAACATATATGTTGACAATGTATTTATTGGCAGATCTACCTATTTTTTCCCTAACGGTTTAGAGTGTGGAAACCCCAATGCAGTAGGGGGTATTTTCACCTCAGGGTCACATTTAATAAGAGCTGAAGGAAATGGAGGCACAGAAATTCGCGAAGGATTGGTTGTTTTAAATCCTCAAACATGTTTAGTTGTGTTAATAGAAAACTTACCTATTGTTGGCGGAGGTAATCCTATGGGAAGTGTTAAATTCTGGACAAACCAAGATTACGGTTGCGGCTTTATAACCGTAAATTTGAACGGGGTTGGTTCTAGCATGATTAGTGGTTATTACGGTATCACTCCAGACTGCACTATAGACGGTTATGGTGGAAATTTTAATGATCTTACACCGGGAAACTATAGTTATACTGCAAGCTGTCAGGGTTATGATTGGAGCGGAACAGTAACAATAAGTGCAAATGGATGTTTTAAACTTCAGTTGACGCTGTAAGTTTTTTTGAATAGTGGTTTATAAAAAAAGCTCTTCGGATATCCGAAGAGCTTTTTATTTGAAAAGAAAATATTCTTAGTTCGTCGCAGGTAAATTGCTATAGTTTTTAGCGTAAAACAGCATCTGTTCTGCAAAAGTTTTTGGTTGTTCAATGGTGAAGCTTTCTATTTCGCCATTGTCGTCCATTTTTGGAACTAGTACAGGATTTACAAATCCGCTGTATGGTGCAGAAGTAAACTGTTTGTTGCGTTCCAAAATTTCAGCGTGTAAAGTTTGATCTACTTTAACACCATAGTCTTCAACTAATTTTTCCACCGCTGCATAATCTCCCTCGCTCTTTATTCTTTGTGTTTCGCGAAGCAATTGGCCAAATAAATCATGTAATTTATCATAATAGTTTATGTTGAAATAGGTTTTTCCATCGCGGGTAATTTTTTCAATTACGTTATCGGCCTTTCCTTTTTCAAAGACCCAAGCTGAAACCCATTGGCGGTTACGCATGTGTGATTCTTCAACATCGTCGCCCAAATTCAGACGAATTAATTGCGTCATTAACCCATTTCGAATATAACCGTCATACGCTGCCATTCCCATTTTTTTCCAATCATCCACTAAACCAAGTTCCTGTAATTTTGGATTGTATAAATAATAAAGTCCAACCAAATCGGCGCGGCCTTCTTCCAAAGTTGACGCATAATTTTTCAGGGTTTCTTTGGTTTCGCCAACGCCTGGGTTCAATTGTCCCGAAGCGTGACCAATTACTTCGTGAAGCGCTGTGTGGAGTTTATCGGCAGTTTCTCCGTATTTTTCTTCAAGCGCAAGTTCGGTGGAATCGTTTACAAATTCCTGCAATCTGCCGGTATTTCCTGCATTGTTGTATGCATCAATAATATTTCCAAGAGAAACCGATTTACTTCCAACGGCTGCGCGAATCCAGTTTGCATTTGGAAGGTTAACCCCTATTGGCGTGCTTGGCGAAGCATCACCAGCTTCTCCGGCAACATTCACAACTTTGTAAGTTACACCAACAACGTTTTTCTTTTTATGTTCATCCATTAATGGCGAATTGTCCTCAAACCATTGTGCGTTTGCAGAAACAACGGACATTTTTTCGGACATATCAAAATCTTTTATTTGAACAATAGTTTCGTAAGAACCTCTGTAGCCAAGCGGATCGTTATAAACCTCTATAAAACTGTTTATATAATCAATGTTTCCTTCGGTTTCAGCGGTCCAAGCCACGTTATAGTCATCCCAAGTTTGAAGATCGCCAGTTTTGTAATATTGAATTAACAAACCAAGAGCATCTCCCTGCGCTTGGTTTTCGGCAACGCCCTTTGCTTTTTCAAGCCACTCAATAATTTTGTCGATAGCTGGGCCGTAAAGTCCGCCAGATTTGTAAACCAATTCTTTAAGCTGTCCGTTTTCTTTCACCAATTTAGAATTCAAACCGTAGGAAAGTGGTTTTAAGGGATCGGGAGATTTCATTTTTGAATAGAAATTTTCCACATCTTTATTGGTTACATCAGGTCCATAAAAGTTCACTGCGCTTTGCAACACATTATCAACTCCCTTGGCTTGGTTCACTTTTTTTGAATCCTTATCGTTGAAAATCACATCAAAAGCCTCGCCTTCCAAAGTGGTATTAGTGTCCGTTAAAAGTTGTTTTAAATAATCTGAAGAAAATTCAGGTTTATGTTTGTCGTTGGAATAATGATGGTGAATCCCGTTACTGAACCAAACTTTTTTCAGATAGGTTTCAAAATTATTCCAATCGGCTGTTGTTTTATCTCCTTTATAATTAGTGTAAATGTTTTCCAGAGCTTTTCTAATGGTAAGATTGTGGCGGTAGTTTTGATCCCACATAATATCCCTTCCTGCCAATCCAGCTTGTGTTAAGTAATATACAAGGGTTTGTTCTTTTAGGGTAAGTTTTTCCCAACCTGGAATTTGGTAGCGCAAAACTTTTATATCGCCAAACTGCTCAACATTATAGTCAAAGTCAGAGGCCGGAGTATATTCCATTTGTGCTACTTCTTTGTTTTCCTTGTTTTCTTTACAGGAAAAAAAGAGCAATCCGCACATAGCTATCGCAATAAAAAAGGTGTTCTTCATTTTAAGAAATTTTTAGATTTCAGCAAATGTACTAAAATATTTTCCGCAATATTAAAAGTGTGAACCTGTGACGAGATTGCAAACGCTGAATTTTAAGAGCATCAATGAAATTTTAGTACCTTAGCAACTGTAATCAAACACCCCAACCAAATGAAAATCTTAAAATATTTACTCTTTCTTGTTCTCATCATTATTATAGGAAGTGCCATTTATTTTGGCACTAAAGAAGGCTCTTATGATATTCAAGATTCAATGATTATCCAAGCGCCGCCACAAGTTGTTTTCAACAAAGTAAATGATTATAAAAGTTGGGAAAAATGGGGTCCTTGGAAAAAAGAAGATTCCACAATAGTTTTTACCTATGCCGAAAAAACTTCGGGCGAAGGTGCCTCCTACTCTTGGGATGGCGAAATGAGCGGATCTATGACTACTACGAAAGTTATTCCGAATAAAGAAATAGAGCAAGATTTAACGCTGAATACACCCGCTGGTGAAAGAAATCCTAAAGTATATTGGACTTTTGAAGAAGTGGATGGGGGAACAAAAGTTACTTGGGGAATGAAAGGCGAGCATACTTTGATTGATAAAGCCTATTATTCCTTAAGCGGATTCAATTTTGATGCTTCCATGCACGAAATGAACAAAAGTGGGTTGGAGGGAATTGCAATGGAAGTAGCCGAAGATATGAAGCAATATTCCATAAACGTTGATGGCGTTACCCAATACGGCGGTGGCTATTATATGTACACCACCACCGTAGCAAAACAGGACGAAATTGAGGGACGATTGGATGCAATGCTTGAGCAAGTTATGGGCTTTATTACACAGAACAACCTGAATATGGCCGGCGCGCCGTTTACAATTTATAATGAATTTGACACTACTACTGGCACGGTTATTTTTTCAACCTGTATTCCTGTAAAAGAACAAGTAATTACGCCCGAAGGCAGCCCTGTTGTCTGCGGATTTATGGAGCCGGTTTCAGCAGTAAAAACAACGTTGAAGGGGGATTATAAAAATATTTCCGAAGCATACACAAAAACAAGACAGTATATTGAAAAGAACAACCTTCAAATAGACCCAAACGGAAAATTGTTTGAGGTATACATTACCGACCCTGAAGAAACACCCAATCCAGCAAATTGGCTAACGGAAATTTATATCCCAATAATTTCAACTCCAGAACCGGTTGAAGAAGGAATGTAGATGAACATTTACGATTATTTATGAAACAATTGGCATTGGTTTTTATTGGCGGGGGTTTGGGAAGTACGTTAAGGTATTGGTTTTCCAAATATTTGAATAACTATGAAACAGGGATTCCTTACGGCACTTTTGCCGCTAACATTTTAGGTAGTTTGCTAATTGGGATTATTCTTGGGGTTGCACTAAAAAACGAAACACTTTCCCAAAATACGGTTCTGTTTTTGGCTACCGGCTTCTGTGGCGGATTTACAACCTTTTCAACCTTTGCGTATGAAAACCATATTTTTTTGAAGAGCGGTGATTTTATGTCGTTCGCGCTTTATACAATCGCCAGTTTTGTAATTGGTTTTGCGATGGTTTTTTTGGGAATGTGGTTGGTTAAGATTTTTTAATGCTTCCCAAAATCCTTTACTCCCGCTTCAATTTTAATTAAAAGATCATTTTCCTTTGGCGGAATTGGGCACGAATAGCGAGCACTGTATGCGCAGTATGGATTGTAGGCTTTGTTGAAATCAATAACAATGGTCTCTCCTTCCGGAATTCGTTGATCCAAAAACCTGCCTCCGCCATAGGAACCGTCGCCACTGGTTAAATCGGTAAAAGGAAGAAATAGATAATCTTCATAGCCGGGTTCGTCATAAGGCTCTGTACTTTTAAAAAGATTCAGCACAAAATCCTTTCCTTCAAGAGAGAAATGTGCTTCGCCATATTTTACGTATTCCGGCAATCTGCTGGTTGTGGTTGGCATCAAAAAAGGCTTTTCGTTTGGGGTGCGGATAAATTTCGCTTCCACAATAAATTTTTCATCTATCGGATAAAATTCCAAACCATGAAAATTTTTAAAATCCTCGGGCTCCAAAATGGTAGTGTCAGGATTGCTGAATTCTTCATTTAGTTCTATTTGAGCTGTTTTGCTTTCGGAAATAAGAGATTTATCCTGTGCTGAAACAAGAGTACAGCACATAAAAATTGAAAGAAATACTAATTGTTTCATTGGTAAGTTTTCAGTAAAAATAGAAAACTATTTCATAGTTCATTATTATTTCTATTTTTGGGCAAAAATAAATTATGCCCAAATTTCTATTCATTTCATTATTTCTCTGTATTAGTTCACAATTCACCTTTGCACAACATATTGACATTGACAAAAAAGCACTTTCATTTTTAGCTTCACAGGAAAAGGTAAATGTTGTTTTTACTTTTGACAATTTATCTTTTGATGGAGAGAATGTCCCCGAAGCAGAATTTCTTCAAAAACGGTACGTTGAAATATCTGAATGGAAAGACAAAGAAGCTGCCAAAGGATGGCTTGTTCTTTACGATGATCATAAAAATGCTAAGTGGCAGGAAACGTTTATGAATACTCTAAACGAAAAAAATGCTGAATATAAAAATGCCCCTGTTTTCAATATAAATGACGATACAGCAAAATATACAATGCAGGTAAATAGTGATTGGATGTATTTTGGATATGATGTAATTGTTGGAAAAGAGCCATCAAAAGTTTCTATGACACTCAGCTTTTATGAAACGAAGAATCCTTCCAACATTATATTTACTACAAAAATAAGCAGAGCTATGGGCACCAACAATGAAAGCTATAACCTTAAAGATTGGCCGAGTTTCAGAAGGATGGGCAAAGCATACACCAAAGCTGCATATAAACTTGGGCAAGCTTTTGTTAGAATTCTGGATTAATTTTTTGAAAAGAAGATATTTTTTTTACTACATTTGATTTCAAATTAAACAAAAAATGAAAAATAGAACATACACCTGCCCAACAACCCAGGTCATTTCTGGAAAGAAATGCAGGCGATGTATGTATTGATTATATAGAAATAAATTAATTCAATATAAAAACGTCCCGGCTGCTACCGGGACGTTTTACATTTATAGCACCAACCAACCATGAAAAAGATTTACACCAGTTATCTAGCAAACTTTCGGGGACTTTCCCGAGAGATCTGGCTATTGGCATTGGTGACCTTTATTAACCGGGCCGGGGCAATGGTTATTCCGTTTTTATCATTATACCTAATTAATGTTGAAGGGTTTACTTTACCGCAAGTTGGGTGGATTATGTCTTGCTTCGGCCTCGGTTCTTTAGTTGGAACATACATTGGTGGGCGATTGACAGATACTATTGGATTTTACAAAGTGATTTTGGCAAGTTTATTTTTAGGCGGGGTTGGGTTTATATTGCTTCAGTTTATAAATACATTTTATGGCTTTTGCATCGGAATCTTCTTATTAACTTTAATGGCAGACGCAGGACGGCCCGCAATTTTTGTAGCAGCAGACACATACAGCCGTCCCGAAAATACAACCCGCAGTATAACTTTAATACGTCTGGCTATCAATTTAGGATTCTCAGTGGGTCCACTGGTGGGAGGCTTGATTATTGCGCACATTAATTACACCTCTCTTTTTTGGATTGATGGGTTAACCTGTATGATTGCATCGGGAGGAGTATTTATGCTATTGAAACCCAAAAAAACAAAAGAGAAAAGCATTGAGAAAAGCGTTGTAATAAAAGAAGGATTGCCTCCCTATCTAAACAAGTTGTTCGTGATATTTTTCCTGATTATGGTGGCATATAGTATTGCATTTGTTCAATATTTTTCAGTAATGCCAATATATTATGAAAAAGTACATTTCCTTTCGGAAGATATTATAGGCTGGCTTTTATTTATAAATGGAGCAACTATCGTCATTTTTGAAATGCCATTGATTGGTTGGTTAGACAGGAAAAAAGTATCAAAAACCATGGCCACCTTTTGGGGGATTTTCTTTTTGGGACTTAGTTTTTTGGTGTTAAATCTAACAAACTGGAGCGGGGTTTTGATCATCGCTATGCTACTGATGACTTTAGGTGAAATGATCGGTTTTCCATTTTCAAACGCGCTAGCACTAGAAATGGCGCCCAAAGGAAGGAAAGGTAGCTATATGGGCCTGTATAGTATGAGTTTTAGCTTTGCCCATTTAATTGGACACAATGGAGGCATGAATATGGTTAACCGTTTCGGTTATTTCAACACTTGGATGGTGTTCACAGTATTTCTTCTTTTTGTGGGGGGGCTAACAATTTGGCTTTATTTTCTTTTGAAAAAAGCTGAAATTAAAAATCTGTGATTTTTAGTTTTTAAAGCCCGAACTTTTATTGTTTCTTCTTTTTTTTCTAATAACTATAACAGCATCCAAACAGGAAATCATAAGTGCAATTCCAGCAAATAGACAAATTACACGCACTGCGGAATCTCCAGGAAATTCCAAACCTGTAAATCCTAAAAGTGCCGAAACAATAGTAATAATTAAGAAATGAATGGTATAATTTTTCATAGTTAAGCTAGTTTTTGAAATAGTTAATTTACTAAAATAAGAGGAAGAAATTTGCATGAATCTTAAAACGAATCCAATTGTCACATTTTTAACACAGCTGAAGCTATTTTAAAGGCTTTAAATCATTGTTTTTAACAACGTGTGAAAGTACAATCTGTGTCTTCGTTTCGCCATAGACAATGAGCTGGTCTATAAAAGTCTCCAAATGTTTTTGGTTTTTCAGTACTACTTCCATCACTATATTTTCGTTTCCGGTAATGCGGTAGCAGTTTAGAACCTCCTCATATGTTTTCACAATTTCTAGAAAAGGTTTTAACTTCCCCATAAAGGCACGCAGGGTTATTATAGCTTTAAACTGATATCCCGCCTCAAAGGGCGAAACTGACGTAAAATAACCATTTATAATTCCGGAATCCTCCATTTTTTTTATGCGCTCCGAAACTGCGGGAGAGCTAATACCAACCTGTCTGCCAATTTGTGTGTTTGGCTGTCGGGCATTTTTCTGAAGACAATTGAGTATTTTCCAATTTAAAGAATCTATGCTCATATTAAAGTTTAAAGCAAAATTAACCTATTATTTAAAGCAAATATATTCATTTAGTTTAAAATCTATAGTGAGATAACGATTCTTGTTGTTAAATTTGGTATGCTTTAAAAAAAGAAAAAGAAAAATGTCTGCCACATCTTTTGGAAACACTCACCACTCTGCCATATATAAGAAGGCCATGGAAATATTTACCCTATCAAGGCATATTTCCTTTTACCTAAGCCACGATTTAGCCTATCTTCAAAGAAATGGGAAAGAAAATAAATACATATATTTTACCGGTGATATTGTACAGCAATCTGTTTCGTTGGCTCCACAGATACTGAAAGCTGAAAGCCAATTTTTTTCCGAAGAAAAACATAAATATGCAGCATCAGTTATGCGCCTTGCGAATTTGCTTTATAAAAATTGTGAACGTTTGGAGAAAGTTAGCAGCAACGGAAAAGATTTTCTTCCACTACTTCGAAAAGAAATCAAAAAGTTTAGAAAGCTTCAGTACACTTGGAGGATGACCCTTTAAATTTTAAACTAACGCAACAATCGCGGGTCAAAATCCATTTTATCAATCTCAATAATTTTGAGTTTTTTAAAATCTTTATGCGTCGGGTTAATTAATATATTATATTCTTTTTGCAAAACTGCGGAAGGTACTTTTAGAGCCAAACTTTCCTGTTTTTTTAACCAATTGCCCCCGAACATTTGCAATTGGGTTACAGCTTCTTCCGAAGTCCACTTTGAATTAATAAAATCAATAGATTCAATGATTTTAATTGAGGTATCAGGAATTTCAACCTTTAAAAAAGAATAGTCCAAGGGAAGTTTTCCATAATCCACATGAACAATAATTTCTAGAAGGCATAAAGAAAGATGTTCTGAAAAGTAAATCATGGGATCACCAACTTTGTTCCACCTTCCGCCATACAATCGGGCACCTTCACCTGATAAATCATTTACATACTTTGTTTTTGCAATTCTGAAGATATGCACAATTACGAAGGAATTCCATGGGCGATGCGCCCTAAGGTATTTTTAACATATTGAATGCCAAACCTTGTATCTAAGAAATCTAATGGTTTTTGACCATTAAAAATATAGGGCGAAGAATGCAACCACGCCCTAAAGTTTTCCAGAGTATCAAAAACATCAATGCCTTCGGAAACAACTTCGGCAATTTCAAAAAGCTGTTCTGTACTGTAAACACTCAGAAGATCGTCATCACCTTTACGCTGTAAAGTCCGTTGGGAAATATGCAAAAGCTCACTGAGCCTATCCATAGAAATATCCAGAACTTCACAAATGGAAAAAGCCACGCTTTTTGGCAAACCCTTTCGGGTAATCGCAATAAGATCAATATCACTATTTACTACTTGACCAACTTGACCAACACCGCCCAAAACGCTGACAATTCTATCGAAAGGATTATCAAGCAGATAAAACACTTCGGGTTCTCTTACCAAATTTACATCAATATGGCTTTCTTGTTTTTTCAAAACAATGACATTTGTCACAAATATATGTCTTTTTGTCGTTGCTTAAAAATTTTTTTACATATTTCTTCTATACTGCCCACCTACTTCAAACAATCCTTCCGTAATTTGACCTAAAGAGCAAACTTTAGTAGCTTCCATAAGTTGCTCGAACATATTTTCATTGTGAACAGCTGCTATTTTTATTTTTTCTATTGAAGCTTCTGCCTTGTCAGCAAACATTCTATGAAGGTTTTTTAAAGTTTCAATTTGCATCATTTTTTCTTCTTCCGTTGCACGAATTACCTCGGCAGGAAGAACAGTTGGTGAGCCTTTGCTACTTAAAAAAGTATTAACACCAATAATTGGGAAATCTCCATTGTGTTTCAAAGTTTCATAATAAAGACTTTCTTCCTGTATTTTGCTTCGCTGGTACATTGTTTCCATAGCTCCCAAAACTCCGCCCCGCTCAGTTATACTGTCGAATTCTTTTAAAACCGCCTCTTCAACAAGATCTGTTAATTCTTCAATAATGAAAGAACCTTGAATTGGGTTTTCATTTTTAGCAAGACCCAACTCCTTATTTATAATTAATTGAATCGCCATAGCGCGACGAACGCTTTCTTCCGTAGGAGTAGTAATTGCTTCATCATAGGCATTGGTGTGCAATGAATTGCAATTGTCATAAATAGCATACAACGCTTGAAGCGTAGTTCGAATATCGTTAAAATCTATTTCCTGTGCATGCAACGAGCGCCCTGAAGTTTGAATATGATATTTTAACATTTGTGCTCTTGAATTTGCTCCGTATTTTTCTTTTAGCGCTTTTGCCCATATTTTGCGAGCTACACGGCCAATAACTGCATATTCCGGATCAATCCCATTGCTGAAGAAAAACGAAAGATTTGGTCCAAATTCGTTAATGTCCATGCCTCGGCTTAAGTAATATTCCACATAAGTGAACCCATTTGAAAGTGTAAATGCCAATTGGGTAATGGGGTTTGCCCCTGCTTCCGCGATATGGTACCCACTGATGGAAACCGAATAAAAGTTTCGAACTTTTTTCTCAATAAAATATTCCTGCACATCGCCCATCAATCTAAGTGCAAATTCCGTTGAAAATATACACGTGTTCTGGGCTTGGTCTTCCTTCAAAATATCTGCCTGTACCGTACCGCGAACCTGTTGGAGCGTTTCATATTTAATTCTATTATAAACTTCAGCCTCCAAAAGTTGATCCCCGGTTACACCCAGAAGCATCAAACCCAAACCGTTATTGCTTTCTGGAAGCTCGCCTTGATATTTGGGGCGCTCAACTCCCTTTTCTTTATAAATAGATGCAATTTTTTTTTCAACTTCATCCGTCATTCCATTTTCTGCAATATACTTTTCGCAATTCTGATCGATAGCCGCATTCATAAAAAATCCCAGCAACATGGGGGCGGGGCCATTTATGGTCATACTTACCGAAGTCATGGGATGACTCAAATCAAACCCAGAATACAGTTTTTTTGCATCGTCCAAACAACAGATGGAAACTCCGGCATTACCTATTTTCCCGTAAATATCTGGTCGGTGGTCGGGATCATTGCCATACAATGTTACACTATCAAAAGCAGTGGAAAGTCTTTTTGCTGGCAAACCCATACTCACATAATGAAAACGACGGTTGGTGCGCTCGGGCCCACCTTCGCCAGCAAACATTCGCGCAGGATCTTCGCCAGTTCTTTTAAAAGGATAAAGACCTGAAGTATATGGAAATTCCCCGGGAACATTTTCTTGTAATGTCCACTTTAAAATATCACCCCAAGCCTGATATTTCGGAAGGGCTATTTTGGGAATTTGGGTGTGTGAAAGCGATTCGGTATGGGTTTCAATATTCAGTTCCTTTCCGCGGACTTTAAAACTATAAATTGGGTTTTTATATGTATTTAATTTGTTATCCCAACCTATGATGATTTCCCAATTATATGGATCCAAATTAAGTTTTTCACGATCAAATTCAGCTAGCAACAATTTTAATAAATCTTTGTTTTTTTCTGAATTCATTATCGATTCTGAAACAATACCAGCTTTATCCAATTCGGGTTTATTACCTGAAACGGATTCCATTGCTTTGAAAATTCCATAAAGTCTTTGCGCAACCTCCGCTTGCTCCGCAGCTTTTTTGTCATAAGCTCTATTATTTTCAGCAATTTCTGAAAGATATCTGGTTCGTGCAGGTGGAATTACAAAAACTTTCTCTTCCATTTCATCTGAAACATGAAAATCGCTTTTTAAGTCAGCTTCGGTTTTTTCAGCAATTTTTTCCATTACTGCCTGGTACAGCTTATTCATACCGGGATCATTGAACTGCGAAGCGATCGTGCCATAAACAGGCAATTCATTTTGCGGTGTTTCCCAAAGTTGATGATTGCGAACGTATTGCTTTTTAACATCGCGGAGGGCATCTAATGAACCACGTTTATCAAATTTATTTATTGCAACCAGATCAGCAAAATCGAGCATATCAATTTTTTCAAGTTGTGTAGCCGCACCGAATTCTGGAGTCATTACATATAGAGAGACATTACTGTGCTCAATAATTTCGGTATCGCTCTGTCCAATTCCCGAAGTTTCAAGAATTATCAAGTCATATTCAGCAGCTTTTAACACTTGGATAGCCTCTGAAACATACTTTGAAAGTGCCAAATTGCTTTGACGCGTAGCCAAGCTTCGCATATAAACCCTTGGAGAATTAATGGCATTCATGCGAATTCGATCTCCCAACAAAGCGCCCCCCGTTTTTCTTTTAGAAGGATCTACAGAAACAATACCTATGGTTTTTTTTGGAAAATCTATTAAAAATCTTCGCACCAATTCATCTACCAACGATGACTTTCCGGCACCTCCCGTACCCGTGATGCCCAGAACGGGGGTTTTTATATTTTCATTTTTAACGTGTATTTTTTGAAGTGTTTCCTTTGCAATGTCAGGAAAATTTTCAGCCGATGAAATAATGCGGGCAATAGCGCCCATATCTTTTTTTTGTAATTTTGAAAATTCACCATTCAGCTTATCTCCAATTGGAAAATCAGACTTTTCCACCAAGTCATTAATCATACCTTGTAATCCCAATTCGCGGCCATTATCTGGAGTATAAATTTTGGTAATTCCATAATCCATCAATTCCTTAATTTCAGATGGAAGAATAACCCCGCCCCCACCGCCAAATATTTTGATGTGTCCCGCCCCTTTTTCCTGAAGCAAATCATACATATATTTAAAATATTCGTTGTGTCCCCCTTGGTAGGAAGTCAGGGCAATTGCATTAGCATCTTCTTGAATGGCAGTATTGACAACCTCTTCCACACTACGGTCGTGGCCAAGATGGATAACTTCTACCCCTGTAGATTGTATAATGCGTCGCATTATGTTTATTGCTGCATCGTGCCCATCAAAAAGTGAAGCGGCAGTAACAATACGAACTTTATATTTTGGTTTATAAGGAGTTATCTGTTGCATAGTATATTTTAAATAATAATTTTAAGAGCAAATTTACTTAAATCGTAACGAAAATGATACTTTGGAGTAATAATCCTATCATAAAAAAAACAAAAAAATTTGCTTTATTTCAATATTTTTGTATCTTGCAGCATCAATATTAAACAATTAAAAATTTAACATTATGAAAAAAATTTACTTATTAGCCCTTACTTTAGGAGCTTTTGCATTTTCTGCCAATGCGCAGATAATTAACGACGACATAGAGAGCTATAGTTTAGGCCCTCTTTTTGAAGCACATTGGTCAAGTTGGGCTGGATCACCAGGTCCAGATAACGCAGTTGTTACTGATGCATTTGCAAATTCTGGAAGTCAATCAGTTTTTATTGGAGGTGACGGTGTTCAAGATGCTCTTTTGCTTCTAGGAAATCAAACATCAGGTGAATATGATTTGACATTTTTTATGTACATTCCTTCTGATAAAACAGGTTACATTAACTTTCAAGGTGAAACTGAAGGTGGAGGTGCTGGAAATGGTGGAGCCGGTGTATTTAATTCAGGAAATATTACTTTTAACTTAGATGGCTTATCTCCTGGAGTTGTTGAGGACATCGATGCTGATGGTACCGTTAATAATACCTACTCTTACCCACAAAATTTCTGGTTTGAAGTGAAGTTTGAGTTTGACCTTGCTGGTCCAACTTACACACTTTCTATTGATGGCGTAGCTGGTAATCCAGTTATCTTTGGTGCAGATGCTACTGTTGGAGGAATAGACTTTTTCTCAATTGACGCAAACAACGAATATTACGTTGATGATGTATTATTTACTGATGGTGCAAGTACTCAAGATTTCTCTGCAGATTCATTTAGAGTATATCCAAACCCAGTAAAAGACATATTAAACATCAGCACTAAAACTGCTGTTGATAATGTTACTGTTTATGACATTTTGGGTAAAACAGTTCTTACATCTAATCCAGATGTAATTTCTCCTAAAATTGATATGAGCGGACTTGCTTCTGGAGCTTACTTAGTTCAAGTAACTATCGGTAACGCTTCAAAAACAGTTAAAGTTCTTAAATAAGACTTTTTAAAGTTTTTAACAAAAGACCCTTCAATACTGGAGGGTCTTTTTTTATCTTTGAAATTATAAAATTTTAAAACTATGTTACTTAAAAAAATATTTCTTTTCTGCTCGGTGTTTATTGTGATTTCCTGCGCCGAATTACAGCAGGTAGTTAACACACTTCCCAATCAAACTGGTATTGGAATGGATCCAGCTATGATTGGAAATGGGCTGCGCCAGGCATTGGACTTTGGAATAGAAAAGCAAGTAACAAAGCTTACCCAAACAGATGGTTTTTATAAAAACCAATTAGTAAAGATTTTATTACCACAGGAATTACAAAAAGTAGATCAAACCTTAAGAGATATTGGATTAGGAAGCCTAGCAGACGAAGGTATAAAAGCATTAAACCGAGCCGCTGAAGATGCCGTAAAAGAGGCTACACCCATATTTGTTGGTGCAGTAAAACAAATTACTTTCACTGACGCCAAAAATATTCTTTTAGGACCAGATAATGCAGCCACAAATTATTTGGAACAACGCACCAATACTGCACTGTATTCAAAATTTAATCCTGTTATTAAAAAATCATTTTCAAAAGTAGGTGCAGACCAAATATGGAGTAACATTATTAATAAATACAACGCTGTTCCTTTTGTAACTAAAGTAAATCCAGATCTTACAGATTATGTTACCAATGAAGCGCTAGATGGTGTCTATAAAATGATTAGCGTCGAGGAAAAAAACATTCGTAACAATATTTCCGCACGCACAACCAGTTTGTTAAAGCAGGTTTTTGCTATACAGGATTAACCAAATTAATCCCTAAAATTAAGTATCTCGCTTTGTAGCATGTCAATGAATAACATTATTATGCCTTATGAAAAGTTTTAAAATATTTAATTCCTTGTATTAAACGCGAGCCGTACCAACTAAAATATTCCCCATCTACCAATTTAATTTCAGCTTCAAAAATGTCATTCATTTTTATAGCATCTTTATTTTTAAAAGGATAGGGTTCCGTTGAAAGAAATATTAAATCAGCTTTTTTAAATTCTTTATCCCCTATTTCGGGATAGCGGGATAATTCGGCATCAATTACATTGATAAATTTATTTTCGTGAAGAAGCGCATCTATAAAAGTTTTCTTACCCACAGCCATATAAGGATCTTTCCAAATTAAGTAAAGTACTTTTCTAGTTTTTGAGTCTTGAACAATTTTGCGTAAATCAGAGAGCTCTATTTCAATTTTAGTTATAATTTCGGCAGCATTTTCGGATGATTGAAAAATTTCTCCCAGTTGCCCAATCATCCAAAAACACTCTGGAATTGCATTAATATCACTAACCCAAACAGGAGCAATTTTTTCAAGCTGCAACACCATGTCTTCCGTATTTTCTTCCTTATTGCAAATAATAATATCTGGAAAAAGTGATTTTATTTTTTTATAATTCACTTTTTTTGTACCCCCTACAATTACCTTTTCACTTCTTAAATTTGATGGGTGGACGCAAAATTTTGTAATTCCCACCAAGGAATTGCGCAGGCCAAGATCTACCAACAATTCAGTTTGGGACGGAACAAGCGATATTATTCTTGAAGGAGTTTTTTGAAGAAATACTTTTCTATTTAATTGATCAACGAATTCCATCAATTATAGTATTCATTTCTTGCTGGATTTTTTTAGACTCTTCCGCGGCCGCTTTTGCGAAATCGATGCCGTTTGAGGCATAAATTATTCCTCGGGAAGAATTTATTAGCAGGCCAATATTTTTAGTGATGCCATATTTACAGACCTCTTGAAGGCTCCCACCCTGTGCGCCAATTCCGGGAACAAGCAAAAAACTTTGTGGAACAATCTTCCTGATTTCTTCAAAATATTCCGCTTTTGTGGCACCCACAACATACATCAAGTTTTCACTATCTTTCCAATCTTTTGAAGTTTTCAGCACTTGTTTGTACAGTTCTTCATCGCCAATTTTTTTGGTTTGAAAATCAAAAGCGCCTTCATTTGAAGTTAATGCCAAAAGAATAGTGTGCTTATCTTTAAAGACGAGAAAAGGTTCTACTGAATCCTTGCCCATATATGGGGCCACTGTAACAGCATCAAAACCTAAATCTTCAAAAAATGCTTTGGCATAGCGGGAAGAGGTGTTGCCAATATCGCCGCGTTTTGCATCGGCAATTGTAAAAATCTCGGGATAGTTTTCGTTTAAATAATTTATGGTTTTCTCCAGAGATTGCCAGCCCTTTAATCCATAAGCTTCATAAAAAGCGGTATTTGGTTTATAGGCCACAGTGTACTGATGGGTTGCATCAATAATGGCTTTGTTGAAGGAAAATATTGGGTCTTCTTCTTTTAAAAGAAATTCAGGGATTTTATCAAGGTCAACATCAAGACCAACGCAAAGAAAGGACTTCTTCCTTTTTATTTCTGAAATTAGATTTTCTGTGGTCATACTTTATATTTCAGAAGATTGTTTCTTTAAAAAGTTTCGCCTGTTTCCTTTAATTTTTCGGTATTGCTTACTAATTGTAATTCGTCAATTATTTCCTGAATGTCGCCATTCATAATATTACCAAGATTATACAAGGTAAAATTTATACGGTGGTCCGTAACACGGCCTTGTGAATAATTGTAAGTTCTAATTTTTGCACTCCGATCGCCACTGGTTACCATTGAGCCTCGCTTTAACGCGTCTTCAGCTTGTTTCTTGGCTAATTCCATATCATAAAGTCTGGAGCGTAATACCTTAAATGCCTTTTCCTTGTTCTTGTGTTGTGATTTTTGATCTTGGCACTGGGCAACAATTCCCGTGGGAACGTGTGTTAAACGTACAGCCGAATAAGTTGTATTTACAGATTGCCCACCCGGTCCGGAAGAACAAAAGAAATCTACACGTACATCCTTTGGATTAACTTCAATATCAAATTCTTCAGCCTCTGCAAAAACCATGACGGTTGCAGCACTTGTGTGCACACGTCCTTGTGTTTCGGTCTGTGGCACACGTTGCACGCGGTGCACGCCAGCTTCAAACTTCAGCGTGCCGTAAACATCTTCGCCTTCAATTTCAATCTGTACTTCCTTAAAACCGCCGCTGGTCCCTTCATTAAAATCAATTACATTGGTTTTCCAGCCTTTGGCTTCACAGTATTTTGTGTACATTCTGAAAAGATCGCCGGCAAAAATACTAGCTTCATCTCCCCCGGTTCCTGCCCGTATTTCCATCACTGCATTTTTGGCGTCTTCGGGATCTTTTGGAACTAAAAGAAACTTAATTTCGTCCTCCAATTTTGGCAAACGGGTTTTTGCTTCCTCTTGTTGTAGCTTTGCCATTTCAACCATTTCGGCATCGCTGCCGTCTGATATTATTTCTTCGGCTTCAGTAATATTATTGGTAAGTTCTAAAAATTCTGATCTTTTATCCATCAAAATCCTCAAATCTTTATATTCTTTGTTCAACTGGATATAGCGCTTTTGATCGCTCATAATATCTGGTTGAATTATGAGGTCGCTCACCTCGTCAAAACGTTGTTTTATTATTTGAAGCCTGTCTAACATAAAGTTTTTATAATGGGTGCAAATTTACAATTTTTAGCTGAAAGGAAACTATTGCCATAGCCTTCAATTTTAATTGAAGAAAACCGAAAAGTTGAAAATATTAATATTCAAATTGGCCCATTGCAGATTTGATGGTGAGTTTCTTTGAAGATGCATTCTCCACCCGTCCAATTATTTTTGCACTAACATTGAATGATTCCGAAATTTTTACAATCGTGTCTGCGATTTCCTTCGGCACATAAAGTTCCATTCGGTGCCCCATATTAAAAACTTGGTACATTTCTTTCCAATCAGTCTTGCTTTCGGCTTGAATAAGTTTAAAAAGGGGTGGAATCTCAAACAAATTGTCTTTAATAATGTGTAAATTTTCAATAAAGTGAAGAATTTTCGTCTGCGCCCCCCCACTGCAGTGCACCATTCCGTGAATTTCCTTATTACTGAACTGCGATAAAATTTCTTTTATTATTGGAGCATAGGTTCGAGTTGGGGAAAGAACCAATTTTCCTGCGTTTAAAGGGCTGTTGGGAACGGAATCATCCAGTTTTTTTGAACCGGAATAAACAAGATCTGAAGGTACTGAGGAATCAAAACTTTCAGGATACTTTGCAGCTAGATATTTTTCAAAAACATCGTGTCGCGCCGAAGTAAGACCATTGCTTCCCATCCCGCCATTGTATTCTTTTTCATATGTAGCCTGCCCAAAAGAGGCCAAACCAACAATAACATCTCCGGGTTTTATATTTGCATTATTTATAACATCACTTCGTTTCATTCGTGCAGTAACGGTGGAATCTACGATTATGGTTCGCACCAAATCGCCAACATCTGCTGTCTCCCCCCCTGTTGTATGGATTGTAACACCGTATTGTTTCATTTCGGAAATTAGCTCCTCCGTTCCGTTAATTATTGCAGAAATGACTTCGCCGGGAATTAAATTTTTATTTCTACCAATGGTTGAAGAGAGCATAATATTATCCACAGCGCCCACGCAAAGAAGGTCGTCAATATTCATTATTAGTGCATCTTGCGCAATTCCTTTCCATACTGAAAGATCGCCCGTTTCTTTCCAATAGGTATAGGCAAGTGATGATTTTGTACCCGCTCCATCAGCGTGCATTATCAAGCAAAACTCATCGTCACCCGTTAAATAATCAGGGACGATTTTGCAGAACGCTTTTGGGAATAGCCCTTTATCCACATTTTTGATGGCGTTGTGCACATCTTCTTTACCTGCGGAAACACCACGTTGGGCGTAACGCTTTGAAATCTCTTTGCTCATTTTATATTGTTATGGCACAAAAGTACGCAAAAAAAAAGCCCACAAAGGTGGGCTTTCGGGGTTTTGAAATTTATTTTGGTTATTCCCAATCGGGCATAAAGGCATCGGTATATAATAATTCTCTAGTTTCTTCCACTCCAATCTCTAATGTATAAACGTCCTTTCGTGAAATACCGTCGTTAGAGGTATTGGTATAAATTACAAAGGCTTCATTTGGCGCAAATACTGGTTCCAGATCATTGGTGCCATTTGGTCTTTCAGCAGAAATGTCCACTGGCGGGTCTCCCGTATTAATATCATACATAAATATTTTAGAATCCAACCGCCTATAATCTGAACTTTGAAAACCTGATACATCGTATGAATAAATAATTTTACCATTTGTAACCGATAAATCTAAACCGCTTGCAGCTCCGGGAACTCCTGTTATTAAAGTATCCAATACGTTTCCATTAAAAGTAATTGTAAAAATAGAAACATTATATCCATCTAGATTATTAGTTTTTAGGACTATTAAATTATCATTTTCACTTACAGCAACTTCTGAAATCAAGGAACCATCAGGTGTTTGATATAAAAGCTGGAGGCCTTGACCACTTGAACGTATTCTGTATAATTTATCTAAACTTGGGAAATAGATTCTATCACTAGTTTTTGGCCAAGCTATGTTTATCTCATTTAAATTAAAACCATTAGGTTTTACGTTTGAGGTAACCTTTACTTTATCTGTTCCATCGCGCTTCATCGTATAAATATCAACTTGCGCGCCGGTGGTTTGAAGATAGGCTATTCTATTTGCAGAAACGTTTCTTCTTGGTCTATAACTATTTGTGCTTTCAGATGTCAATTGAAATTCATTTCCGTCTTCATCTGCGGAAAAAATAACGTTGTTCCCATTAATGTTGCGAACAAATAAAAATCTGTTTTCCACAGGAGCGTTCATCACTCTAAAAGTACCTACCGGGCTCAAAACTGCTGGATTAAATTCATCTTTTGCGGATACTTGCCAAAAATATTGAGCCCCGAGCATCAATTCTGAATAAACATAGGTAGCATCTGTTAAATCATCAAATAAAAGTACATCCTCATTTTGATCATTTCTGAGTTCCAAAGTGTAGGTTATTGGGTCCTCTTCAGGGTCGGCAGATGTCCATTCAAAAACCACTTCTGTACTTTCTATTACTTCATTTTCTGCTGGTTTGGTCAATTCTGGAGCTGTAGGAGGTCTATTATTTGCAGTTGAAACTTGCATTTCAAAAATAACATTCACGGATACATTTGTTACTACTGTAGCTGGCTCAAAAGTAGCAAGATAGCCATCTAATCTTGCGCCGACTGAGTATTCACCCACGGGTACATTTTCTATTTTGAAATTTCCTTTATCGTCTGAAAAAACAGTGCTGGTGACTGGGCTTGTTGAAATTCTCACATTTTCAAGAGGCGCATTTGTTCCTTCGGCAACAACTTTTCCTTTAATGATCCCAAAATCATTTTCATTTATCCGATCTTCATTACAAGAAACCAAAAGAACTAAGAAAATGCCCAGCAGCTTTATATATGTTAAACTTTCTTTCATCATCATTGGTTTATTGATTAATTTTTAATTTAGATTTTACAGATCCAAAATGATAATTTAGACCCAGGCTGAAAGTATAATAATAATCATCTCTTCTACCGTGAGGTAAATTGTCAATTTTATCTGAAAAGGTTACGTTCCACTCGCCGTTCAATTCAAAAGAAACTCTTTGTGAAACATCATACTCGAGTCCTGCGCCCAATTTTAAATTGAAGAAGGAGTCCCATCTTTGTAGATAAAGCAAAGGGCTATCGTCAGCAAACAACAAGATTCCGGGTGCAGCATAAAAAAGTGGAGAAAGTCTGTCATGAGGTAGCATATTATATTCAACTTTTAGGCTTTCGCTCAACCACCAATGGTTTGTTTTCGCAGTAGAATTTAGTCTAAACAATTGAAAATCAGACCCTATACTTAGTTCTGGAATAATACGGTATTTATAGCCCAATCCCGCCTTATAATCTAATATCCCAGTGGTATAATCCCCATCAACCAATGCCATTCCGAAATTAATATTTGCAGTATTTCTGAAATCATTTTTCAAAAATCTTCTTTCATAAAGTCCCGTAGATTCTTCGACCTCTTTTTCAAGTAAATATTCATCCACAATTTCCTTGTTTTTTTCTTCACCTTCTGCAGTGGACCATAATTTATCTTTTATTCCTTCCACTATTAATACCTCAACAGATTTTTCGATCGCTTCTTGAACGGCCATCTGCGCAGGTTCATTTTTCGTGAATCCTGTTTCTACTTCCAATAAGCGTTCAAAATTTACATATCTAAAAAGACTTACATCTACTGCTTGCGACAAAATTGTTTTTGAAACGTAAACTGTTTTTAGCACTTCACCTGTTGATGTTGATACTGCTCTTAAATATACGGTTATTCTATCCTGCCGGTATTGAGTTGATCCTCCCACCCCAAAGTAACGGGCGCCCGCACCCCCAGTCATGATATTAGAATCATAGGAAACGACCCCTCCTTCTAATAAAATGCCCGCAAACAAAAGTGGGGTTAGCCTCGTGGGGCTGTTGTCATCGGCTTTTTTGTATTCTTCACGCGTGCTTCTGATGATGTTCCGCTCGTTTAAAAGATTATTTAAATTCTCTCTTTCTATCGGCCTAAACCATTTAGAGTCTTGCAATGCTTTAATAAGTATTGTTGTAGCCCCTTGCGTAATGGCAGTACTGAAAGTACTTCCTGCCTCTATGCTTTTATACTGCCCTGTTTGGTCCTTAAAATTATAAACCCCAGCAATAATTGGTTCAGAAGGATTTGGCAGTGTGTAGAGTTTTTTTGTTTGCTTTGTTGTTTCCCCTATACGCGCCTCTTGGTTTCCTACCGGTTGGTTGAAAAACGCGCCACAGCTTACCAGAAGAAAAGAGGTAAATACAATACATAATTTTGTAAGTGTATTTTTCATAATATTTTTAATTTGGAATAATAATTTGGCTAGTCTCCCCAGTTACAATATTCAAAACATTAATCACCAATCCTGCCGTTGATTCGAATACTTCATATTCAAAATTTCCTTCGGTAGAGGTGCCTAATGGGGGTGTATTGTTTTCGCCGAATTGATTGCCAAATTGATTGTCCAAATTGCTGGTTAAATCCGTCAAATCATCAAAGCCTGACAAACCCGTTGAATCATCAAATGAGTTTTGTGCGTTTGCAGAATTCAAAAGCCAAGTATAGTTAAAAGGATCCCCTCCAAAAGATGGATTTACTGGTGTATAAACCAGTTGTTGCGCAAAGCCGTATGAGGAAACTATTAAAAAAAGAAGTGTGATAACAGATTTCATTGGGTGGTTATTTTGTTAGTTAATTTTGCTAATTTAAGGAAGACCTCTCTCAAATTTAAGCAAATATTTCCATCTTTTTACCTTTTCATGATAATTGCATCAATAGATTATAATAATAGGTAACTAATAATATTTCTTAATATTTTTGTCTTGTTTGTATTTTTGAAGATACCAATAAACTCTTTTAATAGAAATTTCAGACATTGTTTTCAAATACTCGTTTTGGGGTCTTATAAAAAATTCTACAACTTTTTCATTGGCAACAAAAATTTCAATTTTAGTATTGTTATTAATGGCTAAAACCTCTTTAACAGTAACTATTTCGTCACCATTTACATTGTTTGAGGAATATAAAGAATAGAACATTTTATAAAAATCTCTACCGGGCTTAGTCTTTGTTTCTTCTATAACAATATTTTTTAAGACTATTCCATCCGCTTCTTTTTGAGTTGCATCTGGAGAAATATTCAACAATTTCTGATTTTTTTCATTTTCAACTTCTTTCAACTTTACGTCCTCCTCTGTACCATTTAATACAATACGGTCCATTCCCAACAGCTTATTATTTTCATCATAAACTAATAAAAGAATAATAATTCTGTCCGTTACATTGCTATTTAAAGTGGTCGTGGAAAGATTCTTTTTTTCTCCCAAGTCTAGAACAAATCGGCCACTTTGATCATTTTTGGAATTATTTGAATTGCTAGAATTATTTTTAATTACCGAAAGAACATATCGCAAACTTTGGCTGGATGATGTTTTATTTAATGCAGATCCAGTGATCTGGATTACTTCTCCATTTTGTTGCAAATTTATTTTGGCTTCCACGTTGGTATTATAAACTTGCGAAAAGGCAATATTATAAACCAATACCATGGCCAATATAATAAATACATTATGTGTGTTTTTTTTAGTAAACAAAATATTTTAATTTTTTATGTTTCTAACAATGATAGTCTGATTCTTTCCTTGCATTGAGATTATCATACTATTCGAGATGGAATTTGATCCCAGCATAATAAGATTTTGGTTTGCTCCTTTTTGAAAAACAGCAACTGTATGCATTAAGGAACCTTTTGTGTTTAAATCAATAACACTATTATTAATTCCAGTTTGCAATACATTTTCTTTTATAGCTCCAGCAGTTATATCAAGTAACACTTCGTTATTATTTCCTTTTTGAAATAAACTAATATTACTATAAATAGCACGGGTATTGGAAACAACATTGTTTTCATTTCCTATTTGTTGAACGTAAACATCATTTGAAGTAGAGAGATTTCTTGTATTGCTGGTTGCACCAGTTTGGGAAGTAAATTGTTTAATGTTTTGAAGATTGGCAATAGTGGCTGACGAAGAATTATCAATTCTATATGTTTGAGCATAAATATTGCTGCATATGAGCCCAATTAAAATAACGATCGATATTTTAATTATGTTTTTCATATCTCTTTCTTTTCATTTCATTATTTGAGTAAAGCGTAAGAGCACTTAAAAGTGCTCTTACAGTTTTACTACTTTATCTATAAATATAGCTATTTATTTGAAGTTTATTATAGATTATTTTGAACTACTAAAGAGCCGTTACCTAAACCTAATTGGTTAACAACACTGTTGTGTCCAAGACCAGTTTGAGAAACTATACTCCAGTTAGCAATACCCAATTGGTTAACCAAAGAAGTATTGAAGAAACCAACTTGGCCTACTAAACTAAGATTGCCAAGACCTATTTGGTTTACGTCCGAATCGTTACCAATTCCTAATTGGCCAACATATGAACCGTTTCCAGCTCCTAATTGGAAAACATCAGAATCATTGAACAAACCAATTTGATCAACGATAGATACGTTTCCTAATCCAATTTGAAGGACATCAGATTCGTTCATAAAACCAAACTGATCAACATCAGATCCATTTCCAATACCGATTTGAGTTACATCAGAATCGTTCAAAATACCAATCTGGTCAACATCAGATCCGTTACCAATTCCAATCTGTAATACAGCTGAATTGTTAGCTAGACCCAATTGAGTTACGGTTGAACCATTGAAAGCACCAAATTGCAAAACTTGGGAATCATTAAGGATACCGTCTTGATCTACATCAGAACCGTTAGCGACACCAATTTGTAATACATAAGAATCGTTTGCGATACCATACTGATCTACATTAGAGCCATTCCCAAGGCCCAATTGAATTACGTCTGAGTCATTTACCCAACCTTGTTGGTTGACTGCTGAACCGTTCAACGCCCCTACTTGAAGGACATTACTGTCATTAAACTGTGCGAACACTGCTGTTCCTGCCAATAGCGCTACTGCGCAAAAAACTACTTTTTTCATAATTAAAAAATTTAAGATTAATATTTGGTTAAAAAATATTCAGCTTTTGATAAGGAACTATTTCCTTATTTTTTTTGACAAATCATAAATAATGGCCTATCAAAATTTAATAAAGGGGATAATTAGAAAAATGAACTTCAAAAGAACATTTTCTACAGTTTAGAGAAAGATTTAAAGATTTTTTGAATCACAGACAGACAATAATGATCTGTCATAGAATACAAAATTACCAAGGGGATAGGTTTGTTTTTAACACTTTTTGAGGAGATGTGTTTTCTAACATTGCTGTCATCAATTCACAATTCAAAGATGCAACAAAAAATAATACTACGCAAAGGTTTTCAAGCCCACAAGGGAAAAAAGGGGGAAATCCCCCTTTTCAAAAGTGGTTTTTCCTGTCAATAAAAGCCATTTTAATAGATGAAAAATATAAAAAAACCGATTAAAGTACTTTAATCGATTTTTAACATTAAATGTTAATGTTTTGTTAAATTATTTAGTGAACAAAAGTTCTCTGTATTTGGTTAAGGGCCAAATCTCATCATCAACCAAAAGTTCCAGCTTATCACAATGATAGCGTATTATTTCAAAATATGGTTTCACATCATTACAATATGCAAATGCCCTTTTCTCTGCATTTTCTATTTTGTTGGCTTTCTTTCTAGCATCAATCATTTCAGTAATTCCCATATTTATTTTTGCTATATGCTCACTTATCTGTTCAATAAGGCGCATTTGTTCACCGGAGAATTTTTTAAATTCAGTTCCATAAATATTCTTAAGACCCTGAACATTTTCAATCAAAATGTTTTGATAACGGATTGCTGTAGGTATTACGTGGTTACGGGCAATATCACCAAGAATTCGTCCTTCTATTTGAATACGCATCGCATAATCCTCTACTTCAATTTCATGACGAGCCTCCATTTCTATCTTGCTCATAATGCCTAGCTCTTCAAAAAGCGCAATTGTTTTCTTTGAAACTTTTGCTTTCAATGCTTCAGGTGTGGTTTTATAATTGCTCAATCCTCGCTTTTTGGCCTCCTTTTCCCAAGCTTCGCCATAACCATCCCCTTCAAAACGAATTCTCTTTGAGTCTTTAATATACTCTTTAAGAACATTGAAGATAGCATCGTCTTTCTTCATCTTCTTATTCAGTATTAGGCCATCAACTTCTTTTTTAAAATCTATCAATTGTTTTGCTACAATCGCATTTAAAACCGTCATTGGGTTGGCGCAGTTGGCGGTAGAGCCCACAGCACGGAATTCAAATTTATTGCCCGTAAACGCAAACGGAGAAGTACGGTTTCGGTCTGTATTGTCCAATAAAATCTCAGGAATCTTGCCAACAACATTCAATTTTAGATCGGTCTTTTCCTGTGGCGAAAGTTTTCCACTGGTCACTTTTTCAAGCTCGTCCAAAACCTCAGTCAATTGCGAACCAATAAACGCCGAAATAATTGCCGGTGGAGCTTCGTTAGCCCCAAGACGGTGATCGTTGCTCGCACTTGCAATGGAAGCTCTCAATAATTCTTCATATTCATTCACAGCTTTCAACGTATTTATAAAAAACGTTAAAAACTGAAGATTTTTCATGGGTGTGCTGCCTGGACCAAGAAGGTTTACGCCTGTATTTGTTGCCAATGACCAGTTATTGTGTTTTCCGCTTCCGTTTACGTTAGCAAATGGTTTTTCGTGAAACAACACCTTAAAATTATGTTTTTCGGCAATTTTGTGCATTAAGTCCATTAATAAGGAGTTGTGATCTACTGCTAAATTTGTTTCTTCAAAAATAGGAGCCAATTCAAATTGGTTGGGTGCAACTTCATTGTGGCGTGTTTTCACCGGAATACCTAAAAGCATACACTCCGTTTCCAAATGACGCATAAAATTTAGAACGCGTGCTGGGATTGAACCAAAGTAATGGTCATCTAATTGCTGCCCCTTCGCAGAAGAATGGCCCAACAAGGTTCTGCCAGCTAAAGAAATATCTGGTCTTGACTTGGCTAAAGCACTGTCAATCAGAAAATATTCCTGCTCCCAGCCCAAAGTAGCAATAACTTTAGTAACGTTTTTGTCAAAATATTTTGCAACCGCAGTCGCTGCCCCGTCAATACTTTGAAGTGCTCGCAATAAAGGCGTCTTATAATCAAGGGCTTCACCCGTGTATGCAACAAAAACAGTTGGGATACACAAAGTGGTTCCATAAATGAATGCTGGGGAAGTTGGATCCCAAGCAGTATAACCGCGCGCTTCAAATGTATTTCGAATTCCTCCATTCGGAAAACTGGAAGCATCAGGTTCCTGCTGTACTAGTTGTCCGCCACCAAATTTTTCAATTGCCTGTCCATTTTCCGTAGTTTCAAAAAACGCGTCGTGCTTTTCTGCAGTTGCTCCCGTTAATGGCTGAAACCAGTGTGTGTAATGTGTAGCGCCTTTCGCAATGGCCCACTCTTTCATCCCGGTGGAAATGTGATCGGCTATATGCCGTTCAATCTTGGAACCTTTTTCACTGGCATCCATTACGCTTTTAAAGGAATCTTTAGTAAGATACTGACGCATTGCGGCTTCGTTAAAAACGTTTTTTCCAAAAATGTCGGAACGCCTTTCGGGTTCAGTAACTGGAACAGGAACTCTATTAAATGTTTCCTTTAAAGCATGAAATCTTAAAGTGGGCATGTTTTCTTTTTTATGGTTTGACAGCGCAAAAATATAAAAAACAAGAATACACCCCCTAAATTTTTCAACTAATTTGTTAATCTGAAAAGAAAATTTTTCAACACCCCCCAAATTTTTAGGGGGTAAATTAAATATAACTATTTCAAAATAGTCATTCCTATAAAAATGGAATATGCCCCGACCAATAAAATTCCCCGTTTTCGGCCCAATTGGTAGGATTTTGGCAGAAACGCCAACGGAAGCAAGATTGCAGAAAAACCTATCATCCAGAAAATATCGCTTGTTAATACTTCTTGGCTTTTAACCGCAATAGGTTGGATTATTGCCGTAATTCCTAATACGGACGAAATATTGAATATGTTTGAACCTATAAGATTTCCCAAGGAAATTGCATTTTCCTTTTTGAGGGCTGCAATCACGGAAGCTGCAAGTTCAGGAATGCTCGTTCCAACCGCAATCATTGTTATCGCTATTACCCGCTCGCTAACGCCAAAGCGCCCTGCAATATCTATTGCACTGCTCACAAGAAGTTCACTTCCAAAATATAGAGAAACCGCACCCAGAAGTAACCAAATAATTATTTTAAAATTAGAAGCCTTAGACAAACCTTCATCAATACTGTCATCAACAGGAATTGATTCCCTTTCTTTCTTCGCCTTTTTTATCAAAATCCATAAATAAACACAAAGCATCAGCAACAGCGCTACTCCTTCGGAATGTGAAATTTGACTGCCGCTTTTCAGAATAAAATATAGCACGCCGGAAAGAATCATCATTACCGGCCAATTCAATTTATAAAAACTTTTATCAATAGTAAGTGGCGAAATAATAGCGGTGATACCAAGTATCAATCCAATGTTGGCAATATTTGAGCCTATAACATTTCCCAAAGCAATGTCCGAAAAACCATTGAGGGCGGCCTGAAGACTCACCAAAAGCTCTGGTGCCGAAGTTGCAAATGAAACCACTGTTAAGCCAATGACCATTTTCGAAAGATTAAACTTAAATGAAAGCGCCACTGAGGAACGAACCAAAAACTCACCGCCAACCACAAGCAAGAGTAACCCAAAAAAAACAAACAAATATTCCATATATTTTTACAGAGGCTGCGAAGATACCAAAACAGATGCGCAAATAAAAAGTAGAAAAAATAAATAGATTTATTAATCTTCTGAAAAATCCTAGAAAAGATAAGAAAACTTAGAAAAGATTTATTAGGATGAAGAAACCTAATTTCAATACCTTTATATTATGAAAAAGAAAATTTTTCAGTTTTTGGCAAAAGTAAATAAGAAGGTTTTACCAAGCTTTACAAAAGATGAAGTAGATCTAGCGAAAGCTTCAAAACTTCAAATGGCTATCTTCGCATATAAATTATGGGTCACCAAAAACGCGCTCGATTAATATTTAAGAAGCGATTTAACTGTTTGATTTTGCAGTTTTTGATTTCCTTTTAAAAATTCCAGCTCAATCAAAAAATTGCACTGCACTATTTCCCCTCCCAAACTTTCAATTAATTTGCAAGCTGCCCTCGCGGTTCCACCCGTAGCCAAAACGTCGTCGTGCAATAAAACCCGCTCCCCTTTTTTTATTGCATCTTCATGGATTTCCAATGCGTCCATTCCATATTCAAGCTGGTAAGGCTCTTTTAACGTATTATACGGAAGTTTGCCAGGTTTCCGAATGGGTACAAAACCTGCGTTTAGTTTTTGGGCAAGTAACATTCCAAAGAAAAACCCGCGAGATTCTATGCCAACAACTTTGTCAACTTTTTCATTGCCAACCATTGCTGCCAATTCCTGTAAACAAAAATTGAAGGCTTCTCTATTTGCAAGCAGAGGCGTGATATCTTTAAAATGCACCCCAGCCTTTGGAAAATTTTCAACATTTCGGATATATTCAGATAAATTCATTTTTTACAGATATTAATTTGTCTTGCAATTTAAAAAGAAATATATTTGCACCCGCTTAAAGCGAAATTAATTTGGCCTTGTGGCGCAACTGAATAGCGCACCTGATTACGGCTCAGGAGGTTCCAGGTTTGAATCCTGGCAAGGTCACAAACAAGAAACCACGTTTCAAAAAAACGTGGTTTTTTTATTGCCAATTTTTAACGGCGTATGCCTTATTTTAATTAATTTGGAGTCTTTAAAAACATCAATATGACCAAAATAGTAAAAGATTCTGACGACAAAAAAGAAAGAGATTACATTTTTCAGGACAATAAAAAAACCCGCTTTGGGGCAGGTTTTATAATTGTTGTTTTGATAATTTTAATAATCAGCGTAATTGTATCTGGATTATATTTTGAATGGTTTTAAATTATTTCAGCACTCAATCCAGCTTCCAATAGCATTGTGCAACGGGGTTTTAGCTCACTAAATTCCCCAGTTTTTACGGTGCACTTTCCTTTGTAATGAACAATGATTGAACACTGCTCAGCCTGTTCTGGAGTGTGTTCGCAAGCGAAGATCAAGCTGTTTATTACGTGGTCGAACGTATTTACATCGTCATTGTAAAGCACTATCTCATTATGGTTGCTTTCCTTTTCCAAAACCGATACATCTTCCTGAATTTTTTCTTTGGTACTCATAATTTTATAAAATTCCTAAAACAATTAAATTTACTAAATTTTAAACTTTGCTGCAACCCAATTATTTTTCTCTTTATTTTCAACGAAAGCGAGTCCTATATTATTGCAAGTTTCTGTGATAATTGGCAAATCTTCAGTGTAAAAACCACTTAAATAAAGTTCGCCGCCATTCTTCAAAGTTTCGCTATATATCTGCATATCATTAAGTAAAATATTCCTGTTGATATTGGCAATTACCACATCATATTTCCTGCCTTTCAACAATGAAGCATCACCCAAATACACCGAAATATTTTCACAATTATTCCTTTGGATATTCTCCATTGAATTCTCAAAACACCACTCATCAATATCAATGGCGTCCAATTTTGAAGCGCCACGCATTGCTGCCAAAATTGCCAAAACAGCCGTTCCGCAACCCATATCGAGCACTGTTTTGTTTTGAAAATTATTCTCCAAAATAAACTGAAGCATCATAAAAGTGGTTTCGTGATGCCCCGTGCCAAAAGACATTTTGGGCTCTATCACGATTTCGTATTCAAAATTTTTAGCTGGGTGAAATGGCGCGCGGACAGTACATTTTCCGTCCACTTCAATTGCGTCAAAGTTTTTTTCCCATTCTGAATTCCAGTTGACTTGTTCTATTTCTGAAAAAATATACTCAATCTTGAATTCTTTGGAATTAAGAATTTCAATTTCCTCTAAAATAGCAGCATTCCATTCATCTTTTTGAATATATGCCGACACGCCATCTTCCGTTTCCACAAAGCTTTCGAAACCTGCATAGCCCAATTCAGCAATAAGAATTTCCGTTCCAGGCTGAAGTGGGGTTACTTTAAAATCATAACCTATATAAATCTGCGACATTAAAAAGAATTTACAATTTTCATAAAACTATCAACTTGCAACGAAGCCCCGCCAATAAGGCCACCGTCCACATCATCCTGCCCAAAAATTTCAGCTGCGTTGTCAGGTTTTACACTTCCTCCGTAAAGAATCGAAACTTTTTCTGCAATTGCTTTCGAATAATTTTCAGCAATGGTTTTTCTGATGAATTTGTGCATTTCCTGTGCTTGCTCCGGGCTGGCTGTTTCCCCAGTGCCAATAGCCCAAACTGGTTCATACGCAATAATTATACTTTCCCAAGAGTCGTTGGAAACGTGAAAAAGTCCTTCTTCAAGTTGGGTTTTCACCAATTTAAAATGATTCTCTTTTTTTCGATCTTCCAGTTCTTCACCAATGCAGAAAATAATGGTCATTTCATTTTCGAGTGCCGTATTCACTTTCTCCGCAAGCACAGCATTGTCTTCATTAAAAATAGCACGACGTTCGCTATGGCCCACAATAACCGTTTTAGCACCCACACTTTTCAGCATCTTGGCAGAAATTTCACCCGTAAACGCACCATCGTTGCTTTGGTGCATATTCTGTGCGGCTATTTCCACGTTGTGTTCCCGCAAAGATTTGAATGCGTGGTTTAAATTTGTGAAGGGCGGTGCAAGCATAAGCACTACATTTTCTGGAAAAACCTGCTTTTTCAGTTCTACCAAAAACATTTCGGTTTCCGCCAAATCATTATTCATTTTCCAATTTCCTGCTACTATTTTCTTTCTCATTTCTTTTGATTCAATTGATACTATTGAAAATTAACTGATTACTGACCACTTATTACTGATCACTAATTTTGGGATCTAGCCACCCGTAAATTATATCCACAAAAATATTGATTAAAATAAATAAAGTGGCTATTACTATTACTGCGCCCATAATTACAGGCAAATCCAATGTGTTTAAAGCGTTTACAATTTCCTTTCCCAAACCGTTCCAGCCGAAAATATATTCCACAAAAACCGCACCCGCAAGCATCGATGCAAACCAACCTGAAATTGCCGTAACCACGGGATTCATTGAATTTTTTAATGCGTGTCTTTTAATAATTTGATAGAAAGAAAGTCCTTTTGCTTTTGCCGTGCGAATGTAATCCTGATTTAAAACTTCAAGCAACGAATTGCGCATCAATTGGCTCACTACTGCCAATGGGCGAATTCCCAAAACGATTGCGGGAAGTATCAAATTTTTCCATTGAATATATTTCCCATTACCGAAATCATCAACTTCATAAAGACTTCCCGTCATATTTAAATTTGTGTATTCGTGAAGCAAAAAGCCAAAAATCCATGCAAAAATAATTGCGCTGAAAAACGATGGAACGCTCATTCCCAAAGTGCTTACCAATTGAATCATTTTATCAATAAACCCATCTTTAAAAAGAACGGAAATAATCCCTAAGAAAACTCCAATTAACATTGCTATAATAATCGCAGAGACTGCCAAAATAAAAGTGTTTGGGAGCGTTTCGGCAATAACTTCACTTACCTCCTTTCCATTCTTTTGAAAAGATTCCCGCAAATAGGGTGTTTTCAAAACTATGTTTATATTTCCAGCAGAAAATAATGGTGCCGCATTATATTTTCCATCCGCTAGAAATGTGTAATCTTCCGGGTTTTTACTGTGAAATGAAATAGGCGACAAATCATTTAAATATCTCAAATATTGCACCGAAACTGGCTTGTCAAAACCGTACTTCTTTTTTACCACGGCGAGTTGTTCGGCGGTTTCGTTTTGTCCCAACATCATCCGGGCGGGATCGCCGGGAAGAATTGTAAACAAAAGAAAAATCACAGTTACAACCCCAAATAACGTGAGCAGCGCATAGCCTAATTTTTGAAGTATATAACTTGCCACGTTGCTTTATTTTATTTGTTCCATGGTTCGCGGCTGGTAAACAAAATCCTTTCCGAAAAGTATTTTTGCGTATTCCTCAATCGTTTCTTCAAAACCTGCTTCCTTTCTGCGTTGGTTAAGGGTTTCAGCATTTTCTGTTGGCCAAATGAAAGAGCCACGCGCATCATCATAACTCATTCCTTGGGTACCGTAAATCTGTGGTTTTCCTTCCATCATCAAGTAACGGTCTTCCATCATTGCGGCTGAAGTTTTTGGTATTTCACCAGCCTCTGCAGCCTTTTTAACCAATGGCAGATAGAGCGGAATTTTATCGGGATTGTGCTGTAAAACATTCCAGGCAACAAGGCTGGATTCTTCGCCAACAACAGACTTGCCGGGATATCCATTTTGAAGAAAATAGCTTTCAACAAACACCATATTTACACTGTCCAATACATTCTGCATTTGGGAAAGATCACTACTGTATTCCGCTTCGGAAAGCCCCATGCTTTCGCCTAGTTTTTTGCGTTCATCAATAGATTGTGTCTGCATCAACTTTCGGTATTTTTGATCGAGCACCGCAATACTGTCCAAACGTTGCTTTAACGAAAGATTCAGTTTTGGCCTTGCATTTTTTACAGCGGGCAGCTCTAATTTTTGCGAATCATTCCAATGAAGTTTCTGTTTAATGGTTCCGTTATCCAATTCCAAAATTCCCGGATTGCTTCGCACAATGGTTTTCAGCGTGGTTTCATCACAGAAATAAAACTTGAAATTCAACTTATACTCTTCAACCAAGGCTTCCGTCATTTCCTGTGAAGAGGCCGAAAGACCAATCACGTTATATCCGTTTTTCAAGGCTTTATCGGTAACTTCCTTTATTGGGGTAAATCCATCTTTTTCGGTATTACCCAAGCTGTAGGCAATCACAACTACAAGATTTTCGGTTTCCAAAAATTGGGTCGTAAAATCCTCGCCATCCCTTTCCATCGTAAAATCGTGAATTGGCGGCTCGTAGCCTTCTTGGATCATTTCGGTTTCGGTGCTAATGAATTCCCCATCAACTTGCGGATATTCACCATTAGTAGTTATTATTTTTTCCTGACCGTCAATTATAAATTTCCATTTATATTCAAAAATAGGTTGCGGGGCATCCTCGGGCACACTCATACCATCTTGAATGTTTGCGCCAATTTTATACGGACGGAAATCAATAATCGGCAAGTGTTGAAGCACGTGATAAGTTATTGCCAAACAAAAAACGAAGGATGCAAAAATCAAAATGCTTCGCACATTAGTTGAAAAGAATGGCTGGATGTATTTTCTTCCGATGAAAAGAATTAAAATCAGAATTAACAACACAATATCTTTGCTGAAAGACTCCCAAGGCGTTAGTTTTATGGCGTCGCCAAAGCATCCGCAATCTGTAACTTTGTTGAAATAAGCCGAATAAAATGTGAGAAAGGTGAAAAAGAGAATCATCAACAAAAGGCTCCACAGCGTAAATTTTTTCAGATAGCCCAGAAGCAATGCAACGCCGAGCAATACTTCAATAATCACCAAAAAAATTGCGATTAAAAGGGCATACGGAACCAAAAAACCGAGATCCAAAACTTCGGGTGCGAAATAATCCTTCAGTTTAAATGAAAACCCAACGGGATCGTTCAACTTGATCAAGCCGCTGATTATAAAAAGTACTCCTACTATTATTCGTGATATTCCGACTAAAATTCTCATGCTTCTTGGTTTTTGGTTCTTTATTCTTTTTTCTTTTTTCTTTCTTCCAAATGAATCAACGCAAACACCGCATAATTAATCATATCCTGATAATTCGCGTCAATTCCTTCCGAAACCAATGTCTTTCCACTGTTGTTTTCAATCTGTTTTACGCGCAATAATTTCTGAAGAATCAAATCTGTCAACGAACTTACACGCATATCGCGCCACGCTTCGCCATAATCGTGATTTTTGTCCATCATCAATTGTTTGGTTTTGGCCACTTGCTCATCATAAAGTTGGGTGGCATTTTCCAAAGAAAGATCTGGCTGCTCCACTACGCCTTTTTCCAATTGAATGAGCGCCATAATGGAATAATTCACGATCCCAATAAATTCGCTGGTTTCATCTTCGGCAATTTTCTGTTCTTTATTTTTCTGCAAACCGCGGATGCGTTGTGCTTTTATAAAAATTTGGTCGGTCAGGGAAGGAAGCCGAAGAATGCGCCACGCGCTCCCGTAGTCGTGCATTTTCTTGATAAACAACTCCCTGCATTTTTCAATTTGGTTGTTGTACTGATTTGAAGTGTCCGCCATTATGGATATGTAAGATTTTGCGTAAATTTCGCTTAAATAGTTTAAAGTTCAAAGTTGAAACCTTAAAGTTATTTTGCAAATTGTAGCTTCTTGGCTCAAAAACCCAAGTTTGAAAAATTAAAGTCGAAAAAAATGACAATTAACTGCCGCGGAAACCTCATTGACCTTTCCAACCCAAAAGTGATGGGCATCATTAACGTAACGCCCGATTCGTTTTATGACGGTGGAAAAACTTTTTCAGAGGAAAAAATTTTGAAACAAGCCGAAAAAATGCTTTCGGAAGGTGCAACATTTTTAGATGTGGGCGGATATAGCACGCGTCCGGGCGCGGATGAGATTTCTGAAAACGAAGAAATTGGGCGCGTTGTTGAAGCAATTGAAAGTATTCTGAAAAACTTTCCCGAAGCTTTAATTTCCGTAGATACCTTCCGAAGTGAAGTTGCCAAAAAAGCAATTGAAGCCGGTGCTGCGATTATAAACGATGTTTCGGGCGGCAGTTTAGATGCTGAAATGTATAAAACCGTTGCTTCGCTAAAAGTGCCCTACATTTTGATGCACATGCGCGGTACTCCAAAAACAATGGTAAAACTCACCGATTATCAAAACGTAACGGTTGAAGTTTTAAAAGATTTAGCTGAAAAAATTGCGCTCGCCCGTGCCGAAGGAATTAACGATATTATTGCCGATCCGGGTTTTGGATTCGCGAAAACCCGCGAACAAAGTTTTCAGCTTTTGAACAATCTTGAGCTTTTCAAAAATTTAAATGTGCCTATTTTAGTGGGAGTTTCCCGAAAGTCATTTATCTATAAAACTCTTGAAACATCCGCAGAGAGTGCGTTGAATGGCACAACTTCACTCAACACGATCGCACTTTTAAAGGGAGCTTCCATACTTCGGGTTCACGATGTGAAAGAAGCGATGGAATGTGTAAAATTGTTTGAAAACCTAAAATCGTGACCGCAATCCATTAAAATTTTTAAAGTACTTTTACAAAAAACGCACACCCTTGGATTTTCTCGACATTCGAATTTTAGACATTCTAGATATTGTGCTGGTAGCATTTCTGCTTTACTACCTCTATAATTTAGTGAAAGGAACCGTGGCCATTAATATTTTGGTCGGGATTATTATTGTTTACGGCATTTACATTTTTACTGAACTATTGGAAATGCAACTGCTCAGCAAAATACTTGGAGGATTTTTAGGGGTTGGTATGTTTGCTTTGGTAGTGGTTTTCCAACCCGAAATAAGGAAGTTTCTTTTAATGTTGGGCTCAACAAACTTCAATGCGCGCCGTAGGTTTTTAAGACAGTTCAACTTATCCGGAAATGATTCTGCCCTTAAAACCAATTTGGAAGGAATAATTGCCGCTTGCAAAAAAATGTCCAGTACAAATACGGGAGCGCTGATAGTTATTCAGCGTAATAATAGCTTAGATTTTGTAAAAAACTCTGGAGACCAAATGAACTTAGAGGTGAACCAGCCTATTATTGAAAGTGTGTTCTTTAAAAACAGTCCGCTGCACGACGGCGCAATGATTATTGAGGAAAACCGAATAACTGCAACCCGTGTTATTCTTCCAGTTTCAAACGATAAAAAAATTCCGTTGCGGTTTGGTCTTCGGCATCGTGCAGCCGTTGGTATTACCGAAAAAACCGATGCGGTATGTTTGGTTGTTTCTGAAGAAAACGGGACAATTTCGTATCTAAAAGACGGCAATTTTGTGCTGTTCGAAAACACGGATGAACTGATGAAAATTATGAAAAAAGATTTAAGCTAGATTACTTCCTCTGCCATAAACTGTACCTCGTAAAGATTTTTGTAAAAACCATTTTGAAGTTTTAGCAGTTCTTTGTGCGTGCCTTCCTCAACAATTTTCCCAGAATCCATCACTATAATTTTATCCGCTTTTTTAATGGTTGCCAATCTGTGGGCTATTACTATTGAAGTTCGCCCCGTTGTAAGTTTATCGGTCGCGGTTTGAATCATTTCTTCAGAATAGGTATCTACGGAAGAAGTGGCCTCGTCCAAAACCAAAATACTCGGTTTGCTCACGGATGCCCTCAGAAAAGCAATCAATTGTCTTTGCCCGGATGAAAGCATGCTGCCGCGTTCCTTCACATTATAATGATACCCGCCGGGAAGCGATTCAATAAATTTGTGGACGCCAATTTCCTTAGCTGCCGCAATTACTTCTTCTTCGGAAATATTAGGATTATTTAAGGTAATATTGTTCAAAATTGAATCGGCAAAAAGAAAAACATCCTGCAAAACCACCGCTATTTGGTTGCGCAGTGAGGATAGCTTGTATTCTTTCAACGAAATTCCATCTATCAAAATTTCACCGCTGTTTATTTCGTAAAAACGGTTCAATAAATTGATAATTGTGCTCTTTCCAGCGCCCGTAGCGCCAACAATGGCAACGGTTTCTCCAGGATTGGCTTTTAAGGAAATCCCTTTAATCACTTCTTCGTCCTCATTATAGCCGAAGTGAACATCTTTGAATTCAATTTCGCCTTTGGTACTTTCATAATCAATTGTTCCCGTATCTGCAATGTGCGACTTGGTATCGAGAATTCCAAAAACACGGTTTGCCGCCACCATTCCCATTTGCAGGGTGTTGAACTTATCGGCAATCTGCCGCAACGGTCTAAAAAGCATTTCGGCATATTGAATGAATGCGGTAATAATACCGAGGGTAATTACGCCGCCGCTAATAACATTCAATCCGCCGTACCAAACCACCAAACCTGTGGCCACGGCGCCAGCCATTTCAGCAATTGGGAAAAAAATTGAGTTGTACCAAACTGTTTTTATCCAAGCTTTCCGGTGATCTTTGTTGATTTCCTGAAAACGCTGATATTCGGTTTTTTCGCGGGTAAAAATTTGAACTATTTTCATTCCCGTTATTCGTTCCTGCACGAATGTATTCAGGTTTGCAACTTGGTTCCGAACGTCTTCAAAAGCAACTTTCATTGCTTTTTGAAAAACTCTTGTGGCGTAAAGTATGAATGGAAGAACAATAAAAACTATAAGTGAAAGCCTCCAACTTTGGGTAAGCATAAATCCTGCAATTACCAGCATTTTCAGCAGGTCGCTTATAATCATAAAAAGCCCTTCACTGAAAATACTGGAAATGGTTTCCACATCGTTCACGGCTCGGGTTGTCAATCTCCCCACCGCACTTTTGTCAAAATACTGCATTTTGAAACTCATCATCAACCGGAAAAGTCGTTGGCGCATATCGCGAATCACGCTTTGTCCCAGCCAGTTTGTGTAAAAAATGAAGGCAAATTGAAAAATCACTTCCAGCATCAATACAACCACCATCAAAATGACATATTTCATAAAGCCCTCGCCATCCTTCGGCACCATAGAATCGTCAATTGCCAATTTCAAAAGGTAGGGTCGCAAGACCGCCAAAACTGACATTATTATCGCGGCGAACGCAACAAAATAAAATATTAGTTTATAAGGTTTTGTATAAGCCAGCAATCGCTTAAAAAGCTTAAAATCAAATGCGTTGCCTGTGGTTTCTGACACTTTTACTAGTTAATTTGTGGGTTTGTGATTTGTGAAATAATATTTTATTCTTTATTCTTTATTCTTTATTCTTTATTCTTTATTCTAAAATCTTTTTCCTATCCAAAAAAATCTCCTTCGGATAAATAACTTTTGTCAAATACAATCCCTGGGCGGGTGCCGAAGCGCCGGCTTCTTCCCTGCTTTTACTTTCCAATATTTTTTGAAATTCTTCCAAAGAAACTTTTCCAAAACCTACATCCAAAAGTGTTCCCACTATTGCTCGAACCATATTCCGAAGAAAACGATCTGCGGCGATTGTAAAAATAAGTTTATTATTTTTAGCCTCCCAAAATGCTTTCACAATTGTACAATTGTACGTTTTAACATCGGTTTTTGAACGCGAAAAGCATTGAAAATCTTTATGGCTCAATAGCGTTTTAGCCGCTTCATTCATCAAATCTACATTTGGCTTGTAATTGATTTGATATGCAAAATCCTGTAAAAACGGGTCTTTTTCAAACGAAATAATATACTCGTATTCCCTTTCAACCGCATTAAAACGTGCATGCGAATCATCCTTCACTTGAAAAATATTTTTTATTGAAATGTCCTTCGGAAGAAAGGAATTTATTCGGAAAAGAAATTCATTTTTATCACCAAATTCATCAAAATCAAAATGCGCGAAAAGCTGTTTTGCGTGCACGCCCGTATCAGTTCTTCCAGCGCCGATAATTTTTATTTCACTGCGAAGCAAAGTTGAAAGCGTTTCTTCCAAAATTTGTTGTACGCTAATCTGTTCCGGCTGGCGCTGCCATCCAAAATAGTTTTTCCCGTTATAGGCTATTTCTATGAAATATCGCAAATGATTTTTTTTCAGAATTGACAAAATTACAATTTACAAGCCAGCATTTCTGTTATAAATTTGAAAAACTTAATACCTTCGTGCGGTTGAAGAGTCGATGAGATGAGAAGATGAGAAGTGATATTTTAAAAATAAGAATCTAAGCATCTAAAAATCCAATAATCGAACAATCCAATAATCTAACAATCCAATAATCCAACTATCTAACAATCCAATTTGAAAAAGATCCTCCTGCTAAGCGACACCCATAGTTATATTGACGAAAAAATCCTGAAATATGCAAAACAGGCTGATGAAGTGTGGCATGCGGGCGATATTGGCAATCTTTCCGTTACCGATGCCATCAAAAAACTGAAACCATTGCGCGCTGTTTACGGCAACATTGACAATACGGAAGCGCGGATGGAATTTCCGCTTCACAACCGTTTTATGTGTGAAGGAGTTGATGTTTGGATAACACATATTGGTGGTTATCCCGGAAAGTACAGTCCATCCATTCGGCAAGAAATTTATTCAAATCCGCCAAAAATATTCATTTGCGGCCATTCGCATATTCTTAAAGTAATGCCCGACAAGACCACGGGACTGCTTCACATGAATCCCGGTGCTGTGGGAAAGCACGGTTTTCAACAAGTACGCACCATGCTACGTTTTGAAATTGATGGCGAAAAAATCCAGAATTTGGAAGTTATAGAGTTTGAGAAATAATTTTTTTACAAAAGCATGAGCGAAAAGCGAAGAGGGATTTTGTAAATTCAGCTTTAAACTTTAAACTTTGAAAAACAAAAAACCCCCAAAGTTGGCATACTTTGAGGGTCTTGCACTAATATACCAAGATTGGTTTATCGTAAACGATCCACAGATTTTACGAGGTCCTCATCCCTTTTTATGGCCTTGTTGGCCAGCACTAAAAATACGATAGAAATGATGGGAAGTAGCACGCCAATACCCTTCTCTGAAACCAAGGTTTCTCCGGATAAAGTAAGCGATCTGTAAACGAAAACTCCTAGTAATATAAAGTTTGATATGATGTTTAAACGGTTCAGTACAAACTGTAGTTGCCGCTTTTTGAAACTTAAAATTGAAATAATGGCCAATGCAATAGAAATAAAGATCAACCCCAACACTAAAGGTTCTTTGCGGTTTATAATAACAGCTCCATCTTCACCTAAAACCATGGGAAACCACATATATAGCGCCCCCATAATGATGGCAGCTATTACTATATATATAGTTTGGATACGTTGAATCATATTGCAAAAGCTCAAATGCCCAGCAAAAATACGCTATCTTTTTAATAAAAATAACAGTACGTTTTAATTTATTATTGTATTATTGCAGTATCTATTCATAACCAACTCAATAAAGGTTACTTAGTCTCCGAAAATTTTTTCAACGTACTTACCTTCTCAATAGGATAAACAGTATCAACTTAAATTATAGTATTTTCTACATGTTTGAAATTTCAGAATTAAAAGATAAAAAGCTTCCTGAGCTTCAGGAAATAGCGAAAGAACTTGACGTGCCAAAATATCGCACTCAAAAAAAAATGGACTTGGTGTATCAAATCCTTGACTACCAAGCCGCCAATCCAAAAGCGGTAAACGCCGTCATTAAACCGGCCGATCCAGCTCCAGAAATAAAAAAAGCGGAACCGGAAAAAACGGAGAAAACGGAAACACAAACTACTTCTTCAACAGAACCGCAAAATAAAGACGAAAAGCCTCGACCGCAAAGGACCGAAAGCCGTCCAAACAAACCGCCATATCAGAAACCACTTCAGAATAAAAAAAGTGATGGTGATAAAAAGCCAGCGGACGAAAATCGTTCTATAAATGATAAAAGGGAAAGCGTTAAAAAACCGCAGCACCAAAAATCAAATTCAAACGAAACCGACACTAGGCAAAAGCCCCAACGGAACGAAAACACGAATACTGACAATCGTCCAAAACATTCAAACCAAAAGCAAAAGGACGGCAACGTTCAGGACAACCGGAGCAACGGCAACAAAGATTCCCGAAATCGTTATCGCGAGCCAGATTATGAATTTGACGGTATAATTGAAAGCGAAGGTGTACTGGATATAATGCTAGATGGCTACGGTTTCTTGCGCTCCAGCGATTACAACTATCTTTCATCGCCCGATGATATTTATGTATCACAATCGCAGATTCGACTTTTCGGTCTAAAAACCGGAGATACGGTTTTGGGCGAGGTGCGTCCGCCAAAAGAAGGTGAAAAATATTTCCCTTTAATTAAGGTGAACAAAATAAACGGTCTGAACCCAAATGTGGTTCGCGACCGTGTTTCATTTGAGCATTTAACCCCGCTTTTCCCACAGGAAAAATTCAACTTGGCGGATAAGCAGAGTACTATTTCAACACGAATTATCGACCTTTTTGCCCCTATTGGAAAAGGACAACGTGGTATGATTGTTTCGCAACCAAAAACCGGTAAAACGATGTTGCTGAAAGACATTGCAAACGCAATTGCGGCAAACCACCCTGAAGTTTATCAAATTGTTCTTTTGATTGACGAACGCCCCGAAGAAGTTACCGATATGCAACGTAACGTTCGTGGCGAAGTGGTTGCTTCAACTTTTGATAAAGAAGCGAGTGAGCACGTTCGTGTGGCGAACATTGTTATCGACAAAGCAAAAAGATTGGTGGAATGTGGCCACGATGTAGTGATTCTTTTGGATTCCATTACGCGTTTGGCGAGGGCTTACAACACAGTGCAGCCAGCGAGCGGAAAAATATTGAGTGGTGGTGTTGATGCAAACGCGCTCCACAAACCGAAACGTTTCTTTGGTGCAGCCCGTAATATAGAAAATGGTGGTTCTTTAACTATCATTGCAACCGCACTTACAGAGACTGGATCGAAAATGGACGAGGTTATTTTTGAGGAATTTAAAGGAACCGGTAACATGGAACTTCAATTGGATAGAAAAATTTCAAACCGAAGAATTTTCCCTGCAATAGACCTTACTTCTTCCAGCACACGTCGCGACGATTTGTTGCTTGATGAAAAAACCCTTCAACGCATGTGGGTTTTGCGAAAATACCTAGCAGATATGAACCCTGTGGAAGCAATGGAATTCATCAATGATAGAATAAAACAGACTCGAAATAACGAAGAGTTTTTGATTTCGATGAACGGATAAAAAATACCTTTCTTATAAATAAAAAATCCCAAGGCTTAAACCTTGGGATTTTTTATTGATTCGCAAATACCATTAATTTTGGGCAACTGTGCATTTGCCAAAAAAGGATAATACCTAACTTTATCACTAAACAATTCATCTGAAATTCAAGGAATAAAAAAACCCCGACCAAGCGGCCGGGGTTTTTGCAATATTTAAGACAGATTATTGATTATTGCTTAACGATTTTTTGAGTAAGTGTGCCTACAGTTGTTTCAACTTTCAAGAGGTAAATACCTTGTGAAAGAGATGAAATATTCATTGTACCATTGCTGTAAACAACATTCGATTTTTTTCCTAAAATATCAAATATAACAGCACTTTTTACCTCAATACTTGCTGGCATTTTCAAGTTCAATATTCCAGATGTAGGGTTTGGATAAATTGATACAAGATCAGCAACGTTTTGACCTAGACCCAATATATCACATTGACCGTTAACTTGGTAAACATAATCAGATGTGCCAATAGTCCAAACCTGACCGCTGTTATCATTTTTAAATGCTCCTTGCTCTCCTGTTGAAGATACAGTTGAAGATTCCCACCCATCAGCATCATTAATAATTTGCACCCAAATTTTTGTTCCGGTAGCCCCACCTTCAATAAGATATGGAGTGTCTACAGTATAGGTAATTTGGTGAAAATCGAACCCGAAATTGTTTCCTGTAATTACATTATCAGTTTCAGTTGCAGTTGAAGTTGCAAGCTCGGATCCAGGAATACCACCATCATTAGCCAAAAAGACGAATTGAGTAGAAGTTGCATCTCCAACGAAAGTTGGGATTAGTTCTTCAACCAAAAAAGTTGAATTTGCAGGAACATCAATATCAATGGCCAAAGATTGGTTAGTAGCGCCTCCGAACAGACCACCGTTTTCAAGGTTGTTTGTCAATACTTCCTGGGAACAAGCGTCTTTAGCAAGAATTTCCTGAGAAATAACTGTTGGGGAAGATGAAACAGAGCCCGCAAATGTTGTTTGGGCAAATGATAATCCAGTTGCAAATAATGTGAATGTAAAAAAAGTAATTTTTTTCATTTTTTCGTTTTTAATTATTTATTAATTTCGTTTCCAAAGCTAATAAATACAAGGGTTTTAGGCCTATGAATACTCATAAATTTTACTTTTTATAAAAACAGAATCTCTAATTATCTCATTTAAAAATGTTTACTTTGGAAATTGAAAAAACTTTAACTTTTCATTTAACCAATTTATAATGAAATCGCTTTCAATCCTTTTCCTTTTTTCCATTAATTTTTTAAATGCCCAATTTACATTGGCATTTGAAGAATCAAAAGGAATGCAAACTGGAACCTATTTACAAACAATTGAGTTCTATACTGCACTGGCCAAAAAATATCCCGCAATTTCACTTTTTGAAATGGGACAGACCGATAGCGGCTTTCCACTTCATTTAGTTGTTTTTGACCCACAAAACAAAAGCCAACAGAAAACTACAGAAGCATTTTCAAAAAACGGAAAAAACCTGTTGTTGATCAACAACGGAATCCATCCCGGTGAACCCGACGGAATTGATGCCACCATGCTACTTTTTCGCGATTTTGCCGAAAATAAAATTCCGCTTCCAAAAAATACAATTGTTGCCGCGATACCTATTTATAACATTGGCGGCGCTTTAAATAGAAATAGCACAAGCCGCACAAACCAAAACGGACCCGAGGAATATGGTTTTAGGGGAAATGCGCGAAACTATGATTTGAACCGTGATTTTATAAAAACCGATACTAAAAACGCACGCGCTTTCGCCGAAATTTTCCATTGGTTGAACCCAGATTTGTTTATTGATAACCACGTAAGCAATGGCGCAGATTATCAATATGTGCTCACCCATCTTTTTACGCAGCACAACAAATTGGGCGGCGAATTGGGCACTTATTTACACACATCGCTGATGCCACAATTGGAAGATTCGCTTCACCAAAAAAAATGGGATATCACGCCATATGTGAATGTTTTCAACCAAGTGCCCGAAATGGGTTTTACGCAGTTTATGGATTCGCCGCGGTATTCCTCCGGTTACACAACATTGTTCAACACATTGGGGCTAATTGTAGAAACACATATGCTGAAACCATATAAACAAAGGGTTGAAGGAACTTATGAATTGATGAAAACATTCATTTCCATTGCTGAAAATAATGCAACACAAATTAAAAACATGAGAAAAAATGCCGTTGAGAAATATAAAGTGGGGAGCTACTACCCTATTTCTTGGGAATTGGATTCCGCAAAAAATTCAACTCTAAAATTCAAAGGTTTCGAAGGAAAAATGCTGCCGAGCAATATAACCGGTGCCGATCGATTGAAATATTTCCGCGACAAGCCGTTCACAAAAGTTGTTACTTATTACAATTATTTTAAGCCGACAGATTCTGTGACAATTCCCTCGGCTTACATTGTTCCAAAAGGCTATTGGAATGTAATCGAGCTTTTGAAATTGAATAATATTAAATTCGAAGAAATAAAAAATGACTCAACTATTTCCGCTGAAGTGTACAGAATTAAAAATTATGAAACGGTGAAAAACCCGTTTGAAGGACATTATCTTCATTACAAAACGGAAGTAACAAAAAGCACGGAAAATGTTTCGGTAAAAAAAGGGGATATTTTAATAAAAACCCAACAACCCGGCGTTCGCTATTTATTGGAAACATTGGAACCTTCAGCGACTGATTCGTTTTTCAACTGGAATTTTTTCGATGCAATCCTTCAGCAAAAAGAAGGTTTTTCGCCTTATGTTTGGGAAGATATGGCTGAAAATTTCTTAAATGAAAACCCAGAAATTAAAAAGGAATTCGAAACCAAAAAGAGCACCGAGCCCGATTTTTCAAAAAACTGGTATGCGCAGTTGGATTGGATCCACAAACAATCTCCTTACTACGAAAAATCACACCTCCTTTATCCGATCGTTCGGGTGGGTGGTTAAATATTCTTTCGGAAAGAGCAGTTTTATGTTTTCATAGGAATCTTCCAAAGCTTTTTGGGATTTTTGAAAATTTTTCCATTTCACTTTTTTAATTCCCTCCTGGGGTTCGGGGATGAGCGGGCCATCATAGTCGCTGAACATTTCGTACCAATAGGTTATTTTCAGTCGGAATTTTTCATTGCGCGTAAAAACATGATAGGTACTCATTAAAAATTCGCGAATCTCCAAATCTTTTACTCCCGTTTCTTCTATAACTTCACGAATGGCTGCTTCGCGGTGGGTTTCACCTTTTTCAATTTTTCCCTTCGGAAGATCCCATTTTTTATTTCTTCGGATAAAAAGTATTTCCTTTTTACTGTTATAGACCAGTCCCCCAGCGGCTTCCACAACTTTTATCTTCTTCCGGAGAAAACGCTCTAGTTTCTCAGCATTTTTGTGATATAAATTCACATACAGCAGCTCGCCATTGTTTATTTTTTTTACCAACTTTTTAAAATGTGCCTGTTTTAAAGGAATGGTGGTATACTGCTCCCCAATATTTTTCTCAGTAGAAAGAATAATGGGAATATCTTTTACAAAAACTTTATACATTTGTACAATGATATTAAACAAAGAAACGGCGCAAAAAACCGCTGCGTTATTATTGCAAATTAATGCAATTAAATTGCAACCACAAAACCCTTTTACATGGGCCTCGGGATGGAAATCGCCCATTTACTGTGATAATCGCATCACACTTTCCTATCCAATGATTCGAAATTACATTCGCGAGAACCTAGCAAAGCAAATTGAGGAAATCTACGGAAAGCCTGAAATGATTGCCGGTGTGGCCACTGGAGCCATAGGAATTGGCGCTTTGGTTGCAGATTATTTGAACGTTCCTTTTTGCTATGTGCGGCCGGAAGCAAAAGGCCACGGACGCCAAAATAAAATTGAAGGCCATCTTGAAAAAAACACGAGCGTTATTGTGGTCGAAGACCTCATCAGCACGGGAAAAAGCAGCTTGTTGGCCGTTGAAGCCTTAAAAGAAGCGAATGCAAATGTGAAAGGAATGGTCGCTATTTTCAGCTACGGATTTAAAACAGCGGAAGAAAATTTCAAAAATGCCAATGTTACTTTGAATACGTTGAGCAATTATGAAATGTTGTTGGAAGAAGCCGAAAGATCACAATACATCAATTCCGAAGAAGCGGCACTGCTTTCGGAATGGCGTCAAAATCCTGAAACGTGGGGGCAATAGTACTCAGTGTTCAGTAGCAGTGGGCAGTAGTATCAAACAAACATTAAATTATGAGAAAAGCTATTATATTTTTTTCTTTAAGCCTAATTTTTATAGGGATTTCATTTGGACAAACTAAAACGGAAAGAGAAAGAGCAATTTCTATAGTTGAGACCCTTTTTTATGAAGAATTTTATCTTGGGGTAAAGTGTTACAACAAAATTGAAATAGAATATCACGAAATTGATAACCGAATTGAAATCAATGAAACTGGTTTTTTTGGAAAAGACAAATATATCGAAACCAAAACATCATTCTATTTGGACGATATTGATTTAACAACAATGAAATATGATCTATTAGAATCCGATAAATCTGATTTGTATTTTGTTATAGTTCAACTTGATGCAAAAGATAAATCCATAGAAGAAAATTCAGTAAATACAAATAAAGCCGAATTTCCTTATCCAACTTCAGATTCAAGATATTTGGACAAATTGAACTTATCGCCAACAGGAAAAGCACTCCCAAAAAGACTTGCGGAAAAATTTGTTGAGAATATCAAAATTTTTTTAGGAGCTGAAAGTTATAAAAAAGCCTCTCTTTTCAAATAATAAAAACATGACCTATAAAAATCCATTTAAAAATACTGAATTTGACAAAAAAATAAAGTCATTGAACAGCAGGATTGAGCAGTAAGTATCTGATTGAGAAAAAAATTGAATTAACGGAAATAACATTACAAGAATTAATACAATGGCATGATGATTCCCCAAATGGAAAACGCTTCATTTATCCTCACGAAAAATGTCCAAAAGAAATAAAAAACATCGTTCAAAAATTTATAAATGAAGAATTCAATACAAATGAATAAATTTCTTTTACAACAAGTCTCATTAATAAAAAATAGCAATAAAAAATAAAAAATATTCCCAATGAAACTAAATAGCAAAAAAGTAACCACCCAAAAATCAGCATCAGCACTTTGTGATTTTTTAACAGATGTAAAAAACTTTGAAACGTTAATGCCTGAAAACATTAGCAAATTTGAGGTTTTAAGCGAGAAATCTTTTGTCTTTGCATTAAAGGGAATGCCAGAAATTGCGCTGGAAGTAAAAGAAGTTGAAAAGCCGAACAAAGTTGTTTTGGGAGCAATCAGTGATAAAATTCCTTTTACGTTAACTGGAAATATTCAAGAAGTTTCTGAAAATTCCTCAACAGTAGAGTTGCTTTTTGAAGGGCAATTCAACACGATGATGGCAATGATGGTAAAAGGACCCATTTCCAAATTTATAGACACACTTGCCTCAAAGTTGGAACAAGTTTAATATACCCAACCTTTTTCGAATTCGTTTTCGATTTGTATTTTGATTTCGATTTTTTTGTGGTTTTCAATAAATAAGTTTTATTTCTTTCAGTTGGAATTTTTGCGAGGGAGCAATTTCGGTTTCCAGTAAAAGTTCACCAATGTCCGAAACTCCCTTAATTATTCCGTTGAATCGTAAACCTTCGGGAGTTTCGAATACCGAAACCATTTCCTTTCGAAATAGATTGTTTTCATAAAGCCATTTCATTTCTGAAAAATTCTTTGCTGAAAGATTATTTAAATTATTGAAAACACTTTTCACAATTCTATCCAATACTTCTTCCAACTGAAAATTTTTCCCAGTTTCCAGTTTCAGTGAGCTTGCCTGCGGTAGATTTGGGAAATCTGTTTCGTTCACATTGAGCCCAATTCCAATTATGGAATATTTTACAAAACTGTCTTCCAAAACGTTTTCAATTAAAATCCCGCCAATTTTCTTGTTGGCTGACAATATGTCGTTTGGCCATTTTATTGCCATTTTAGGAATATCCAAGCTTTTTAATGCTTCAATAATAGCTAATGAAACCGTCATTGAAATCATAAACTGTCGCTCGATTTGCAGCTTTTCAAAAGTCTTAAATATACTGAATGTAAGGCTTTGCCCTTGCCTTGAAAGCCAACTATTGCCCATTTGCCCCCGTCCGGAAAGTTGATGTTTTGTAAGCACAACAGTTTCGTCCTGTAGCAGTGTTTCTTTCGCCAACTGCTTCAAGTAGGAATTGGTAGAATCGATGGCACTAAGTTTGATTAAGTTCAAGACGATAATTATGTTTAGTATTACGCTTTTAAGGCGCTTCAAGAAACAAAAAAGTAATAACTTTGCGAAAAGAAAAGAAAATTAATTAATGCAGAAAAAACAAGCAGAACCAGATCAGCTTATTACCCAAATAATACGAGGGATTGAAGAAGTAAAAGGGCAAGATATCGAAATTCTTGACCTCAGAGACATAGAAAATACCGTTTGTGACTATTTTATAATCTGCAACGGAACCTCAAACACACAGGTGAACGCCATTGTGAATTCCATTCAAAAATCCGTAAGCAAAGCTTTAAAAGAAAAACCTTGGCACGTTGAAGGAAGCGACAACGCAGAGTGGATACTTATGGATTACGTGCACGTTGTAGTTCACGTTTTTCAAAAACATATTCGCGAGTTTTATGATATTGAAGGGCTTTGGGGCGATGCTAAATCAGTAAAAATAGAAACAACAAACTAAAAAGAAATTTGCCACATGGCTGAAGAAAATAAAAATAAAAAGAACGATTCAAAGAGGCCTAAACCTACTTATTATTGGATTTATATAGCAATTGCCCTTCTATTTTTGGGGCTGAACTTTTTTGGCGGCGGCAGTTGGTCACAACCTGCAAAGACCAATCAAGCCAAGTTTGAAGAATTTTTGAGAAATGGTGATGTTGAAAAAGTTGATGTAATTAACAAAAAAATTGCGAAGGTTTATCTCACCGAAGAAGCAAAAACAAAGGAAATCCATTCCAATAAAGACAATACGCCATCATTTCTAGCACCAGGTCCAGATGACCCAAGTTATCAATTTGAATTTGGTGATCTTCAAATATTTCAAAAGGATTTTCAAGATATAAAAGCCGCAAACAATCTCCCAACAACCTTAAACTTTGATACAGAGAATAATGTTTGGGGCGATATTTTAATGGGTATTCTACCCTTTGTTATCATTATTGGGATATGGATTTTTATAATGCGTAGAATGTCCTCAGGTGCCGGCGGTGGTGCTGGTGGCCAACTTTTCAATATCGGAAAATCCAAAGCTAAACTTTTTGATGAAAAAACAGATGTGAAAACTTCTTTTAAGGATGTTGCAGGTTTGGAAGGCGCAAAAGAAGAAGTACAGGAAATTGTAGATTTCCTAAAGCACCCTGATAAATATACTTCTTTAGGAGGTAAAATTCCAAAGGGAGCCCTTTTGGTAGGCCCTCCAGGAACAGGGAAAACACTATTGGCAAAGGCCGTTGCAGGGGAAGCTAAAGTACCTTTCTTTTCACTTTCAGGTTCAGATTTTGTGGAAATGTTTGTGGGGGTGGGAGCATCCCGTGTGCGTGATCTTTTTAAACAAGCAAAAGACAAGTCGCCCGCAATTATTTTTATTGATGAAATTGATGCCATTGGCCGTGCCCGTGGAAAAAACAACTTTTCCGGAAGCAACGACGAGCGCGAAAATACATTGAACCAACTTTTAACAGAGATGGACGGTTTCGGAACCAATACAAACGTAATTGTTCTTGCAGCAACAAACCGTGCAGATGTATTAGACAAAGCTTTGATGCGTGCCGGTCGTTTTGACAGACAGATATATGTTGATCTTCCAGACGTTCGCGAACGTAAGGAGATCTTTGAAGTTCATTTACGCCCTATAAAGAAAGATGAGAATTTAGATACTGATTTTCTTTCAAAACAAACCCCAGGTTTCTCTGGGGCAGATATTGCCAATGTTTGTAACGAAGCAGCGCTTATAGCTGCCAGAAACGGTAAAAAATCGGTAGGGAAGCAAGATTTTCTTGATGCTGTTGACAGAATTGTTGGCGGTCTTGAAAAGAAAAACAAGATAATGACAATGGACGAAAAACGAGCCATTGCCTATCATGAAGCTGGCCATGCAACAGTAAGCTGGATGCTTGAGCACGCAGCTCCGTTGGTGAAAGTTACCATCGTTCCCCGCGGACAATCTTTGGGAGCTGCTTGGTATTTGCCGGAAGAAAGATTGATCATTCACCCAGAGCAAATGCTGGACGAGATGTGTGCAGCCCTTGGTGGCCGCGCCGCAGAAAAGGTAATCTTCAATAGAATATCTACCGGTGCCTTAAGTGATCTTGAAAAAGTTACAAAACAAGCACGAGCCATGGTTACTATTTATGGCCTAAACGATAAAATTGGAAACCTTACTTATTACGATAGTAGCGGGCAATCGGAATATAATTTCTTGAAGCCATACAGCGAAAAAACTGCCGAACTGATAGATAAAGAAATTTCCGCACTTATTGAAAGTCAGTACGAACGGGCTATTAAACTTTTAGAAGAAAACAAAGATAAATTAACCGAATTAGCGAATGTTCTTCTTGAAAAAGAAGTAATATTTAAGGACAACCTTCAGAAAATATTTGGCGAACGCCCATTCATAATACCAGAAGAAGCAACAAGAACAGTAACAACATAATATTGCCATTTTTGCTCTTGAAATGAAACTTTGTTTTTTAGGTAACCTAACTTCAATATAGATTTTATATATTTGAAGTGGAACGTAATTATAAACTCCTCAATGAATCATTAATGAGTCTATTTAAAAGGCTTTTAAACCCTAACTATAAATCGGACGAGAAGGCCAAACGTGCCGACAAAGCCGACCATAGTAGTTATTACCCAGAACAAAAACTCCCGATAGACGAAAAATTTACTTACAACTTCAAAAATAATGGCGGTAAATTTATCTATTGTGAAAATTGGGACGAGATAACAGAGGCGTTTGATAGTATTATGCTTGAAAACGATTGGTATGAACAGGAAGTGTTTTGTATTAACGAACAATTGATTCAAAAGTTTGATGGTTTTAACCTCAACTTCGGAAAAAATACCGAATCGAAATTTTTTCTTTCTACGTGTGAATCGCTAGTTTCAAATAACGGTTCCATTTTGCTTTCATCAAACCAAATAAAGGAAAAGAAACTAAAAGAGCTTCCTTTTAACGTCATCATCTTTGCCACTACCAGCCAGATTGTAGATACAATTAGCGAAGGTTTAAGAATAATAAAAAACCAAAGTTCCAGTTACATTCCTAGTAACATTACTACCATTCAAGACTTTGAAACCGAAAAAGAAAAGGATTTTATGAGTTATGGAAGTAGCACAAAAAACCTATATTTGTTGCTACTGGAAGACTTATAATATGAAGGAAATTCTCGTACGAACCCTCTCGGGCGTATTATACATTTCGATCATTATCATTGCTATGTTCACTTCGCGAGAATGGTTTATGGGTCTTTTTTTTGTACTCGCAGTTATAACCATGAGCGAATTTCTTAAACTCGTTCATTTAACAAGTTACATTGCGTATTTTCTTCTTGCTGCTGCCTTTTACTTTTTAAGTTATAGAATCTTTACTGAAAATGCAGTGTACCTTCTTTTAATTTTAAGTGGGTTTGTAAATCTTTTTTTGTTGAAAGACGTGCTTTGGACAAATAAGATACCAATGTTCGAAAAGAAAAAATACATAACCGTAATTTTCTATATTATTAGCGGATTTGTTTTCTTGACCCTAATTCCAATGACTTATATTGACAGTAGAGTTTCCCTCGAAGAAAATTTTAAACCCCATATTATTGTAGCGGTCTTTGTTTTAATTTGGAGCAATGATACCTTTGCATATTTAATAGGAAAAAACTTAGGGAAACGAAAATTGTTGGAGCGTATTTCACCAAAAAAAACGGTGGAAGGTTTTGTAGGTGGTTTGTTGGGTGCTCTTTTAGCGGGATTTGTTATCTTTAAAGTATTGGAACACTATGAGCCAATGGATGCAGAAAAATATCCAGCATGGGTTTGGATAGCGATGGCAATCATCGTTGCTCTTTTTGGAACCATTGGAGATCTCATCCAATCTAAATTTAAAAGACAGGCCGGCGTGAAAGATAGCGGAATTATTATGCCAGGACACGGGGGATTGTATGATAGGCTGGACAGTATTATTTACGCCAGCCCATTTGTTTATGCATTTTTATTAATTGTTGACAATGTTTCATAAAGAAGGTTTCAAAATTATTTTTATGGCTCTGGTAATAGTTATCGGGCTTAGCCTTTTGGCAAATGTTTTTGTGGGAGACCCAACCATTCGTGGTGGTGTTATTATTTCTTTGATAATCATTTTGCTCTTGGTGCTGCAGTTTTTTAGAAATCCAAAACGCAACTTTTTGGTGCATCCAGATTATGTTCTATCATCGGTTGATGGGAAAGTGGTGGTTATTGAAGAAGTTTTTGAAAAGGAATATTTCAACGATAAAAGATTACAGGTTTCTGTATTTATGAGCCCTATAAACGTTCACATAACGCGCTATCCCGTAGGCGGAAAGGTGGTTTACAGTAAATACCATCCCGGTAAATATTTGGTGGCTTGGCATCCAAAATCTTCCGAAGAAAATGAGCGCACAACAGTTGTTTTACATAACGAAGCCTTTGGTGATGTTTTGTTTAGGCAAATTGCCGGAGCCCTAGCAAAGCGAATTGTAAATTACGCCGAAGTAAATCAAAAAGTAGAGCAGGCTGATGAAAGTGGTTTCATTAAATTCGGTTCGCGTGTAGATATTTTTCTTCCACTGGATGCAAAAATAAAAGTTACCCTCAACCAAAAAGTAAAAGGAGGAATTTCAATAATTGCTGAAAAATAATGACTTCTGAAGAGCTTGATATAGCCTTTAAGAATGCCGTGAAAAGCATCAACGAACACACGGAACCTTTTCCGGCAGATGTTCTTTTGCGTTTGTATGCTTACTACAAACGCGCTACCAATGACGCTGACAGCCCCACCGGCAGCAAACCACTTATTTCAGCTTTTAAGACCAACGCTCTTTTCCAAACTCGCGGTCTAACTTGTGATGAAGCCAAAAAACTTTATATAGAAGCCGTAACCCAATATTTTCTATACAGGAAATAATCTAAGCCTGTTGCTCCTTGTTGAATTTAATTTCATATTCCTCAATGGCTTCCCGAATTTTGTCAACATTTTCTGAAGCTCGCTCGTGTGCAGCTTCCATTGCTTTCTCTAAATCCTTGTCGGGATGCTGAAAAAGATCGGTGATTACGTAGTTAATTTTGTCAATAATACTTTTTTGACTGTTCTTGATGTCTTCCAGTTTGTGGAGCATCTTTTCCATTTCATTAAATTTTCCTTGGTCCATAATTGTATAATTTATGGGAAAGGTACAAACAGAATGAGCCGTGATAGTATTAATTAACCTTGCTTTACCACAAATTAAGAGTTTTTAACGGCTCTTGAATTTTACTGAAGCCCAGCCAAACTCGCTTTCAAGGTTTCAATCTTAGCCAAAGCATCTGCTTCCTTCTGCTTCTCCATGGCCACAACCTGCTCTGGGGCGCTGTTTACGAAGCGTTCGTTCTTCAATTTGCTTTGTACACTTCTTAGAAAACCTTCAGTATATTTCAATTCTTCGGAAAGTTTTGCTATTTCTTCCTCAACATTTATCGCGCCGGCAATTGGAATGAAATATTCATTGCTTTTTACCCGGAAAGTAAGGGCGCCGTCCAGTTTTTCTGAAATGTAACTCAATGAAGAAACGTTACCTAGCTTTGAGATTAAGACATCAAATTCCTTTGAAGTATTGTCGTTATTAAGGACGGAAAGTTCTATTGTATCTTTAAACGAAATATTCTTCTCTTTCCGAATGGTGCGGATTCCGGAGATTACTTCGGAAGCGAATTCGAAGTCTTTTATGATTTTTTCGTCAAAAGTTTCAGGTTTAGGCCATTCTGAAATTATCAACGCTTCGGAAATATCGCGCTGGGTAATGTGCTGCCATATTTCTTCAGAAATGAAAGGAACGAACGGGTGAAGCACCTTCAAATTATCTTCCAAAACAGAAATAATTTCAAGGTAGGTTTTCTCTGAAATCTTTTCCCCGAAAGGTGGTTTTACCGTTTCCAAAAGCCATGAACAGAAATCGTCCCAAATCAATTTATATGTTGCCATCAACGCATCGCTAATGCGGTATTTGCCGTAATGGTCTTCTATTTCAGCCAATGCTTTTTGGAATTTGCTACGGTACCATTGCAAGGCAATAATGTCACTTTGCGATTGCTCTTTTTCTAAAGAAACTTCCCAACCGTCAATCAATCGGTACGCGTTCCATATTTTATTTACGAAGGCACTACCCTGTTTGCAAAGGTCTTCGTCGAACATTAAATCATTACCGGCGGGAGAACTCAATAGCATACCAACGCGAACGCCATCGGCTCCGTATGTATTCATTAAGTCTATTGGATCGGGGGAATTGCCCAAGGATTTGCTCATCTTCCGGCGCTGTTTATCGCGTACAATTCCAGTTAGATAAACGTTTGTAAAAGGTTTTTCATTTCTATATTCATAGCCAGCTATGATCATTCGAGCTACCCAAAAGAAAAGAATTTCTGGTGCTGTAACGAGGTCGTTGGTTGGGTAGTAATAGTTAATTTCTTTATTTTCCGGCTCTAAGATTCCGTTGAAAACGCTTATTGGCCAAAGCCAAGACGAAAACCACGTATCAAGTGCGTCTGGGTCTTGTTTTAGGTTGCTGGTTGATAGTTGTGGGTTGTTGGTTTTTTCCTTTGCAAGTTGAAGCGCTTCTTCCATGTTTTCGGCAACAACGAAATCTTCTTTGCCGTCTCCATAGAAATAGGCAGGAATTTGTTGTCCCCACCAAAGTTGACGGGAGATGTTCCAATCGCGCACATTTTCCATCCAATGACGGTAGGTGTTTACAAATTTTTCGGGAACGAGGTTTACTTCTTTTTCAATAACTGCATCTAAAGCTGGTTTTGCAAGTTCCTTCATTTTAAGAAACCATTGATCGCTTAGTTTTGGCTCTATCACTGCACCCGTGCGTTCGCTTGTGCCAACTTTGTGCATATGGGTTTCTATTTTTGCTATCACGCCCATTTCTTCAAGTTCCTTCACTATTTCCTTGCGAACCACGAAACGGTCTTTTCCTTCGTAATGAAGGCCGAAGCTGTTCAAGGTTCCGTCATCATTCAGAATATCTATTATTTCGAGCTTGTGCTTATCGCCAAGCATTTTATCATTTTCATCGTGGGCGGGGGTAACTTTTAAGCAACCCGTACCAAATTCAATATCTACATATTCGTCTTCAATAATTGGAATTATTCGGTTACAAACAGGAACAATTGCTTTCTTTCCGCGAAGGTGCGCAAAGCGTTCGTCATTGGGGTTTATACAGATGGCGGTATCGCCCAAAATGGTTTCCGGACGGGTTGTGGCAATGGTGAGTGTATCATCGCTGCCTTCAATTTTATAGTTTAAGTAATAGAGATTGCCTTGTTTTTCTTCGTAAATAACCTCTTCATCGGATAGGGTTGTTTTGGCCTGTGGGTCCCAGTTTACCATTCGGTAACCACGGTAAATGTTGCCTTTTCGGTACAAATCCACAAAAACTTTTATTACGGACGCAGACATTTCTTCATCCATCGTGAACTTGGTCCGCTCCCAATCACAGGAAGCGCCGAGTTTTTTTAACTGCTCCAAAATTATTCCCCCGTGTTTGTGGGTCCATTCCCAAGCGTGTTCCAAAAATTGTTCGCGAGTAAGGTTGGCTTTGTCTATTCCATCGACTTTCAATTTTGCAACAACTTTGGCCTCTGTGGCAATGGAAGCATGGTCTGTTCCGGGAACCCAACACGCGTTAAAACCTTGCAAACGGGCACGACGAATCAAAACATCCTGCAAGGTATTGTTCAGCATATGGCCCATATGCAAAACTCCGGTAACGTTGGGTGGCGGAATTACAATAGTGTAGGGAGTTCTTTCATCGACCTCTGAATGGAAATATTTATTATCCATCCAGTAGCTATACCACTTGTTTTCAATTTCTTTCGCGTTATATTTTGCTTCTAAAGCCATACTTTGGTCTGGTATTTGTACAATGAGTTGCAAAAGTAATTATAACTAAAGGATAATAAAAGTGAATAAGTTATTTTGCTCGTTGTTCAAAAGTTATATACTTTAGCACATATCAAAATCAAAAAATTATGAAAAAATTAGCTCTTATAGCTCTTGTTGCCTTTATCGGTTTTGCCGCGCAGGCACAACAAGCAAAAATCAGTTTTAAGGAAGACACCGTAGATTACGGCACAATTGCAAAAGGTAGTGACGGGGTTCGAGTTTTCGAATTCACTAATACCGGCGACGCCCCCCTTATTATTAGTGATGTAAAATCCAGTTGTGGTTGTACTGTTCCGAAAAAACCGGACGGTCCTATTGCCCCTGGCGCAAGTAGCAGTATCCAAGTTAAGTATGACACAAACCGTGTTGGACCTATCAGAAAAACTGTTACCGTTTATTCAAATGCGAGCGAACCGATGGTAGCCCTAAAAATAAAAGGGGAAGTGGTGAGCGACTCCACTAGTGTTTTGGAAAAAAGCTAAAATACTTTACATCTAATTAAATCCGGCTGATGCAAATGTATTCAGCCGGATTTTTTTTAGAATACACTTTTAAGATAAAATTTCACTTTATTGAAATTGTCTCCTCTTTTTAACTCCATCGAAATTCTTTTTCCCTCATCCGTTGAAAACATTTCAATCAGCTCATAAAGTTTATATTCATAACAAGGCGTTCCATTTATGGATACTACCTCATCTCCTTTTTCAATTCCTGCCAATGCTGCGGGTGAACCTTCGCGAACATCTGCAACCACATATTTTGGCACCAATGAAAAATGAAGTTCTGTAGTAATTGAGACACTACCTCTGGTTAAGCTTTCATTTTGATTTACTCTGTTTGAATTTACCTTTGCCCGTCTTTCTTCCTTTACAAGCTCCATACCTTCGTGCTCTAAAGTAAGTCCGCTCATATTATAGTTGAAAGGATCTTTAAAAGTCCGGTTTTTCTTTAATCGAATTATTTTTTTTTCATAATCAAAAGTAACAGTGAATCTACTAAGAAAACCACCCCCCAAACTACCATCACGGTCTTCATAATAGCGTGCTTTTATGATCGCATCTTCGTCGGGGAACGATGTGTTCACCTCTTTTAAACGATAATTTCCAATAATAAGTTCGGGAACCCTTGCGCGCTTCCCAAAAATATTCCCACTAAGGCCAAGGCCCAAGAAATCTTCAAAATAATTTTTGGGCGATTCTTTAATAAAATCGTGAACGTCAAAAAGCCACATGACGTCGCTTGAACCTGAATCAACCAAAAGTGTTACTTCATCCAGCGTATTTTCAGAACTAATTTTTAAAGAAATATAGGGCTTGCTTCGCACAAAATTCAATGGTAAATCCTCACATTTTTTACATGTTTTCAATGAATATTTTGTAGGGTCATAAATAGTTATCACCTCTGCAGAATAATTAATTTTAACAATAAAGTTCTGAAAAAATTCATTGCCCAAAATGCCATGGATCGGAATGCCCATTCTTGGAGAAAAGTTAAGAGTACTGTCAAAAATTATATAGAGTGCATGGTTCCTATCAACAGCATCGCCCAGCCTAATTTTATTGTTCAAACTCTTTAATGCTTCTACTGAGCCGCCAGACCCCAGACCCTGGAGTAGAACCGGTGAAGTGTTTCGAAGCTGAAGACTATCCGCCTCTTCCAAACTAAAAAGAATAGTAGACTTTACACCCGTGTCCAGAATAAAAGAAAGCGGAGTCCCGTTGATTTCCACTTCAACTATCGGTAAATTGTTTACTAACCGAAAAGGAATTCGATCCCTTTTTTTATTGCTCTGCAACAAAAAGCCGGATTGCGCAATCAGGGATGCCGAAAAGCAAAAAAGAAGACAAAAAAAAAGTAGTTTTCGCAAAGTTTTTGGATTTAATCTGAATGGAATTGAAGATATAAAAAAAAGCCGAATGTTGCTATTGCCACCGTGGAATTATAAAATATATTTTGCAACTTTGCCACAAACAAATTCACTATGCCTTCAGTTTCAAACAAAGGGAAAAATATGCCGGAATCACCTATCCGCAAACTGGTTCCCTACGCCGAAAAAGCGTATAAAGCAAACAAAACCGTTTATCACTTAAATATTGGACAGCCGGACATTAAATCGCCAGAAATTGCGATGGATGCAGTGGCAAACCACAATTTGGAAATCCTTGCCTACACCCGTTCGGAAGGATCGCAGGAATACCGAGAAAAAATTGCGAAATATTATCAGAAAAACAACATCCCAGTTGAAGCGAATGATATTATAGTAACAACCGGCGGAAGCGAAGCGCTTCTATTTGCAATGGGAAGTATTGCCGATGTTGATGACGAAATAATTATTCCCGAACCTTTTTACGCAAACTACAACGGTTTTGCAACCGCTTCCGGGGTAAAAATTGTACCAGTTATTTCTAAGATTGAAGATAATTTTGCTCTTCCCCCAATTTCAGAATTTGAAAAACTGATTACACCAAAAACGAAAGCAATTCTTATTTGTAATCCGGGAAACCCAACAGGTTATCTCTATTCAAAAGAAGAAATACAAACCTTGGCAGCCATCGTTAAAAAGCACGATTTGTTTTTGGTTGCCGATGAAGTTTATAGAGAGTTTATCTATGACGGCTCCAAACATTACTCAATTCTTGAAGAAGAAAGTATGGCAGAAAACGGAATTATTATCGATTCTGTTTCAAAAAGATACAGTATGTGTGGCGCTCGCATTGGATATTTGGTTTCTAAAAACAAACAGGTTATCGCTACTGCTTTAAAATTTGCACAAGCCCGTTTGAGCCCCCCAACTTTCGCACAAATTGCAAGTGAAGCGGCTTTGCAAACTCCACAAAGCTATTTTGATGAAGTAATCACGGAATATCAAGACAGAAGAAATACGCTAGTGGCAGCCTTAAAAGCAATTCCCGGCGTGCAAGTGGGCGAACCAAAAGGAGCTTTTTATTGCATTGTTCAACTTCCGGTTAAAAACAGTGATACTTTTGCACAATGGCTTTTGGAAGAATTTGACGACAATGGCGAAACCATTATGGTTGCTCCCGCTGCAGGTTTTTATTCTAGCCCAGGCGTTGGTCTTAACCAAATTAGAATTGCATATGTTTTGAAAAAAGAAAGCCTGATTCGCGCAGTAGAAATCCTAAAAATTGCGCTTCAAAAATATAAGGATTGATGCGGGTTGAAGAACACAAATCACTTAAAAACCACAATACTTTTGGCATAAATTGCAACGCCCGTTATTTTGTTTCGGTTGAAACTATAGACCAACTTAAACAGGCCCTTTCCGAAAAACCTTCCGAAGAACTTTTCATTCTTGGCGGTGGCAGTAATATGTTGTTGACGGGCAATTTAGATGCGTATGTTCTTCACATAAATTTAAAGGGAATTGAAATTTTAAAAGAATCCGAAACCGAAGTTTTTGTAAAAGCAATGGCGGGTGAAAACTGGCATAGCTTTGTGCAATATTGCATCGCGAAGGATTTTGGCGGTTTGGAAAACCTTTCGCTTATTCCCGGAAACGTTGGCACAGCGCCAATCCAAAATATTGGTGCGTACGGCGTAGAGCTGAAAGATACTTTTGAAAGTTGCAATACAATTGAAATTGAAACTTTAAACGAAAGGAAATTCAATAAAAAAGAATGTGCTTTCGAATACAGAAATTCGATCTTTAAAAATGGAGCGAAAGGAAAATATATTATTACCAGCGTAACTTTCAAACTTTCAAAAAAGGAACACCAAATGAGTGTTTCTTACGGCGATATTCAGAAAAATCTAGCTGAAAAAAATATTGAAATCCCCACAATTAAAGATATTTCGGAAGCGGTAATTGCCATTCGCCAATCAAAACTTCCCGACCCAAAAGTTTTGGGCAACAGTGGCAGTTTTTTTAAAAATCCTGTTGTTGATTCGGAAACATTCCAGAATTTCCGAAGAAATTTTCCCGAAGCCCCATTTTACGAAGTTTCACCTACGGAATTTAAAATTCCAGCAGGTTGGTTAATTGAAAAAGCAGGCTTTAAAGGCCAACGTTTTGGTGATGCGGGCGTACATAAAAATCAAGCTTTGGTTTTGGTGAATTACGGAAACGCCACCGGCAAGGAAATTTGGCAACTCGCCATGGACATCCAAAAAAAGGTAAAGGAAATGACCGGAATTTTTATTGAACCGGAAGTGAACGTTTTCTAGTTTGCGTTCATCACGCCGTCCACAACATACAACACCCCATTTGATCCTAGAGTACTGCCTTTTACAGTTTTGGCTTTCACACCTTTTCCGTCAACAATTATAATGTCATCGCCAGATTTTGAAGCGGTTAAAGTAATACCGCTTAAAGTTTTCAGTTTTGCCTTTCCGCTTTTGTTGATGATTTGTAATAACGCCTCTTTGTCCAAAGATCCCTCTACAATATGCGATTTAAGCATTTCCTCTAGTTTTGCTTTGTTATCGGGGTTGGCATAAAATTTCTTCTTTTCTGCCGACAAAGATTCAAGCGCACTGTTTGAAGGCGCAAAAATGGCAAAAGGCCCTTTTTCCGTAGAAAGCTTTTCTGCCAATCCGGCCGTAACAATGTAGCTTGCAAAATTTTTAAGCTCTGAATCGGTCATCACCCGAGACATTACACTGTTTATTTCTTCAATATCCTCTGGCGTCAATACTTTTTTCTTTGCTCTTTTTCCTTCCGGTGCCTTAACAACTTTCACTGTTGCTTTGTCCACTTCTTCATTTTTTGTTTCATTTTTACAGGAAACAATAAAAAGAGCCAAAATTGAAATCACTAAAAAAGCGGATAGTTTTTGCATCATTAAATATTTAAAATCGGGGCTAAAAATACTTAAATTCTGAGCACAACCGCAAGAAAGATTGTATTTTTGCACTATAAATATTTACGATGAAACTTTTACTTATAACATTAGTATTATTGCTGCTTAGCGTAGCGGGAATTGCCATTAAACTGTGGGCAAAAAAAGATGGAAAGTTTGCCGGAACCTGCGCAAGCCAGAGTCCCTTTTTAAACAAAGAAGGCCAGTCCTGCGGTTTCTGTGGAAAAACGCCCGATCAGTTTGATACCTGCAAACAGGAAAGTCATAATTTGGATGTGCCAGAAACCAAATAATTCTTGCATTCCAACGCAACTTGTCAATCCACAATCATAAATCTGTATGGTGCTACTTTACGTTTTCGGCGCGGTTGCGTTGATTAACTGTGTTTATTATCTTCTTTTTTCGAAATTTTCATTTTTAAAACCTTCTGAAAATAAATCTTCAGATAAATATCCTGTTTCCCTTATTATCTGTGCCAAAAATGAAGCTGAAAATCTTCAGAAACACATTCCGCTTTGGCAAAGTCAGAATCATCCCAACTTTGAAATTATTCTTATAAACGATGCTTCGGTTGACGAAACACTTGAAGTTATTGAGGCTTTCGCTGAAAGTGATCCGCGTATCCAAATAGTGAACGTTAAAAATAACGAAGCCTTTTGGGCAAACAAAAAATATGCACTCACTTTGGGAATAAAGCGCGCCAAAAACAAACGGCTAGTTTTTACCGATGCAGATTGCTATCCCGCTTCCAACGAATGGTTGTCGAGAATGTCTTCTTCCTTTTCAGATAAAAAACAACTCATTTTAGGCTACGGAGCCTATGAAAAACTGCCGGGATTTCTGAACAAAATCATCCGTTTTGAAACTTTGATGACGGCCGTGCAATATTTTTCATACGCAAAAGCGGGAAACCCTTATATGGGCGTTGGTCGAAATCTGGCTTATACCAGCACTTTGTATTATGAAAATAATGGATTTATGAGCCATATGAAAATTCCTTCGGGCGATGACGATCTTTTTGTAAATGAGGCCGCAACTTCTGAAAATATTGAAATCTGCGTGCAACCAGAAGCATTCACCTATTCCTTTCCGAAGAAAAAAAAGGAGAAATGGCACATTCAAAAAAAGAGACATTATGCTACCGCCAAGCTTTATAAATTTAAGCATCGCTTTCTTTTGGGGGCTTATTATATTTTCAATTTGCTGTTTTGGCTGCTTGTTCCGGTGATTTTATTCACTCCTTTCTGGATTTTTGGGCTAAGTATTATTTTTATAAGAATACTTTTTCAGTATGTAATTATTGGTTATGCGGCGAAAAAATTACAGGAAGCAGATTTGGTTCCTTTGATTCCTTTTTATGAATTGTTTTTAATATTCACCCAATTAAGTATCTTTATTTCCAACAGTAGCGAAAAAAACGCGCGATGGAAATAACTTCGGAAGAAATAGCACATCAAATTCTAAAAGCAAAAAAGGGGAAACAGGACGCTTTCAAGTTTTTGCTGGATTATTATTGGAACGAGGTGTACGGGTTTCAATTAAAAAGGGTTAGAAACGAGCTTGAAGCGGAAGATATAACCATTGAAGCTTTCGCAAAAGCATTCGACAAAATTGAAACTTTTGATGAAAATTATACATTTTCCACGTGGCTTATCGCTATTTCAAAAAACATCCAAATAGACAAGACCCGTAAAAAAAATGCATCCATTTATATAAACATTACTGACGCTTCCAAAGAGCAGGTACAGAGAATTGCAGACCACTCGCCCACTCCCGAGGACAAACTGATAACCGAACAGAATTTAGCTGAACTTCTGCGATACATAAAACAGCTAAAACCGCATTACCAAGAAGTGATAAACCTGCGGTATTTTCATGAAATGAGTTACAATGAAATTTCCGAAGCGCTGGAAGAGCCTTTAAACAATGTGAAAGTAAGATTGCTCAGGGCCCGAAAACTTCTTGCCGAAATCATCACCCAAAAAGGAAAAAAATTATAAAGCTGTAAAGCACAAATTTTGAATTCTCCTATTTTCCGCTTTTTCATCTTTTTTCTTTCTTCTTTTTTCTTTCTTCCTTTTTAGTATTTCATTTTCGTACTTTTGTTTCCCTTATGAGCACAGAAATAGTGGAACTTAAAAAGCCCGAACCAAAGCCGAAATGGCTGCGCGTTAAACTTCCTACGGGAAAAAAATATACAGAGCTTCGCGGCTTGGTAGAAAAATACCAGCTGAACACAATATGTACCTCCGGCAGTTGTCCAAATATGGGCGAATGTTGGGGCGAAGGCACAGCAACTTTTATGATTTTGGGAAATATCTGCACCCGTTCCTGTGGTTTTTGCGGCGTAAAAACCGGCAGGCCCCAATCGGTAGATTGGGATGAACCCGAAAAAGTGGCGCGTTCCATAAAAATAATGAACATAAAACACGCCGTTGTTACTTCGGTTGACCGCGATGATTTGAAGGATATGGGTTCCATAATTTGGGCAGAAACCGTAAAGGCAATCCGCAGGATGAATCCAGAAACCACTTTGGAAACGCTCATTCCCGATTTTCAGGGAAACACTAGAAATATAGACCGAATTATTGCCGTAAAGCCCGAAGTTGTTTCCCACAATATGGAAACCGTGAAGCGATTGACGCGTGAAGTGAGGATACAGGCAAAATACGAACGAAGCCTTGAGGTTTTGAATTATTTGAAACAAGCCGGAATGCCAAGGACCAAAAGTGGAATTATGCTAGGTTTGGGTGAAATGGAAGAAGAAGTTTTACAAACCATGCAGGATTTGAGAAATGTTGGGTTGGACATTTTGACCATTGGCCAATATTTGCAGCCTTCCAAAAAACATCTTCCGGTGAAAGAATTTATTACTCCGGAACAGTTCAAAAAATATGAAACAGTTGGCTTAGAAATGGGTTTCCGCCACGTGGAAAGTGGGGCTTTGGTGCGTTCGTCATATAAAGCACAAAAACATCTTACCTAAAATAGTATTTCAGAAATGGACAAAAAGATAACTGTTGGCATTAATGGTTTTGGGCGCATTGGCCGAAATCTTTTTAGGTTATTGCTCAACCATCCTTCAATTGAAGTTGTTGCCGTAAACGATTTGGCCGACACTAAAACGATGAGCCATCTTTTAAAATACGATAGTATTCACGGGATTTTGAATGAAAATATATCACATTCCAAAAATGAAATTACTGTTGCGGGAAAACGGGTGAGATTTTCTTCAGAAAAAAATATTGAAGATATTCACTGGGAAAATATTGATGTAGTTGTGGAATGTACGGGCAAATTCAAAACCCGAAAGCAACTTGAAAACCACTTGAAGAATGGAGCCCGTAAAGTTATTCTTTCCGTTCCGCCGTTGGATGACGATATTAAAACAGTGGTACTTGGGGTAAACGATTCAATTATAAAGCCAGAAGACACGATTATTTCCAATGCTTCCTGCACCACTAACAATGCTGCGCCCATGCTGAAAATAATCAACGACCTTTGCGGGGTTGAGCAGGCTTATATTACCACGGTACATTCCTACACCACAGACCAAAGTTTGCACGATCAGCCCCATCGGGATTTGCGTCGGGCCCGCGCTGCCGGACAGTCCATCGTTCCCACAACAACGGGAGCGGCAAAAGCGCTGACAAAAATTTTCCCAGAAATGGCAAATGCAATTGGGGGTTGCGGCATACGTGTCCCGGTGCCAAATGGATCGTTGACAGACGTAACATTAAATGTGAAACGAGCCGTTTCCATAGAAGAGATAAACAATGCATTCAAAACAGCTTCAGAAAATGAAATGGCCGGAATAATTCAATATACCGAAGATCCCATTGTTTCCATAGATATTATTGGCAATACTCATTCCTGTATTTTTGATTCAGAAATGACTTCAGTGATAGGGAAAATGGTGAAAATAATAGGCTGGTATGACAATGAAATTGGATATTCATCTAGAATTATTGATTTAATTGAAAGAATTTCTGTGAAATAACTATATTTATTGCCCTTTTAAACTAACCGATGCACCTACCTATATTAAAATACAAGATTTTCTTGCCCCTGATTTTGTGTTTGCTGGTTTCAGTTAAATCTTTCCCAAGCCAAATAAAGGATACCATTGTAACAATAAAGCAATTGCAGTACAACGCGACAAAAGCATTGGAAAGCGAAGATTTTTTGGAAGCAGTTAAAAACCTAAACGATGCCAATAAACTGGCAATGCTTCCCAAATACAGCAGTTACAAACCAGATGTATATCTAAGTATTGCTGAGCTTTATTACAACCTAGAGTATTTTGAAAAGGCCGCTGCGGAAGCAAAAAAAGCAATTGCAAATGGCGAGATATATAAAAACGACTACAAACTGGCAAAGGCCTATACTGTATTTTCGCTTATAAAAATTTCACAAGGTGAACCTTTAGAGGCGGAAAAATATTTAAACAAAGCCGATTCACTTTACACCAAACTCAAGGATGAAAAAAGTAAGGCAAACGTTTTATATGGCAGAGGTTTATTGCATCTTCGGCTGGGTGATTTTAAAAAATCCATTGAAAATTTAAAACCTGCCGCGCAAAGTTTTAAAGAACAGGGGATGCTCTATCAAGAGGCAAGTGCCTACAGTAATTTGGCCGATGCCCTATCTCTTATAGAACCTGCATCCTATCCAAATCCGCTTTCAGAAGCTTTAGCGGTTTTAAATACTGTTTCCGAAATTGCTTATTCACAAGGATACTCAAAACTTTTAGTTGAAAAGCATCGCATCAATTCCCAAATTTTAATTGCACAGAAAAAGGGATCATTGGCAGAGGAAGAGCTAAAATATTATCTGAATCAAAAAGATTCCCTCAAGCAGATTCATTTAAAAGCAATAGAACAAGGTATTCAAGCAGAATCGGCCATTGGCGATCTAAATGCTATCATTGCAAACCAACAAGACAATTTGAGTAAACAGGAAAAATCACTTTTTTTTGGAAAACTCACCGGATGGCTCAGTATTGCCTTAATTCTTATTCTTTCATTGTTGACGCTTTCACTTTATAAAAACAACAATTTAAGAGCCAAGGCAAATGAACTTTTGCAGGATAAAAATACGGAACTGCAAGAAGCAAAGGAAAATGCCGAAAAAGCATCACAGGCCAAAGCCCAATTCCTTTCAACCATAACGCACGAGCTGCGCACACCTATGTACACGGTTACGGGTTTGACGCATTTGCTCTTGGAAGAGGATCCAAAACCTGAACAAAAAGAGCATCTCAATTCACTTAAATTTTCTGGGGAATATTTGCTGTCACTAATCAACAATATTTTGGACCTCAACAAACTTGAAGCTAATAAAGTTGAAATTGAAAAAGCGCCATTTAACTTGAAAAAGCGTATTGATGGGGTTTTAATTGCATTGAAAAAATCTGCAGAAGCAAAAAACAATACCATACATTACGAATATGCCCCCACGCTACCCCATGAAGTGTTAGGAGATTCCCTTAAAATTTCGCAGATTCTAATTAACCTGATCAGTAATTCAATAAAATTTACTGAAAACGGTGAAATTTGGGTTCGTATTCAAAATGCCGAAAAAACCGCGAAAAAGGTTGTTATACATTTTGAAATTGAAGATACAGGCGATGGTATTTCGAAGAAAAAACAGAGCACCATTTTTGAATCCTTCTCTCAGGGATCGCTTCAAATCAACCGAAAATATGGCGGTACGGGGCTTGGGCTCTCCATTGTAAAAAACCTTCTTGAGTTGATGGGTAGTAAAATATTTTTGGAAAGTAAATTGGGCGAAGGTTCTAAATTTTGGTTCAATATAACTTATGATATATCAGAAAATGATGGTATCGCAACCCCAGTAAATGACCTTGAAGTTATTTTTGAAAACGATGTTTTTGAAAACAAATCGGTGATGATTGTTGAAGACAACAAAATCAACCAAATGATTACCAAAAAAATTCTTGAGAAAAAGAAAATGGTTTGTACCGTTGTGGACAATGGTATGGATGCCATAAAATTTGCAAGGGAAGAAGAGTTCGATATCATTTTAATGGACATACACATGCCCGGCATTAGCGGAATTGAAGCGACCAAGAAAATTCGGGAATTCAACAAAACCGTTCCTATCATTGCGCTTACCGCCATAACAATTGAGGAAAATTTGGAAGATTTTTACAAAGCCGGCTTCAATGAATTTATTCCAAAACCATTCAACGCTGAAGATTTCTTCGAAAAAATAAATAGAGTACTTCGCAGCAATGATTATTTGGTGAAATAATTATCTAACCATTTCCTGTTCAATTCTTTTTTTAAACGCTGCTTCCGCATTGTTCAAAATGACTGTGGTTATCGACAAATAGTAAATATCCGTATCATTTACTATCGGTTGCAGTCGCATAAAATCCTTTTCCGTGGTAAGAATTAGGGAATGTTTTTTTAGTTCCTCAATTTCGGAAGTTGTAAAATTATGATGGTCCGGAAATAATTTCGATTCAAATTTCAATCCTTTATTCTTCAAAAAATCAATCAATGGTTTTGGATTTGCAATTCCTGCTACCAGAAGGAATTCTTTATCAGTTATATATTCAAGCGGTTTATGGTCGGCTCCGTTTTTTATTTCTGAATTGTATGCAATTTTTGAAAAATAAATTTCTTGATTATTCTTTGGTTTTAGCTTTTTCGTTATCGCCTCCATCTTTGAATTTTCTAAATTTTCCGGACATTTTGTAACTACAATAACATCGGCCCGTTTTGCGCCAAACTTGGGCTCCCGCAGATTTCCTGTGGGCAGCATACAATCATTACTATATAATTTATCAAAAGAAGTGAGCAAAATATTCAGCGAAGCCTTCACTTTTCTATGCTGGAAAGCATCGTCAAGCAATATTACATCTGCATTATTTTGAAGTTTTTCAATACCTGTTTGGCGGTCTTCGCAAACGGCCACGGTAATTTCGGGAAATTTCTGCTTAAATTGAAGCGGCTCATCGCCCACTTCTTCAACCGAACTATTATTTAAAACTTCCATATAGCCGGTTGTTTTCCGTTTATATCCCCTACTTAAGACAGCAATTTTATGCTCCTTTTTCAGAAAAGAAACTAAAAATTCAATCATTGGCGATTTTCCAGTGCCACCAGTAGAAAGGTTACCCACGCAGATAATGGGCAAGTTATATGATTTACTTTTCAGCCAACCCTTGTTGTAAAGAAAGTTGCGAAACGCAGTAATGCCGCCGTACAGCAAAGAAAAAGGAAAAAGTAATTTCCGAAGCAAGTTCATTTAACGAAAGTACTAATTCCGACGAAAACTGTGATTACTTTAAAATAAAATTAGAAGTCCATATAAATTCCGCAAAAAGTTATCTTTACTGAAAATGAAAAAAAATGAAGGTAAAAGAAGTCATTGCGCTGTTGGAAGAACTTGCGCCACTTGCCTATTCTGAAGATTTTGACAACACAGGCCTGCTTGTGGGTGATTCAAATACAACCGTTTCCGGCATTTTGGTAACGTTGGACACTTTGGAAAATGTGGTGGACGAAGCCATTGAAAAAAATTGCAACCTCATCGTTAGCTTTCACCCGATTATTTTTTCGGGATTGAAAAAAATAACCGGAAAAACCTATGTGGAGCGCGTGGTTCAAAAAGCAATAAAGCACGATATCGCGATATTTTCAAATCACACGGCGCTCGATAATTCTTGGAATGGCGTGAATGCAATGATTTGTGAAAAACTTGGGTTGATAAATCGCTCGGTATTAATTCCCCAAAAGGAAACCATTAAAAAACTCATCACTTTTGTTCCTTCAAAAGATGCTGAAAACCTTAGAAATGCACTTTTTGCGGCAGGTGCAGGCAGTATAGGCAATTATGAAAACTGTAGTTTCAATACGGAAGGGAAAGGCAGTTTTAAGGGTAATGAATTTTCAAATCCCCTAATGGGAAAAAAGGGTGAGCTACATTTTGAAGAAGAAATACAGATTGGAATAACGTATGCGAAACACCTTCAAAACAATATTCTGAAAACGTTATTTGCAACGCATCCTTATGAAGAAGTTGCTTATGAAGTAACAACACTTGAAAATCAAAATCAGCATTTGGGAATGGGAATGATTGGTGAATTGGAAAATGCGATGGAAGAAAAAACATTTCTACACTTTCTGAAAAAAACTATGAAAACGGAGTGTGTGCGCCATTCTGAAATGCTTAATAAACCAATTAAAAAAGTGGCAGTGCTCGGCGGAAGTGGAAGTTTTGCAATTGATGCGGCAAAAAAAGCGGGAGCAAATGCATTTATTTCGGCCGATTTCAAATATCATGATTTCTTTAAGGCTGAAAAGACGGTACTTTTGGCGGATATTGGTCATTATGAAAGTGAACAGTACACAAAAGACCTTTTACATGCTTTCCTTCAGAAAAAAATTACTAGTTTTGCAGTCCTTTTATCACAAACAAATACCAATCCTATTAGCTATTTATAATTTATGGCAACAAAAACCGAAGTTACTGTTGAAGAGAAGTTAAGAGCTTTGTATGACCTACAGCTTATTGATTCGAGAATTGATGAAATAAGAAGCGTTCGTGGCGAGCTTCCATTGGAAGTTGAAGATCTTGAAGATGAAGTGGCAGGAATGAATACCCGTCTTGAAAAACTGAAAGCCGATCTTGAGATAATTGAAGAGCAAATCAAGGAAAAAAAGAACAATATTGAAGAGTCTAAAGCTCTCATCAAGAAATATGCTACACAGCAGGACAACGTTCGCAACAATCGCGAATACAACTCCTTGACCAAAGAAGTTGAATTTCAGGAGCTTGAAATACAGCTTGCTGAAAAAAATATCAAAGAATATCGCGCCCAGATTGAGCAGAAAAGTCAAGTTATTGAAGAAACAAAATCACGTTTTGACGAGCGCTCCGAACACCTGAAGCACAAACAAAGTGAATTGGACGAGATATTGAAGGAAACCGAAAAAGAAGAACAAACCCTTATAAAGCAGTCGGATACTTTCGAATCACAAATTGAACCTCGACTTATAAAGGCTTATAAAAGAATCCGTACCAATGTAAAGAACGGTCTAGCCATTGTGGCTGTGGAGCGTGGAGCTTCTGGCGGTTCATTCTTTACAATTCCACCACAGGTGCAAATGGAAATTGCGGGTCGCAAAAAAATAATTACTGACGAACACAGTGGCCGCATTTTGGTAGATCCAGATCTTGCCAATGAAGAACGTGAAAAGATGGAAGCGATGTTTGCAAAACTTAAATAAGCAAACAATCCCAACTATAATAAAGCCTTCACATTTAGTGGAGGCTTTTTTTGTACTTTAATTGAAAGGTTATTTAAAAACCAAAGACTTATTGCCTAAACATTTTAAAATGAAAAAATACACAATTATTGTTGTCAGCCTTTTTCTTTTCACAATGCAAGGTGCCTGCAAACCTTCCAACGAAAGTAATAAAGAAGCCGAAAACATTGCACAAAAAGAACAAACTCCCATACAGACCGAAACAGAAAATGGGCTGAAGCGCGCTTATTTTGCTAGTGGCTGTTTTTGGTGTGTTGAGGCGGTTTATGAAAGCGTTATTGGAGTAAAGGAAGCAATTTCAGGATATAGCGGCGGGAAAGTTGATAATCCAACGTATGAAAATCACGCCGACCATGCGGAAGCTGTAGAGGTTATTTATGACCCTTCAATTATAAGTTTTGGTCAATTGTTAGCTGTCTATTTCGGATCGCAGAATGTTACCCAAGTAAACGGGCAAGGCCCAGACCATGGCAAATCCTATCGATCCATTATATTTTATCAGAATGATGAAGAGAAAAAAATAATAGATGAAAAGGTTGCTGAATTAAATAAACAATTGGATGGAGATAAAGTTGCAGCCCAAGTTTTGCCCTTCCAAAAATTCTGGGATGCTGAAAACTACCATCAAAATTATGAGAAGAACAACCCTGATAATCCTTATATTCAGAATGTTTCTATTCCTCGTTTAAATAAGTTCAAGCAAAAATTTCCAGAGCTTTTAAAAAAGGAATTGAATCATAATTAAAAAATAATTCTTCAATAAAAAAGCCTGACAAGCTTTATAGCGTGTCAGGTTTTTTTACTGCTTTTATTTCAAACACCAATGGATACATTTTATTAGAAAGCTCAAACAAGCCTTCTGCATTTTTCGCCAAACCAGGAAAAATATCATAAGGCGAAGCGTCGTGCTCCTTTAAATATTCTATATGAAGTCCCGCCTTAGAAAGTGATGTAATCACTTCCCCTAAACTGTGGTTCCAGCCGTATTCCTTACTAACCATTTTTGAATTTTTATCGGCATAGGTTCCTTCGTATTCCTCATAAATCGCTTCCTTTTGCTGATAGCCATATTTCATCACGGGTGGTGAAGTAGTATAATCAAACATCCAAGCAATGGGATGGAATTCAACAATATAAAAGAAACCGCCAGGCTTCAATCTTTCAGCAATCATTTTTGCCCAGGGCTTCAAGTCGGGCAGCCAGCCTATAGTGCCGTAACTTGTGAAAACGATATCAAACTTTTCTGATACATATTTCGAAGTGTCCAAAACATTACAGCAAACAAAATTTGCGTCAAGAATTAATTCGGTGTTTAATTTTTTTGCCAAGTTGATTCCTTCGTCAGAAATATCAACGCCCGTGCACTTTGCTCCCATCCTCGATAAACTCAATGTATCCTGCCCAAAATGGCATTGAAGATGTAAAAGCCTTTTGCCCGAAATATCGCCCAAAGCCTGCAATTCATATTTATTAAGCGAAGATTTCCCTTTTTTAAAATTTTCCAAATCGTAAAAATCACTTTTTGCGTGAATGGCTACTTTGGTATTCCAGGTATTTCGATTGGTTTCAAATTTCTCTTTAAAGTCCACGGGATAATTTTTGACAAAAGTAAAGATTATCTCAAAATACACATTGCTAAACGTTTTTAAATATTTAATGCCGAATTCGTTAAACAACGGTTAAAAAATTGAAGCGTGAGCTGATTTATTGTAGATTTAGGAATACTAACAAAAAAAACAACTACTTATGAGAGATTTAATTTGGTTAATTGTAGTGATTTTAATAATAGGCTGGCTTTTGGGCTTTTTCTATTTTTCATTGGGAGCCTTCATTCATATTTTATTGGTGCTGGCTATTATTGGAATTCTTTGGCGTTTGGCCACAGGCAGAAGGCTATAATTTATTTTTAAACCGTAATATCAACCTTTAAAAAATAAACTACTATGAAAAAAACATTTTTAATTTTATTCGCTGCGGGTCTTTTGAGTACAGGGTTCATCAGTTGCCGTGAAAACAAAACAGTTGGTGACGAGATAGAAGACGTTGCAGACGATGTTGAAGATGCAGTAGATTAACTAATATGTCTAAACCTAAAAAGCCCTCTCAGTTATTATTGAGGGGGCTTTTCATTTGCCAAAATAGATTTCCATTCGGGATGTTTATAAATATATTTTTTAATAAAAGGACATACTGGCTTCACTTTCAGTCCCCGAAGTTCTATCGCCAACAAAACAGATTCTGCCATTTCGCTCGCCACACCCCTTCCGCCAAGCGCTTCGGGTACTTCTGTATGGTTCAATGACAAAACACCGGGCAATACGGAATATTCAATAATGGCTTGATGCCCATCAACAATGGCCTCAAATCTGTTTTTCTCTTTATTATCAATCACTTGCATTTCAGTTTGAACTATATAGGTTAATACACGATAAAAATACAAAATATATGAAAGCAATATTGGTTTGATTACTTTTACACAAAATAATTTTTCTATGAAAAAATCAATCTATATTATTTTTATTTCCGCTGTTTTCTTTTCGTGTAACAACCCTAAAAATTCTTCCGAAAATGAAGTAAAAAACCAGCTAGGTTCAGAAGAAAATCTAAGCACCACAGAAAAAATAGCAAACGCAAACGGGTTTGAAAATTGGAAAGATGTTACAGAGATATCGTTTACTTTTAATGTGGATCGCGGGGAAAATCATTTTGACCGCTCCTGGATTTGGAAACCCAAAACAGGAGACGTAACAATGATGGGAGCAAAAGACACGATTGCATACAATCGGTCAAAAATGGATAGTTTGATAATGAAAACGGATGGCTCTTTTATAAATGACAAATACTGGTTGCTTGCACCCTATCAAATAGTTTGGGATGAGGGCACTACTTTTTCTGAAAAACAAAACGTGGTAGCACCAATTTCAAAAGACACTTTAAACCAACTGACGATTGTTTATGGCAATAATGGTGGCTATACTCCCGGTGATGCCTATGATTTATTTTATGATACGGATTTCAAAATAAAAGAATGGAATTACAGACAGGCAAGTGCCGAAAAACCTTCCATGTCCACAACTTGGGAAGATTATGAAAATTTCAGCGGACTTGAAATTGCAAAAACACACAAAGACAGTACGGGCAATTTCAAATTATATTTCACCAATATTTCAGTGAAAAAAGAAAATTGAAATTAATTTTTCAACAGTTTCTGTGTCCACACTTTTTTATCGCCATCACGTAAACTGAAAAAATACAAACCCGGTCGTAAACTTGAAACGTCCATCTGAAACTCATTATTTGTATTGAAATTTGTTGCGGAAGAAAGTACTTTTCTTCCTAAAACATCGAAAATAACAGCTACATAATTTCTTCCGCTTCTGTAAAGAACAGTAATCATTTCATCCGCCGGATTGGGGAAAACAACACCGTTTTCCGCAATTTCACCCGTGAAATATTTTTCAGCAAATGAAAATGCCTCCACGCCTATTTCATAACCAATTCTTCTTCCAGCAATATCATCAACAGGGGGATGAATACCGCCCCAAATCCGCGAAAGACTGCATTGATCTGAAGCGTCGCGGTACGTTGCCCATTGCAATTGAAAGTTTTGGCTCGGCCCTTCTTCAAAAACCAAAAACTCGTTTTTTTCAATATCGAATATTCCCATTCCTCCGGGAAAGTATTCACTTCCGGTAAGCATCGTCATAACTTCAGCTGCCGCGCGTGAAAATGTGGAATGTCCTGAAACATACCCCGCAAATGGTGGAGTAACAAAAGAGGGCCGTTGGTATGGCCACCATTCCGAAGAAAGTATCCACCCAACACCAGCTTCGTCAATATTTGGGTTAACAATATATTCAGGCCCGCGCCAAGTGTAAAGTTTCATTTTGCCCAAATTTTCGTTGAAATTTCCCGCCAATGAATCTCCTTCTTTTATCAATTCAATTCTCCCAGGAATAATGGGGAGTCCGTGGGGATCGTAACTTGGTTGATTGGGATCACTGGATTGCCCTTTCTCTCCCATATAACGGAGTGAACTCACCGGCCTTATAAAATCATAATATCCTTTTATTCCCCAAGCACTTACCGCCACATCGTGCATCGTGCCCCCTAAAATAAAATAACTTTTTACGTCCCATTCCAAATCAGATAAAATGGGTCCCGAACCTTTAAATTTCTTAATGGTTGACGGATGGTCGCTAACGTAGTTCAGCAAAACAAACCAATGTCCGGGTGGGGTTTCGCTGTGGGGGCCATCTGCCCAAAATTCAGCCAAGGCTCTGGTATAGTCGCCTCTGTAAACAATTTGGGGCTGATAAGTTTCTCCCGTTACGCCATTAATTTCCCTTCCGAGACTGGGATCGCCGCCTTCCTCTAAATCATAAAAATCCTTATATTCTTGCAATGCTTCAGGGTATAAATCCATACTTAAATTACCATTACTTCGCGGAGAAATATCTAGTTTCACACTATCAGCGGGACTAAGATGTGCGCCCCATGCAGCTACTAACGAAAAATTCCATTTATAGGCATCTTCCTCCCCCAAACCTTCCTGAATATAACATGGTGGCCCCGGATCGTGATATACCCAAAAATCATATCCCGGAACACTGTAAATTGTTTTGTCTTCTTCACTTAACGAAAAAGTTGCAACCCGTCCCCACTCGGGGCTTAAAAAAGGTGGTTGCCCGCCAGGAATGGTATGCCCACTTTGATCAACGTAAGCTTCAATTTTTAATGGCTGCCAATTGTTTGGAAATTCTAAATCAGGATTTCCCGAAATATCCATATTCAGTGGCTCATTCAAGGGTTCGTAAAATTGGTTGGCGTAATTATTGGCTTCATTTGCACCATCCTGCAATCCAAATTCAATAATTTTTTGAGCCATATAATTTCCCAAAGCGGCAGGATTTCCGTTGTGATAATTTGTATCAGTATAATTTTTATCAAAACCCAAATCATCCATAAGAGTATCTATAGATGCCATAATTTCCGTGGTTTCAGGGGAATTGGCAAAACGATGCTGAATAAATCTATAAACCCCATAGCTTATTGCCTTTCTCTGCGCTTCTAATGAAGATTCGTCAGTCTCAAATCCATCAAATTCACAAGTAAAACCATCAACAGTTTTTCCGAGGAAATAAGTATCAGCCTGCTTATTGAAAGCCGCCCACATATCATACATAATTACTGAGGAATGAAACAAGTTTCGGGCGTGAATTGTTGGGCGAGCATAATCATTTCTAATGGCATTCAGCATTTCCTCATTCCATTGGCGCGCAACAGATTGGCAAAATATTGATCCCGAAAGGGATAAGAAAGCAATTAAAAGTAATTTTCTAAACATAAACTGTTTTATACCAAATGGTTTTATTCTTTTAAAAGGTTGAAATTAAATAATTAATTCGGAAAAAAAGTAAAATTGAATTCTTTTGAAAGTGAAGAGTCTCAAAATAAACGAATATTAATTCCTATTTTTGTGAAAAGGTGAAAAAATCAATTCCCGCCAATGTTTCAAAACTCTTTAGAATACGCAAAACAACAGGACGCCAAGGATTCTTTGGCACCCTTCCGAAATAAATTCCATATTCCAACAAATGCTTCAGGCGAAGAATTGATTTACCTCTGCGGAAATTCCCTCGGATTACAACCCAAAATCACTTCAGAATATATTCAGGAAGTATTGAAAGATTGGGCAAAATACGGGGTTGAAGGCCACGTTGAAGGAAAACATCCGTGGCTTCCGTACCACGAATTCTTGACCGAAAATATGGCGAAAATCGTGGGTGCAAAACCTTCGGAAGTGGTTGTGATGAATACGTTGACAACCAACCTTCATTTAATGATGGTCTCGTTTTACCAGCCCACAAAAACGAAGTACAAAATTGTGGTGGAAAGCGATGCTTTTCCAAGTGATAAATATGCCGTTGAAAGTCAGTTGAAATTTCACGGAATAGATTCCAAAGAGGGCTTGATTCTTTGGAAACCCAGAAAAGGCGAAGTACTCTGCCGTTTTGAGGATTTGGAGGAAATAATGAAAAATCATGGAAACCAAATAGCTTTGCTGATGATTGGCAGCACCAATTATTACACCGGCCAATCGTTTCCGCTAAAAAAAATTACTGAACTTGGCCATAAACACAACTGTTTGGTTGGTTTCGATTTGGCGCATGGCGTGGGAAATATTCAGCCAAACCTACACGAAACCGGAGCCGATTTCGCAGTTTGGTGCTCCTATAAATATTTAAACAGCGGCCCGGGAAGTCTTGGCGGTTGTTTTGTTCACGAACGCCACGCAAACAATGAAAACCTCAACCGTTTTGCCGGCTGGTGGGGTCATAACAAACAAACGCGTTTCAATATGCGACACGAATTTGATGCGCTTGAAGGTGCAGAAGGTTGGCAACTCAGCAATCCGCCAATACTTTCAATGGCGGCAATTCGTGCTTCGTTGGATACTTTTGCCGAAGCTGGTTTTGAAAACCTCCGGAATAAATCTGAAAAGCTTACGGGCTACTTGGAATTTCTATTGGATGAAATGAAAAACGATTCCATCAATGTTATAACCCCGCGAAATCCCGAGGAACGCGGCTGCCAACTTTCAATCCAAGTGAAAGATGCAGATAAAAGTTTACACACAAAACTAACCGAAACAGGCGTAATAAGCGACTGGCGCGAACCCGATGTAATCCGTGTTGCCCCTGCCCCACTTTACAATAGTTTTGAGGATGTTTTCAGGTTTTCGGAAAAATTAAAAGAAGTTTTAAAATAAAAAATATCTCCTCGAGCGCAGTCGAGAGGTCAATTTTATGGATAATCAACAACATATTTTAATAATAGGCGCCGGCCTCTGCGGAAGCCTACTCGCTTTGCGAATGGCCCAACGCGGCTTTCAAGTAACCTTGGTCGAAAAACGCCCGGATTTACGCAAGACTACCCAAGATGCCGGACGCTCCATAAACCTTGCTTTAAGCGATCGCGGGCTTCGCGGTTTGCGTTTAGCTGGCGTTGAGGAAACAGCAAAAAAACTCTGCATCCCAATGAATGGACGGATGATTCATGATAAAGCAGGTAATACTTTTTTAAGTCCTTACAGTGGGAGAAAAGACGAATATATCAACTCTATTTCACGGCCGGGACTCAATATGCTTTTACTCGATGAAGCTGAAAAAATGAACAATGTAAAAATCATTTTCAACCACGCTTGCGAAAATGTTGATTTGGAAAATGCTTCTGCAACTTTTAAGGATTTCAACACAAAAAAGGAAATGTCTATCACGGCCGATGCAATATTCGGAACTGATGGCGCGGGTTCTATAGTTCGTAAAAGTATGTTTGAAAACCATCAATTTCTTTTCAGCTTTTCGCAGCAATGGCTTAGCCACGGCTATAAGGAACTGGAAATTCCCGCTGCAGAAAACGGCGAATTCAGAACCTATAAAAACGCTTTACACATTTGGCCTCGGGGCGAGGATATGCTGATTGCGCTGCCAAATCTTGACGGCAGTTTTACGGTAACTTTATTTCTTCCGTATGAAAACAGCGAGTATTGTTTCGCGAATTTGACCACGCCCGAAATGGTCCACAAATATTTCAAAAAGGAATTTCCCGATGTAGTGGAAATGATCCCAAATCTTTCCCAGGAATTTTTTGGAAACCCAACCGGCCCGCTCGGCACCGTAAAATGTTCGCCTTGGAATGCCTTCGGAAAAACCCTGCTTATGGGCGATGCGGCACACGCAATCGTTCCGTTTTACGGGCAGGGAATGAATGCCAGTTTTGAAGATGTTGTTGTTTTTGATGAAATTCTGGAAAAATATACTTCTGAAGAAAATATAAATTGGACCAATCTTTTTAAGGAATACGAAACCCTTCGGAAAAAAGATACGGATGCAATTGCAGATTTGGCGGTTGATAATTTCCACGAAATGAAAGAGCACACTGCAATGGAAATCTTTCAGAAAAAAAGAAAACTGGAAACGGCTTTTGAATCAGAATTCCCCGAAGTTTATTACAGCAAATATTCTTTGGTTACCTTTAAGGAATCAATCCCCTATTCCGAAGCGATGAAACGCGGAAGGGCACAGGACAAGGCAATTTTAAATTTTTTGGCGAACGGAAAAATCACCGAGGAGCTATCGCTAAAAGAAAAACTGGAATTGGTAAAAAAAGAAACTGAAGCCATACTTCGCAATGATGAAGTGGCTTTTGGAAAAAAATAAATTTATGAGCAATAAAAGTAGATTGGTAGAAGGAAAAGCAACGCCCCGAGGCGCATATCCACACGTAAAACGCGTTGGCGATTTCATATTTATTAGCGGAACAAGTTCACGGTTGCCCGACAATACCTTTGCCGGTGTAAACAAAATAGACGAAATGGGGACAATGCATTTCGATATAAAGGAACAGACCCGAGCCGTGCTCGAAAACATAAAAGATTACCTCGCCACCGAAGGCGCCACGATGGCCGATTTAGTGGACGTGACCAGCTTTTTGGTAAACATGAACGACTTTGCGGGTTACAACGAAGTGTATGCGGAATATTTCAATAAAGAAACCGGGCCAACGCGAACCACGGTTGCCGTTCACCAATTGCCGCATCCGTATTTGGTGGTGGAAATTAAGGCGATGGCTTATGCTCCAGTTAAAAGTTAAGAGTTAAGAGTGCAGAGTTATGAGTGAAATGCAAAAAATCCTAAACTACATAAACGGCGAATACGTTGAACCTGTTTCAAAGCAATGGTTGGATAATTACAATCCATCCAATGGCGAAGTGTATTCACAAATAGCCAATTCAAATGCAGCCGATATTGAAAACGCATACCAAGCCGCAAAGGAAGCTTTTCCAAAATGGAGCAATTCAACCATTGACGAACGCAGCAGAATCCTTCTAAAAATTGCAGATATAATTGAGGAAAAAATGATCGATTTGGCAAAAGCCGAAGCTAAGGACAATGGCAAACCGCTCAGTTTGGCGTTGGCTGTTGATATCCCGAGAGCTTCCGCCAACTTTCGGTTTTTTGGAAATGCCATTACCCAGTTTGCCAGTGAAGCCCACGAAAGTGTGGGTTTAAATACGATGAATTTCACTCTGCGCCAACCATTGGGTGTTGTTGGTTGTATTTCGCCGTGGAATCTGCCCCTGTATTTATTCACTTGGAAAATCGCTCCCGCCATTGCAGCGGGAAATACGGTGGTTGCAAAACCGAGTGAAGTAACACCAATGACCGCTTTTCTTTTAGGTGAAATTTGCAGTGAAGCCGGTTTGCCGAAAGGTGTTTTAAACATCGTTCACGGCAAAGGTCCTTCCGCTGGACAGGCAATTGTGGAACATTCCGGAATAAAAGCGATTTCATTTACGGGCGGAACAAAAACGGGGGAAAGCATTGCACTAACTGCAGCGCCAATGTTCAAAAAACTTTCTTTGGAATTGGGTGGAAAAAATCCAAACCTAATCTTCGCCGATTGTGATTACGAAAAAATGCTTGCAACAACCGTCCGTTCTTCTTTTGCAAACCAAGGCCAAATTTGCCTTTGCGGAAGTAGGGTTTTTGTTGAAAAACCGATTTACGAAAAATTCAAAAAAGACTTCGTTGAGAAAGTAATGCAATTAAAAATCGGAAATCCGTTTGATGCCGAAACAAATATGGGGGCTTTGGTTTCCAAACCGCATTTAGAAAAAGTAGAATCGTATATAAAAGTTGCCGAAAAGGAAGGAGGAAAAATCCTTTGCGGTGGAAACAGAGTAACCGTTAAAAATTTTGAAAACGGATATTATTTGGAACCAACTGTCATTGAAGTTTTTGACAACCAATGCCGTGTAAACCAAGAAGAGATTTTTGGTCCGGTGGTTACAATTATGCCTTTTGAAACTGAAGATGAAGTTTTAAAAATGGCAAATTCTGTAAAATATGGTCTCTCCTCTACCCTTTGGACTTCAGACTTAAACCGAACGATGCGAATTTCAAAAGAGATTGAAACTGGAATTGTGTGGGTAAACACGTGGCTCAACCGTGATCTGCGCACGCCTTTCGGTGGAATGAAGGATAGCGGTGTGGGTCGCGAAGGCGGGTTTGAAGCACTTCGGTTTTTTACGGAGGCGAAGAATGTTTGTATAAAATATGAATGAAATGGAAACTGAAATCGAAATCGAAATCAAATACTCAATACTCAATACTAGAATTAATGAATTTAGATTTAACAAATAAAAACGCATTAGTCTGCGGAAGCACTGCCGGCATAGGAAAAGCAACCGCTATTCAGTTGGCAAAACTGGGTGCTACCGTAACTTTGGTTGCGCGGGATGAAGAAAAATTGAAAGAAACTTTGATTGAGCTCGCTTATGACAAAGGTCAAAAGCACAATTATTTTGTTGCAGATTTTACCAATCCACAGCAGTTAAAAGACAAAGTGGAAATTGCGGTTTCAAACAAGACCTTTCACATTTTGGTGAATAATACCGGTGGACCAAAGGGCGGGCCTATCTTTTCAGCCTCAACCGATGAGTTTGAAAAAGCATTTTCGATGCATTTAGTTTGCAACCAGATTTTGGTTCAGGCTGTCGTACCTGGAATGAAAGAGGAAGATTACGGAAGGATTATCAATATTATTTCAACTTCGGTAAAACAGCCAATTGATGGTTTGGGCGTAAGTAATACTATCCGTGGCGCAGTTGCCAGTTGGAGCAAAACCTTGGCGAATGAATTGGGTCAATTCGGAATAACCGTTAACAATGTTTTGCCGGGTTTTACGGCCACCGATCGTTTGGAAGATATAGTTGCCAATGCTGCAAAAAAAATGGACAAAACAGAAAAAGAAGCCAGTGAATTTATGAAAAATCTTGTTCCCGCAAGACGTTTTGCCCAACCCGGCGAGATTGCAAATGCCGTGGCTTTTTTGGCAAGTGAAGCCGCCAGCTACATCAACGGAATAAACCTTCCTGTGGATGGTGGACGCACCAAAAGTTTGTAACTTTAAACAAATAATTTAGTTTGAATTAAAGAGACCCCTGCCTTCGCAGGGGAATATTATGAAAAGAAAACTCCGCATCAACGGTCATTCACACCTCCTTCCTTATCCAGAGGAAATTCCTCAGTTTATGCAGGACAAGGGAATTTTTTGGGTAGATAAGGATCGAAAATTTATGCTCCAAAAAGATTGGAGCCGTCCGGTTACCGATTCCAGTTTCTTTTTAAATGAAAAGCTGGAATGGATGGAGCGTTTCAAAATTGACCACGCCGTGGTTTTAAACCTTTCGCAACTCTATGGAAATGGTTTGCGTGTGGAAGAAATGAAACAGGCGCTTCGCTTTCAAAATGATTTCAACGCAAAAGTACAGCGTGAATATCCTTCAAAGTTTACCTGTGGTTTTGTGGTGCACCCCGGTTTTGTGCGCGGCGCACTTTGGGAAATGCAACGGTGCGTGGAAGAATTGGGAATGCAGCTTTTGTGTTTGCCAACGCATTATATGGACACCATTGGGACATGGCGCTGCATTTTTGACGAAGAAAATGAACCTATTTTTGAACTCGCTTCGAAATATAATTTGGCTGTTGAAATACATCCCTACGATGGCGAAAAATTTATTAAGCTTGAAAATACTTCGTGGCGTTTTCACCTAATCTGGATGCTTGCGCAGTGTGCGGATGCCTACCATTTCTTAACTTTGAATGGCTATGCTGACAAATATCCCAATATGCGAACTTGTTTCGCCCACGGCGGACAATTGGCGCAGATTAACTTAGGCCGAAGAATTCAAGGTTTTGATGGTCGCCCCGATCTTTTTGAAGGAAAAGTTCATCCTAGAAAATCTGTGGGCCATAAAAATATTTTCTTTGACACCTTAGTGCACGACACCGGTTCACTAGAACTTTTGGTGAAAAATCAAGGATACAAGCAAGTACTTGTTGGTCTTGACGATCCTTACCCATTGGGTGAAATGGAAAGCGCACCACAATCTTCCTATCCCGGAAAGATATTAGATCTTGCTTTGGAACAAAAAATTGTAACCCAAGATCAGGCTGATGCCATGTGGGAAGACAATGTTATCCAGTGGCTTTGTGGCGATGATGAAAAAGCAAAACAAAAATTGGTAAACAGAATTCTCGGCAACAATGACCGAAGTAGCTAAGTTTTATATTCTTTCACACATCTGTATCGCCTTTCTTGGCGGGGTTTTGTTGCTTGCGCTTTGGTACAACATTCGCAATAGGTTCAGTCAACTTTTGGAGGAAGACGATTCACAAAAAAGAGTGGACAAAGGTTTGCTATATTTAAGTTTTGCAATGTTTATTTGGGTGCTTTCGGGTTGTTGGATTTTCGGCGGAACCGTTTTCAATTACACACAAACACAGGGTTACAGTATTGCAGTGAACCTTTTTTCCATCATCAACAATATGTTTTTGTTGCTCGCACTTTTCTACTTTTATTATGCCCCGGGCTTTATTTACCACAACAAAAAAAACATTAAAAAAATAATCATTGCAATAATTTTAACATCTGTAATCACCTTTGCTCTTCCATATATTTTAGGTGATGGAAATGTATTCCAAAGTATACGAATTAGCGGCATTCCAGATTTATTGCTTTCTGGTTTTCTGTGCTATTTACTGGGAGTTTCTTTATACAGAACCTTTGCTTATAGAGGCTTGAAAGTTATTGGCATCATTTCAATCTTAGTGATTATTTTAATTTTTGCCTCCCAGATTTCTGAAGTTTTCTTGAGCTTCGGAAATGATTTCAGCAATAATTTCATTAAGATTATTGCGAAAACTTCGCTGATTTCTATCTTTTTGGTATTAGCAACCACTTGGGTAATTCGTCTTGCAAGTACGCCAAAGCCGAACGAAATAACGATTCACTTTTTAGATTGGGGCTTGGTAAAACTGAACATTCCCACCAAAAGCATTTACGACCAAACAATCGATTTTGGCTCAAAAACTACACAGTATAAAAACTTACTGAAATTTGCAATCCGCAGAAAATTTACTGAAGGCGATTCGCAAACAATTCCGGTAAATCTGGGCGGAGAAATAAAAAACCAGACCTACTTAACCCGAATCATCGAAAATATTAATGATATTCTTAAATTGGATGATTCCCAAAAACTAGATCGCCGTGATCTTTTCACCTTTATTGGCGAAAGTAAATACCGTTTACGCATTGTTCCTAATAATATTTCAATAGATAAAAGACTGCTTGAAGAATTCTCTGAAAGTGCCGAAAACAAAGAGTATAAAACATTTTTGTAATTCATTGTAACTGCGTTCACAATTAATCACATCCCGCTATTTTTTAGTATTATTTGAAACAGCGAAACTTTCCGTTTACAATCTGTTCTACATTGCTCCAAATTAAAAATTCAATTATGAACAATGTAATTTCAGAGGCTGTACAACCTCAGCTTTTCGGGCATCCCAAAGGACTTCTCTATCTATTTTTTGCCGAATTATGGGAGCGTTTTTCCTTTTACGGAATGCGCGCTTTGTTGGTTCTGTATATGACGAAGCATCTTTTGTATGATGACGATATGGCTTTTGGCGTTTACGCGGCTTATATGTCTTTGGTTTATGTAACTCCAATGATTGGTGGAATTTTGGCCGATAAAATTCTTGGCTACCGAAAAGCAATTATTCTCGGAGGAATTTTGATGATTTTCGGTCACTTTTTCCTTTCCATTGAAATGCCCATATTCTTTTACGGATCGTTGGGGTTGATAATTGTTGGGAATGGTTTTTTCAAACCAAATATTTCTTCATTTGTGGGCGAATTATATGCACAGGGAGATACGCGCCGCGATTCTGGATTTACCATTTTTTACCTCGGAATAAATCTGGGTGCTGCAATAGCACCGCTACTCTGCGCTTGGTTTGCTATTACTTACGGTTGGCATTACGGGTTTATTTTAGCGGGAATCGGAATGGTTACGGGGCTTTTGGTTTTTCGTGGCGGACTTAAAAATAATGTTTTCGGAGACAGAGGTTTTGTGCCCAATCGCGAAGTTTATGACCAAAAATTATTCGGTTTAAACAGAGGGAAATGGATTGTGTTAGGTTCCCTTTTAGCTGTGCCCGCGTTTGCTATTATAATCCGATTCAATGAATTTGAAGGCTATTTGGTATGGATAGTTTCGGCATTTTTGGTTTTTTATATCGGTTATATTCTTTCAAACGTTACTTCCAAAGAACGAAAACGGTTGCTGGTGGCGGTTTATTTCACAATTCTCTATACACTGTTTGCCGCCATTTTTGAACAGGCGGGAAGTTCACTCACACTTTTTGCTGACAGAAATGTGAATTTAGTGGGAATGGATGCCGCCGGCACCAACAGTATAAATGCTGGGTTTATCATTCTTCTTGCCATTCCGTTTTCAATGCTTTGGGCTTATTTAAGCCGAAGAAAATTAAATCCAAATTCTGCAGTAAAATTTGGTTTAGGACTGATTTTTCTCGGGCTGGGCTTTTTGGTTTTTGCGCTTTCGGCACACAGTGTTGATCAATTTGCCAAAACCTCAATGAGTTATCTTGTAATCGGGTATCTGGTTCTGACCGTGGGCGAATTGTTTCTCTCGCCAATCGGTCTTTCAAAAATGACAGAGCTTTCGCCATTAAAATATGTCGCTTTCATTATGGGCGTTTGGTTTTCAGCGAATTTTTACGGACATTTTTTCGCAGGAAAAATTGCAAAACTCACAACAGTCTCTGACGGAAATACCAATGTTTTTTCAGAAGGAATCTTTGGAAATATTACAGAATATATCACGGGGTTAACGCAGCAGAGTGCTTCACAAAATAGCGATGGGTTTCAGCAACTTTTTTCATACGTTTCTGTGTATGCAAGTTTTGGGGTAATTAGTGTGATTGTGGGTATATTTGCAATACTCATTTCGCCAATAATCAAAAAGATGATGGTCGGCATTCACTAAAAATTTCAAAATGGATTTTCTTCCCGAAAAAATAAACGCTTACGTAGAAAAACATTCGCAAGTAGAACCAGAATTACTTCAAAAATTAAACCGCGAAACTTGGCAAAAAATGATTGCGCCACGTATGTTGAGTGGGCATTTGCAGGGTCGCGTTTTGAGTATGCTTTCAAAATTAATTCAACCAAAAAATATTCTCGAAATTGGAACTTATACAGGTTATTCCGCTTTGTGTTTGGCTGAAGGAATACAGGAAAACGGTGAACTTCACACGATAGACATAAACGAGGAACTGTTCGACTTTCAGCGAAAATATTTTGATGAATCGCCTTTCGGAAAGCAGATTTTCCAGCATTTGGGAAATGCTTTGGAAATAATTCCGAAGCTGAACAAAACCTTCGATTTGGTTTTTATAGATGCCGATAAAAGCAATTATCCAAATTATCTAGAAATCATTCTTCCGAAATTGAAAAAAGGGGCTGTTATTTTAAGCGACAATGTACTTTGGAGCGGAAAAGTTGTTGAAGAATTGAAGGAAGATGATGAAGAAACAAAAGCGCTAATTCAGTATAATAAATTATTGAACGAGCACCCGAACCTTGAAACTGTGTTGCTGCCAATTCGCGATGGACTAGCAATTTCACGCGTTATTTGATAGCAATTTTACCGAAACCAGTATTTAGAATTTCCGTTTGATGGGGCCAGTAACTTCATCAACATCCTCTTTTACTTGATCTATCTGCTTTTGAACATCTGAGGTAATGTCTATATCAATACCTTGCTTTTCGGCGCCTTTGGTGATTTCAGATTTAATATCATTGGTGGCATCTTTTATCTGCCGCATGGCTTTGCCCATTCCTCGAGCAATCTCGGGCACTTTATCTGCGCCAAAGACCAAAAGAATGACAAAAAGGATGAAACCTATCTCACCACCACTTATAAATAGAAAAATTGCCTGTGAAATCATGGTGCAAATATACTAACGAGTTATGAGTTTTGTGTTATGAGTTTTGAGTTTTTCTGAAATTCATCCATACAAAAAACCCTTCTTCAATATATTTTGAAAAAGGGCTGTTTTGGAATTATAAATAAATTACTTCGGGCTCGTTTTGTTTTTGAATTGTTCAAAAGATCCCAGTTTTTTTCGTTTTGGCCAACTGTTGTTTGAGGTGTCAATATCTGCAGTTTCTTCATTGGGATCCACTTCAATTTTAGTGATTTCTTTTTCCGAAGCAATAACTTTTCCTACCGATTCGTCATTCTTTCTCCATATTTCTGCTGGATATGTAATCTTTTCTGTACTTCCGTCGCTGTAAGTATATTGTGCAATTATAGGCATCGGAATTCCTCCCGGTTTTTCAAAAATCACTTTGTAAAAATAGTTCGGGCGCTTCAACTTTGCTCTTTCTTCCGCAGGAATATTGTCCATAATATATTCATTCAATGTTTTCACATCTTCCAATTTTGAGTTGCGCATGCTTTCGTCAAAATCCTCACTGTCTTCCTCAACCATATAAACCAAAGGAGGCAAATCGCTTTCTTGAATACCGCGAGTAACCATCATTTCCTTTACTTCCTTGTTCATTTTTGAGGTAACGTAGAATTTTTTCACATCCTTCACCCCAATATCAACATAATTTGTTGTGTAAAACCATTCTCTCCAATACCAATCTAAATCAACCGCAGAAGCATCTTCCATGGTTCTGAAAAAATCCTCGGGGGTTGGGTGCTTGAACATCCAGCGGTTGGCGTAGGTTTTAAAAGCGAAGTCGAAAAGTTCGCGGCCCATAATGGTTTCGCGAAGTATGTTTAATGCTGTGGCGGGTTTTGCATAGGCATTTGCGCCAAAGTCATGTACGTTCAAACCTTTGCTCATAATGGGTTCCAACCTGCTTTGGTCGCCAGCCATATAATCAACAATATTTTTTGCGGGTCCGCGACGTGACGGATATTTTTTGTTTGGCGCGATAGCATCTGGATAGGATTCGGCGAAATCCTGCTCGGCAACAAATTGGGTAAACGTGTTTAAACCTTCGTCCATCCACGTCCACTGGCGTTCGTCACTGTTTACGATCATCGGGAAATAGTTGTGTCCCACTTCGTGAATTATAACGCTAATCATTCCAAATTTTGTGCGGTCACTTATGCTTCCATCCTTTTCCGGACGGCCAAAATTCCAGCAAATCATTGGATATTCCATTCCTTGATTTTTGGCGCTTACAGAAATGGCTTTGGGGTACGGATAATCAAAAGTCATACGCGAAAATGTTTTTAAAGTGCTTGCAACGGCTCGCGTGGACCAGTCTTCCCAAAGCGGATTTGCTTCTGGGGGATATAACGAAACTGCCATAACAGAGCTATTGCCCATTTTCACGGCCATCATATCCCAAATATATTTTCGGGAAGTGGCGAAGGCATAATCGCGAACATTTTCTGCTTTAAATTTCCAGGTTCTTTTTGCAGTTGAAAAGTTTTTTGAAGCGGCTTCCGCTTCGGCTTGAGTAACAATAAGTACAGGTTTGTCAAAAGATTTTAGTGCAGCTTCATAACGGTCCATCATTGCATTTGTGAAAATTTCCTTTCTATTTTGAAGATCGCCCGTTGCGTCCATAATATGGTCTGCGGGTACAGTGATATTAACTTCAAAATTTCCGAAAGGAAGCGCAAATTCGTCCCTTCCCCAAAACTGGCTATTCTGCCATCCTTCCACATCGTTATACACCGCCATTCGCGGGTAAAACTGTGCAATCACATACCCGCGATTACCATCCTCAAAAGTTTCGTAACCGCTACGGGCACGGTCCACGACGTGATCGTTAATGTTGTACCACCACTTTATGGAGAATACAAATTTTTCGCTGGGCATCAAATTTTTTGGCATATCTACCCGCATCATGGTTTGGTTGATGGTGTATTTCAGTGGGCTGCCCTTGGCATCTTTCACTTCCAAAATATTGAACCCGCCATCAAATTCATTTCCCATATAATTTTGAACAAAAGTGCCAGCCATATCTGCAGGTTGTGCATCGGAAGGCTCAATTAATGGCGATTTTGAATCCTTCGCCCTTTTGTTTTGATCCAACTGTACCCACAAAAATTCCAAAGCATCGGGTGAATTGTTTGTGTAGGTAATAGTCTCGTAACCGCTAATTTTTTTGTTTTTATCATCCAGTTCCACGTCCATCACATAGTCCGCTTGCTGTTGGTAATAATTTGGACCCGGTGCGCCACTTGCGGTTCTAAACATATTAGGTGTAGAAAATTCCTCATACAGCTGCTTAAAACGGTTGGTGTTCAAATGGCCAGGATCCCGTTTTGTGGTTTCGGTTTCTTCCTGCGCTGAAATTGCAGCAGATACCAGAAATAGTGCGGTAAAAAATAGGGAGTTAAGTAATCGCATAATAATTCAGAAGTTTTAAAAATATAAATTTTTCGATTGCCAATATATCAATTAAATTCCAATTTGCCGATCGGTTCGTCTCTGTCAAGCATCAAACTTCGGCGGTTTTTTGGAGTTTTTAGGTGAATAATATTTTGTTGCTCGGGGAAAATTTCCATCAAAATTTTGTTTTCAATTTCGATGGTTTTTAAATCGTTCACATCCCTTACTTCAATATAGGCCAAGACCATATCAGTATCATATTCTTTACCTATGTACTCCAGTTTCACGGCTTTCCCGTTCACTTTGATATTAATTTTTTGGAGGATGTAATTTTTCAGATCTTCATCTGCGGCTTTGGTTTCCTTTTTTGTGTCCAGGGAAATGGAAGCGTCATACCGTTGTTGTAGGGCATCTTCAATATCGTCTGTGAAAATTTTTGTAATTATTTGAAGGGAATTTTTCTCCTTAACATATTCTATTTTGGTGATGCTTACATAGAATTTATGCACAGGAGCGGCCGAAACCAGAGGAAACACAAGCAATAGAAGAAAAATTCTGGAAAATTGCATAATAAGATACGGAGCTAATGTAACATTAGACGGTTTCAGTTTATGGATGTTACAAATATTCATTTTTTATTTTCTTCAGAAATGCGTTCGGTATAAATTTTTGCCTTTTCCTCCAAAACAAGCAGCACGCTTCCGTAATGTTCTTTTTTGAAATCACTTTCTATTTGAGTGGTTTCAGCACAGAATAGCAGAAAATCATAAACTCTGTTTTCGGGAATACTATAGGTTGTAATGAAAAATGGAGGGGTATAATAGTTTAGCATTTGTGCCACGGCGTTATTTTCATATTCCCACTTTCTTCGGGTTTTTAATTCTTTATAATAACCAGAAATATGTTTGTACAATGCTTCCAAATTAACGCTCAACGGAGTTACGGCAAAGTACATAGGTACTATTTTTTCCTCTGGTTTCCCCTTGAATCCAGGAATTCCCACATCATCAAAATTAATTGGTTTTTCGGTTTTTATCTTTTTAAGATCGGTGGCAATGTTACCCGAAAGGTTTGGCTGTAAAAAAACTTCATCCAGTTCATTTACTAGTTCCGAGAGTTTGACGGTGATAACTCCTTTTTCAAAAATAGCTTCGGTAACCACTACTTTTTCTGGCATATATTTTATGGAGGAAAAAAGGAGCGTGTCCCGCAGCTTTACATTTATGGAGAAATGGCCATTTTCATTGGTGATGGTGTTAAAGCGCGATGCAACATTCAGCACATGGATGCCTTCAATATCTGCGTCGTTAGTGATTTTTCCCTGTAATGATTTTTCCTGTGCTAAAAATTGCGCCGTAAAAAAACAAAAGAGGGCTGCATAAAAAATTTTAGTTTTCACCGCGATTTTTGTATTCTTTACTTTGTTCTAATAAAAACTCCATCAATTCCATTTCGTTTTCAGGTTTCAGCAAGCGTTTATCCATCCCATTTTCTTGTGCGAAATAAAGAAAATCCACAGCCTTCTCTTTTGGAATATCAAAGGTGGAGGCTATAAAGTTTCTGCTGAATCGCTGCTGTAGATTATTGTTCAAAGCATTGCCTGTTTCCAGTCTTTCGTCCGGAATGGTCTTGTCTTTTTTGGGAAGCAATAAGCTAACCGCACCTGCCAATATGCCTAAAATATTGGCACCATTCGTCAGTGTGTTTCCATGCAGAGCTTCCTCTGCAGCGTTTCCAGATATTTTTGTTTTGTCGTCAGGATTTAGATCACTACCATATCTTAAGTTGTAATCGGAAAGCCCCAAATCTTTATTAACAGTATAAGTATATATTTTTTTTACATCCACGTTTATATTTCCCGAAAGATCATACGGACGCACCACAACTTCATCAAGTTGGTTTATGGACGGATTCATAAAAATATTCATCCTTTTCTGCTCCACAATGCCTTTGTCCACAACCACTGTAAAGGATTGGTATTGTAGTGCAGTAACTTGCACACGGTCATTTTCGGTAATTTCAATTTCAAAAGTGCCATCAGCATTTGTGATGGTTCCTTTTTGTGAAGAAATATTGTAAACGTTTATCCCCTCAGCGTCATCGCCAGTTGGCACGCTTATTTTTCCCGCTACTTTGATGCGCTCAATGTCCTGTGCAAAAATTGAAGAAGAAGAAATTATAAATAATAGAAGAAGTAGTTTTTTTGCCATTCCCTAAAATTACGGTTTTGTTTTGTTAGCGAAAACCTAAAGTTTAAGTTATCAATAGTTAAATTTACATTTCTAAAAAAAACTCCTCGATCCCTAAGCGGAGCCGAACAGAATAATCTGAAACTATGAAAAACCTACTATTAGCAAGCACCAGCACCATTTACGGCGGAGAATATTTGGATTATCTCACGAATGAAATGACCGAACTTTTTAAAGACATCGAAGAAGTTATTTTCATTCCCTACGCCCGTCCCGGGGGCATTAGCCACGACGAATACACTGAAAAAGCGGCAATGACATTTCAGAAGATCGGCAAAAAACTGATAGGTTTGCACACATTTGACAAGCCTTCAGAAGCTTTAAAAAACGCAAAAGGAGCATTTACGGGCGGCGGTAATACTTTCGTTTTGGTGAGCGCACTCTACCGTTTGGAATTAATGAAACCACTTCGCGAAGCTATCTTGAACGGTTTGCCTTATATGGGAACCAGCGCCGGCAGCAATATTTGCGGAGTCTCGATGCAAACTACCAACGATATGCCCATCGTGTATCCGCCGTCTTTTAAAACTTTGGGCGCCGTACCCTTCAACCTCAACCCCCATTATTTGGATCCTGAACCAAACAGCAAACATATGGGCGAGACCCGCGAAACCCGTATAGGGGAATTTCACACGCAAAACACAGTGCCTGTTATTGGCCTACGCGAAGGCAGCTGGTTGCGTGTAAATGGCGATGAAATTCTTTTGAAGGGCAAATTGAAAGCTCGAGTTTTTGAACAGGGGGAAGAACCTTATGAGGTTGAAACTGGAACTAAATTTTCCAAGTTTTAGTTCTCGACTGTGCTCGAAATGGCATATTTTATAATTCCTTCACAAAATGATACCCCTTCGCCACAAAGCCTTGGTTATAGAAAAATTTATGAGAAGGAAAATTGTGAACATAACTGTTTAGCTCTATCCAATTACAGGATTTCGTTTTGGCATAATCGCTTACAAAATCAAATAGCCTTTTACCCAAGCCGTGGCTTCGGTAACTATCATCAATAATAACGTGGTCCACTTCCACGCTTCGTCCTGCATAATGGCGGGTTTGGAACCACAGTCCGCAGATGCCAATTAACTTTTCAGTATCAAAAATGCCAAGGCATTCATAATTCTGTTGTACCATTTCATGCAAGCGTTCTTTCAAAAGTGTTTCGGAAACAGAATAATTCCCCAGTTTTTGCATTAGGGGAACAATTATGAAAATATCATTCTTTTCAATAATACGAATGGAAATGGCGTTATCTTTCAAAATTATGGTAATTTTAAATCTTCACTAAATAGTACAATGAAGCGCAACGAATTTATTAAAATTTCTGGCCTTGTCGGAATAAGTCTGGCTGTTTTTCCGAATTTTTCTTTCACTAATTTTTCAGAACAATTCACCCGAAACCAACTCATAGGAAAAGGGAATCCAGATATTGTGGGCGATAGCTACACCTCAAAAATGCACAAAACTGCAAAGGAAGCTTTCAACAGAATGAAGGCCGCCGCCGCGAAAGAAAATATAAATATGGAAGTGGTTTCAGCCTACCGAAGCTTTCAGCGACAGAAAGAAATTTTTGAGGGGAAGTATAAAAAATTCACTTCCGAAGGGCTTTCGCCTGAAAAGGCGATTGAAAAAATTATTGAATATTCCACAATTCCCGGCACATCGCGCCACCATTGGGGAACGGATTTGGATATTATTGACGCCAATGCGCCACGACCAGCGAATGTGCTGATGCCAGAAAATTTTCACGGAACTGGCCCCTATTGCAAACTGAAAATGTGGCTAAACGAAAATGCTTCAAAATTTGATTTTCACGAAGTCTATACCGACAATGGCAACCGAAAGGGTTTTAAATATGAGCCGTGGCATTTCAGCTACGCCCCTATTTCAATCCCGATGCTGAAAGAATACAAAGAAAAAATCGACATAAAAAAAATGCTTTCCGAAGAAAAAATTCTTGGTAGCGAGCATTTTTCAGAAGCCTTTGTTTCAAAATATGTGAAAGAGAACATTTTGGATATTAATCCGAAGTTGTTTTAATAATTCAAAATTCAATATTTAAAATTCAAGGTCCCATCTCTGTTTTTTAACTTTGAATTTTAAATATTAAACATTCCAATGAATAAAAAAGTAATTTTAATGATTCTCGATGGCTGGGGAATTACGCAAGATCCCACTGTTTCTGCCATTGCGCAGGCCGACACGCCTTTTATTGATTCACTTTACAAAAAATATCCATACGCCCAATTGCTGACCGACGGAATGAACGTTGGCCTGCCGCCCGGGCAAATGGGCAACAGCGAAGTGGGCCATATGAACCTTGGCGCTGGACGAATTATTTACCAAGACCTCGCCAAAATAAATATGGCAGTCCAAAAAGGAACTTTAAACAACGAACCCGAACTACAAAAAGCCTTTGATCACGCAAAAATCCATAACAAAAACATACACTTTTTGGGTCTCGTTTCCAACGGCGGCGTGCACTCACACATCGACCATTTAAAAGCTTTGCTCACCGCAGCCCAGAACGATGGTTTGAAAAATGTGTACGTCCACGCTTTTACGGACGGCCGCGATGTGGACCCACATTCGGGGAAAGGTTTTATTACAGAGCTACAGAATCATTTGGAAAAAACGGGCGGAAAATTGGCCTCAATCATTGGGCGTTATTATGCAATGGACCGCGATAAACGTTGGGAACGCGTAAAAAAAACCTATGATATGCTATGTTTCGGAATTGGAAAACCATCACACAACGCGCTAAAAAGTATCGAAGAAAGTTATACCGAAGGAATTACCGATGAATTCATCGAACCAATTGTGATGACCACTTCCGAAGGAAAACCAATTGCAACAATAGAAAAGGATGATGTTGTACTTTTCTTCAATTTTAGAACCGACCGCGGGCGACAGCTCACCGAAGTTTTAACCCAAAAAGATCACGACGAATTGGGGATGAAAATGCTTCCGCTTTACTTCGTAACCCTTACCAACTATGATGATTCCTACGAAAATATGCACATAATCTACAATAAAGAACATCTGCACGACACCTTGGGTGAAATTTTGGAGAAGAACGGAAAAAAGCAAATCCGAATCGCAGAGACCGAAAAATATCCGCACGTTACTTTTTTCTTTTCAGGTGGGAGGGAAATTCCTTTTGAGGGCGAAAAACGAATTCTTTGTCCCTCGCCTACGGTTGCCACTTACGATTTAAAACCTGAAATGAGTGCCTACGATCTTCGCGATATGATTTTGCCTGAAATTGAAAATGAAACGGCCGACTTCATTTGCCTAAATTTTGCAAATCCAGATATGGTTGGCCACACGGGCGTTTTTGAAGCTGCTATAAAAGCCTGTGAAACGGTGGATAAATGTGCAAAAGCAATTGTTGGAAAAGCATTGGAAAGCCATTACACAACCATAATAATAGCCGACCACGGCAACAGTGAAACGATGCGAAATGCGGATGGTTCACCAAATACAGCACACACCACCAACCCCGTCCCCATAATAATTGTGGATAACGAAATCAAAACCGTTAAAAACGGAATTTTGGGGGATATAGCGCCAACAATTCTTAATATTATGGGAATTGAAAAGCCTGAAATAATGACACAACATTCCTTAATATAAAATTTTAAATAATCATTGAACTTTTGAAATTACTCGGAAAGAATGACCAAATTTCAAAATAAATATAGGGTAGAATCGCACCGAAAACCAAATTGGGATTATTCATCGGGAGCATATTATTTCATAACAATATGCTGCCAACATCAAAAACATTATTTTGGGAAAATAGAAAATCATAAAATGATATTATCAGATTTCGGAAAAATTGTGGAAAAGGAATGGCACGAATCTTTTAAACTTCGGAAGGAATTATTTCTTGATGAATTTATATTAATGCCAAATCACTTACACGCCATAATCCTCATAGATCCCTTACAGACGCACGGCCGTGCGTTTCTATCGGATGATGAAAAAATACTCCGGGATACTGAGACGCACGGCTGTGCGTCTCTACACCACGATGATCCCGTACAGACGCACGGCCGTGCGTCTCTACCATTTACACGGAAACCAAAATCCATTTCGTCGTTCATATCGGGATTTAAATCAGCAACAACCAATAAAATTGATGATTTCATTGACGATTTGAATTTACCGATTAAAAAATTCAATCGGAACAATAAATTTTGGCAATCAAATTACTATGATCATATTATTCAAAATGAAAATGCATATATAAATATCAAAAATTACATTATAAACAATCCCGCAAAATGGGAAGAGGATAAATTTCATTAAATACAAATATGTACAGACGCACGGCCGTGCGACTCAACAAAATCAAACATAAAATCATGGAAAAATCAATCATAATTATTTTAATATTTGTCTTATCAGCCTGCAATTCTTCAAAAGAAAAAAATAAAGTGGTTGAAAACACTTCAAAAGAAATGATTTCAGAAAACTCGAAAGAAAAAATAAACGACACCGTTCCCTACGAAGAGTCGGTAATGCTGTTGGGAAAAGCCAACAGAGAAGGTCTTCAAATGGAGGCTTTCAAAAATTGGTTCAACCCGGGTTATACTGATTATAAAGTAGATTCTGAAACTCTGGAGCAATTGAAACCGCTTTTAAAAGATGTAACTGTCACAATTTTTATGGGCACTTGGTGTGAAGACAGTCAGCGCGAAACGCCACATTTCTATAAAATTTTGGACGAGGTAGGCTTTGACGAATCGAAACTAACTATGATTACCGTTTCCGAAGAAAAAACTACGCCAGAAGGTTTTGAGAACGGAAAAAATATTACCAATGTTCCAACCATTATTTTCTACAAAAATGAAAAGGAACTGGGCCGAATCGTTGAATATCCAATTGAAAGTCTCGAAAAAGATATGCTCGCCATTTTAAGCGGGAAGGAATACAAACACGCATACGCCGAATAAAACTTTAGCGTCGGTATAATTCTTTGTAAATTTGCGGTTTGAAAATTGAAAATGATCAAAGAGACCCTAACAATTGCTGTAGATTTTGACGGCACCATCGTTGAAGATGAATATCCGCGCATTGGCCGCCCCATTATTTTTTCTTTTGAAACGCTTAAAAAACTTCAAGATGATGGTCATCGACTCATTTTATGGACATACCGAAAAGGTCGCTCCTTGGAGGATGCCGTAAAATTCTGTGAAGAAAACGGCATTGTTTTTTACGCAGTAAACAAGAGTTTCCCCGAAGAAGAATTTGACAGTTCATACAGTCGAAAAATTCACGCAGATATTTTTATCGATGACCGGAATATTGGTGGCCTTAAAAGTTGGGGCGAAATTTACCAACAACTCATTGGAGAAGCTTCTCCCACAAAACCTAAAACCCAAAAAAAGGGACTTTTCTCCTTTTTAAAATAGTATTATGATAATTCCAAAAACAAAAGAAGAAATTGAACTGATGCGTGAAAGTACTTTAGTAGTATCGCGCACTTTGGGAATGCTTGCAAAGGAAGTAAAACCGGGCATTACCACCAATAAGTTAAATAAAATGGCGGAAGATTATATTAGAAGTCAAGATGCTATTCCTGGTTTTTTAGGGCTTTATGACTGTCCCTCAACCCTCCTTACAAGTGTAAACGAAGCGGTAGTTCACGGCTTGCCAAATGATGTTCCGTTGAAGGAAGGCGATATCGTGGCTATAGATTGCGGCGCCCTTAAAAATGGGTTTTATGGCGACCACGCATATACTTTTGAAGTGGGTGAAGTTTCTTCTGAATTAAAAAAATTGTTGAAAATCACTAAGGAATCACTTTATATCGGAATTCGTCAGTTTAAAGCGGGTAACCGTGTGGGCGATGTTGGTTTTGCAATTCAGGAGTATTGTGAAGCGCAAGGTTATGGCGTAGTGCGCGAACTTGTGGGCCACGGTTTGGGAACAAAAATGCACGAAGATCCAGAGATGCCAAACTACGGCCGTCGCGGAAGGGGCAAAAAATTCATAGAAGGCATGACCATTGCTTTGGAGCCTATGATAAATATGGGAACATATAAAGTGAAACAGCTGAAAGACGGTTGGACAATTGTAACCCAAGATGGACAACCAAGTGCACATTTTGAACACGACATTGCTTTGGTAAACGGAAAACCTGAATTGCTTTCCACTTTTGCTTATATTTATGAAGCTTTGGGAATTGTTAGCGATGAAGAGAAAGAGTTTAGAAATACATGAAAAGTTATTACACGGAGTTACACAGAGAGCCACAGAGTTTCACTGAGAAATGGATAATTATTTAACTGATATTATTATAGGTTCGGCAATTGAAGTTCATCGTAATCTTGGGCCTGGTTTATTGGAATCTGCTTATCAGGAATGTTTGTTGTTTGAGTTGCGCTCCAAAGGCTTAAAAGTGGAAAAAGAAAAACCATTACCTATCATTTATAAAGATATAAAACTAGATCACGGTTACAGAATTGATTTACTGGTTGAAGATAAAGTGGTTATAGAAATAAAAACCGTTGAATGTTTTACGGAGGTTCATTCAGCACAAGTTTTAACTTATTTAAAACTCGGCAACTATCCATTAGGTCTATTATTCAACTTTCACACTATACTTCTAAAAAACGGCTTGAAAAGATTTATTAATTCTCAGTGAAACTCAGCATAAACTCTGCGAAACTCTGTGTAACAACCCAATACTCTTGTTCAAAAAAATATTAAATACCATTCCTCGTCCGCTGCTTATTAGATTGAGTATCATTGGCAGACCAATACTTGCTTTTTTTCTGAAAGGAAATAAATATACAGACCCAATTGACGGAAAATCATACCGAAAATTTCTTCCGTACGGGTATGAAACTTTGCGCGAGAATGTACTTTCGCCAGGAACACTCTCATTGGAACGGCACAGATTATTCTGGCTTTATCTTCAAAATGAAACAAGGTTTTTCACTGAAAATATTAAAGTACTTCATTTCGCTCCAGAACAGGCGTTTTATAAAAAATTCAGAAAAATGAAAAATCTGGATTACACCACCACCGATTTAAATTCGCCAATTGCAGATGTGAAAGCAGATATTTGCAATTTACCGTTTCAGAATAATGAATTCGATTTTATAATTTGCAACCACGTTTTGGAACATATCCCGGACGATACAAAAGCGATGCAGGAAATTTATCGGGTTTTGGCACCCGGAGGAACGGCAATTCTTCAAGTTCCCTACAAAGCAGATTTAGAAAAAACCTTTGAAGACAACAGCATTACGGATCCAAAGGAGCGTGCAAAAATATTTGGGCAATACGATCATGTTCGGGTTTATGGAATGGATTATTTCAACAAACTCGAAAGAATCGGTTTTAAGGTGGAAGCCGTAGATTACACAAAAATCCTGTCCTCCAAAGAAGTTGAAAAATACAGACTTCCGAAGGGGGAATTGATTCCTGTTTGCAGAAAATAACCTTCACTTTTTTAATGGAATTTATAGCGCAAGTCAATATTTAATAAGAACTTCAAAATTATTAGCGTTGAAAATTGGCTTATTTCTATATTTTATCTTTAGTTTTAATTTTCTTACCTTACTTCCTGACTCTAAAACACAAATTATGAAAATACTTATTTGGGCATTGACTATTGTATGCAATATTTCCATTGCTTATTCCCAAGCCTTCGATTTCGAAGTGGCTTGGTCCACCTATTTTGGCGATGAAAGTATTTCACTTTCCGATAGTGCGATGGATAGTCAAGGGAATTTTTACTTTGTAGGTTCTTTAAAGGCATCAAGCATTTTTGCCCCGACAGCCGGAAGTTTTCAGCCAATTTATGGAGGCGGGGAGTATGACGGTTTTCTTGTAAAAATGAGCCCCCAAGGAGACGTAGTCTTGGCAACATATTTCGGGGGAGAAGAATCTGAGGGTATTAGTGGAATCGTCATTGATAATGACGATAAAATTTATATTGCGGGGAGTACCTCAAGCACTACAGGCATTGCCACCCCTAATTCCTATCAACCAGTAAAAGACGGCATTTCTGATATCTTTATAGCACGGTTTTCAAGTGCTGGAATTAGGGAGTGGGCAACATATTATCCAGATGTTAATGCCTCTTCGCCAAATTTGGCCGTAGGCAATTATTTTTACCACGGCTTTGATATTGTTGCGGACAACCTGGGAAATATTTATTTTTTTAACCGAACGGCCAATGCCAATGCTGCCACCCCTGACACATTCCAAATGGATATTGGACAACCTACAAACAATATAATAACCAAATTTACCACTGAAGGAGCAAGGGTATGGGCAACCTATTATGGCATAAATTTTTCCAACATTTATAGCATTGCCATTGGAAATGATGGGTTATATGTGGCAGGAACAAATTTGGATTGTCCGCCCACCGGTTCTTATAATACTTATTTTTCAACCATCGGTAGTCACCAATCTGAACCCGGAAATTGCAAAGATGTCTTTGTTTCCAAATTTTCCTTGGATGGTAATAGACTTTGGAGTACCTATTATGGGAATAGTTATCAAGAATACTTAGTAAGAAGTGCCCTCTTGGTGGATGGGGATTTCCTTTATTTTTCTGGTATTTCACGAGGTCAAACTAATATTACTACTCCTGGAAGTTATCAAGAAGATTCTGAAATTGAACTTACTCCGTATTTGGTAAGGTTCAATAGTATGGGAGAACGCCAATGGGGCACTTATATTGGTTTAAACCACATACTTGACAATAACGGATTGCCTTATGCAATGTTGGACCAAGATAGCATGGGGAACATTTATATGTTCGGCCTTACCCGCTTTGGAGATAATATAAGTACTCCCACAGCCTTTCAACCGGAAAAAAACGCCCTTAATGATACTTATCTCGCCATTTTCAACCCCAACGGGGAACTGAAATATGGCACTTATTTTGGTGGCAGTGGCGAGGAGTATGGCTCCAGGCCCATAGTATCCGGTAATACTGTTTATCTATTTGGACAAACGAGCAGTACATTGGGCATTACCACACCCGGGAGCTTCCAACCGAATTATATAGAAAATGCAACAGGTAATTATGATAGAAGCATTTTTATCACGAAAATTCAACCTGTTCCCTTAGGCGTCAATGATATACCAATACCTCAAATTTCAATATACCCCAATCCAAACAATGGAAATTTTAGGGTTAACACCTCCCATAGTACTATTCAAACCGTTGCCATATACAACGTTTTGGGGCAACGTGTTTATGAAATATTTCCCAAAAAGAATACCCAGGAAATCAATATGGGTAACTTGGAAACGGGATTGTATTTTATTGTCGTAACATTGGAAAATAATATAAAGAAAACGTTAAAAATATTGGTAAAGTAGGGACAACTTAAAAATTATTCTATAACTGCAACCTTTTTAAATCCATTTGTTTCAAAAACCTGAGATTTATTATCTTGATCAGTATAGGTAAGATAAGCTTCAATACCGGGAAGATTCTTTAAAAGCTCTTTTGATTTTTCCAAGCCCAAGGCCATAAACGAAGTGGCATACGCATCGGCAACGCCACAAGTGGGTGCTATAACCGTTGCACTTGTAATATCACTTTGTTCGGCGGAACCTGTCAATGGGTTCAATGTATGCACGTATTTTTTTCCGGTACGTGAATCAATCCTGAATTTTCGGTAATTGCCAGAGGAAGCCATCCCCACATTTTTCAACTGTACGGTAGCTTCAAAACTTCGGTCTTCCAACGCTGAATCTACGGCTTCAATACCAACTACCCATTCTTGGTTTTTTTCAATGTTTTCGCCTTTAGTTAGGATTTCACCTCCCAATTCAATTAAATAATTTTTCACACCCATCGATTCCAAATACCGCCCAATACAATCAATTCCGAAGCCTTTTGCTACGGCATTAAAGTCAAAATAGATCTGTGGATATTCTTTGGAAATAGTGCCATTGCTATTGAGCTTCACTTTATGGAAACCTACATATTTCATCAAGGAATCCAATGTGGTGCTGTCAATATTCTTCAACGGTTTTGCTTCGCCAAATCCGTATGCATTGCGCAAAACCCCAATTGTGGGATCAAAATACCCGTTTGTTTTTTTGTTCACTTCGGCAGAAATTTCGAAGACTTCCCTGAAAATAGAATCCACAACTATTGTGGAATCTCCATTATTAACTTTTGAAATATCACTTTCGGGAATATAGGTGCTAACGGAATGGTTTACCGCATCTATAACCGAATCCAACCCTTTTTTAAAGTCGATATTCTTTTCAGAATAAAGCTGGATGTTATAGGTTGTGCCGAACGCATCACCCTGTAAAAAAATGGGTTGAGGTTCTTTCTTTTCACAAAAGAGAAAAAGAAAAATAACGGGTAAAATAATTAGTTTTTTCATCTGTATAAAATATTTGAGAAAAAGGAAGATGGAATGCCCCTATATAAATCTTCAATTGGTCTGCAAATTATTAATGGGCATTTCATACAATTTCCTGCAATCCTTTATAAACCAAGGTATAATCCTCGTCTTTTAAAACTGGTTTTCCATAATCATTTCCGTGGCCAAGCCCAACTCCGGCATAATAGGTTTTGGCTTCAAACTTTGTGGCATGCTCTTTAATTGTTTGCATAAAAAGAGGATCGAAAGCATGCGCATCGTTCGGATAAGAAATAGCCCGCACAATTATAAAATGAAGCACTTTATTTTTGAGAGCCACAAATTGCGGATCTCTTTTCAATTGTGAATTTACACCCAAAAATTCATATCCATCCGCTTCCAGTTGTTTTCCCACGATGTTCATCGCGAGGTTGTGGAGTTCTTGTTTGGTAAGTTTTTCGCCCATACGTAATTTCAAAATTACGAATATTTGAACTTATTCTTTCAACTTCCAAAATATAAAAACCGTCTTTGCAAAAACAAAGACGGTTATGAAATCTGGTTTTATATATAATCAATTCTTCACGACCCGCTTAACCAAACTTCCTTCCTGTGTGTTTATCTTCACAAAATAGGTGGCAGATTGCAAGCTTGAAAGATCAAGTGAATATTGAGCATTGTTATAATCAACGGTCATTAATTTTCTTCCCCGAATATCAAAGACTTCAGCAGAACTCACTGCTGTTTGTGGTGAAACGATTGTTATATAGCCAGTGGTGGGGTTTGGCACGATGCTGATGTTCTGCAACTGGTTTGTTGGAGTGTCTAAAACTGTGCTCTTGAAAAGAATCTCAAACCTGTCATTATGTACGCCTTGCTTGCTCTTGAAAATATAATGGGAATTGCTAAGATTGTGGACAATATTTTTAGCCCTATCAACCAAGTACACTTGTACATCCGGCCAAACCGTACCGTCTTGATTGCTAATCGCGATTGTGAACTCTTGGTTTTCTTCTATTTGACTAACGAAGCCCAATGGAATTTCCTGGTTTTCATTGAAAGCGTTTCTACCTTGGATTGCAAGCTCTTCCCCGGTATCCAAAAGGGAATAAAGGCTCACTGGTGTGGCCAATCTTTTTGCGTCAAACCTGGCATCGTAGCCATCTATGGATTCTTCAGAAAAACTGATAAGCACAGTGCTGTTAAGTCCATAGGTTTCATTAGAAACCTGCAACCATATGCGGTCTTTTGCAGCTATTGGTCTTCTATAGGTGTTGTTGTTATCGGTAACACGCATATAGTTTTTAAACGTTGCCGTTCCTGCGGCAGTGGCCTTAAAGCCAAATCCTTGCCCGGAGGAAATGTATCCATTTGGCTGGGTGGAATTTCCGGGATCGTTGGCTGCTGGTACACCTCCTGAGCTATTGTACATGGAAATATCGCCCATATCATAGTTATTCACTTTATAGCCCGGATAGCTTGGGTTCGCAGAAGTAAGATGCTCCCAGAAATACACTGCATCAATCATAGTGTTATCTAAATCATCCAAAAATAGGTTTGCATCTATTGCTGAGGCGTATGGGTTACCCACAATATTTGGGCTGGAATTTTGCGATCCATTATAAGTCACATTATAATTAACCTGTCCGTTGTTGAGCGTCCCCTGTGTGTAATCAAGCGTGTAGGATCCACTGGATGCCAGGTCTGGTTGTGGCAAGACTAAGTAGCCTTCTCCAGCATTGATAGTGCCGGTGTAGTTTTGCCAGTCGTTGCCATTGTCATCTGCAAAGTTTTCGGCAAGGGGATCTTGGGTCTCCACATCTGGATGTGGAACAAAGTTGCTAGTTATATGGTTACGTACTATAACAGAACTTCCATATACTCCTGAGCGTGTTTCTGCCGTCATCGGGCTGCCCAGTACCATAAAATCACGCGGTGCCAAAAATGGCGTGATCTTCCGTACGGTAATGTTGCCGTTGTTTGTTACGGTTGCAGCGTCGTCAACCTGAACAAGGCTTCCTTCGTGGTCAACAAAAAGGGTTCCGTTGACAGTAATATTACCTTCTGATTTTACATACGTTCCAGCAGGAACAGTCAATGTTTTTCCTGCATTAACCACCAAGGTACAGGCATCAAGGTTCGCTGTTGAAGTACTGTAATTTTCGTCGATTATAACCATCAAATTCGCTGTTGGCACACCATTGCTCCATCCTGAAGATGTATAAGTTGTGGAGCCGGGACAATCTACAAATGCAGCTGCAGGGCCAAAAAGATAGTCTCCAGAAAGACCCGTAAAGTTCCCCGTTAATATAATATTTGTGCCAAAGGCACCAATTGTCAATGGCGACGTTTCATCTCCGTCTGTTCTGTAAGCCACTAATTGTGTTCTTGACAGTCCCGTAGCAGCTTCCCAACCTGTTATTTCAGATGGAGTGAAATAAAACTTCACTGAAGTATTCCCAGAACTTGTTGAATTGCCTACTCCTATTCTGAAGTTTTTATCCATCACTAAGTTTGGAAAAGTGCTTCCATTGTATTGTTGGGCTCCTGTTCCAGCGCGTGAAACAGACGTATCAGTACAGCCGTAATCAAAGCTGTTGTTGTTAGTGATGTCTAACATGACATTACCGGTAACTGAATCTGAAGTGTAAATCGTACCCGCTCCAGCTAAATCTATCAAGTCATTTGTGGTTCCAGTGTTTACTGCTGTTTGAACTGGAGTTTCTATAGTAGCATCAATGCTCACTGTATCTAATCCCAATATAAATTCATCAGTTACATTATGGTGTCTTACCACAAAATAACCTGTTTGTCCCGCTAAGGAGAGAAGGTTATGACTTCGATTTTCAGTACCGTTCGCCGGTATTTCTCTGTCATTTTCCAAAATAGTACCCGCTTGAATAGTGGCAGTTGAAGTGATATTAGTTGTAAAGTAAACCGAATAGTGTTCTTTATAAAAAACTGGATCATTTGCCGAGCCAATGATATAAGAAACTGAAGCAGCAGTAACATCCAATGGAATTGTTACCGCAGGACTTATCAAATAGTTATCTGGGGTAAGCGGTACGTTATACCATGAATAACTAACAGCAAAGTTACCTGAATACTGATGAGAAGTCCACCCTTGGTCAGCGAGAATGGACCAGTTATTACCATCGCCATCACCATCGATTATTACCCATCCTGCAGAATCTTCAAAATCTTCAAAGAGAAGATTTAAGTTTTGGTTTGCAAGCGGTGCGACATCATCATCGTTAATTGTAAAAGTAAAAGTATCTGCATTTGTATCTGCTCCTGCATCACCTCCGTTTGGATTTACGGTAAAACTGACCAAAACAATCTCCTCGCCTTCTACAAATCCGTCGTGATATACGCGAAGTACCATATTTTGGCTGCCAGTACTTCCCGAAGGGAAAGTAACAGTAGGTGTCATCAAATCAAAGTCAAGTCCAGAGGTCGCTGTACTGCCGCCGCCAATAGTGAAGGTGACATCTGCGTTTTGAGATGGAGCTTGAGCAATATTCATTATCACATTAACATCTGTATAGCTACAATCCGTATTTTCTATTTCCGCTCCTGTTGGCACTGCAAATCCAATTAACGGACTTGAAGCTACAACTGCTCCACTTACTATGAGTGAAAAGTTTTGTGATCCTCCAGAAAGCGTTCCTTTGTGGGTAACTGTAAGTGTATAGGTACCAGAAGCGCCATTGATATCAACGCGCTCATATGGATCAACTGTATTATCTCCTTTTGTATTTGAATTAACTGCGGTTAGTCTCCAAGGGGTGTATGTGGTGCCATTGGATAGTCTAATATCTAAATCGTTTACTAAGGCTGGTGTATTACTATTGGTTCCATTGTTGATTGTTCCGGCAAGATCTGTCCAAGATATGGAAGCCATCAAAGGATCAACACCGTTTGCCTGTACCGTAATCTGATAGGTTTGGCCTTGCACAAGAGTCAATTCCTCTACTATGGCTGAGCCAGAACTGGCAGCAGCTGTTGTTAGGGTTTCTGCAGCTTTTTTTGCATTCATCAAACCCCAACCAGTTTGGGCATCGGGACCGGTGGGAGCAACATCATCTGCAGTGTGTAAAGCCAATCCTTTTAAAGTGGCCGCCCGCATAAAACTGGCGTGAAGGTTAACGTAATGTTCCTGTAAAAGTAAAAGTGTTCCTGCAACGTTCGGGGAAGCCATCGAAGTTCCCGTTAGATTTCCATAGTCAGAATTTGAAGCTTCACGAGTTGAATATAGTGAAGTACCATTACCCATAATATCTGGCTTAATACGGTAATCATCTGTCGGACCTTCGCTACTTCCTGAATTTCGGACAACTGAGTTTAAACTGCCATCTGGATTAATAGTGGCATCTTGACCGTTGGCAACTACTAAATTGTTTTTTGATGTTGCATGGCCAGAAAGTTTGTCATAGGCTGCTTGACCATCTAGTGGAACTCCATTAGAAACATTGTCATTACCGTCATTACCTGCTGCCACCACCATCAAATAGTAGGGAGCATTCCGCATAATAGCATCCCAATCACGGGCATCAGCACCATATTGCCCAAACCAAGCATCTGGTATTCCTGAGGCACCATAGCCATAAGAGTGATTTGAAACAAGCATCCCATTACTCGCCGCAGTTGTAGCCTCAGAGGTGTCGTTATTCCAGTCATAGCCCACTGCATTTGCTTGCCAAGCCATTCCTTTGGCTGCGGAATCAACTCCCGAAGCCATAATAGTACCCGTAACGTGGGCCGCATGGAAATTGAGAACCGCGGTGCCATCACCAATAGAGAAGCGGTTATTACCTCCAGTACCATCGTATTCTTGATGGGTGCTCCGCGCCAAACCACCATCCCAAACGTGGGCAGTCAAATCATCACCATTCAAATTCAATCCCAAACCACCACCAGTATTCAAATAATTGGCACGGGCAGAAATAGCAGCATTTGCATTAAAAGTTTGGAAATATATAGGAGATCCATCATCAGCTATAAACTGAAGTTCAAACAATACACCTTCTGCATTTTCATAACGCAATGGAATATTGTGCAATATTGCATAACTCTTGGCTTCAGCCCTATTCAATAAAGCCTTTGAAGAGAGTTGCGAATAAATATTGGACAATTCAGCCTGATCATAGCTCTCCACAATTTGAGCTATCTGTTTTTCATATTTATTCGATTCTGATTTCTTTATCTGGCCTGTTGCAGGGATTATTCCGAAAATTGAAATAATAAAAAAACATCGGAAAATCAATTTTGAGTAATGCTTAAACATAATAGGTGATTTTAATTAATGTTATGATATGAGGAGGGGAATTTAAATAACTCTTCAAAAATAACATACCTTCACCGCATTTAACAACATTTTAAGAAATTTTATAGCATAAAAAAACCGCTACAATAAATTGAAACGGTTTTTAATATTCTTAAAATATTTTAATTATCCTCCAAAATCATCAAAACGAATATTTTCGTCCGGGATTCCGAAATCCTCGCCCATCTTTTGAACAGCTTGGTTCATCAATGGTGGGCCGCAGAAATATAGTTCAATATCTTCTGGGGTATCGTGAAGGTTCAAATAATTGTCTATTACCACTTGGTGAATGAAACCTACAAAACCATCGCCAGCCTCATCGTGGATATCCTTTTTTACTTTCCAGTTGTCCTCTGCCATCGGTTCAGAAAGGGCAAGATAGAATTTGAAGTTGGGGAATTCATTTTCCAATTGTTTGAAATGATCTAAATAGAAAAGCTCGCGTTTTGAACGTCCACCGTACCAATAAGTTACTTTTCTACCCGTTTTAAGGGTTCTGAAAAGATGATAAAGATGCGAACGCATAGGTGCCATTCCGGCTCCCCCACCCACATAAAGCATTTCGGCTTCAGAAGGATTAATGAAAAATTCGCCGTAAGGGCCAGATATAACAACTTTGTCGCCTTCCTTACAATTAAAAATATAAGAGGACGCGATTCCTGGATTTACCTCCATCCAGCCGCCTTTTGCACGGTCAAATGGTGGTGTGGCAATACGAACATTCAACATAATTTCACGCCCTTCTGCGGGGTATGAAGCCATAGAATAAGCTCTTTCAACGGTTTCAGTATTTTTCATTACCAACGGCCAAAGCTTAAATTTGTCCCACTCGTCTTGAAACTTGTCGGGTCTTTCGTGCTCTTCTGGGTGTGCGGTGATGTCTATATCTTCAAATTTCACCACACAAGGTGGAATTTCAATTTGGATATAGCCACCCGCTTTATAGTTCATATCCTGTGGAATTTCAACTACAAATTCTTTAATAAAGGAAGCAACATTATAGTTACGAACAACTGTAGCATCCCACTTTTTAATACCGAAAACTTCTTCGGGAATGTGGATGTTCATATCTTGCTTTACTTTTACTTGGCAGGCCAATCGAATTCCATCTTTTAGCTCTTTTCTTGTAAAATGTGGCGTTTCTGTTGGCAATGCCTCACCACCACCAGCAATTACGTGACATTCACATTGAATACATGTTCCACCACCTCCACAGGCAGAAGGGAGAAATATTTTCTCGCTTCCTAAGGTTGATAGAAGTGTTCCACCGCTTTCTACTTCTATTACCTTTTCATCATTAATAGTGATTTTTACGGGACCAGATGGCGAAAGTTTCTGTTTTGTAAAAAGTAATAATGAAACCAATAGCAAGGTTAAGACCATAAAGGCGATGACTGTAACTATAATAACTCCTAGTGTACTTACTGCTAAAAACATACTATTCCTTCGTTATATTTGAAACTTCAACCGTTTGTGCGGTTTCTATATTTTCCTGTTGATTTTTTTCAGTCTGCATTCCTACTTTTTCAGGGTTTCCATTTACTGTTGGAACCGATTCATCTCCTCCTGTCAACATACCTCCAAAACTCATAAACCCAATGGCCATTAGTCCTGTAATGATGAAGGTTATACCCAAACCTCGCAACGGTGCAGGAACGTTTGAGTAGCGTATTTTTTCACGAATTGCAGCGATAGCAAGAATAGCCAAAAACCATCCAATTCCTGAGCTAATACCGTAGTTTAAAGCTAATCCTAAAGTAGGAATTTCTCTAGATTGCATAAATAAAGATCCTCCTAAGATTGCACAGTTAACAGCAATAAGAGGAAGAAATATACCCAAAGAGTTGTAGAGCGATGGCGAAAACTTTTCAACAACAATTTCTACTAATTGAACCATCGTAGCGATAGTGGCAATAAATAGAATGAAGGAAAGGAAGCTCAAATCATAAGAAGCATACTCCTCACCTAACCAAACCAAAGCCCCGTCTCTTAAAATGTATTGATCCAGCAACCAGTTGAGAGGTACAGTAACTGCAAGTACGAAGATAACCGCAGCTCCCAGACCAACGGCCGTTGTAACCTTTTTAGATACCGCAAGATAGGAGCACATTCCAAGGAAAGTTGCAAATACCATGTTGTCTATAAAGATTGATTTAAAAAATAACTCTACGTGTTCCATTTGTTCAAGTATTCAGTTTTCAGTTTCAGTTTGCAGTAGGAGTGCCTACTGCCAGTGTTTACCGCCAACTCTATTTTATTCCTCTATTAACTCTTTATTTCGTGAGCGTTGCACCCAGATAATTATACCGATTATTATCAATGCCATTGGCGACAAAAGCATAAAACCATTATTTTCATAACCTATGGCGTATAATCCAGTTTTCTGTATAGGATCGCCCAACACTTGAAAGCCTAGCAATGTCCCCGAACCCAATAGCTCGCGAAAAAAACCAACTATTACAAGTATAAGTCCATAACCAGCTGCATTTCCGATACCGTCCAAGAAAGAACGCCATGGTCCGTTACCTAATGCAAATGCTTCGAAACGCCCCATAATAATACAGTTAGTGATAATCAAACCGATGAATACCGACAATTCCTTACTTAAGGAATATGCAAAAGCCTTCAATACTTGATCAACAATAATAACCAGAGCCGCTACTACTACTAACTGAACGATAATCCTGATTTTGGAAGGTATAATATTCCGCATTAGCGAAATAACCACGTTACCAACACCTAAAACCGCAATAACCGAAATAGCCATTACGATTGATGCCTTTAACTGTGCCGTAATTGCAAGCGCAGAACAGATGCCCAAAACCTGAATGGTAATTGGGTTGTTGTCCGCCAATGGGTCTAGTATTAATCTACTGTCTTTTTTTGATAGCAATCCCATAATTTATTTATTTAATGATTTTAAATAAGGCATGTACATTCTCATATCCTTTTTGATCATTTTTGTAACGCCGTCACCTGTAATGGTTGCCCCAGCAATAGCATCAACCTCATTGTCTGTTTTAATTTCGTTGATGGGGTCATTGTTACCTTTGGCAATGCTTATCCCTTCAAAAACTTCATTATCCAAAATGGTTTCACCTTTAAAATCGTCCATAAAATAACGCTGCTTTATTTCAGCACCAAGTCCTGGAGTTTCTCCTTTGTGATCAAAAAACACTCCCTGAACGGTGAAAGATTTGTCTATTGCAACAAAACCCCAAATAGCATCCCAAAGACCTTTTCCGCGCATAGGTATAACATATATGGTTTTACCATCCTTTTCACCAATGAACAAGGGTAACCTTCTTTCATAGTCAGAATCTTTGGCCTTCGCTTCTTCCTTTTTAAGGTCTATTAAATAGGCTTCTTCATTTTCAGTAACATCAGTTCCTTGAATTACTAACTGTTGCTTTATGTATTTATGAAATGTCTCTTCCACTTTATCGGTGGGTACGAAAACAATATCACCATCTCCTTCATTTTCGTTTATGTTCATTGCATACAGAATATTCTGCATTTTTTCATAACGCTCATTTAAGGTAATCTTGCTTTTTAAACCTTGTGCTACTCCGGCCAAAAGCGAGCCGACAACCACAACCATAATAATCGCAAAGATAATTGTGTATGAATTTTTATCTGTCTTCTTTGCCATGATTACGCTGTTTTAACTTTTAAACGTTTCAATCTCTTTTTAATATTTCCTTGAATTACGTAGTGGTCAATTGTTGGTGCAAATACGTTCATCAACAATATGGAAAGCATAAATCCTTCTGGATAAGCAGGGTTGAAAACACGTATCATTATTCCAATAAAGCCAATGAAGAACCCATAAAACCATTTCCCTCTATTGGTTTGGGAAGCAGTCACGGGGTCTGTAGCCATATAAACTATTGCGAAAGCCGCACTACCTATAATTAAATGATGCCAAAATGGCTCACTCATCAACCCGTAAAAGTTACTACTTTCCTGAATCCATCCCGCACTTGCAACCCCGTTAAATATAAGTCCCATTACTAATGCTCCCAAAACTGCGGAAAGCATTATCCTCCAACTTCCAATCTTAGTAAAGATCAAAAATAAGGCACCTATTATAATTAAAAACGTAGAGGTTTCACCCACAGAACCTGGAATAAAGCCCCAGAACATGTCCCAAGTACTATAAACATGTTCGGTGTTTGCTGCCAAACTTCCCAAGATTGTTTCACCCGAAATAGCATCGGGTTGCCCCGTCATAGCCTTAGCACCATGCACCCAAACTTTATCACCACTCATCCACGTTGGGTAAGCGAAGAACAAAAAGGCACGAATAGTTAATGCTGGGTTCAAAATGTTCATTCCTGTACCGCCAAAAACTTCTTTCCCGATAACAACCCCGAAGATTACGGCAACGGTAAGCATCCAAAGTGGAATATCTATAGGAACAATAAGCGGCACGAGCATGCCCGTTACCAAATATCCTTCCTCTACTTCGTGTTTTTTAATGATGGCAAAAATAAATTCAACCCCAAGACCAACAACGTACGAAACGATTACCAAAGGTAAAACCGTCCATGCACCTAAAATAAAGTTGTCCCAAGTGAAGAAATTGCCCAACGGATCTAATCGCAATGTGGTATCGATAGCTGCGTAATGCTGAAAGCCCGCATTGAATATTCCAAAAATCAAACATGGAACAAGTGCCAAGATAACAGTGTTCATTGTACGCTTTAAATCATCTACCACCCTCACGTGTGAGCCAGAGTGTGTTGTTTCGTTCGGCATGTACAAAAAGGTGTGTAGCGCATTGAACGCAGGGGCTATTTTGGTGTCCTTGTACTTTTCCTTTAGCTTATGCAAATTCTGTTTCAATCCCATAGCAATTATCCTATTTCTTTATACATTAAATCAAGACCGTTCCTGATAATTTGTTGATGTGGCTGCTTGCTCACACATACAAATTCAGTAAGTGCAAAATCCTCCGGAGCCACTTCATACATGCCCAAAGCTTCCATACCGTCAAGGTCTTTCACCATACACGCTTTCAGCATCTGCATTGGGTACATATCCAGCGGGAAAACTTCTTCGTAAACCCCCGTTACCACAAAAGCACGGTGTTCTCCGTTGGTATTTGTATTAAGATCGAATTTTTTATTCGGCGTTAACCACGAAAAAGTAAGTGCTCTAGAGGTAGATATTTTATTGAAAACAGGTTTCGTCCATCCAAAAAACTCATAATCGTCTCCCTCAGGAATTACGGTTACGGTGTTGCTGTAATAACCCAAATGCCCTTTCGGGGAAATCTTTTTCCCTGTAAGCACATCGCCACTGATAACGCGAACGTTTTCGTCTTTCAGGCCAGAGTCGTACAAAAATGTTGCGGCTTCTGAACCGATACGGGTTTTATAATATTTTGGAGTCTTTACTTCAGAACCAGAAAGCGCGATGATGCGCTCTGGATTGAATTTTCCAGTAAGCAATAATTCCCCGATAATCACAAGATCTTGTGGCGCTATGGTCCAAACAATCTCTTTTTTGTTTACAGGGTTAATTTTGTTTATCTGTGTTCCCACGTTTCCTGCCGGATGTGGGCCAGAAATATTGTGAAGTGAAATATCCTTCAAGCCTTTAAAAGGTGAGCTTCCGCTTTTGCCAACTCCAACGTGCACTTGCCCTTTGGTAACTTTGCTGAGTGCAGTTACGGCAGCCTGCAATTCCTTTTCCTTTCCTTTTAATGAAAATTCCAAGTCATTTGCTAATGGTGCAGTGCTATATGCTGAAATAAAAATATCTCTTGGCTCCTGCTCCGTATCAGCAATCACCGCATAGGGGCGTTGCATAATAAACGGCCAGCAACCAGATTCAAGCAATCGGGATTTTATAGCCTCAGCACTTGAAGAATCTGGGCTCAATATGCCAAAATCCTTAAAAGTATCCTGTGGATCGGCTTCAATAATGATTTCTATGATTTTGCGTTTCGCGCCGCGTTCAATTTTGGTTAGTGTTCCGCTAACTGGAGATACAAACTTTAATAGTTCGTTACTCTTTGAGTAGAAAATAGTATCACCCGCTTGAACAATTCCACCTTCACGAACCACCATTTTGGGGGTAATAAGATGAAAATCGGAAGGTCTAATGGCGAAGGTTCTGGATCGCGGGGCGCTGGAAAGTGTTTTCTCTGCTTCACCCTTTAACTTAATGGTAAGACCTTTTTTAATCTTAATGTCTTTGGACATAAATATGGATATTAATAATGCCTTTTTTATACCCTAATTTCCCTCGAAACAAATCTGGGGGCATAAGGGCGTGCAAATTTATAAATTAAATATACCATTGCACAACAAAAGGGTATAATTTTCTGTGTTAAAAAGGGGTGGGTTGCTATTTTAAAATGTTTATAAATTAGATTTTTAAACCGCGGGGGAAATTCAACCCAGAACAGGCACAAAATTTGTTTATCTTAGCTTTTTAAATCAATAAGCATGTTAAAAACACTTTTCGCTACCCTTTTCTTATTGTTTACAGTATTCCCCATATTTTCACAAATTGTTGAAAAAGTGGAACCTTCATACATCAGCACAATCCAGTTTCGCGGCGCTACAGACCTCAGCCAATTGCCAATTATTCGCCTTGGCGAACAAGTAAACTTAACTTTTGATGCCCTAAACGGCGAGGAAGAAGATTATTATTACAAAATAACCCACCACGATTTTGATTGGGCACCCAGCGATCTTTCAAAAAGTGAATATCTGGATGGGTTTGACGATGTACGTATCCAGACATACCAAAACTCGTTGAACACGCTTCAAATATTTTCGCATTACCAACTTAGAATTCCAAACCGAGATACGCGTGCAATCCAAAAAAGCGGCAACTATTTGATAAGCATTTTCAATGGCGATGGCGATCTTATTTTTACCCGCAAGTTTTTGGTAATTGAAAACATTGCTTCGGTGGGCGTAGAAATTAAACGCGCCCGCGATCTAAAAATAATCAACGAAAAACAAGTGGTTCAATTTACCGTCAATTCGCCTAACCTATTGTTGATAAACCCAAAGCAGACCGTTAAAACGCTTGTACTCCAAAACAGCAACTTGAAAACTGCAATTAAAGATTTAGTACCACAATACACTATTGGCAACGAATTGATTTATAGATACGACAAAGAAGCATCCTTCGGCGGCGGGAATGAATTTCTAGCTTTCGACAATAAAGATGAACGTTCTGCCTCAAACGGTGTGCGCTCTATTGAGGTTACAGATGTTTATGAAAATTATCTTTTTACAAATATTCCCCGCTATGACCGGCCCTATACTTACAATCCAGATATAAATGGAAATTTTGTGGTTAGAAATGTTGATGCCCAAAACCAAGATATTGAAGCAGAATATGTGCGGATGCACTTCAACCTACAATATTATGATGATCTCGGCGACAAAGAATTACACCTGTATGGCAATTTCAACAACTGGACAATTGATGGCAGTACCTATATGAAATATGACCCACAAAGTGATACTTATAAAAACGAACGTCTTTTTAAACAGGGCTTTTACAATTATAAATATGTGGTAGTAAACCGCGATGGAACTATTAATGAAGGTGCCGTGAGCGGGGATTTTTGGCAGACCGAAAACGATTATACGGTTATAGTTTATTTCCGCGATTTGGGGGCGAGGTATGATCGCATCATCGGCACAGGGTATGCGAATTCCACCAATATCAACAATAATTGATTTTTCAAAATAAATAAGTTGAAGTGACAATCTTTTTTTTCAGATGGCAATGAAATTCAAAACACATGGAAATTCCCGCGGAAGAAAAGCGCTGCAATACCGCGGAACGAAATGCCTAAACTGTGAACATCCCCTTGATAAAAGTGATATTTATTGCCCACATTGTTCACAGCTAAACAGTAACAAACAGCTTTCCGCAAAAGATTTTTTTGGGGAATTCCTGGGCAGCATCGTGGTGTATGATTCCCGATTGCGAAATACATTGAAAGACCTTCTTATCAAGCCAGGCGTTATAACAAGAAATTATGCGCGCGGGCAAATGTTGAAATATGCCAACCCCTTTCGTTTCTTTTTGAGCGTATCGATAATCTATTTTTTGGCAAACGGTTTGCTGGATGTTTTAAATCCTGGTACTGATAATGATTCCGATACCAATAAGATGAATTTCAATTCAAAACTCGCCGACCGTTCTTTTATTGATTCCTTAAGTCAAAACCTTGCAACAACCACTTCAGGAGCTATTAGTTTAGCAGATTCTATTAAAAAACTACAAACCCCAAAACCCATTAAATATATTTCGGATGAAGAACTGGATGCTATGCCTTTTGCAAAAAATTATACAGAACGGTTTTCGCTCTACAATGATTTTTACGAGAAATATGAAATAAAGAGCGCCACGGTTGCGCTGGACAGTTTACACCACAGAAATACTTCGTTTAACAGATGGGTCTATTCCAAAAACAGTACGGTAGATAAGATAAGGGAAAACCCTTCCGCATTTTTTTCATTTATAATTTCCAAAACACCTTTCTTTCTGTTTTTCTTCACTCCTTTTTTCGCGATATTTTTTTGGCTCATTTATTCGCGTAAAAAATATACCTATATGGAACACATGGTTTTCATATTCCATATCTTCAGTTTTATCTTTTTAACAATGCTTCTTTTTTTAATTCCCGATCTTATTATTGGTTCGCAATTTTTGGTGGGATGCCTGTTCATTTTTATTGGCCCCATATACTTCTATAAAGCCTTGCGGAATTTTTATGGCCAGAGTAGGCCTATAACTTTAATAAAATTTGTATTTTTAAACACTGTGTTTGTAATAGGATTAACTTTTGCCGCAGCAATTTTTGTGGCAGCAAGCGCAGCAATCTATTAAAAAATGGTACAACAGGTAACACAAGGAATTAAGATTTCGGTTAAAACTGAATTTGATGGCACGTTTTACAAAAACCGTAAAATGCAATACGCCTTTGCCTATACCGTAACCATAGAAAACCAAAGTAAAGATACCGTACAGCTCACCTCCCGCTGCTGGAAAATAAAAGATTCCCTGAACAATACCGAAGTTGTGGAAGGCGAAGGGGTAATAGGCCAAAAGCCCATTTTAAAGCCCGGCGAAAAACACGCTTACACCAGCGGCTGCCTTTTATATTCACCATTTGGCGCAATGAAGGGCTATTACAACATGATTAACTTTGCCACCACCCGAAAGTTTCGGGTTTCCATTCCGCTTTTCAATTTGAGCGCTCCTTTTTCTATGAATTGATTCTGTGGATTCTATTGATTCTGTAGATGCTATTGTTTTTATGGTCCTATTGTGGCAGTTTACTGAACACTGATCACTGAAAACTGAAAACTGAATTACTAACTTCCCCTGTTTGTAAATCCTCGTAACGCATTTCAACGGCTTCTTCCGTTTTAAAAACCTGCGTAATACTTTTTGTTTTGATGAACCCGCGATCCATGATAAGATTACTGTTCAAATCGCCTTCGCCTGCGGTTTTGTGAAAAAGGAGCATCTCTTCTTTGGAAGCATTTGTTTTATCATTCAAGAAAGATGAAAACCAGTGCTCCCGTTTTTTCTTCAGCATTTCAGGATACAAAGGCGAGGAGGACCAAATATGTGCCGCCAAAGGTTCTTGCGAATAATGATACTTCTCGCCATCCCAAACCAATTGATGTAAGTGCAAATGAGTGCTCCATTCAACCAAAATTGCGGTGAATGGCTCTATTTCGCTAAAGTCATAATTTTCAATTTCTTGTTTTGCATTTGCTGTTTTCAATAAATCCTTCACCACCAAACCCCTACTCTTTCCATAAAAAGGTTTGCGTTCATGCGCCACAAAACCGCCATTCATCAAACAAACAATTCGTTTTTTATCGCTAACGCCAATCCAAGTCCCCCCGGCAACGGCATCTTTTGGGTAAAGCAACCGCACCCCCTCTTCTTCATAAATTTTCGACGGAAAAGTTTCCCGTCCCGGAGCTTCGTCGCGATTGGAAGTGAGTATAAAGTTGTTATTCGGTTTTGGAATAAAAGTTATTGTACACATTCTAAAAAAGTATTCAGTATTCAGTGGCAGTTTGCAGTGATTCAGTAAAACTACTAAATAATATAAATTTTGATCTTCATTAAACAAGTGTTTTTTCTTAAACGCGACCAAAAACTGCCGACTGCTACTGCCCACTGAGCACTAAAAAATTTGTACCTTTGCCGTCTTCATAAATAGAAAAAACAAAAAGTTATGGGAAATGGATTTTTTAAAGTGCCAATCGCCGTAAACGAACCTGTAAAAAGCTATGCTCCAGGTTCTGCGGAACGAAAAGAAGTGCTTGAAACCTACAAAAAAATGTATGATGAAAAAGTGGAAGTCCCGCTATTCATCAATGGGAAAGAAGTAAAAACAAAGGAAACAGCAACAATGTCTCCGCCGCACGACCACAAACACGTGCTGGGAACCTATCATAAAGCGACGAAGAAAAATGTGGATGAAGCAATTTCAACCGCTTTGGAAGCGCGCAAGAAATGGGCAGTAATGCCTTGGGAACAACGCGCTGGAATATTCCTTCGCGCTGCGGAACTGATTGCCGGGCCCTATAGAGCCAAAATCAACGCAGCTACCATGCATGCGCAATCCAAAAATATTTATCAAGCTGAAATTGATGCAGCCTGTGAGCTAATCGATTTCCTGCGTTACAACGTTCAGTATATGACTGAAATCTATGCGGAGCAACCAGAATCAACCTCGGCAACATGGAACCGTATTGAATACCGACCTTTGGAAGGGTTTATATATGCAATTACGCCTTTCAATTTTACCGCAATTGCAGGAAACCTTCCCGCGAGTGCCGCTTTAATGGGTAATGTAGTGCTTTGGAAGCCTAGCGACAGCCAAGTATATTCGGCTAAAGTAATTTTGGATGTTTTCAAGGAAGCCGGCGTTCCTGCTGGAGTAATTAATATGGTAATGGGCGATCCTGTAATGATAACCGACACCGTACTTGCAAGCCCAGATTTCAGCGGAATCCATTTTACGGGTTCTACAAATGTTTTCAAAGGTATTTGGCAAAAAATTGGAACCAATATCCACAATTATAAAACTTATCCGCGTATTGTTGGCGAAACGGGCGGAAAGGATTTTATCGTGGCCCATAAATCTTCAAATCCAAAACAGGTTGCAACGGCTATGAGCCGTGGCGCTTTTGAATACCAAGGCCAAAAATGTAGCGCCGCCAGCCGATGCTATATTTCTGAAAGTATTTGGAAAGATGTGAAAAATGATTTAGTTGCCGACCTTAGTTCATTCAAAATGGGTTCTCCGGAAGACATGAACAATTTTATAACGGCGGTAATCCACGAAGGTTCTTTTGACAAGCTTGCAAGCTATATTGATGCAGCCAAAAAAGACAAAAATGCTGAAATTATTGCCGGTGGAAATTATGACAAAAGCAAAGGATACTTTATTGAACCAACAGTAATTGTTGTAAAAGATCCAAAATACACAACCATGTGTACCGAACTTTTCGGACCAGTTTTAACTGTTTATGTTTTTGACGACAACAAATGGGAAGAAACCTTGCATTTGGTTGATGAAACCAGCGAATATGCGTTAACGGGAGCTGTTTTCAGCGAAGATAGGTATGCTTTGGAAGAAGCGGTGAAAATTCTTGAAAATGCGGCGGGCAATTTCTACATCAACGATAAACCTACCGGTGCTGTTGTGGGCCAACAGCCTTTTGGTGGTGCGCGCGCCAGTGGAACCAATGATAAAGCGGGAAGCAAGCAAAATCTGTACCGCTGGATTTCGCCAAGAATGGTGAAGGAAACCTTTGTTTCCCCAACGGATTACAGATATCCTTTTTTGGGATAATATTTAAAAGTTGAATAATTAAAAAACCCGTCCTTAATTTGAGGACGGGTTTTTTAATTTTATTGAAATTGTGTTCTATTGAAAAATTTTATTTTCCCCCAATTTAGCGTGCTGTGAATTTTTTGCACTATTATCAGCCTTCACTACCATTACAACAAAACTTAGATTGGCTGCATTATACTCGGCTGGAACGTTAAATGTATAGCTTTTTGAATAAACCACAAATGCGGAAGTTTCTGGAATACTATCTCCAAAAAGATCTGAAAGTGAATTACGCAAAGCGTCTTCGTGCACGAAATCTTCTATGGGATCACCCCATTCAAAATAAGGACTGTTCGAATTATTATTAAAATAATTGGCTTGATCTGCAACAATTCCACTTTCCAATAAATAAACTACAAGTTTATCACCGGGTTCGGAACCATTTCTATAAACCACTTTTGCATCCACAGTTAGCGTAGAACCACTAATTTGCGAATTAATTGCCACAGAAACATCTGTCTCTAAACCAGCAATACTGGTTACGGCGTCATAATCATACAAAAGGGAATTAGGAAGGGAATTCCATTTTACGGTTCTGTTCATTTGTGTTTGTGGAAAACTATCAGGAACATCAAATTCTGCTTGAAGATCATCAACTTGCGGAAAACTCATAGGGTCAGGTGGGCCAAAGGAACTTTCATGAATGGCAACTATTGAAACGTGGGGCGTTAGTACCTTTACAGAATCAATAGCCGCCAAAGCCTTTAAACAGTAGCCACACCACGTGCCTGTATAATCTTCTAATACCACATTTCTTTTGGGAATGTAAACGGAAAAGTTCTTTGCAGGTGTTGTGAAGGTTTCATTGTTTACCATATATTCGGCATATACTTCAAAACCTTCTTCATTGGCAGAAGCAAATGTAAATCCTGAAATAGCGTTCCCATTTACATAAAATGTTGCTTCAGAAGCAGTATTGTTTCCACTTCCGTCTAGCAAACCAAATGTAACGGTCTGGTTATTCATGGCTCTGGAGACATCAATTGTCAAAGCTCTTTCGGTGAGTGCGAGCACTTCAAACCTAAGTACATTACTTGTTATATCATTATATACAGCTTTTACATCAAAAGTTCCAGTTTCCGTGAAAAAGTAGGCTCTAGTAAGTATGGGCGTTTCATTCACATAATACGTTACCATGTCTGAGTAATCCACGCCATCGCTCCCAGTTACTGTGAAGAATACGGAATCATTTACAGATAGAATCTCAAGTTCTTCCGTTCCGGCGCTACTTTTAAGAGTGATTGAAAAGTTTTCCTCTGGAGTTCCAATTGGGTCTTCTTTTTTACTACAAGCAGCTATGGCTATAAAAGCAAACAGAAGCAAAAATTTAAAATAGGGATGGGTTTTCATAAAAAATTATTAAAAATGAAGTGCGCTAATATAACCTATTTATAAAAAAAGGCACAGTTTTGGAATGTTAAATCAATAATTTTCAAAAAAACAAATTAAATTATTCTTAAAAATAACTTAATATTGCTATTCTTATAATTAATTGTATAAAAAAATTTATTGGATGAAAAAATTTCTCCCTCTTTTCCTTGCAATGGTATCCTTCTGTGCCATTTCACAAAATGAAATGCCTAAAGTTGATATGACTACCCTAGACGGAAGCCCCATCAACTCTCAGGAACTTTCTACAGATAATAATGTTATTGTTGTGTCATTATGGGCTACTTGGTGCGTTCCGTGCATAAAAGAACTTGATGCCATAAGCGAAATTTATCAAGACTGGCAGGATGAAACTAATGTAAAACTATACGCAGTTTCTATTGATGATAGCCGAGGCGTGAAACGCGTAAAGCCCTTGGTTAATGGAAAAGGTTGGGACTACACCGTGCTTCTGGATACCAACAATGATTTTAAACGCGCGCTTGGAGCTGCAACAGTGCCACTCACCCTATTAGTGAAAAACAACGAAATTGTCTATAGACACTCGGGCTACAGCCCCGGCGCAGAGATGGAACTTTATGAGAAAATAAAGGAATTCTCAGCCAATTAATTTTTTACCAACCAAACTTACAAAATGAAAAAACTTATTCTTGGAGCCTGTATGCTTATGGGCGCAATTGGATTTTCGCAAGACAATGGCTATTTTTTTGGTGGCTTAGAATCTAACTCACAGTGGTTACTGGACGACGAAGGTCTTGGTTTTATTGCACCCGAAGATCAATTTAGAGCGAACAATTATTTACAACTTAATTATTCATTAGGAAAATTTACCGCCGGTTTACAGTATGAAGCATACTTGCCTACCGTTTTATTGGGATATTCGCCCACTTGGGAAAACCAAAACGGAATAGGCACCTATTATCTTAATTATAAAAATGAAACCCTTGATATTACAGGAGGTTATTTTTATGAGCAATTTGGAAGCGGCTTGATTTTAAGAACTTGGGAAGACCGCCAATTAGGCATCAACAATGCGCTAAAAGGCCTCCGCGTTAAATTTACACCTACTGCCGATCTTGCAATTACAGGAGTTTATGGTCAAATTAGAAATGGTTTTGATGTTTCTGAAGGCGTTATGCAAGGAATTGATGCAAATCTAGATCTTAGCAGCCTCTTGAAAGTTGACGCTGTGGACTTAAAACTTGGTGCAAGTTATGTAGGCCGTTATCAATCAAATGGAGCAAATGATTCCATTCCAGCAAACATTAATGCCTATGGAGGGAGATTGGATTTTGTAGCAAATAATTTTTATGGCGGAGTTGAAGCCATAACCAAAGATCCGGACGTAATTGTAAATGAAGAAGCCATATCATCGCCACAGCTTTTTGACGGCACCGCACTTCAAGTGAATTTAGGTTATGCCCAAAAGGGATTGGGGATAAATTCCACTTTCCGGAGGCTGGAAAATTTCAGTTTTTACGCAGACCGTTATGCCGAAGGTAATGTATTTAACGAACAAATTGTAAACTACGTTCCCGCTCTTACAAAACAACACGATTATTTGTTATCAAATATATATGTTTATAATGCCCAACCCCGTTTGCTTTTTGGTGATGCCGAAAATAGAGCTGGGGAAGTGGGTACGCAATTGGACGTGTACTTTTCATTTGATAAAGAATCTACTCTTGGGAAACTTGGAACCAAAATAGCTGGAAACTTCTCCTATTGGGCAGGTCTTGAAGCAACCTATAACAGTACCGCACAAACCTATGAAGCAGAATTTATAGGAGACGGCGATCGTTATTTCCGTGACCTTAATATAGAAGTGAAAAACCGCTGGTCTTCTAAATGGAGCTCTATTGTTACCTTTCAAGATGTTATAGTTGATAAAGGAATTTCTGAAGGTGGGCCGTTGGGCGTTCAAGGCGATATTCGGGCTCAAATTGCCGTTATTGAAGGAACCCGGAGATTTGAAGGAGGAAAAGCTTTAAGAATGGAATTACAACATTTATGGACTCCCGATGACGACAAAAACTGGGCGGGAGCAGTACTTGAATATAATTTCAATTCAGCAATCACACTTTACGCAGCCGATGCTTGGAATTACGGAGGTGAAGGAGAAATACATTATTACAGTTTTGGGGGAAGTTACTCTAAAGGTCCTGCCCGTTTCGCCTTAAACTATGGCCGTCAGCGCGGTGGCTTGATATGTGTTGGCGGTGTTTGTAGATTTGTACCTGAAAATACTGGGGTAACCGCAAATCTTGTGGTTACTTTTTAAAAAGTATATTTACTATAAAATACAAAAGGGCTCCGAAATATTTCGGAGCCCTTTTTTATTGCTTTAATTTATCAGATTATTGAACAACAATTTTAGTTGTCTGTAAAGCTCCATTTTCATTTTTGAATTGAACTATATAAACTTGAGCACTTAAATCAGACATATTAACTTCTTGACGCCCTGTTTCAAAACGACCTTGTTTTACAATGCGACCTCTTAAATCGTAAACCAACATACTTACTGGCTCATTAACATCCAAAACCATTTCATTGGAAATCACCGTTGAAAGAACTTTCAATTTAACAACGCTATTTTCGCTTACGCCCAAAGTAGGGTTGTAACGATAGGTGAAAGTTAAAGGGGTTCCTATTTCAGTAACTCCATCTGCTTCATATTGGTGGAACGCACATATATAATCTATTATATAAAAACCATCGCCCGGATCTCCATTTAAAATATGGTCACCGCCCTGCGTAGATTCGCCCGGGGCAATAGGAAGAACATTTGGTGCTGGGGGTGCAGTAAAACCGATTGGGATATCAGTATAACATTGTCCTGCATAACATATTTCAAACATAGAACCATCGGCATTTATTGCTTCTACAAATTCGAGTCTGGAATAAATTGTCTCAGTAGGATTGTCATTGGTTACAAAAAATATGTAATCCGCCCCTACGTTATAACCATATGTGCCATATTCTAAAACATCTCCATTCTGAAGAATATCTCCCATATCATTAGTTACTGTAAATTGGGCATTCGCAATTCCAACAGAACCTATTAGAAATAAAAAAAGTAATTTAAGTTTCATATTTTTATTGTTTTTTAGGATTAATTTATTTTTATTATGTTTTTCTAAGTTTCACAAAAGTATATATAAAATTTAAAAACCATTACTTCATTAGGGTTTCTATTTCAGTTATTTAACATTTTAAGACCAAATTCCAATTAAAAAGATCCCTATTTTAGTGAATCGGGTATAAATTATTTTTCAAATTCCTATTAATATTACAAATTTCAATAAATATTACCAAATATTCATTATCAAGGATTACATATTGATTAATATATCTACAATTACAACATTTTAACATACATATGCTAAAAAATTATAATACTATATTTTTTAATAAATTATAAAAAAGTACATTTGTAACTATACTTAATTTTCACAACAAAAAAAACTAAAAATTATGTTTAAAAAACTACTCCTAAACTTAGTTTTTGCATTGTTCGGTCTTACCTCTTTTAGCCAAACAATCGTATCAACTTCCCCAGAAAATCAAAACGTAGTTCTTGAAGAATTTACGGGAATTCATTGCGTTTATTGTCCAGATGGCCACGCAATTGCACAGGCCATACAAAATGCGAATCCAGATCGTGTTTCTCTAATAAATATCCACCAAGGTGGATATGCTGTTCCAACTGGTGGCGAACCAGATTTCAGAACTCCTTACGGAAATGCCATTGCTGGACAAACTGGCTTAACAGGCTATCCTTCAGGAACTATTAATAGACATGTTTTTTCTGGATCTAATACTATTTTGGACCGAGGACAATGGACAGCAAGAGCCAATCAAACCATGGCTAATGCATCAAATGTAAACGTTGCTGTTGAAGCAGAAATAGATGTACAAACAAATATACTTACTGTTCACGTGGAAGGTTATTACACAAGCAACAGCCCTCAAAGCACTAATTTATTAAATGTTGCTTTATTACAAAACAACACCAAAGGCCCACAAACCGGCGGTGGACAAGGAAACAATTACAACCACATGCACAGACTTGTTGAAATGATCACAGGCCAATGGGGCGAAGTTATCAATACTACAACAGCCGGCACTTTTGTGGATCGCACCTATACTTATACAATTCCTGCTGCTTATAACAACGTTCCCGTTGAGATTGCCGATATGGAGGTAGTTGCTTTTATATCTAACACCCAACAAGAAATTCCTAGTGGTAGTAGAGCACTTCCTGAATATATTGGAATTACAAATAACAATGACGCGTTTGTGAGATATATTGTTGAAGTTCCAAATACTTGTAATGAAATGCTTGCTCCTCAAGTGAACATCCAAAACTTAGGCCAGGATCCACTTACTTCTTTGGCTATAGAATATATAATCAATGGCGATGTACATACCTATAACTGGACCGGAAATATTACCGCACTTCACAATGAAACAATTGATTTGCCCGAAGTTAATTATACCCTGCAAGGTACCAACACCCTTGAAGTTAGCGTTCCAAATGATGATGATAACGCAAACAACAACGCTACAATTTCTTTCGATGAAGCAGTTGGAGGTACTGGCACCGTTTATATGGAATTACACACTGATAACTGGGGAAATGAGTGCAGATGGAACATAAGAGATAGCTCTGGCGCTGTTATATACATCGGCGGACCTTATGGTAACAATCAAACCATAAATGTTACTTTTCAGCTCCCAGCAGACTGCTATTCATACACTATTCTTGATACCGAAGGAGATGGCGGTGGTGCTATAACCCTTACAGACAGTGATGGAACAGTAATATACTCCACAAATGGCACCTATGGCGCAGGAGAGATTACACAGTTTTCTAGTAATGGTATATTAGGCGTAAACCAAAGCCAACTAGACAACATCAGCTTGTATCCAAACCCTGCCAGCACTGTATTGAACCTTAAAAATGCTGAAAATGCAACCATTCAAGTGTATGATATTCTTGGAAAAATGATTCTTTCACAGGAAAATATTTCTATGGATGCACAAATAAATGTTGCAAACCTTCAAACTGGAACCTACTTTATGAAAATTTCCAAAGACAATCTTGTAACTACCAAGAGATTCTTAGTTTCAAAATAAATATAGCTTCCATTAATATTCTAAAACCCCGACTTGTTCGGGGTTTTTTTATTACATTAAATTGGTTTTTAAATCTCCGAAAATGAATTATTCAGTAAGTGAAGAAAAAATTGTTTTCAATGACCATTACAAAATGGTCAAGGCAAAAGTTACCTATGATACTTTTGGGCGAAAACAAATAACAACCACCCGTCTTGCCTTTGAAAGAGGAGATTCCGTAGCCATACTTTTACTGGAAAATGATTCTGATTCAATTTTATTAACGAATCAATTTCGCTATCCAAGTTGCAAAAATGCTGATGGCTGGTTATTGGAAATTCCTGCGGGCTCCGTAGAAGAAAATGAAAAACCCGAAGATTGCATAAAACGGGAAGTAATGGAAGAATTGGGCTATAAAATTGAAATAGCAAAATTGCTTACCACTTTTTACACTTCGCCCGGAGCTTCAACAGAACGCGTGTTTTTATTCTTTTCCGAAGTTTCAAAAAACGATAGAATAGCAAAAGGCGGTGGAAATGAAAACGAAAACGAAGATATTCAACTTGTGAAAATTCCTATTTCCCAAATGGGTTCAAAAATTCCTGAAATAAAAGATGCGAAAACAATTCTTGCGCTTCAATGGTTTCTATTAAACCATCCTAATCATTAATTGAATAATTTATCCTTTATATTTTAAGGGTAAGTGCACAACGCTTTTGGTTTCGAAAAATTCTTCCTCGAAAAAATCACTTAACGGAAATACGGTGGCTGTCTGATATACTTTTAATTCATCCACCAAATCACCACCTTTTAAATACAGGATGCCATTTTTTCGTTCGTGTAAATTTTTCTTTGCAATCTTATCGTTCACCCAATGAACAAAAGTCTCCATTTGGGCAACTGCGCGGCTTACAATAAAGTCATATTTTCCCGAAACAGTCTCCACTCGGGCATTGGTAGTTTTCACATTTTCAAGCTTCAGCCCTGCCACAACATCTTCCACCACTTTTATCTTTTTCCCAATACTGTCCACAAGATGAAAATTCACTTCGGGGAAAAGAATGGCCAACGGAATGCCCGGAAAACCACCCCCTGTGCCCACATCCAAAATGGTAGCGCCCGGAAGAAATTCTTGAATTTTAGCGATGCCAAGTGAATGGAGCACGTGACGAAGATACAGTTCTTCAATATCCCTTCGGGAAACTACATTTATTTTTAAATTCCAGTCTTCATATAGCTCTTGCAATTTCGCAAATTGACTTTTCTGAATATCAGTTAATTGGGGAAAATATTTTAATACCAGTTCCATATGTTAATTTCTATCACAAAAGTAGGGCATGTATGATAAATTAAACGTTTTGGAACCTTACTTTTAAACAAAAGATGATTATTTTTGTGACTTTCACAGTAAAAATCCCCAGTTAAACAATACATTTTGACATATACGAATCTAAATTTTTCACGGGTTGACAGCGCCAAATTCTTCAGAACCCTGAACACGCGCGTTAACGAATATTTTAAAGACAATAAAATTGCACGAACAGGAAACTGGAAACTTCACGTTAAAACCGTGATAATGTTTTCAATTTACTTAACTCCGTACTTTTTAATGCTTACGCTCGATTTACCGGGCTGGTTGCAATTAATTTTCACAGTGGTTATGGGCATTGGCATGGCCGGCGTGGGCATGAATGTGATGCACGATGCAAACCACGGTGCCTATTCCTCCAAAAAATGGGTAAACAAAGTAATGGGCAGCAGTATGTACATTCTTGCGGGAAATGTATATAATTGGCAAGTACAGCACAATGTTCTTCACCACACTTACACTAACATTCATGGTCATGACGAAGATTTGGAAGCTGGACGGATTCTTCGATTTTCACAGCATTCAAAATGGCACAAGTTTCATAAATTTCAGCATTTGTACAGTATTTTCTTTTATGGGTTATTGACCTTCAACTGGGTCCTTACCACAGATTTTACTCAGACCAAACGCTATTTGGCTCGTAAGCTTTCCTATGGCAAACTGCCAAAACCCATTACCCAATGGAGTATTTTAGTGATTACCAAATTAATTTATATGTCTCTGTGGATAATAATCCCACTTCTGTTTTTCAACATCGTTTGGTGGAAAATTTTAATTGGCTTCTTTATTATGCATTATGTTGCAGGCCTTATATTAAGTATAGTTTTTCAACTTGCGCATGTGGTTGAGGATACTGATATATTATTGCCGGACGAAAGCGGGACTATGAAAAACACTTGGGCCATTCATCAGTTATATACTACTGTGAACTTTTCAACAACCAACAAGATTGTGAATTGGTACACTGGCGGCTTGAACCATCAAGTAGAACACCATATTTTTCCGAACATCAGCCATATTCATTACAAGAATATTTCAAAAATTGTAAAAAGCACTACGAAAGAATTCGACTTACCCTATAAAGAATATAAAACAACCCGACGGGCACTTATTGCACATTTCAGACATTTAAAAGAAATGGGATTAAAGCCTGCCGTACCCGCATAATAATTATGGATCAAAGACTTTCAAAACGCGTGAATGAGATGGCAACCTCAGCCACGCTGGCAATGGCTGCAAAAACTAGAGAATTAAAAGAACAGGGCGTTGACGTTATTGGTTTAAGTCTTGGAGAACCAGATTTCCCAATTCCGGAATATGTGAAAGAATCTGCTATTCAAGCCATTGAAGATAATTACCACGCTTACACTCCCGTTGATGGTTATGGCGATCTAAAGAAAGCCATCATCACAAAATTCAAAAGAGATAACAATTTAACTTATAAACCTTCACAAATTGTGGTTTCAACCGGTGCAAAGCAATCGTTGGCAAATTTAACGATGGTTTTATTGAATGATGGCGATGAAGTTTTATTGCCTGCCCCCTATTGGGTAAGTTATGCAGACCAATGTAAGGTTGCTGGCGGAATTCCAAAGGAAATTCCAACGTCAATCGAAACTGATTTTAAGGTAACTGCAAAAGCACTTGAAAAAGCAATTACCCCAAAAACAAAAATGATAATCTACAGCTCTCCCTGCAATCCGAGTGGATCGGTTTACAGCAAAAAAGAGTTGCGGGCACTGGCCGATGTTTTGGTGAAATATCCTGAAATCATAGTTATCAGCGATGAAATTTACGAACATATCAATTTTATTGGAGCACACGCTTCCATGGCTGAATTTGATGATATGTATGATAGAACTGTTGTAGTGAACGGGGTTTCCAAAGCTTTTTCCATGACGGGATGGCGTATTGGCTACATTGGCGGGCCCGAATGGATTGCTCGTGCTTGCGACAAAATGCAAGGTCAAGTAACCAGCGGTGCAAACTGTATTGCCCAAAGAGCAACCATAACAGCCTTGGAAAATCCGCCCAGCAAAATAAAATTTATGGTAGATGCCTTCAAAGAAAGAAGAACATTAATATTGAATTTACTTTCCGAGATTGAAGGTTTTAAAACCAACAAACCCGAAGGCGCTTTTTATGTTTTCCCAGATATTTCCTATTTCTTCGGAAAAACGCTGCGCGGAAAAAACATCAATACCGCTTCAGATTTTTCACTGTATTTATTGGAGGAAGCCAAAGTAGCAACCGTTACCGGCGAAGCTTTTGGCGATGCAAACTGCATCCGGATTTCTTATGCCGCGTCCGAGTTAGATATAAAAGAAGCGATGCATCGAATTAAAACTTCACTTACTTAATAAAATATTTTTTAAGCAGAAAACAGGGTTGCTAAAATTTAAGCAACCCTGTTTTCGTTTTGGAAATTATCTGTAATTTAGACCCTTCGTATATTAATTATAAACAAATCTTATTATGAAACTTAAAATTACACTATTACTAGTTTTCTTTGCTTTCGTCTTTCAGGGCCAAGCACAGGAAAAAACAAAAGCAACATACGTGGGCACGGTAGGATCTGTTGTTCATGTACCTTCAATCGCTTCCCAAACAGATTTAGCTCCTGCGAGAGTTAAAAAACAAGTAATGGAAGACGGAAGAGCTTCAAAAAACATAGTAGTTCCTGGAAAAGATCCCCAAACGGAAGATGATTATTTTGTGAGAAATCCAAATCCGTTGGAACAAAAAATTAATGGTAGAGCCCCACTTTTGGTATTTGATGCTGCCTCTTCAAGCTCACAACCTACAGACCCATCCATTGGTGTTGGGCCAAATCATGCTGTTGTAGTATTCAATACCGGTTTCAGAATATTTGACAAAAGTGGAAATCCGCTTACTGGACAAATTTCACCAAACCCTACAATCTTTCCAAACGGAGGTTGTTGTGATCTTACCATTTCATATGACAATGCTGCCGATAGATTTGTAATGACCTTTTTGGGCAACGGCGCACAAATTGCTGTTTCTGATGGTCCAGATCCAGTAAATGATGGCTGGTACGTTTATACCATTCCTCAAATTAACGATTACCAAAAACTTTCCGTATGGAGTGATGGCTACTATATGACCGATAATACTGGCGCCACCAACAAGATTTATGCTATGGAAAGAACAAAAATGCTTGCGGGCGACCCAACGGCACAAATTATTGGTTTCCCACTTCCAGGCATTATAACAAGTGGTTTTTATAGCCCACAGGCTTTAAATGTTACTAACAATAATCTTCCTGCAGCAGGTGGTCTGCCAATTATTTATTTGCAAGACGATGCTTGGTCAGGTGTTTCAGAAGACCACGTGAAACTTTGGACAGTTGATGTAAATTGGACAAGCCCAGGAAGCTCAACTATTTCTGCTCCAAGTGAATTGATAACCGCCCCTTTTATTTCTGTATTTGATGGTGGAAGTTTTTCAAACTTAGCACAACCGGGTGGTGGTGCAGATATTGATGCGCTTCAAGCAACCATTATGAACCAAGCACAATTTAGAAAATTTTCAGGTCATAATTCGGCCTTATTTAACTTTGTAGTAGATACCGATGCTTCTGGAGGTGAACTTGCAGGAGTGCGCTGGTTTGAGCTTCGCCAATCTGCCGATGGCCAGCCTTGGTCTATTTATCAAGAAGGCACTTATACTTCGCCGGACGGAAAACACGCTTGGCATGCAAGTATGATGATGGATGTTCAAGGAAATATTGGTATGGGATATTCCGGAATGGCAGGCCCAACCACTCCCGATCCAACAACCAAAAGAGTGAGCTCATACTATACAGGACGTTTCGCAAACGACCCATTGAACACAATGACAATTGCCGAAGAATTGATTGCATCTGGAAATGAAAATATTCCTGGTCTTCGCTACGGCGACTATAGCAAAATTGATTTGGATCCTTCCAATGACAAACAGTTTTGGTTTATCAATGAATACATGAATAGCGGAAGAAAAGATGTTGTTGGGGTTTTTCAAATAGCACCAAACTTTAATTTAGACGCAGGGGCCGTAGCTATTACCGCACCCGTTTCAGGAGCATTGACAAATAGTGAGCAGATTACTATAACGATTTTTAACTATGGCCAAAACGATATTTCAAATTTTGATGTTACCTATCAAATTGATGGCGGCGCTACGGTTACTGAAACTTTTACAGGCACTATAGCATCTGCAGCTACGGCAAATTATACTTTTTCACAAACAGCAGATCTTTCAATTGAGGGACAAACCTATTCAATTACCGTTTCTACCGATTTATCCGGCGATGAGGATTCTTCAAACGATAGTTTTACAAAAGAAGTTACTCATATTTTTGCGAATGACATTGGTGTTACGGAAATCACATCACCTCAAAGCGCGGAAGGTTTAGGAATGGAAACCGTAACCCTAACTATCAATAATTTTGGCACAGCTACCCAATCCAATTTTGATGTTGCTTACAGCATAAATGGCGGTACACCTGTTATTGAAAATGTTGCTGGTCCCGTGAACGCTGGCGAAAGTATTTCATATACTTTTAATACTTTGGGAGACTTTTCTGTACCAGGCTCGTTCAGACTTAATACTACCTCTTTATTATCGGGAGACTCAGATGTTGCAAATAATACTTTAGAAGTAGTTGTAGTAAATTTTGAATGTTCTTCAGAAACCAACAACACTGTAATGACTGTAGGTCCAGACGCCGGAACCTTAACAGAATCAATTATTACCTTTACAGATGATAATTTTATAAATGATGTAAATGTTACGGTAAACATTGATCACACTTATGATGGCGACTTAACCATAAAATTGAGAAGTCCTGATGGAACGGAAGTAGTACTAGCTGATAACGTAGGCGGTAGTGGTGATAATTTTACCAATACAGTTTTTGACGATCAAGCTGCAACACCAATTCAAGATGGCACAGCTCCATTTACAGGAACATTTAGACCTCAAGGAAATTTATCAGCATTGGAAGGTCAATTGATTGCAGGAGACTGGACACTATCAATCTTAGATAATGCCAACCAAGATGGCGGAAACTTGAATTCTTGGTCATTACAATTATGTGGCGCTGAACCACTCGGATTAACAGAAAATTATACTGAATCTTCTGATCTTTTAGTAATGACTGAAGACAACAATCATTTTAAAATCCAACTGCCAACTACAGTTATAACTGAAAGGCTTACACTTTCCGTTACCAATATGTTGGGGCAAACCTTGGTTAGCTTTAGATTAGACAATAACGGAGCCGGTTACAGCTATGATTTAGATATGAGTTATGTTTCTGCAGGAGTATATTTTGTTAGGTTAGGAAACAGAAATGTTTCGAAAATAAAACGATTTATTGTTAAATAATTTTTGAAGTCATAATTTTTAAAAAGCCCAAAGCACATTTTCTGTTTTGGGCTTTTTCATTAAATCTATTGCCGTATTTTTACAAAAAATTCATAGCATGGCTAAAATTTTATTATTGGGAAGCGGTGAACTTGGTAAGGAATTCACCATTGCAGCCAAACGAATCGGGCAAACGGTAATTGCTGTTGATTCTTATAAAAATGCACCCGCAGCCCAGCTTGCAGATTTTTCCGAAGTAATAAATATGCTTGATGGAAATGCACTTGATGCCATCGTTGAAAAATACAAACCAGATTACATAGTTCCCGAAATTGAAGCCATTCGTACCGAACGATTTTATGAATACGAAAAGCAAGGTTACACGGTAATCCCTTCCGCGAAAGCGGCAAATTTTACGATGAACCGGAAAGCAATTCGCGATCTTGCCTCAAAAGATTTGGGTTTGAAAACTGCCGCATACCGCTACGCAACTTCAGCCGAAAGCTTGAAAAAAGCAGTCGCAGAAATAGGAATGCCCTGTGTAGTAAAACCGTTGATGTCTTCCAGCGGAAAAGGGCAAAGCACCATAAAAAAAGAGGGTGATATTGAAAAAGCTTGGTCGTATTCGCAGGAAGGTTCCCGTGGTGATGTAGCCGAAGTGATTGTTGAAGCCTTTGTGAATTTCAATTATGAAATAACATTGCTAACCGTGACGCAACGCAGCGGAAAAACATTGTTCTGCCCGCCCATTGGGCACAGGCAGGAACGTGGCGATTATATGGAAAGTTGGCAGCCCGCGCCTATGCAAAATGATATTTTAAAAGAAGCACAACACATGGCCCAAAAAGTAACTACTGGCCTAACCGGTTGTGGAATTTGGGGCGTTGAATTTTTTATAGCCGATGACGGTGTCTATTTTTCGGAACTTTCCCCAAGACCGCACGATACAGGGATGGTTACGCTCGCGAAAACCCAGAATTTCAATGAATTTGAATTGCATCTTCGCGCCGTGCTCGGTCTTCCAATTCCTGAAATAACACTGGAACGCATTGGTGCCAGTGCTGTTATTTTGGCTTCGGAGAATTCAGAAAATCCATCTTTTGAAGGTTTGGAAAAGGTAGCTTCTTCCCCAAAAACTGATTTCAGAATTTTTGGAAAACCCACTTCCCGACCCTACAGAAGAATGGGCGTTATTTTAACCCACGACAACCTTCAAGGAAATATTTCGGAAGTAACTGAAAAGGCAAAAATGTTGGCTCAAAAAATAAAAGTAATTTCAAACTAACCAGAAACCTGAAACTTGAAACCAGAAGTTACCTATTTCTCCAGAAAAAAGGAGTGAGCAAAATAAGCACAGTAAACAATTCCAATCTTCCAATAAGCATTAAGAAACTGGACCACCATTTTGCAGCATCAGGAAGGTGTGCATAGTTATTCACTGGGCCAAGATCTCCAATAGCAGGCCCAATATTTCCCAAGGTTGATGCGGCACCTCCAAGGGCGGTTTTAAAATCCAATCCGATCCAAGAAAAAACCAAAGTGCCAATAATGAAAGAAAGCATATAAAGAATAAAAAAACCAAGTATGTTGAAAACAATAGGCTGCGGCACAGCTTTTCTGTTATAACGAACTGGAAGAATAGCGTGCGGGTGAAGTGTTCTTTTAAATTCAAGCACCCCGTTTTTAATCATAATTATGTGGCGCATTATCTTAATTCCTCCTGCTGTGGAGCCTGCAGAACCACCCAAAAACATCAATCCGAAAAAGAAAATAGTCAAAAAAGGAGTCCACAATGTGTAATCAGCACTCACGAAACCAGTAGTAGTAATTATTGTTAGCACTTGGAAAAGTCCGTGACGTACAGCACTTTCAAACGGCCCCCAAATCATCGGGTGGCTAATACTGGAAAAGGCCACATCTGCTTGAAAATATATTACCAAAGAAGCTACAATGGTAAGCCCAATTATAAATGCTGAGTAAAGTTTAAATTCTTCATCCTGAAATATCTTTTGAAATTTTCGTTTGAATGCGAAATAACTCAATACAAAATTGCTTCCTGCCAAAAACATAAAAACGATGATAATGTATTGTACCATTGGTTTATCGTTCCAAAAAGCCACACTGGCATTTTTTGTTGAAAATCCGCCCGTACTCAATGTTGACAAGGAATGATTAATTGCATCGAAAAAACTCATTCCTGCAATTTTCAGTAAAACGGTTTCTGCCAAAGTGTAGCCCACATAAATAAGCCATAATCTTTTTGCAGTATCTGTTATCCGTGGATGCAGTTTGTCTCCACTAGGGCCTGGCGCTTCGGCTGCAAAAAGTTGCATCCCGCCAATTCCCAACAAGGGCAAAATTGCAATCGCCAAAACGATGATACCCATTCCCCCAATCCAATGGGTAATGCTTCGCCAAAAAAGAACCCCTCGCGGAACACTTTCAATATCGGTTAAAATGGAAGCTCCCGTGGTGGTATAACCACTCATGGTTTCAAAAAAGGCATTGGTAAAACCTGGAATGGCACCCGTAAAAATATAGGGCAACGTCCCGATCAGTGCCATAAAAATCCATCCAAATGCAACAATAATGTATCCTTCTCTTTTTTGGATTTCCTTTCGGTGGTTTTTGGTTAAAAGCATTATCATTCCGCCAACGCCCAGAGCCACTGTTCCAGCCAAAAGCATTTCTTTGAGCACGCCGTCATTATAATACCAACTTACAAGGGAAGATAGAAACATAAAACCGCCATTCACCATGAGCAGTAAGCCCATTAAATGTGAGATGATTTTATAATTAAGTTTGGTAAGCGAACTCATTATATGAAGAGTTTTTCAACTTTCCCGATGGATTGCGGCAAACAACAAACCACTACCCTATCGCCATTTCTGATTTCAAAATCGCCCAAGGCAATAATCCCTTCGCCATTTCTAATCACCCCACCAATTATTGCCGAAACAGGAAAATCTATATCTTTAATTTTTTTGTTGCAAACTTTTGAATGTGAAGAAACCACAAATTCCAAAAGTTCTGCGTTCATGTTGTTAAGCTTCGTCATTGCCACAACTTCGCCTTTGCGGACGTAGCGAAAAATATTATTTGCCGCCAAAAGTTTCTTGTTAATGAGCGTGTCAATGCCAATAGAATGCGAAAGTTGAAAGTAGTCCATATTTTCCACCAAGGCGATTGCCTTTTTCACGCCTTTTGATTTTGCCACCAAACATGACATAATATTGGTTTCGCTATTTCCAGTAACAGCGATAAAGGCGTCCATATCTTCAATAGACTCTTCAGACAGCAAATCCACATTTCTGCCATCACCGTTAATAACAAGACAACTTGGAATATCGTCGGCAATTTCAAAAGCTTTGTCTTTACTACTTTCAATAAGCTTAACATTAAAACCGCTTTTACACAGGTCTTTTGCCGTTTTGTAGCCAATTTTGCTTCCCCCAAGAATCATCACATTTTTTATTTCCTGTCTGCTTTTTCCGGAAAGTCTGAAAATTTGATCGTCTCCTTTATCTACAGTTGTAAAATAAACTTGATCGCCTTCCTTAAATTGAGTATCTCCGCGTGGAATTATGGTGTATTGCGTTCCAAAACGTTGCAGGGCGATGGGAACAAAATGTAACTCGGGATAAACTTTTGCCATTTCCTTCACAGATTTTCCAACAAAAGCAGAAGTACGGGAAAGGCTCAAGCCAATCATCGTTAACGCGCCATCTTCAAATTCATAACTTTCGTTGAAAGCGCTTTGGCTAAGAAGCAATTCAATTTCATTGGCAGCCAAAGATTCTGGAGAAATCAATTCATCAATTCCAAATTTTGCAAAGCCTACTTCATCCTTTTTATCAATAAACTCGGTGTTAGAAATACGCGCAATTGTTCGTTTAGCGCCCAACTGTTTTGCTAGCACGCAAACTGTAATGTTGGTGGTTTCGCTGGAAGTTACAGCAATAACAAGATCGGTTTCACTCACTTGTGAATCCTTTAAAACCGCTATGGATGTGGAATCTCCTCGTACTACCCGAATATCCAAATGTGCATCGGCGTGGGCCAAGGCCTCTCGGCTAGTATCTATAAGTGTAATGTTTTGCGATTCAAAAGATAGCAATTTTGCGAGGTGAAAACCTACTTCTCCGGCACCAGCAATAATAATTTTCATTGAACTGTTTTTTAATCCTTAAATGAATAGTTTTAAAAGCAAGCAAAATAATATTTTAAAATGAATCTTGGCAAAGATATATAATTTAAACGCATAGAAACAGAACGGCACAGGTAGTATTTATATCTGAAAACCATTTCAAATCTTAAAAAATACGTAGTTTTGCAGGCGCAATTTTATGGAAAAGAAAATTACACCCTATAAAAATTCTTCGGAAGGAAAAAAGAAACAGGTTGAGCAGATGTTCGATACTATTTCTGAAAATTATGATGGCCTTAATAGGGTAATTTCATTGGGCTCTGATATTAAATGGCGAAAAAAAGTCATTGCAATGGTTGCCGAAAAAAATCCGAAAAGCATTCTCGATATTGCAACCGGCACCGGTGATCTTGCCATTCAGTTTGCCGAAAAAACTTCCGCAGAAAAAATTGTTGGGCTGGATCTTTCCCACGGAATGCTTTCCGTTGCCCGCAAAAAGGTTTTGGGAAAAAAGATTTCAGAAAAAATTGAGTTCGTTCAAGGCGATTCTGAAGCTTTGCCATTTGAGGACAACACTTTTGACGCTATAACCGTTTCGTTTGGCATCCGCAATTTTGAAAATCTAGAAAAGGGGCTTTCTGAAATTCTTCGCGTCCTGAAAAAGGGTGGCATTTTTGTGGTTTTGGAAACTTCCGTTCCCACAAAATTTCCTTTTAAGCAAGGTTATTATTTTTACTCCAAAAACATTTTACCCCTCGTGGGCAAAGTGTTTTCCAAAGATAAAGTGGCCTATAAATATTTAAGCGAAAGTGCCTCATTATTTCCCTACGGCGAAAAACTCAACAATATTTTGCGAAAAATTGGGTTTAAAGAAGTGAAAAATAAACCGCAAACTTTCGGCGTGGCAACTATCTATAATGCTACAAAATAATTTATGAAGAAACTATTTTCTGTATTAGTCGTTTTATTTATTGTAAATAGTGCCCAAGCGCAATGGTTTTTTAACAAAGAACGTATCGCGAATTTGGAAAACTTTGATAAAAAACGCTTTTCATATGGCTACTTTCTGGGTTTTAACAGCTATGATTTTAAAATAGATTACAAAGACCAATATGCAGATGATAACACAGATATTCAAGTGGAACGCTCTACGGGTTTTAATGTTGGGCTTGTTGGCGATATGCGTGTAAATGAATACATAAATCTAAGGCTTGAACCGGGATTGTTCTTTACTCAGCGAAACCTTACTTTTCCAGGGTTTGCAGAGCAGAAGGACTTTCTGCGCGAGGTGAAATCTACTTACATTCACGTGCCGCTTTTGGTGAAAGTTTCAACCAAACGCTTGAACAACATAAAGCCGTTTATAGTTGGCGGGGTTTCCACTTCGCTCAATCTTTCCAGTAATGAAAAAAATCCGGAGGACAACGAGCAGGGAAAATTCCGGATGACCAATGGAACCAATTATTACGAACTTGGTTTCGGGATCGATTTTTATCTCTTCTATTTCAAATTCACGCCTTCCATTCGTGGCGTTTTTGCGATGAATGACGAGTTGGTTCGCGATGACGATCCCAATAGTCCGTGGACGGGAAATATCGATAAATTGTCAACTCGAGGAATTTTCGTGAACTTTACCTTTCAATAGATCTTCGGAATTCACTTAACAGAATTGCTGTTGCCGTTGCTACATTTAAACTTTCTGTTTTCTGTAAATTTCCGAAACGCGGAATTGTTATTTTGTGGGTTATTTTCTGGATTATTTCTTCTGAAATACCATTCGCTTCATTGCCCATAACTATAATTCCATCTTTGGGAAGTTTTTCGGAATAAACATTTTTCCCATCCATAAATCCTCCATAAATGGGCAGATTCGTCTTTTCAAAAAATTCTGAAAGCGACAGATAATTTATTTGCACCCGCGCCAAGGAACCCATGGTTGCCTGTACCACTTTGGGGTTGAAACAATCTGCAGTGTCTTCGGAACAAATTAATTGTTGCACCCCAAACCAATCACACAACCGAATGATAGTGCCTAAATTTCCCGGGTCGCGAATGGCATCTAAGGCCACCATCAATCCAGAATCCTGCAAAAATTTTGGCTTGGGAATTTCAAAAACTGCCAAAGAAGTATTTGCCGTTTTTAGAAAACTTATTTTGTTGAGTTCTGCTTCTGTTATATGAAAGTGATTTTCGGCAACAATCTGTGAGGCATCTGTTGAAAAAAAGGATTGAAGTTTGAGGCCTTCATTTAGCAATTCAGCAATAACTTTTGGCCCCTCGGCTACAAAAAAGCCTGTTTGGTCACGGTACTTTTTTTGCTGAAGGCTCGTTATTAATTTTGTTTGATTTTTGCTGGCCAAAATATAGTATTTTTGAATTTGAATAAAACCGTACACTTGAAGCACTACCTTACAAAAATATCACTATTTATAGTATTAATCAGTTTGTTTTTTTCCTGTAATTCCGTTAAGCGTGTACCCGACGGAAAATTTTTACTCACGGAAAATACCATTCTCGTTGATAGCGTAGAAACAAAAGACGCAGGGGTTTACAGTCAATTGGTTCAAAAACCGAATACTTCCATCCCGCTAATAGGTATATCTTTGGGTTTGCAGATTTATAATCTTGCAGACCCGCAACCAGATTCTACATACTATAAATGGCTTCACAAAAATCCGAAGCGCGAGGAGCGGCTCATTCGTTTTCTTTCAAAAAAGCAGGTGGATCAATTAGACAGCAGTTATGTTGGGATTAACAAATGGCTGCAAAAATCTGGAGATGCCCCAGTGGTTATTGATGAAAAAAAGATTGAAAAATCTGCAGAGCGATTGAAGCGTTGGTACGCGAGTTATGGGTATTTTAATGACGAAGTGGATTATAAAATTGAACCCAACGAAAAGAAAAACAAACGGGCCGCCATTACCTATTCCGTGAAAAAACACAAACCCTATTTTGTGGGAGATTCCATTATTGAAAATATAAGTTCGCCATTGGTTGACTCTTTATTTCAAATTACCCGAGGCAGTTCGTTTATAGTCCCGGGAAAACAATATGCTGCCACCGATTTTGTGAACGAGCGCGACCGACTAACCATTCAATTTAGAAATTCGGGGCTTTTTCACTTTGAACAGGAATATGTAGGTTTTGAGGCGGACACCGTAAATACAGAACATAAAGCTAACATTACCTATATAATTCCCGATAGAAAAATTAGCGAGGGAGACAGTACTTACACAGTTCCCTTTAAAGTTCACACTATCAAAGAGGTTCGGATAGTGACCGATTTTTCCTTTGAAAACCGGGATAAACCATTCCAGGATTCCATAAGTTATAAGGGGTATAAACTTTTCAGTTATGGCAAAATGCGCTTTCGCCCAAAACCCATCACGGATGCCATTTCCATTACTCCAGGTGAAATTTATCAGGATATTGACAGATCTTTAACCTATAATCAAATTAGCGATTTGGCCATTTTTAAATACCCAAATATAAGTTACGCCGATGTAGAAAAAGATAGTACTGGAACATTATTGAATTCTACTATTTTGTTAAGCCCGCGCGAGCGTTTTACGCTTGGGGTTGATTTTGACGCATACACCTCAACCATACAGCAATTTGGAATCAGTTTTAGTGGAAATATTATTTTTAGGAATGTTTTTCGCGGCGCTGAAATATTACAAATTTCCGGCCGAGGGAGCTTGGGATCTTCCAAAGATGCTGCGGACAGTGAAAGCAGTTTTTTCAACATTTCAGAATTTGGAGGTGATGTGAAGCTCACTTTCCCAAGAATTATTTTCCCTTTAAATACTGAAAACCTAATTCCGAAATATATGTCGCCCTCAACCAGTTTAAGTATTGGCTCAAGCGTACAAAACAACATTGGTTTGGACAGACAGACCGTTAACGGAATATACAATTACAGATGGAAACCCTCAAAAATCCTTACCTACCAAGTGGATTTATTGAACCTTCAATTTGTTAGAAACCTCAATGTTGAGAATTATTTCAATGTTTATAAGAATTCCTTTGAAAGGTTAAATGAAATTGCGCAGGACTTAAATTACCCATTCAACAATCCTTCCCAAAATCCGATGTTGGAAATTCCGGAAGAAACAGATTTGTTTATTACGGATGTGTTGACCAATGGCATAAGTACCGAGCCCAACATTTATCAAGAGGTATTGAGCATTCGTGAGCGCCAATTTCGACTTAGTGAGAACAATCTCATTTTTGCCACAAATGCTGTTATTACCCGCGATACGAGGGAAAATATTAATGACAATAATTTTTCGCGAACCCGAATAAAAATTGAGTCTGCAGGAAATTTGCTCTCGGGAATTTCCAGTCTTGCGGGGCTTGAAAAAAACAGTAGTGGCAATTATGAAACTTTGGGAGTAGCCTATTCCCAATACATTAAGGCAGAGACAGAGTATATAAAACACTGGGAAATAAACAGTAAAAATATTTTCGCCATCCGCGCTTTTGGCGGTATTGCCATTCCATACGGGAACAGTAACAGCATTCCTTTTACGCGAAGTTATTTTGCAGGCGGCGCAAATGATAATCGTGGTTGGAGAGCTTACGATCTTGGCCCGGGTAGCAGCGGTAGTATTCTCGATTTTAACGACGCAAACTTTAAACTCGCTTTCAATGCTGAATACCGCTATACTATTTTGGGCGCCTTTAAAGGAGCATTTTTTGTGGATGCTGGAAATATTTGGAATGTCCTCGATAATATTGAAGACGAAGCATCAGTTTTCAACGGAATTGCAGACATTAAAGAACTTGCAGTAGCAACTGGAATTGGGCTTCGTTATGATTTTGGCTTTTTTGTACTTCGGTTTGACGTTGGTTTCAAAACACACAATCCAGCAAAACCAATGGGAGAACGTTGGTTTAAAGACTATTCTTTTTCAAAGGCTGTTTACAACATCGGCATTAACTATCCCTTCTAAACCATATAAATTTGTTATTTTTGCTTGCTAAACACATTTGGATATGAGCCATGGAATTAAGCCCGGAGTAGCTTCGGGGAAAGAAATTCAGAAAATTCATCAATACGCAAAAGAGAAAGGCTTTGCTATGCCGGCCGTTAATGTTGTGGGCTCGGACAGCGTAAATGCCGTTATGGAAACTGCTGCTACGTTAAATGCACCAGTGATTATTCAATTTTCAAATGGCGGGGCACATTTTAATGCCGGAAAAGGCCTTTCCAACGAAAATGAAAAAGCCGCAATTGCCGGTGGTATCGCGGGAGCAAAACATGTACACGAACTTGCAAAAGTTTATGGCGCTACGGTTATTCTTCACACAGACCATTGTGCTAAAAAATTGCTTCCGTGGATTGATGGTTTGCTTGATGCGGGTGAAAAATTCTACAAGGAAAACGGAAAACCGCTCTATAGCTCGCATATGATAGATCTTTCCGAAGAACCTATTGACGAAAACATTGAAATCTGCAAACGCTATTTGGAGCGAATGAGCAAAATAGGGATGACTCTTGAAATTGAGCTTGGTATTACCGGCGGCGAAGAAGACGGCGTAGATAATACCGATGTAGATTCATCAAAATTATACACCCAGCCCGAAGAAGTTGCGTATGCTTACGAAGAGCTTTCAAAAATAAGTGACCAATTTACTATTGCGGCAGCCTTTGGAAATGTACACGGAGTTTATAAACCGGGCAATGTAAAATTGAGACCAATTATTTTGAAAAACTCGCAGGATTATGTGCAGAAGAAGTTTAACACCGGCCACAATCCCATAGATTTTGTATTTCACGGCGGAAGCGGCTCTTCTTTGGAAGAAATTCGTGAAGCAATTGGCTACGGCGTAATAAAGATGAATATTGATACCGACATGCAATTTGCGTTTACCGAAGGGGTGCGCGATTATATGGTGAACAATCTGGAATATCTGAAAACCCAAATTGGAAACCCGGAAGGCGACGATGTTCCCAATAAAAAATATTACGATCCACGAAAATGGCTTCGCGATGGTGAACTTACCTTTAAGAAAAGACTTGAGCAAGCGTTTAAAGATTTGAACAACGTGAATACGCTTTAATTCAGAATTATGAATTCATAACTCATAACTCATAACTCATAACTAAAATATGCCTTGGTTTAAAAGAACAAAAAAGGGAATACAAACTCCAACCGAAGATAAAAAGGATGTTCCAAAAGGACTTTGGTACAAATCGCCCACTGGAAAAATCGTTGATAGCGAAGAGCTTGAAAAGAATTTTTACGTAAGCCCCGAAGATGGCTACCACGTGCGGATTGGAAGTAAAGAATATTTCGAAATCCTTTTTGACGGCAACAAATTTAAAGAGCTTGATAAAAATCTTACTTCCAAAGATTCCTTGAATTTTGAGGACAAAAAGAAATATACTGACAGATTAAAGGAAGCACAAGACAAAACGGGGCTTAAAGACGCCGTGCGTTGCGCCGTTGGAAAATCAATGGGAGCAGATTTGGTTGTGGCCTGTATGGATTTCAGTTTTATTGGCGGTTCCATGGGAAGTGTTGTGGGCGAAAAAATTGCCCGTGCCGCAGATTATTCGCTCAAAAAGAAAATTCCCTTATTGATAATTTCCAAAAGTGGCGGCGCCCGAATGATGGAAGCTGCACTTTCACTGATGCAATTAGCGAAAACTAGTGTGAAACTTGCTCAATTGAGTGACGCAGGAATTCCTTATATTTCATTATGTACGGACCCAACTACGGGAGGAACTACGGCTTCTTTCGCGATGTTGGGCGACATAAACATTAGCGAGCCCGGCGCATTGATTGGTTTCGCAGGACCTCGAGTGGTTCGTGACACCACTGGTAAAGAACTGCCCGAAGGTTTCCAAACCGCAGAATTTGTTTTGGAACATGGGTTCCTAGATTTTATAACCCATCGCAGGGATCTTAAACGAAAAATCAATCTCTACCTAGATTTGGTTATGAACAGGCCCTTGCGAGAGAAAAGCGTATAAAATAAAAAAAAGCTGCCCGATGGCAGCTTTTTTAATTTTTATCAATCCTGAATCAATTCATTATAAAAGGATATTCCTGACCGTTGTAAATAAATACGGCTTGGTTGTCACACTCTCCATCGCCAAAATCAATAGCTGCGGTTACGCCATCCTGTGTAACTTCAAGTCTTCCTGCAACCAAATATGGACAGGCGGTTTTATAAACAAGAATCTCGGTCACTTCGCCACTTCGTTCAAAACCATTGCTAAACTGTGTTTGCCAATTTCCAGTTACGTGATACACGTTGTCAACCCAATTTCCTGAGCCAACACCTTCAACCCATTCAGAAATACGGGTACCGTTTCGGGTTCCTGTTACTGAATTATTTGGAAAACTTACAGTAATACTTTCGTTAACTGTAGATTGGGGATTGCCATTTTGGTTTGCAATTTCATATAAAATAGTTCCGCCACCACTCACCGCATTTCCGTTAAAAACAAAATCCTGGAATGTATAGTTCACCGTATAAGTACCACTAACCAATGGTCCATATTCCAAAAGGATACTTCCCGAAACAACATTACCGTTGTTCAATGTACAAGAATCACCAAAATCCAGTAAAATGGTAAACACATTTCCCTGCATTCCAACCGTTATTTCGGTACAAGCGGGAAATAGCGAAAATTGGGTAACGCCACGACCCTCCGTTTCATTTTCAACAAAAGCCTGCTCCATAATATTGAAGGTTCCATCAGCAATATTGTCCATTTTTGCTGCCCTCGTAGAATTGTCTGAAGAAAGATTAACCTCTTCATTTGTATTATTCTCTTCTTTTTCACAGCTTGTAAATAGGAAGATACCCATTGTAAAAAATGCCACAATTAATCTAAAAAAATTGATTTTCATAAATTTGATGTTTAGGGTTTAGATAAACAGAACGCTGGAAAAGAGGAAATTAATACATTATGGATTAATTTTTATTTGAAACACATCTATTTCAAATTCGATTTTGTATTTTTGCCACCTTGATTATCAAAATGGTAGTCAGTACATAAAAATCATTTTAACAATATTGGCATGTATTTATCAACAGAAGAAAAAGGAAAAATTTTTGAAAAACACGGAAAGTCTAGAACTGACACTGGTTCAGCAGAAGGACAGATTGCACTATTCACGTATCGCATAGAGCATTTAACAAAACACCTTAAAGCAAACCACAAGGATTACAATACAGAACGTTCTTTGGTAATGTTGGTAGGAAAAAGAAGAGCTCTTTTGGATTATTTAACCAAAAAAGACGTACTTCGTTATCGTGCTATCGTTAAAGAATTAGGATTACGTAAGTAATATTCAAAGGGCTCTTACGAGCCCTTTTATTTTTAATTTTCAGAGAATAAATTTCTGAAACACATAGAAAAGCTACCCAAAGTTTTTCATTGGTCAACCACAACAACACAACAACACTGAACCTGAAAATCAGGTTTTGACCAAAATTAACTGTGCACAACTGCGTGCGCATAAATGAAAAACAAATGATACCTAAAGTATTTAGAGAGGTCATAGACCTTGGTGATGGAAGAGAAATTACCATCGAAACCGGAAAATTGGCAAAACAGGCCCACGGCTCTGTTGTTGTACAATCCGGAAAATGTATGCTACTTTGTACCGTAGTTTCAAACTACCAACAAAGTGACGTTGATTTTCTGCCATTAACAGTAGATTATCGCGAAAAATTTGCAGCTTCGGGCCGTTACCCTGGCGGTTTCTTTAAAAGGGAAGCAAGACCAAGTGACGGTGAAGTATTGACAATGCGTTTGGTGGATCGCGTACTGCGCCCACTTTTCCCAAAAGATTACCACGCTGAAACTCAGGTGATGATTCAGTTAATGAGTCATGACGATGATGTTATGCCAGATGCAATGGCCGGATTGGCAGCTTCTGCGGCTATCCAACTTTCAGATTTTCCATTTGAATGCGCTATTTCTGAAGCTCGTGTGGGAAGAATCAACGGCGAATTCGTAATAAACCCTTCAAGAGCACAATTGGAAGTATCAGACATCGATATGGTGATCGGCGCTTCCGCAGATTCTGTGATGATGGTTGAAGGCGAAATGAAAGAAATTTCAGAAGAAGAAATGGTTGAAGCCATCAAGTTTGCACACGAACACATTAAAAAACAATGTGAGGCGCAATTAAGATTGGCTGAAGCTTTCGGAAGAAAGGAAGTGCGTGAATATGATTCGGCTCGTGAAGATGAAGATCTAGCGAAGAAAATCCACGATTTAACCTATGATAGAGTTTACGCTATTGCAAAGGCAGGATCGGCAAAACATGAAAGAAGCGCTTCATTTTCAGAAATAAAAGAAGAAATCAAAGCTTCTTTTTCGGAAGAGGAAAAAGCAGAGTTTGGAGACTTGGTCTCAAAATATTATTACAAAGCTGAAAAAGCCGCAGTTCGCGATCTTACCTTAAACGAAGGTTTGCGTTTGGACGGAAGAAAAACAGACGAGATTCGCCCAATCTGGTGCGAAATTGACTATTTGCCATCCGTACACGGTTCCGCACTTTTTACACGTGGGGAAACACAAGCCTTGTCAACAGTTACTTTGGGAACTTCAAGAGAAGCAAACCAAATTGACATGCCTTCTTTTGAAGGCGAAGAAACTTTTTACCTTCACTACAACTTCCCTCCTTTTTCAACCGGTGAGGCCCGCCCAATTCGCGGAACTTCCCGAAGAGAAGTTGGTCACGGAAATTTGGCTCAAAGAGCTTTAAAAGGAATGATCCCAAAAGATTGTCCTTACACAGTACGTGTTGTTGCAGAAGTATTAGAATCTAACGGTTCTTCATCTATGGCAACAGTATGTAGCGCAACTATGGCCTTGATGGATGCTGGGGTTCAATTGAAAAAACCAGTTTCTGGTATTGCAATGGGATTAATCTCTGATGCTAAGACTGGAAAATATGCAGTGCTTTCCGATATTTTAGGCGATGAAGATCACTTGGGCGATATGGACTTTAAAGTAACCGGAACAGCAGACGGAATCACCGCTTGCCAGATGGACATTAAAGTGAAAGGTCTTTCCTATGAAATTTTGGTAAATGCTTTAAAACAAGCCTCTGCCGGTCGTTTGCACATTCTTGGTAAATTAATCGAGACTATTGCAACCCCAAATGCAGATGTGAAGCCACACGCTCCAAAAATGATTACCGTTACTATTCCGAACGAATATATTGGTGCATTGATTGGGCCAGGTGGAAAAGTAATCCAACAACTTCAGAAAGATACCAAAACAACAATTGTAATTAACGAAGATCCTATTACCGAAGAAGGTATCGTGGAAATTCTTGGAACAAACCAAGAAGGAATTGATGCCGTATTGGCGAAGATTGATTCGCTTACCTTCAAACCGGAAGTTGGTGGTTCTTACAAAGTGAAAGTAATCAAGATGCTTGATTTTGGAGCTGTTGTTGAATATTTGGATGCTCCAGGAAATGAGACTTTGCTTCACGTAAGCGAACTTGCTTGGGAAAGAACAGAAAACGTAGCCGATGTTGTGAATATGGGTGATGTTTTTGAAGTGAAATTTATTGGCTTCGATCCTAGAACGAAAAAAGATAAAGTTTCAAGAAAAGCGTTGTTGCCAAAACCTGATGGTTACGTAGAGCGCCCACCACGCGACGATAGCCGAAGCGGTGGAAGAGACAGCCGTGATAGTCGTGGACGCGATAACCGTGGCCGTGACAGTCGTGACAATCGCGATAGAGATAGAGATAGAAAAAGAGATTAATTTCTTTTTCAGTAAATAAAAAAAGCCTTCAGAAATGAGGGCTTTTTTTATTTATCACGCAACCTTTCAAAAATTTTCAGACTATAGGTTAAGAAAACAATCAAATTATCATGAAAAATCTTTGGCTATTACCCCTACTCTTTCTTTTTGCATTTTTTAATTCCTGTGAAAATGAACCCATAAGTAAGGCGGATCCTTCAAAAGTTATTCAGGTAAATTCTGAACTTTACAATCTTATTGAGCGGGCAGCGGGAAAGGATTTTGAAAACGAAATTACCTGTATCGATTTTAATTACGCTTTTACATTGGTAATTTATAACGAGAATATGGATATTTTCGGATATCAAGTTATACAAAGTGACATACAATTCAGTGAGTTTTTGGGCACACTGGAAGAAGGAAAATCAATTAGCCTAAGCTATCCAATAACTAGTATTCTAGATAATGGCCAACCCTACGTAATCAATAATAATGAAGAATTAAAGGAAGCAATTGACAAATGCATGGATGCAGACACCGTCATTACCTGCAACAATATACTCTGCCAACCCACCTGCATTTGGAAGATAACCCATATTGATGGTCCCAATACCGAATATGAAGGTTCTTATTTTGTAGTAAGTTTTTTAGGAAACGTGGGGCTCTATTTTCAAGAAAACGCTTTCGGTGGAACTTGGATAACCTATTTTATAGAAGATGAATTGCATCTCAATATTTTCTTAACAGGAGATGAAAATATAATTGAAGACTGGAATTTTGATTGGAAAGTAGTTAGTTTTGATGAAGCACAGATGGAAATAACCAACGGCACTGATACATTTCGTTTAATAAAGGATTGTTATGAACCCTGCAGAAAATTTCTATTTGAGGAATGTGAAACCGAACCTGGCTCACAAAGGGCTATTTTTGATTTAGAAAGTTATTTTGATTGCTTTTTCCCTCTCACTGAAATACCCGATCCCGCAACCGTTGAAGTAAGCTATTTTGAAACGTATGAAGATATGATAGCTGGCACTAATCCCATTCTAAACTTGCAATATGAAAACAGTATCAACCCGCAAGTGATATACATTAGATTTGATGATGTGAATACAGGGGAATTTGTTTCGACCTTACCAATAATTTTAAAAGCTATTAACTGTTAATTTAAAAAAGGAATATGAAAACTCAAAAACTAAAATTTTTCGTTCAGTTATTAATGGTTACATTGATACTTACTGCATGTAGTAAAAATGACGACAACCCTCCTGAAGAAAATATAATATTGGAAATCGGGCAGGAATATCAAGGAGGAATCATTTTTTACCTCGATGATACTGGCGAGCACGGATTTATAGCATATCCAACAGATTTAACAGATGGCGATTGGGGTTGTCTGGATACTGACCCAAATCCACCCAATCCAGAACCGCCCACAGCGCCAATCGCTCAAAATAATGGAATTGGTTTTGGTGAGCAAAACACACTTGCCATTGTGAATTTTTGTAGTGAACCAAATATTGCCGCGAGACTTGCTTATAACTTATATGGAAATGGATATGATGATTGGTTTCTGCCATCAATTGATGAATTGGAGTTAATATACGAAAACAGGGATGTTATTGGAAATTTTCCGAATTTAAATAATAATAACAATCAAGGTGAATTTATTGTATATGCGAGTTCTTCTGAAGGTTGGGGGACAAATGATGGAAATGGGGGATTTTTATACTTAAATTATCAAGTGTTTGATTTCTCAGACAATACTGCAATACCCGATGAGCGTAAAATATTTACATCAAAAGCTAGTGAAATGAAAGTAAGACCAATTAGATCTTTTTAAATCCCGAGAGTATATTTGAAATTAGAAAATTTAATAAAACAATGCATTAAAAATGACCGGGCAGCCCAAAACGAGCTGTTTAGGCAGTATAAAGACAGCTTATATTTTACCTCCTTGAAATATTGCAGGAATGAAGTTGATGCCGAAGATAATTTGCACGATGCTTTTATAACCATTTTTCAAAAAATAAAAACCTATAAAAACAAAGGTTCTTTTGAAGGTTGGATGAAGCGGATAACCATTTATAAAGCTATAGACAAGTATAAGGCAAGCAAACCCATAAACATTGAGATTAAAGATGACATTTTAGAAGATGCACTTGATATTGAAGAGGCGGAAAAACTTAGTTTAGAGCAGCTTCTAAAGTTAATTCAAGATCTTCCTGATCAATACAGACTCGTTTTTAACCTTTACCAAATGGATGGCTATTCGCATAAGGAAATTGCTTTGGTTTTAAATATTTCCGAAGGAACATCAAAGTCCAACTACCATCGCGCAAAGCAGATTTTACGTGAAAAAATTATGGAGATCAACGAATCCATTAACCCAAAAGCACACTAAAATGGGACAAAAGAAAGACATAGGACAGTTTTTTGAAACAAAGCTGAACGCTGGAAAAAAGATTCCCAATGAAAGTATTTGGGAAAAAATAAATGCTTCCCTTGATGAAGAAAAACGCAAGAGAAAAAGACTGCTTCTTTATTGGTGGCTGGGCGGCGGAATTTCTTTTCTATTGGGATTGTTTCTACTGTTCGGAATAGGAAAATTTTTAAACACACATTCTCAAATTCCTTTGGAAAATAATTCTTTGGAACAAAAACCCTTTTCAACTTCAGATAAAGAACACAACGATGAAACCATTAAAATTTCAGAAGATTCATTGAAATCTAAAAACATCGATGATGAAAAGCTTTCTAAAATTGAAACAGAAAATGAACATAAAACATTAAACAATACCGGAAATCCTTCAAAAAAAGTTTCCGAAAAGGAGAGACAAAAAAGTTCCTCAAAAAGAAAAAGCATTGATGAAACCTACACTGTCTCTGAAAAATATTATTACTATAATAGTAAGGATGGTAAGCAAATAGTAACCAATAATAAGAATGAAATTGACAGTTTAATTTCAAAACAGTATAAATCTTTGGATTCAACAAAAACCAAAAAAAATGAGAGTCCTGCAGAATAGGGAACGTTTCCTGTAGTTTGAATTAGCACAATCTTAAAAAGATTTAAAAACTTTTGTAACCTTTTATGCACTTCTTCCGTATAACCCAATACAAAAGTTTTAAACCTTAATCAACAGGACAAACCTTAATGAGACAACTTAAAATTACCAAGCAGGTAACCAACAGGGAAACTGCTTCATTAGACAAGTACCTTCAAGAAATTGGAAAAGTTGACTTAATCACCGCAGACGAAGAAGTAGAATTGGCACAACGCATAAAAGCGGGTGACCAACTAGCTTTGGAAAAATTGACCAAAGCCAACTTGCGTTTCGTTGTTTCGGTGGCAAAGCAATACCAAAACCAAGGGCTTACCCTTCCAGACCTTATTAATGAAGGAAATCTTGGTCTTATTAAAGCCGCGCAACGTTTTGACGAAACACGTGGTTTTAAATTTATTTCGTATGCTGTTTGGTGGATTCGTCAATCTATTCTTCAAGCTTTGGCTGAACAATCGCGTATTGTTCGTTTGCCATTGAACAAGATTGGTAGCATCAACAAAATCAACAAAATGTACGCTTATTTGGAACAAGCCAATGAGCGCCCACCTTCTGCTGAGGAAATTGCAAAAGAACTTGATATGACCATCAATGACGTTAAGGAATCTATGAAGAATTCCGGCCGTCACGTATCCATGGATGCTCCTTTGGTTGAAGGGGAAGACAGTAACCTTTATGACGTTTTGCGAAGCGGCGAAAGCCCAAACCCAGATCGCGCATTGTTGCACGAATCCCTTCGCACTGAAATTGAAAGAGCTTTGGAAACCTTGACCCCCAGAGAGGCAGACGTTATACGTTTGTACTTCGGTCTTGGCGATCAGCACCCAATGACGTTGGAAGAAATAGGCGAAACCTTTGATCTTACACGGGAACGCGTTCGTCAGATTAAAGAAAAGGCAATCCGCAGGTTGAAGCACACCTCGCGAAGTAAAATATTAATGACCTATCTGGGATAGCTTCGACTTCGCTCAGCTACCATTTTGGTCATTGAGCGGAGCCGAAATGAGCCCGTAAAGATAACTTACAGTATGAGGTCCAGATGTAAAATCGGGATTAAAACTGTTCGTTTTTTGATTGATGAATGACCTCCGGCTGATTACCGGAGGTTTTTTTATACCCAGTAAGGCGAAGGAATATCTAATCTATTCAAAAAAAATTGGAAAAGAAGAAATTATTTCTTTATTCTTTTTCTCACAATTTCAGGGTTTCTGCTTGTGTGGAGTACTCCAAAGACTATAATTCGCTTTTGTTCTTCTTCAACTAAATAGAAAATAGCATAAGGAAAACGAGTTATTAAAGACTGTCGCAACTCTTTATACTTTCGTTGATAATGCTCCGGATACGCTCCAATATAATCGATTTCCTTATCCACTTCTACTTTAAAATCTTGGGTTAATGTTTCATTTTTTTCGCGATACCACTTTTTAGCCTTTTGTAAGTCCATATATACAATCGGTAGCAGCTTAATCTTATAGCCCATTACCAACCTCCCTTTACATCTTCCCAATCCAAAACATCGTTGGGATTTTCTTTGTAGCTTTCCAAACGACTTTCAAGTTCGGCTTTATGTTCTGCGGAGATTTCTTGAAGTTGTTCTTTCTCACGTTTTAAAACACGTTCCAAAGTGTCAATGATACTTTCGCTATCAACACTAAAGAGTTCTTGTATAAAGTGATATTTTCGTGTTTCTAAATCCATAACTTCCATTTTTCGAGAATAACAAATGTACAATTTTTGTTCATACCTTTTTATTCAACCTCATGAATGATAGGTTTCAAATCTGGGATCCGGCTTCCATCCCTTTAAAATACTTACCTTTGCAAAAACATTTAAAAATGAGCACCACAATTATTGCCCCATCCATTTTAGCAGCCGATTTCGCCAACCTTCAAAAAGATATCGAAATGGTAAACAACAGTGAAGCCCAATGGTTTCACCTGGATGTTATGGACGGTGTTTTTGTGCCAAATATATCTTTCGGGATGCCGGTGATAAAAAGCATTTCGGCCCATGCCAAAAAACCTTTGGATGTTCATTTGATGATTATTGACCCCGATAGATACATAAAAGCGTTTGCAGATTTGGGAGCAAATATCCTCTCGGTACACTTTGAGGCCTGCCCCCATCTACACCGTACCCTTCAAGGAATAAAGGCAGAAGGAATGCAAGCGGGAGTTGCCATAAACCCGCACACCAATGTTTCTTTACTGGAAGACACCATCAATGATATTGATTTAGTTTGCATTATGAGCGTAAACCCCGGTTTTGGTGGACAAAGTTTTATTGAAAACACGTACAAAAAAGTAAGACAACTTCGGAAAATGATTGACGCGAACGGCGCAAAAACCAAAATTGAAATAGATGGCGGAGTTACCAATAAAAATGCAAAACAACTTGTTGATGCAGGCGCTGATGTATTGGTGGCCGGTAGTTATGTTTTTGGCGCAAGCAATCCTTCGCAAACTATTCAAGACCTAAAACAACTTTTACAATAAGCCCTACATGCCTACTGTTTCCGCTTCCGAAAACTTATTTGACGTACTTATTATCGGTGCTGGCCCAATAGGTATCGCTTGCGCTTTGGAATGCACAAAGAAAGGGCTTAAATATGTAGTGATTGAAAAAGGAACGCTTACCAATTCGCTCTACAACTATCCACTTAATATGACCTTCTTTTCAACTTCTGAAAAACTGGAAATTAACGAAATTCCCTTCATCAGCAACAATCCCAAACCTTCCAGAAATGAAGCCTTGGAATATTATCGGCGGGTGGTTACTTCAAATAAACTTCATATTAATTTATACGAAAGGATTCTTTCCGTTGAAAAAGATAAAAATCATTTCAATATAATTTCAGATAAGAATAATTACAGAGCCTACAATATTATTGTAAGCACGGGTTTTTATGACATTCCCAAAAAGCTGAACGTTTCCGGCGAAGAATTACCAAAAGTGATGCACTATTACAAAGAAGCGCATCCTTTTGTGATGCAAAAAGTAGTGATTGTGGGCGCAAGTAATTCTGCAGTTGATGCGGCATTGGAAATATGGCGAAAAGGAGGTAAGGTAACAATGGTTGTTCGAGGCCCACAAATTGGGGAACGCGTTAAATATTGGGTAAAACCCGATATTGAAAACCGAATTAAGGAAGGAAATATAAAGGCCTATTTTAATTCTGAAATAGAAAAAATTACAGAAACTGAAGTTTTTATAAAGACGCCCAAAGGCCAAAAAGTTGTGGCGAATGATTTTGTGATCGCGCTCACAGGATACAAACCCGATTTCCAATTTCTAAAAAGCTTGGGAGTGGAGTTATCTGGCGATGAAAATATGTTTCCAAAATACAATGCCGAAACTATGGAAACGAATGTGAAAGGGCTTTACTTAGCAGGCGTAATTTGTGGCGGAATGGAAACCCACAAATGGTTTATTGAAAACTCCCGAATTCACGCTAAAATAATCGCCCAGAATATTTCAGATAAATTCAATACCCGGCAAAATTAAAGTTTAACAACTTCTTTGTATAATCATATAGTTTCGGGAAAATTGCCTTAAAATCCTTTGGTGATTCAAAGAAATATTCAGCCAGCACGGCCATAAATTCATATTGGTTTGTAAAGGCATATTCACGAAAATATTTCGTGTTTTCCAATTGGTCTTTTACTTCCTGAAATGTAAGTTGTTTCAAAATGTTTTGAAATTGCTTTATAAAACGTGCAGAATCTATATCTCCACTCTTTTTTGCCTCTAACTGCATGGCGTGCATAAATTCGTGGATGCCTACGTTAAAGTTGTCATTATTTATTTGAAACCCTTCCTCAAAATCTTTCCAGGAAAGCACCAATGCTCTTTCCCTGGGATTGAATTCTCCTTTGTGAAAATTATTATTTATTGTGCTATAGAATTCATCCGGATAAATTAAAATGAATTCAATCAAAGAATAAGTATAGTTTTTTCTTCCGAAACTGAGCATGCAGGCAGTTGCTGCAACCAAAACCATCATTCGTTCTGTGATTATCAATTCCCCCCGTCCAATAAATTTCTTTTCCGAAAGGAATTGGGCAATTCTATGCTGAAATTGGTTTTTATGTTTCTCTGAAAGTTTGTTATAAAAATGAAATTCGTCTTTAAGAATTTCGATTTGTGAAGGGGATAATTTTTTATAAATGAAGTAATTCCTAAAAAGGGGGCGGTCGTAACTTCTAGCATACCAATTTTCAAATAACCTAAAAAGGAAAAAAGCGAAACCAAGCAACACAATTCCATAAGCATATGGAGCAAGCCAGGGAGCGTAGGCTTCAGCTTGAAAGAAAATATACATCCAATTAATTTAAAAACATAAATATAACGTTGTAATTATGGCTTTATTTCCTTCGGAAATACAAGCTATAAAACCCAAAAAAAAATCCCCGACATTTCTGTCGAGGATTTAATAATCAATTATTAATTTTCAAAGATTTTATCTTAAAAGCCCCAAGTGTTATCAAACTTGTCCCAGAAAAGTCTAGTTTCCGTTACATCACCACCAATTGCACTAGCGGCTTCTTCATAATTACTTGGGTTTAGGTTAATTTCGCTAACAGGATAAGGATAGCGTACAGGATAGCCAGACTCAGCACCGATTGGTTCAACTAAAACTGGAAAGTCTAAACGTCTAACAGATAGCCAAGAAGCAAAAGTTCTGTTATAATTTGCTAACCAAGCTTGAGTACCAATAGATTCTCTCCAAGCTCCACTGTTATAAACAACAGCAGGATTAGTAAGATAACCAGCAAGGCCATCTGCACCCCAGAAATCAAAAGAAGCAGTTATACCAGCTACGTAATGGCTTTCAGCACTACCTCCTACATTAAATTCTCTTGCAGCAGCTTCGGCTAACAAAAATTCAGTTTCAGCATACTGTAATAACCATCCTGGGTAAGATTCGCCAAGAATATTTGGAGTAACATGGCTGTATTCAGAGTAAACTGTTTGATCGCCAATTACACCACCTATATACTCTCCGTTTACATCAGTAAAAAACGAACCTCTACGTGGATCTTCTAAGGTATTCATTAAATCAATTATAGTTTTACCTGCAACATAATCGTTACGGTTACTAGCTACTAAGTTATCATATAAAGGGCTTCCATTTGGACCTGAACTGTATGCATATCCTGCATCATCAGCATTACTGGTGAAAACACCAGAAGAGACTGCAGATTCAACAGCTGCCTTAGCAGCAGCGGCATCAGCATCAGCCAAAATGATACCCATTCTTAACTTAAGTGTATTTGCAAACTTCTTCCAAGAAGCCACATCACCTGAATAGATTTTTTCTTCATCACCAGAAAAACTTCCTTTGCTAGTATCCATAGAGTTAACAGCGGCAGTTAAGCGTACAATTAAATCTTTGTAAATAGTCATACCATCATCATACTTTGGCAGTAAATTCTCAATATCCAAAGCTTCAGTATAAGGAACGTTACCATAAGTTTCAACCAAATTGCTCCAAGCATAAACATTCATAACCTCAATAATTGCCAATTTATTTGGCTTTAATGGGTTTGTGATGTCGTTATCTGTAGCAGCTATGTTTATGCTAGCTTCCTTAAGATCTCTTAAAACATCTCTGTACAATTCTCTCCAGTGGTTGTCTGGAATAGGACGAGTTGCTTGATCATAGTTACTTTCATCAGGATAAGTGGTTTCCTGCCAATGTTGTACCCATAATCTAGTATTGTTTAGGTTAACGTTTGGCGTGGTAATTTGATCCGCAAGCTGCTTTTGAGCAGAAGCGAACAAACTCTCACCACTAACTTGTGTAGGGTCTTTTATATTCTGGTTCAGATCCTCTAGGTTGTCCGAACAAGAGACGGCAAAAACAGCCGCTGTTAATATTAAAATCAGTTTCTTCATTTTTCTATATATTAAAATTGTGCTTTAATGTTAAACCCATAATCCTGGGTAGTTGGCAATGAACCAGTAATATATCCTTGAGAGTTACCTGAACTTAATCCAGATTCTGGATCTGCAAAAGGAGTATTTTTATCTATGATCCAAAGGTTAGAGCCAGTTACTGTAAACTGAAGACCTGTCATAAATGTGTTTTCAAGGAACTTTGATGGCATAGTGTAGCTAAGAGAAGCTTGACGAAGCTTTACATAACTTGCGTCATACACAAACTCAGACTGTGGATATGCAGCATAACCAAATTGACCAAATTCTGAAGCATCTACTCTCGTGGTGTTTGGAGTGCCATCTTCAAGAACCCCTGGGTTTATAAAACCACCACCATTTTCAAGTGTGTTTCTTACAGGGTTTCCTAAATCATTTATGAAATCTGTATTAGTATATAAACCTGTTGCTTCTCCGTAGTATTGATCAAGTGAGAAAACTGCTCCACCTTGTTGAACGTCAATTAAAAAGCTCATAGACCAAGACTTATAGTTTATAGTATTGGTAATACCCATTAACCAATCTGGGTTGGTATCTCCAATAATTTCATTAGGTCCAGTTTTCAAATACTTTCCATCTGCCCCAACTACTCTATCTCCATTATCATTATAAACGTAATCAGCACCATAAATAACACCATAAGGTTGACCAAGTGCAGCGTTAATTCTCACACCACCTTGATATCTAGCAAGCTCAATAACTTCCGTTCCTTCAGGAAGCGCAAGAACCTCACTCTTATTTTTGGTATAGTTACCATTAATCATCCAGCTGAAGTTATCTGTTTTTACTGGGGTAGCGTTCAAAGTTATTTCAAAACCTTTGTTCTCAATTTCACCAGCATTCAATAACTTTCTAGAAGAACCTGTTGCTTCAGAAATTGGCACTTGTACAATTTGATCAAGTGAATTAGTTTTATAGTAAGAAAAGTCGAAACCAATTCTGTTTTTTGCAAATCTCATTTCTAGACCTGCCTCGTAACTTTTAGTACGCTCAGGCTTTAAATTAGGATTATTTGCAATAGTAGGAACAGAAGTTCCTATATCTGTATTAATATTAAATGTATTGAATAATTTATCAAATTCTGGTCCATTACCTACTTCAGCATAGTTAACTCTTAACTTACCAAAAGTTATAGCATTTACATTAAGTAATTTACTGAATACAAAACTTGTAGATACAGATGGATAATAGAATGAACTATCATCTACAGGAAGAGTTGAGAAATGGTCTCTACGAATTGTACCATCTAAATAAACTACATTACCAAAACCAAGAGAGGCACTTGCATAAACGCCATCTACACCAATTTTCTCAGCTTGTTCTACTACCGCAGATTTTGGAATGTCACTTACTGAGTTCTGAATTGAATAAAGCCCTGGAATTACTAATCCACCATTGGTAGAGTTAGTTAATGAGTTAAATTCATTTCTTCTAATGTTTGTACCTAAAATACCCGCTATACTTATGCTTTCTGAAATATCAGCATCAAAGTTAAACATTAAGTCATAGTTCGTTTCAGTAACTGTTAAGTCACGTCTTAAATATCCAGAACCTACATTTGCTCTGGTAACACCGAAAGAAGTTGGAACAGATCCAACAGCTCTACGCTCTTCTTGTTGCTCATTGTAAGTATCTGTAGCAACTCTACCTGTAATATTTACCCAATCAGCCAGTTTGTAGTTTAACTCAAAGTTACCTAAGAAACGGCTTCTACTATCATTTTGGTAGTTTTCATAACGTGTCCAATATGGGTTATCCCAATATATTGGAGTAGTACCTGGTTCAGAAGAACCTGGGTTCCATCCAATGTTTCTTTTGGTGCTATTGTATATATCCCATTGTTGTTTAATATCTACGTTAGTTTGCCACCATTGTTTAAAGTTACCAACTACGTTATCATTATAACCAGTAGAGTTACGGCCTAATGCATCAGTTTTAATATAATTTGCAAAACCACTAGCAGTCAATTTATCAGAAAGATCGAAAGTACCACTAAAGATAAAATTATGTCTGTCTATCTGACTGTTTGGCAATAAACCAGACTGGTCCAACTTGGTATAAGACATACGGTACGATCCGTTTTCAAAACCATTTGAAATAGAGATAGAGTTTGTAAGCGTTAATGGAGTTTCAAAGAATGTAATTGCTCCATTTGGAGAGTTTACCCAAGGAGTTCTTTTAAGATAGTTTGGCGATGCAGGATCAAATGCGTCTGCCTGGTAAATTAATTGACCTTGGAATGAAGGACCATAAGATGCATCATCAAGATAATTAACAAGAACATCATTTACTCCATCACCATCAAAATCCTCATTAGTAGTAAAAGATTCTCCACCATATCCAGCTCCGTAGTTAGATTGATATTCAGCAAAAGTGCTCTTATCAACAAAACCAACTTGTGCGTTAGAGTTAATAGTCACACCCATTCCTTTAGATTTTTTACCTTTTTTAGTTGTAATGATAATTACACCACTAGCAGCACGTGAACCATAAAGTGCGGATGCAGCAGCACCTTTAAGTACGTTTACAGATTCAATATCGTCTGGATTGATGTCAGCCGCAGCATTACCATAATCATAATAGTTACCAGCAGAAGAGTTCTTTTGGTTTGCGTTATTGGTATTTCTGTTACTAATTGGCACTCCATCCACAACAAATAATGCTTGGTTGTCACCCGTTAAAGAAGTAATACCCCTAATAACCACGTTAGTAGAACCACCAAAGTTGTTGTTTCTTCTAATTTGAAGACCCGCAACCTTACCAGAAAGACCGTTCGTAAAGTTATTTGTTTTTACAGTAGCCAAATCTTCTCCTGCTACTTGTTGCGTGGAGTAACCCAATGATTGTTTTTCACGGGAAACACCAAGTGCGGTTACAACCACCTCGTCCAAAACTGAACCAGCTTGCATTGTAACGTCTATACTATTTGAGGCCCCAACAGTAATCTCCTGGGTCTCAAAACCTACATAACTATAAACAAGTGTTTGCCCTACCGCAGCATCTATGGTATAATTACCATCAAAGTCAGACTGCGTTCCAGTACTCGTACCTTGTATAATTATGTTAACTCCTGGAAGCGGCAAGCCTGTGTCATCGGCCACCGTTCCGGAAATCGTTTTTTCCTGTGCAAATGTGAGCTGCACAACCAACACTAATAATAGTGTTAAAATTCCACTAAACTTTGTTTTCATTTTTTTGTTTGTTTGAATTAGCACATCAAAAGTGCCAATAATATCTTACAATTCCAACTTTTAATGAAAGTAGATTATTAAAAAATTAACTAAATGTTAAATTAACCCCCCCCCCATTGTCACATTTATCGCACTGATTTTATCTAAACCCTTGATTTTCCTAGTGTTTCAAAACACTTTAAAAAAAATTTACGCATTTTTACGATTGAAAAAAAAACTATTTATTTTCAAACACTTTATGAACAATTGGCCAAATAAACCCAATTATCAATTTTAAGAGGTTTTAAAACGAAATTTAACAAAATTTAGAATTGTGCCGATAGAGCGTTAAATAGTTGAGGAAATGTCAATTTTTCAGGAAAATGAAACACGTTTTTATGGATTTGCAACCTCTTGATTATTTAGAAGTACTTTCTCCCTTAAATTGGTGGGATGTGTTTTTGAAAAGTACATTAAAGGTCGTTAAACTACCGTAACAACGTGTTATGTATTGTTGAAGATCAATCTTATCCTGCTCTGCCAGTTCTTTGCTGGCGTTTATTTTCTGCTCCATCACCCGAAGCCTATCGCGAAGCATTACTATTTTATGAAAAAAAGTGTCAATTGGAATTTCTTTTGAAACCAAATTTTTATCCGCTGGTTGCAAAACAATTACACCGCCTTTCCATTTATCTGCTATGGGCACAATCTCGCTGAATCCATTCCATTTTTTCAGAATATCACGAAGGCTTTTTTCTACTTCATAAAAACTTACGGAATCCACCTCGTCTTCGGCGGCTTCAATAATTTCAAAAGCATCGTCGGTCGCTATTGTTTCCAGTCCATTTTCAATAAATGTTACCCAATACATTTTTGAAGTAACATTTGTAACCACTCCTTTTCCGTGTTTGGGATGATTTATCCGCGAACCTATTCCTAAAATTTGTTTCATGTTATATATTTATTGGGTAAAAGTAGAAAAAAGTAACTTTTTCTTAAAATGAAAAACCATCCAAATTTTAAATCTGAATGGTTTTATATTTTTTTAAAACATTAATCATTTTTATGATCATCAACTACTTGCTGATCGCGATATTTACAACAAGGGTCTATTTTTTCATACACTTCATCTTTGGCTTTAATGGCTTGTGTATCGTGACCACTATCGGCAATGCTTTGCTGGATTTTAGTCAAATCGGTTTTTTCTTCGTTATAAATAAGATTCAATTGATGGGTGTCCACATTCCAAGTTGCAGATTTTACCCCTTTTGCCTGAATGGACGCTTTTTCAATACGCTCTTTACACATCCCGCAAACGCCGTCAACTTCAATCGTGGCTTTGGCATTTTTGTTTTGGGCGAAACCAGTGGCCCCAATCAAGAATATTCCTAAAATTGCAATTATACTTTTCATAATTAATTGTTAATTGTTAATTGATACTATATCGTAAACCCCCATAATACGAACTTCCAAAAATAGGTCCGTAAACATAGGTAGTGTCAAAAGTTGTTCCAAAAGGGTTATCGCTTCCCACTATTGGGTTTTTCTGTGTAACGTTTGTAATATTTTCCCCGCCCACATAGATTTCAAAGTTAGGCGAAAAAACTTTTGTAACCTGTGCATTCAATGTTGAAACACTGGGTGAGAATTCGGAAAGGCCAATCGTGTTCAAATAACTTTCCGTGGAAGTAAACCGTTGTTCGCCCACATAATTAAAAGTTGCATCAAATTTCCAATTTCCACTTTTCGTATTTTGATGTGTTTCATACGAAGCATTTGCAAAAAAACGATGATTGGGCGTTAACGGATTTTGTTTCTTTCCACTCAAATAAGTGGTTTCAACATCGTAAAATTTGTAAGCCAATCTCATATCAAAATGCTCAAAAGCGTTATAATTAAATTCTACCTGAAAATTATTCGAATAACTTTCGCCTTCCAAATTATAAAAATTGATTTCTGAAGGGTTTTCCCAATCCACAACTATTTGGTTTACAAAATCGGTTCTGTAAAAATCGAAAGTAATATCGGCCTTTCTATCGAAAAGATTGAAGCCCTGCATATACGAAGCTCCATAATTCCAAGCAATTTCAGGATCCAATCCATAAATTTCGCCACCATTTCCCAAAATATTCAGGCTGCGTGAAGTAGCAAAAAGCTGTTGATTTTCAGTAAAAATATTTGCACTCCGCTTTCCTCTACCTGCTGAAATTCTAAAAGCAGATTTCTCCCAAGGCGTATAACGCAAATGAAAGCGCGGCGTAACAAACGTTCCTAGCCTATTGTGAACATCGGCCCGAATTCCAGCTGTAAAATTCAGATCGCCCAAATTGTCGAAATTGTATTCAAAAAAAGCTCCCACAGAATTTTCAATTCTATTGAAATTTTCGGTCAAAACCAGTTCGTCATACCCGTCATAAGTAGCGCTAAGCCCAGTTTTTATCTTGTGCCGCGAATCACTGATGATTGAATTGTATAGCAAATTGGCGTACAAACTGTTATGCTGAATGTTGTAATCATTCAACCCAAAATAGGATTCCTGATCGTGATGGCTATAAGCCAATTGAAGTCCGCCCGTACGCCAAGGAATTTCTGGATTTACAAACCCAAACTTACCCGAAACATCAAAACGTTGTGTTTTTATTTCGCTTCCCCACGCGTTGGTGGTTCCACGATCGGTTTTTGGATTAAAGGATATTTGCCCTGTCTGCTTTTCATCATTCAAATATCTGAAATTAAAAAACCCAACATACCCGTTTTCAGTGTCGGTATATTGCCAACGGTTCATCACGTTCACTTGCTGCATTAACGGCATATCGAGAAAGGAATCGTCATTATTGTCGAATTCGGTTTCACGTAGATTCCCGTGAAGGTACAAACCAGTGCTCCATCGCTCACTAACTTTTGTGTTGAGATGTGTGTTCAGCTCAAAACGCCCGTTGCCCGCGCCATAAGCGTTTACAAAAAGCTTATCGTCGGTCGTGGGTTTTTGCAATTCGGCGTTAATTTGCCCTGCAATACTTTCGTAACCATTAGTTACACTTCCCGCTCCTTTGGTAATTTGAATACTTTCAACCCAAGTTCCAGGTATAAAACTCAAACCATACGCCTGCGAAGCCCCGCGGATACTCGGCACATTTTCAGTCGTAATTAAAATATAGGGACTTGTTAGCCCGAGCATTTTAATTTGCCGTGTACCCGAAATAGCGTCGGCAAAATTTACATCAATTGACGGGTTTGTTTCAAAACTTTCCGCCAAATTGCAGCACGCGGCCTTCAAAAGTTCGGCGCTGCTTACATTCAAGACATTCGCAGATTGAATATAAGAACGGGAAGTGGCCTGCTGTCTCGCAGTAATTGTAACCTCATCCAGATTGGCTGTGGATACTAATGAATGTGAAACCTTCTTTCGAGAATTTACCGAAATTGTATCGGTTTTATAACCCACAAAACTTATGACGAGTTTTTTGTATTCCGGTTTATAAAGAATTTCAAAATTCCCGTCAAAATCAGTCACTGTTCCCACTTCGGTATCAAGCCAATAAACATTTGCACCGCTCAGCGGAACTTCTTCGTTACTGATATTTTCAGTAATGGTTCCCGTTATTTTTTCCTGTGAAAAAACACAAAGTGGAAGTATAAAAAGTATATATAATAGATTTTTCATCTTTTAAATTTTTGCGGTTCGCAACCGAAGAGCATTAGCAATTACCGAAACCGAACTGAAACTCATAGCTAGCGCAGCAATCATTGGTGATAATAAAATTCCGAAAACCGGAAAGAGAACTCCTGCGGCTATAGGCACGCCAAGGATGTTATAAATCAATGCGAAAAATAAATTCTGTTTAATGTTCCGCATTACTTTTTCACTTAAATGAAAAGCTTTCACAATGCCGTGCAAATCGCCTTTTACCAAGGTTATCCCCGCGCTTTCAATTGCTACATCGGTGCCTGTTCCCATCGCAATGCCCACGTCACTTTTCGCCAAAGCCGGGGCATCGTTTATTCCGTCGCCGGCCATTGCCACTTTTTTGCCTTCGGCTTGCAATTTTTCAACTACTTCCATTTTGTCATGTGGAAGCATTTCAGCTTTAAAATCAGTCAGGTTCAATTCGGAAGCAACGGCTTTTGCTGTGTCGTGATTATCGCCCGTAAGCATAATAACCTGAATTCCTTTTTCCTGAAGTTCAGCGAGCGCTTTTTTACTTGTTTCCTTTATTTTATCGGCAATCACAACATAGCCCACCACTTTTCCATCCACGGAAAGCATCGGCACGGTTTTACCTTTTTGCTGTTCTTTTGAAATTTCTTTTTGAAGTGCTTCGGAAATGTTTGCGCCTGCTTCCTCCATCATCTTTTCGTTTCCGAGCGCCACTTTTTTTCCATTGATAATTCCTGTAACGCCTTTACCCGTAACCGAATTGAAATCATTGGTTTTTATAACTTCGGAATTTTTCTCCTTTCCATATTTCACAGTAGCATCGGCCAACGGATGTTCACTGTTTTGATTGAGTGAAACAATATATTGAAGCACCTCTTCTTCCGAATAACTTTCAGCAACCCCCACTTTTTCAACTGAAGGTTTTCCTTCGGTTATTGTTCCTGTTTTGTCAATAATCAAAACATCAATTTTGTTCAAGGTTTCAAGCGCTTCGGCATTTTTGATGAGCACACCATTTTGGGCGCCCTTCCCCACTCCAACCATTACAGACATTGGGGTAGCGAGCCCGAGCGCACACGGACAGGCTATTATTAAAACCGCAATGGCGTTGACCAAAGCGTAAACATAAGCCGGTTCGGGCCCAAAAATTGCCCAGACAATAAATGTGATTATTGAAACCAGAACCACAATAGGCACAAAATATCCTGAAATTTTATCTGCCAGCTTTTGGATTGGAGCTCGGCTACGGCTGGCTTTGTTTACCATTTCTATTATTTGTGAAAGCAATGTGTCGCTTCCCACTTTTTCAGCTTTCATCACAAAAGTTTGTTTGCCGTTGATGGTTCCCGAACTCACTTTATCGCCCATAGTTTTTGAAACAGGAACGGGTTCGCCGGTAATCATAGACTCATCAATGGAACTTTCGCCCTCCAGAATACTTCCGTCCACCGGAATTTTCTCGCCCGGTTTTACACGAAGTTTATCGCCTACTTCTATTTTGTCAATTGCGATGGTTTCTTCCTTTCCATCAACAATGCGAACGGCTTTGTTCGGCGCCAATTTCAGTAATTCCTTTACTGCGGAATTGGTGCGGTTGTGTGCACGTGCTTCCAAAACCTGCCCAAGCAAAACCAAAGTGAGAATTACCGTTGCGGCTTCAAAATATATGTGCACCGTGCCCATTTCGGTTTTGAATTGTGCCGGGAAAAAATCTGGAAACAACATCCCGAAAACACTGAAAATCCAAGCCACACCAGCTCCAATACCGATGAGGGTGAACATGTTTAAATTCCAAGTTTTAATGGAACGATAAGCGCGTTCAAAAAACATCCAAGTGGCGTAAAAAACCACGGGAATGGACAATCCAAATTGTACCCAATTCCAATATTTCATTGGCATTAAAACATACAATGGGTTGTTTGGAATCATTTCAGACATTGCTATTAAAAAGATGGGGACGGTTAAGGCCACTGCAGTCCAAAACTTTTTCAGCAATGTTTTATAGGTTTTGTTTTCGGCAGATTCGTCCACTTCTTTTGGCACCAAATCCATTCCGCAAATTGGGCACGAACCCGGTTCGTTGCGCACTATTTCGGGATGCATTGGGCAAGTGTATTCAGTTGCCGAACTGCTGGAAGATTTAACTTCTTCCACCAAATCCATTCCGCAAACTGGGCAATCGTCAGGTTTGTTGTAGGTTTTTTCGCCTTCGCAGTGCATTGGGCAATAAAAAGTGCCGGAGCTATTTTGATTTGCTCTTTTTTCCTCTTTATTTATTTGATGCTTTTGTGCTGCTTCGGCATCGTCGGGAAGGGAAATACTGTATCTTCCTCCATCATCTTCCAACGCTTTTTCGAAAACTTTTAATGGAATATGTTTTTCCATTTCAATAACTGCTTCGGCCTTTTCAAGATTTACCGATGCTTTGGAAACACCTTCAATTTCGCTTAAAGTTTTTTCCACATGGCCTCGGCAGCCGTTGCAGGTCATTCCGTGTATTATATATGTGTGTGTCATTTTTATCTGATTTTAAATCTATACTTAGTGAATTGTAAGGCCATTTTTGAGGGCATAACAAATTTACATTTCAATTTAATGAAATGCGATTACTAAAGATTTAATAAATCAAATAAGGAAAGTCTCGTACAGAATATTGAAATCCTGTTCGAGTGGTGGCGGACTGTAATCTGCGAAGAAGATTTTTTCAACAGAAGTTATTTCAACTTCCTGTAAAACAAAAACGGTTACAAAAGTGGCAACGAAGGTTTTGTTCAGTTTTAAATCAAAGGAAGCTTTCGCAAAATTATCGTCAGTTTGTATTTTGGTAAATTGATTCTCACAACAATCGTGGCCCTTTTCAATAAAGGTTTCGTCTCCACATTTATCGCTAACCTCGTCCATTCCGCAGGATAGCAGTTTTTCGCCAAGGGTGATTTCAGCCATCATTTCCATCCCGCTGCAAAAGTGCTGCGCATAAGCTATTCCTGAACTGCTGGCGAACATCAGTACGGAAAGTAATATGGAAATGGTTTTTTTCATTGAAAGGCAAAAATACGAATATTATTTAAGATGTTTATAAGTAGATGAATTTATAAATATCCAAAAATAATTTGCAATTCTCAATACTAAATTCTCAATACTAAATTCTCAATACTCAATACTAAATTCTAACTACTTAATTTCAGCATCAACCCTGCCGCATTTCAGCATTTTATCGCCAAAATAAGGATTTAGAATTTCTTTGCTACTGCTAATCCAGTAAGCTCCTTTATTGTTGAAAGCCATTGGGCAGAATTGTTTGTAAAGCATCCCAGATTTTATGGCTCCCTTTAATACAGTCTCCATCCCGCTGCTCAATGCTTCAAAATTTTGGCGCTGTACATTAATATCATCCGAAGAAGCCATTGCAGCAACTGCAGTTAGTGTTGCTTCATCAGCATTCATTTCTTTAAGAAGCAAATCAAGTTTTGCAGCTTCCGCCGCAGTTTTAGCTGCATCGGTGTTTACCAAAGCAGTTTCAACCTGTAAGTATTGGGTGAATACGGCTTCAACTTTTGGATCGTTGAATTCGGCTTCGGTTTTTGCAATTTCATATACTTTGGTTTCCGATTCGGTGTTGTCTACAGTTACAACTTCAGGCTCATTTTCTTTCACATCATCTTTACAGGAAACAATTGTTAAAGAAACTATTGCGAAAAAAACTACGGATAATCTTTTCATAATTATAGATTGAATTTAGAAATGCAAATGTAACAAAAAATCAACGGGATTTATACTTCTGAAAATAAAAAGCTGGAAGCAGAATAAGCAGGAACAACGGCTGGATAAGAAATCGGCGCACATAAAAAAGAACCAAATGGCCGCCAGTATCTTCAGAAGAAAAAATAATGGCGCTGAAAGCGATAAACAGTACAACAAACAGCAAACTGTATAATATTGTGGAGAGCTTAATTATTTCCTTATCAAAAAAAATTAACCATAAAATGGAAAGTGAGAGAAGTGTATTCATCAAAAACCGAAGTGCAATCCCCATTTGTAATGCAAAAATGTTCATCTCGGGAAGCGGCAGGAATTTGTAGTCCATTTTAAAAAACAATAAAAGGGGGTCGTAAAAAAGTGTGTTTTCAAAAGCCCGAATCAAAACCAAAAGGCTGGCAAGTATTATTATTCCCACTATTCTGAGAACCTTTTTCATTGGTCTGCACTAGGTTTTAACATCCGTACCCAAACCATCCATAAAATAAAAACCATACTATAAATAATGCCCGGAAAGATGACGGAATGCAGAATATTTTCATACTCGGGAAACTTGTACAATGCAACTACAAGAATGGCAATACGCAGGATATTCACTATATAAATCAAAACAGAGCCCGCAAAAAGAAACAAAAAGGTTTTTTTAAATTTTTCCGAAAAAGCGATCACAAAAGCCACAAACAAAATTATAACGCTGATGGAATTGCAGCCCTCCACGATAATTACGCTGTATTTGTTTTCAATGGTCAATAACATTCCCTCTTCCAAATGATCGGGTGTTAATACGGAACCATAACCAAAAGTATCGAGCACCGCGGCGCTTTGTTTCGCCACAAGATTGGTAATATAATCGGGCGGAAACACGCCATTTTTCGAGGTTGTTAAATACAACGAATAGAGAATTCCGAGAATTAAATAAACACCCAAAAACAGGGCGACAAATTTTACAACGGTTTTGTATTTTTTGAAAAGTGCTTTCAAATCTCTACTTTGGTTTTTAACAAAAATACAGGATTTGTTTTGGGTGAATGTAACTGTTTTCAAATACTTTTGCCATTCCAATACTAATTTAAAAAGAAGCTATGCCCTTTTCACATTTAAAACCAAAAATCAGAACCATTTTGGCGAATGACCGCGAGACCGCCGAGCAACGTTTAAAAGAAGTTTGTGAGCTTTTGCAAACCACGGTGGGTTATTATGACTGGGTTGGATTTTATTTTGCAAATGAGGCTGAGAAAACATTGCATTTAAAAGCTTTTGCAGGCGAACCAACAGACCATACTGTTATTCCATTCGGAAAAGGGATTTGTGGGCAGGTGGCCGTGAGCAATCAAAATTTTGTAGTGCCAGATGTAAAAGCGCAGGATAATTATATTGCTTGCAGTATCACGGTAAAATCTGAGATTGTTATTCCGCTTTTTAAAGACGGAAAAAACATTGGGCAGATAGATATAGATTCACATATGGAAGATCCATTTTCTGCGGAAGACGAACGATTTTTAGAATGGGTAAATTCAGAAGTTGCTTTGATACTTTAGTTATATGAAAAGAATTTTATTGGCAACTTCTTTATAAATCCCAATATTTCAAATCACAAATTCCAAATAAGCCCCAAACTTTTAAATTCCAAATTCCATGACAAATAACCTTTCAATTTTAAAATTTGTTTTTTTGGGATTTATTTGGAATTTGTGATTTGGAATTTGAGCTTTGCGCAGCTTACATTCCCGTTCTAATCGCCTCCACCGGATCCAGTTTTGAAGCTGAAATTGCCGGAAGTATTCCTGAAATCAAACCGATGGCAGCACTGATTGCCGTACCGATAAACATATTCCATGGGGATAATACAAATTCAAAATCACCAGTAAATTGGGAGGCAATTATTGAAACGATAAATACTAAAAACAACCCAATCAATCCACCGATTACCGCAAGAATTACCGCTTCAAACAAAAATTGGAAAAGGATGAATTTGTTCTTCGCGCCCAAAGATTTTTGAATTCCTATTAAACTGGTGCGTTCCTTTACGCTCACGAACATGATATTCGCAATACCAAAGCCGCCAACCAGTAGCGAAAAGCCACTTATTATAAGCCCAATAATATTCATACTTCCAGTTATTTCATCAATAAAATCAGTAAAACCCTGCATTTGGTTAATGAAAAAGTTACTTACTTCATCCGGTTTCAAGCCCCTTTTCATTCGAAGTTTTTGATCCAATATGGCTTTAAATTCGGCTTGGTCAATTCCTTTTTCTGGTTTTAACACAATTTGCGGAAATGTGCTTTTATTGTTGTCGCCATAAATGCGTCGAACCACATTTACTGGCATCCAAACGGTAGTATCTTTAGAATTTCCAAACAAGCCCGCGCCTTCCTTCTTCAAAACTCCAATTACGTTGAATTTTCTGCCATAAATCCGTACTTCTTTGCCAATGGCAGTTGCTGCATCACCAAACAACTGATTGGCAATTTCATCTCCCAAAACCACTACCATTGAACCGCTGTTCGATTCGGAACCGTTAAAAAAACGGCCTTCAGAAAGTTTCAGTGCCTCAATGTTGTAATAACTGTCAGTTACTGCACCAATAGGCACGTTGTCCACCTGCTTGTCTTCATATTTTACGCTTTCATCGGGAACATTCAGGGTAAAAGTGGCTGCTTCTATATTGGGAGTATTTCTATCTATGTATTGATATTCGTCAAACGTAACATCTGGAAATTGCTGCCATTTCCAACGCGGAATCTCGGTTGGACCAAAATTGAAACGCATAATAATGATCGTACTATTGTCTAAACCACTAATGCTGCCTTCAATTTCTTTTTTCAATGAATCAACCGCAGCCAATACCGCGATAATGGAAAATATACCAATGGTAACGCCAACCAAAGAAAGAAAGGTTCGCAATTTATTGTTTCGCAGCGCATTGAGCGCAAAATTGAAACTTTCCTTTAATAAGCGAAGATAAATTAGCATTAACGATTTTTGATTAGCGATTTAATTTCCAACTTCAAAGTTCACACTTCACACTTCACACTTCACACTTCAAACTTTAAACTTCAAACTTCAAACTTCAAACTTTAAAAAGTAAGACGTTTTCTCTGTAGTTATGTTACAAATTTACTATTCAATTATGTACTTTTGCACCTTAATTTTCAATAATGAATACTTCCAAAAAAATTACGTCGGCTTTAATTTCAGTTTTCAGTAAAGATGGGCTTGCGCCAATCGTGAAAAAACTAAACGAACAGCACGTAAAAATATATTCAACGGGCGGTACCGAAAAATTCATCAACGACCTTGGAATTGCCGTAATAGCCGTTGAAAACATTACCGATTATCCTTCTATTTTGGGCGGTCGCGTAAAAACCCTTCACCCAAAAGTTTTTGGTGGAATTTTGAATCGCCAAGACCATGAAGGCGATATTGCCGAAATGGAACAATACAACATTCCTCAAATTGATGCCGTGATTGTTGATTTGTATCCCTTTGAAAAAACCGTTGCCTCCGGCGCTTCGGAAGATGATATTATTGAAAAGATTGACATCGGCGGAATTTCTTTGATTCGTGCCGCCGCGAAAAATTTTAAAGATACCATTTGCGTATCCTCGGTTGAAGATTATGCAGAATTTTTAGAATTGATTTCAGCAAACAACGGCGAAATCTCGTTGAAAGACCGCAAGCGTTTTGCTGCTAAATCCTTCAACGTTTCTTCAAATTACGACACTGCTATTTTCAACTATTTCAATTCCGAAGTAAAATTACCAGCTTTTAAAATAAGTGAAACCAACGGGCAGGAACTTCGTTATGGCGAAAACCCGCACCAAAAAGGGTTTTTCTTTGGAAATTTTGATGAAATGTTCACCAAACTTCACGGCAAGGAATTGAGCTACAACAACCTTTTGGACGTTGATGCAGCTGTAAATTTGATGAACGAATTTAAAAGCGAAGCACCAACTTTCGCAATCTTAAAACATAACAATGCCTGCGGAATTGCACAGCGCGACACCGTTCAGCAAGCATATATGGCGGCTTTGGCGGGCGATCCCGTTTCTGCTTTTGGCGGAATTTTGATTAGCAATGTTGAAATTGACGAAGCCACTGCAACTGAAATTCACGACCTTTTTTGTGAAGTAGTAATTGCGCCTTCTTTTTCAGTAAAAGCGCAGGAAATTTTAGCAGGAAAAAAGAACCGAATTTTGTTGGTTCAGAAAGAAATAACATTACCTTCAACAACCGTGAGAACTTGTTTGAACGGAATTTTGGTGCAAGAAAAAGACAATATTACAGACAGCACTGCAATTTTAACGCACGCAACAAACAATAAACCCAATTCAACAGAGTTAGAAGACTTGTTGTTCGCTTCAAAAATTTGCAAGCACACAAAATCGAACACAATTGTTTTGGCAAAGGGAAAACAACTTTTCGCCAGTGGAACCGGCCAAACCAGCCGCGTAGATGCGCTACGGCAAGCAATTGACAAAGCAAAAGCCTTTAATTTTAACCTTGAAGGTGCTGTGATGGCAAGTGATGCTTTTTTCCCGTTTCCAGATTGTGTGGAAATTGCGGACAATGCAGGAATAACAGCGGTAATCCAGCCCGGAGGTTCAATAAAAGACGACCTGAGCATAGATTATTGCAACGCACACGAAATGGCTATGGTATTTACGGGTACACGCCATTTTAAGCATTAAAATTTATTACATTTGTTAAAACCAAACCTAACACGTTAACCTTCAACACCACTAACTTAAACTATGGGATTTTTTGACTTCCTAACTGAAGAAATAGCCATTGACTTGGGTACCGCAAATACCCTGATAATCCACAACGATAAAGTTGTTGTGGATGCGCCTTCAATTGTTGCGCGCGACCGCACTACCGGAAAAATAATCGCCGTGGGCCGCGAAGCCGCGATGATGCAGGGAAAAACACACGAAAACATTAAAACAATCCGTCCGCTAAAAGATGGTGTAATTGCAGATTTTGACGCAAGCGAAAAAATGATAAACATGTTTATCAATGATATTCCCGCTTTGAAAAAAAGATGGCTAAAACCGTCCTTGCGAATGGTTATATGTATTCCCAGCGGAATTACCGAAGTGGAAATGCGCGCCGTAAAGGAAAGTGCAGAACGTGTAAACGGAAAAGAAGTTTATCTGATCCACGAACCAATGGCAGCCGCCATCGGTATTGGCGTTGACATTATGCAACCAAAAGGAAACATGGTTGTGGACATAGGAGGTGGAACCACCGAAATTGCCGTAATCGCCCTTGGGGGAATTGTTTGCGACAAGTCTATTAAAATCGCCGGAGACGTTTTTACAAATGATATTGTTTACTATATGCGCACCCAACATAACCTTTATGTGGGGGAAAGAACTGCTGAAAAAATAAAAATCCAGATTGGTGCCGCAACTGAAGATCTTGAACTTCCACCAGATGAAATGGACGTACAAGGGCGCGATTTGCTTACAGGGAAACCGAAACAGGTACAAACTTCATATAGGGAAATTGCAAAAGCATTGGATAAATCCATCCTCCGAATTGAGGATGCGGTTATGGAAACGTTATCACAAACCCCGCCCGAACTTGCCGCGGATATTTACAACACCGGAATTTATCTTGCAGGAGGTGGTTCTATGCTTCGCGGACTGGATAAAAGGCTTTCACAAAAAACCGATCTTCCTGTTTATATTGCTGAAGATCCGTTGCGCGCCGTGGTTCGAGGAACTGGAATTTGTTTGAAAAATCTCGCGAAATTTAAAAGTGTATTGATTAAATAATTTTTCAGAAAAAAATCACTGAAATCTTTAAAGAGAATAGTTGCCCATTTTATGGCGTTGCTCCCATCAGAAAACAGAATATTTTAACCCCAAAAAGCAATGCAGCAGATTATATTTTTCTTCATTCGGAATAAAAATTTCCTGCTGTTTGCCGTGCTTTTTACTATTTCCGTAGCGCTTACAATTCAGACACACAACTACCACAACGATAAATTTATAAGCTCCTCCAATTTTATTACTGGCGGAGTTTATACTTTCAGAAATAATATTACCGACTATTTAAATCTAGGCAAAGAAAACGAACAGTTGCTCCAAGAAAATTTGATGCTTCGAAAAAGGCTGGATCAATTTAAGAAAGTAGTTGTTTTTGAAAAACTTGACAGTACCGTTCTTCCCAATAAATATGAATATTTTACCGCACGCGTAATCAATAATAACTATTCGAAAACCAAAAACCAACTTACGTTGGACAAAGGTAGAAAAGACAGCATAAAGATAGATTTGGGCGTTATTTCTTCCAAAGGAATTGTGGGGATTGTTAGTGATGTTTCAGAAAATTATTCAACGGTTCAATCAATTCTTAATACAAAAAGTAGAATTAATGCAAAGCATAAAAATTCAAGCCATTTTGGGTCGCTAAAATGGGACACAAAAGACCCAAACGTGGCGCAATTGGTTGATATTCCCCGCCTCGCGAAACTGCAAAAAGGAGACACAATCGTCACCGGAGGAAAATCTACCATCTTTCCCGAAGGTATTTTAATTGGCACCGTAAAAGATTTTTATTTAGACAAAGATGATAATTATTATTACGTCAATGTTCAACTTTTCAATGATATGACTAGCTTAGAGCATGTGTATTTAATTGAAAACAACCAAGCCAAAGAAATTTTAGAACTAGAGAAAAGAGTAGAAGATGAAGAACAATGATATATTCATAAACATAGTTCGGTTTATCGTGCTTGTTTTTCTTCAAGTACTAATGCTCAACAACGTAAATCTTGCAGGATACATAAATCCATATTTGTATATTTTCTTCATTTTGTTGTATCCGCTGGATGGGAACAAGTTTCTTTTAATTTTTCTTAGCTTCCTATTGGGACTTTCCATAGATATTTTTGAGGATTCCGGAGGCGTTCATGCTGCGGCTTGTGCGTTTATAGCCTACATCCGGCCCGTGGTTTTAAAATATTCCTTTGGGGTGAGCTATGAATACAACAGTGTGAAAATTAAAAAAGCAGACCCCATGGAAAGGCTTACCTACATTGCTTCGCTGGTGTTTATGCACCATTTTGTTATGTTCTCTTTGGAAATTTTTAGTTTTAAACACATACTTCTACTTTTAAAATCTACGTTGTTTTCAGGAATATTCACCATAATTGTAGTGGTGTGCACCATGATTTTGTTTAATAAAAAGTCTTCATGAGAAAGATCGTACTAATAGGATTGGTTTTGCTTAGTGGCATTTTGTTTACTGCCAGACTTTTCTATTTGCAGGTTTATGATGCATCGTCAGATTCGCTATTGCAAAACAGTGCCATAAAAGTTATGTATGATTATCCGCAGCGAGGCTATATGTTTGACCGCAACGGAACGCTTTTGGTTTCAAACCAACCGTCCTATGATGTAATGGTAATTCCAAAAGACGTGAAGCCTCTGGATACACTAGAGTTTTGTGGCTTGTTAAAGATAACTAAGGAAGAGTTCAAAGAAATTCTTTATAAAGCGCGGGCGTATTCCCCACGACTTCCTTCAGTAGTGCTTCCGCAATTGAACAAAGCCGATTACGCTTCCCTTTCAGAAAAAATGCACAAATATGAAGGGTTTTACATTCAGCGCCGCTCCCTTCGCGAATATCAAGTGGACCATTCAGCAAACGTGATGGGCTACATTGCGGAAGTAAACAATGCCATCATAGACAAAAATCCATATTACCAAATGGGCGAACTTATCGGTACGGCTGGGGTAGAAAAGGAATATGAAGATGTGCTCCGTGGTATAAAAGGTGTAAAATACGTTCAGAAAGACCGGTTCAACAGAGATATTGGACCCTATAAAGAAGGTATTTTTGATACCCTCCCAGAACGTGGAAACGATATTCAACTTACTATTGATGCCACGCTTCAAAAATACGGGCAGGAATTAATGATTAACAAAAGAGGGGGCATTGTTGCCATTGAACCCGCTTCTGGCGAAATTCTGGCACTGATTACTGCACCCAGTTATGACCCCTCTCTTTTGGTGGGGCGCGAGCGCTCAAAGAATTTTACAAAATTATGGTATGACACTTTAGCAAAACCGCTGTATGATAGGGTTTTGATGGGAGAATATCCCCCTGGATCGCCTTTTAAAACTTTGATAGCACTCATTGGCCTCAAAGAAGATGTAGTGACAACGGAAGATGTTTTCTCGTGCTACGGCGGTTATAGGTATGGCAACAGAACACTGGGGTGTCACAACCACCCCAGTCCACTAGCAATGATTGGTGGGATTGCCAACAGTTGCAATGCCTATTTCTGTAATGTTTACAAAAGAGTGATTGATAAATTCCCGACCCCACAGGAAGGGATTGATGCCTGGAGAAGCGACCTTATGAGTTTTGGTCTGGGTGATTTTTTGGGTTATGATCTTCCAAGTGGGAAAAAAGGGAACATCCCCACTTCAATATATTATAATAAAATACACAAATTTCCAGAACACAAGTGGTCTTCCCTAGCAACCATTTCCAATGCCATTGGGCAGGGTGAGGTTTTGCTAACCCCAATGCAAATGGCAAATTTTACGGTCGCAATTGCCAATCGCGGCTATTATTATACGCCCCATATCATAAAAAATATAATCGGTCCTGATACCATTCCGAAGAAATTTACTGAAAAGCATTACACAGCGGTTGAGGAAAAAGATTTCTATCCCGTTGTTGAAGGAATGCATCAAGTTTATCAACGTGGAACGGCGTCTTCTATTCAAGTTCCGGGAATAGAGATTTGCGGAAAAACAGGAACGGCAGAAAATTTCACCAAAATTGGCGGGAAACGCGTTCAACTTACAGACCATTCCATTTTCGTAGCTTTCGCGCCTATGGACGACCCAAAAATTGCCATTGCGGTATTTGTGGAAAATGGGTATTGGGGCTCTCGTTGGGCAGGACGAATTGCCGGGCTTATGATTGAAAAATATCTGAAGGGCGAAATAACCCGAACCGATATGGAAAAATATGTGCTTGAAGGAAGTTTGGAAGCGGAATACGCAAAACCTTATAGCGGTCAACCCTTTTCAATAAATCGCTAATGATAGCAAGTAAAACTTACGTTCGTTTTGATTGGTTGATGATTTTTATTTACATCACCTTGGTTACGATGGGATGGATAAATATATACTCCGCCTCACTAAGTGATGGGGCAAAAGGGTTTTTTGATTTTGACCAAATCTATGGTAAACAAATGATTTGGATAGGTTTGAGTATAGTGATAATTATTTTTGTGCTCGCTATTGAATCTAAATTCTATGAACGTTTTGCCAGTGTTATTTACATCGTTTCACTGGTGTCTTTGGCAGGTCTTTTCATTCTTGGGAAAACAATTGCGGGATCAACTTCTTGGTTTGATTTCGGAGGTATAAGCATCCAACCCAGTGAATTTGCAAAGGCTGCTACGGCATTGGCGCTTGGAAAATATGTGAGTGACATTCAAACAAATATGAAGGATTTAAAAAACCAAATAGGTGCTCTTATTATAATTGCCCTCCCCGCGGTTTTGATAGTTCTGCAGCCCGATCCCGGCAGCGCCCTAATTTATGCCGCTTTTGTTTTTCCACTTTATAGGGAAGGACTTCATGGGGTTTATTTGCTGTTGGGCCTTTTTGCAGTTATGCTTTTTGTGTCAACACTTGCATTTGGTGCGGTTGGCGTCGCAGTTGGCGTATTTCTCTTGACAGGAATTCTATTTTATAGGAATAGAAAAAAACGCCCCAACATTATAAAATATGTTCTAATTGCAATTGGTTGTATTGCCTTCGCCTTTTCTGTGAGTTATATTTTCAATAACGTTTTTAAGCAGCATCACCGCGACCGTTTCAACATTGTTTTGGGGAAAGAGGTTGATGCCCGTGGCATTGGCTACAATACCAACCAAAGTGAAATTGCCATTAGCAACGGTGGATGGCTTGGTAAAGGCTGGACGCAAGGAACACAAACAAAAGGCAACTTTGTGCCCGAACAACACACCGATTATATTTTTAGTACGGTGGGTGAAGAATGGGGTTTTTTAGGAAGCATGATTGTAGTTTTACTTTTTGTTGGCCTCATTGTAAGAATCATTTTTCGGGCGGAAAAACAGAAAACCCAGTTCGGACGGGTTTATGGCTACAGTGTTGCCGCTATTCTTTTTCTGCACTTTTTTGTAAATATAGGGATGGTTACTGGCATTTTTCCAACGGTGGGAATTCCGCTCCCTTTCTTTAGTTATGGAGGGTCCGCACTTTGGGGCTTTACTATTTTACTCTTTATTTTTATAAAATTGGATGGGGCTAATTATCATCACGGCTAAGAAATTGAAATCAAAATCGAAATCGAAGCTGAAAAGAAACATTTTACTGCTAACTGCCACTGAGTACTGAACACTATTTTTTTCCCCAAGCCTTTAAATCATTCTTTTTCTCCATTTCATTTTCAATAGAATCGGGTAAATTCGGGAAAAAATCAATTCCTGTTTTTGCTTCAATTTCGTCAATGGAAACTGCGTATTCGTAAAACGATTCACTGGAAGGTTTATTTGGTATAATAAAAGTGATTGCTTTATAGTTTCCGTCAGTAACATCCACAACTATTTTGTAAAATTCGTTCGGAACCGAAACATTTTCTTCGCCTATGGTTTTCATATTTCCTTTTAAAACACCTCCGGTAACTACATAAACCCCATCATATTTTTCGGCCCAAAACCGAACTTTTTGCTCCAATCTATTCCAAATCCCAGAATTGAAACCGCGATCCTGTGGGCTGATGTTGCTGGTGAGAAATGTTTCGTTGTAGGCTTCAAAAGTAATTGTTCTATCGCCTGCCGGGCAAAGATGCCCACGGTCATACCCAGAATTTTTATAGTTACGCCAATCTGCAGATTGGGTTTTCACACTTTTATCTTCAATAAAGTACGGCCTTTTATACTCGTTTTTTGAAAGGTCTTTTCTTTTTAATTCATAAGCAACCCATTCTGCCTGTTCATCTTTTTCAGAATAGGAAAGTGTGAAAAAGTTATGTTTTACAATAACTCCCGTTGTTGATGCGGGAAGAAAAGAATCATTAAATTCCACTGAATTTCGCCGAACAGTTTCTGAAGAATTTTCAACTGAACTAGTATCCTTTGGAAATAGGTCATCTGCATAATACAAAACAACGGTTACAATAATAATGACTACGGGGTAAATGTATTTTCGATTCATTTCGCAAAAATACCGCTAATGATGAATATAAAAAAAATAACCGACAACCTAACTATAGGTCAAAATGTTAGTATAACAACATCAGAATTTATTCTTTAACCTGTAAAGTTATTTTAGGACGGATTAGGACGGGTCATAGGACGGGTCAACCTCATATCTAAGTCAAGGATGCTTCTTAGGTAGTCCGGGTCTAGTCCGGGTCTAGTCCGGAGAAGGTCCAGAGTGGCTCCGGATCAATTATTTATAAAGATTAGAGAAATGTTTACTGAAGACACACATCCCGCACGAGCAATACTCATCAAATATTTTCCTACTGATAGCCATATTAAAATGTACACTTAAAATTTTCTCAGAATAATCCAACGTACAATATACAACATAACAACCTAAAAGTCAAGCAGATTATAAAGTTTTTCAGTTATAATGGGTTGTAAAAAAATATATCTTTATAAAAAAATCTGAAAGTATATTTTGATTGTATTACCATTAAAAATGCATAATTTTCGCTTTAACTATTCCGCACATCCATCGCGTCACGAAGCGCATTTCCAATTAACATAAAAGCAGTGACCAAACTCATAATGGCCAATCCCGGAATAAGTGCGAGATATGGTTTCCCTAAAATAATATAGGCATAGTGGTCTTTAATAATCCCGCCCCAGCTTGGTGTGGGGGGTTGGGCGCCGATCCCCAAAAACGAGAGCCCACTTTCAATAAGAATGGCTCCCGCAAAATTTGCAGCTGAAATTATAATAACTGGAGCCATACTGTTCGGTAAAATATGTTTTACAATTATTCTGAAATCATTATAACCCAAAGCACGGGCGGCGGTAACGTACTGCATCTGTTTTACGCCCATAACCTGCCCTCTCACTACGCGGGCAACTTCTACCCACATCGTTAACCCAACGGCGATGAAAACCTGCCAAAAACCTTTCCCCAGCACCAAAGTGATGGCGATTACTAATAATAAAGTGGGTATAGACCAAGTAACGTTGATGAGCCACATAATTGCCGCATCCACTTTTCCTCCGAAATACCCGGCAATGGCTCCCATTGTGATTCCAATAACCAGAGATATAAAAACCGCCACAAAGCCAATAGCCAAGGAAATCCGAATGCCAATTAGCATTCGACTCAACATATCCCGGCCGTATTTATCTGTCCCGAGCAGGAAATTTTTTTCTGAAATGTATTTCTGGGGAATTTCATTTACTGAAGAAGCTTTTGGAAACAGGGAAAGCGCGTATTCCTTTTGCAATCCGTCCACTCCATCTGCGGTATATTCGTTGATTTCGATCGTATTCTGTTTTAAGGAAAAATTAGAAACGGGAATTTCCGTATCGGCATTCTTTTTTCCGAAGAAAAAAACCGAAAATGGGTTTTGCTCCTCAACCGTTGCTGGAATGGTAAGCATTTTTATTGAAAATCCAGGATTTTTTGAATGTATGGAAAGGTGCATTTGGTTTGCATTCTGCGAATTGTCTGGAGCAAGCGCATAGGCAAAAATTGCAGTCAAAGCACAAAGCGTCAAAAAACCCAAACTAAAAACGCCCCAAAAGTTTTTTTTGAACTTTTGGAGCGCTATCCCTGTTAATGAAGTGGAGTTTTTCACACTTCAAATTTAGTAAAAAATAGCTTGCTTCCTTGAGAAACGAGCAGTGGGTTTAACCAATTATTAGTTTTTAATATCGGCTACTTTTCTAGCTTTAATGTTATTCAACTTTAAATCTTCAAGCACGTGTACCGCTTCTTCCACATACATATCCTTGCTCAGATTTTTATGCCATCTTTTACGTTTTTCAGACAGGGTGGTGTCTTGCTTCATCAAAGCGGTTTCATAAGGCAATGATTCAAAAGTAAGATGATTGTCATATTCGTCTATTGCATCAAAACGTTTGGTTTCATCTTTTCGTTGTGCAATTTCAGCGCTGTAATCCTTAAAATTAAGGTTTACTTCTTTTTCATCCCTTCGTTCTTTTATCCATTTAGCGTTATCATCAATTAGGCCTAACTGTTCATTTTGTGCCATTCGTGCTTTGCTTTTTTGAATGGTTTCATCATAATCTATGTAACCATCCCAAACATCGTATTTTGCAGCATCAATCTTATCATAAGGCAACGGATTTGGATAATCACGCTCCCCAATATCAATATAGCTATAGCGGTCTGGCATTACTACATCACTCTTTACGCCTTCCAACTGAGTGGAACCTCCATTAACGCGGTAGAATTTTTGGGAAGTAATTTTCAAAGCGCCCATATCGCCCAAATCGTTTTTGCGCAACCATTGGTTTAAGTCGATCACATTTTGAACCGTACCTTTTCCATAGGTTTGTGCGCTACCTATAACAATGGCACGCTTGTAATCCTGCATGGCCGCCGCCAAAATTTCAGAGGCTGAAGCGGAGAGTTCATTCACCAAAATAACCAAGGGGCCGTCCCAAAGTATTTCGCTGTCTTTGTCTTCAAGAATTTCTTTATTTCCGGTGGAAGCAACCTGCACAACAGGACCTTTTTTAATGAAAAGTCCTGCAATGTCAACAGCTGTACGTAAAGATCCGCCGCCGTTGTCTCGAAGGTCTAAAACTAGTCCTTCCATTCCTTCTTCCTTTAAACGGATAATTTCTTTTTTAACATCGGTTGCAGCGTTGCGCTCTTTATAATTTTCCATATCAAAATAGAACTGCGGCAAATTTATTAATCCAAATTTGCGGTCATCTTTTTCAATAAGTGAAGATTTTGCATAGGTTTCTTCAAGTTCAACAATATCCCGGGTAAGTATTTTGTCGGAAATGGTCCCGTCAACATTTTTGATTGTCAAGGTTACTTTGGTTCCTTTTGGGCCTTTAATAAGCTTTACGGCATCATCAATGCGCATTCCAATAATGCTTACCGCATCTTTTTCACCTTCTTGTTTTACTTTCATAATGGCATCGCCCACTTCAATCTTTTCACTTCTCCAGGCTGGACCGCCACTAATAATTTCGATAACAGTAATGTAATCGTTTTTCTTTTGAAGCCTCGCCCCTATGCCTTCAAGTTTTCCTGACATTTGCAGGTCAAACCTATCTTTTTCTGGCGGTGCAAAATAATTGCTGTGGGGGTCAAACTCTTCCACTATTGTGTTTAAATAGATAGCGAAATAATCCTTGCGCTCCAAATCTTTGGTGAAATCAAAATATTCATCCAAGGATGTTTTTGTAGTTTCACGAGCTTTCTTTTCAAGCTCTGCCAACGGCTTTGACTTGAAAGGCTCTTCAGGTTCAGCCTTTGCTTTTTCAGTAGTTTCAGAAAAATCTGTTACATCTTCAACTTTGGTTTCTTTAGTTGAAGAAATGCCTTTTTCTTTATTCCTTTGATCTTCAACCAAATCATAATATCCTGAAAGGGTTGTAAATTTTAGCTGTTGTTTCCAACGTGATTGAAGATCCTTTAATGAAGTAGCATAGGCAAGATTGTCATAATCTACATTGATGCTTTCCTGCTCGTTAAAATCAAAAGGTTTGCTTAAAACATCTGGATAGATTTTTTTCACATCTGCCATACGTTCCAAGAAACGAGTGTAAACCAAATCAAAAAATGAAAGATCTTTATTTTTAATTTGGTCGTCAATTTCGTTTTTGTATTTGCTGAACTCCACAATATCGGAAGCTAAGAAATATCTTTTTAAGGGATCTAACCCATTAATGAAATCCTCATAAACTTCAGCCGAAAACTGATCGTTTATATCTTTCGGGTCATAATGCCCCTTTTGAAGCACATAGGTTATTAAGTCTAAAAGTAATTTGTCTTTATCAGGATCGTCAAATTCCTTTGTTGTAAAGCTGCAGGAAGCCACAGAAACAAAAACAGCAAGGAACAAAACTTTAAAATTCTTTTTCATTATCCGCATAGTAGTAGTATTATTTAAAGGTGCCTAAATTATATAAAAAACTGTGCCATGAAAGGATTTTGGTACTAATTTTTTGTTAAACAGTTTTTTCCATTTCTGAAATGGGAATTCTTTCATTCAAATTTAATAAATGTATTTTTGTTTTTTTAAAATCAATAAAAATATGTCCAAAAAACGACCGCTCATTTTAGTAACCAATGACGATGGCATTAACGCTCCCGGCATCCGGACGCTAATTGAAGTAATGAACACCTTGGGTGACGTTTATGTGGTGGCACCAGATTCCCCACAAAGTGGAATGGGCCACGCCATTACCATTAACGACACATTGTATTGCAATAGTATAAAAGTGACAAATGGGGACCCTCAAAAAGAATATAGTTGCAGTGGTACGCCGGTTGACTGCGTTAAAATAGCAGTAAATGAAATTTTGAAACGCAAACCAGACCTTTGTGTTAGCGGCATCAATCACGGAAGTAATTCATCTATCAATGTAATTTACAGTGGCACGATGAGCGCAGCTGTGGAAGCGGGAACATTGGGCATTCCTTCCATTGGATTTTCACTTTTGGACTATTCTTTGGAGGCCGATTTTAAACCGTCAAAGAAGTATGTAAAATCCATTGCAGAGCAGGTCATGAAAAACGGGCTGCCAAAAGGCGTGGTTCTTAATGTAAATATCCCCAAACTAAACGCTTCCGAAATAAAGGGCATAAAAGTGTGCCGCCAAGCAAATGCGCATTGGGAAGAAAAATTTGATAAACGAACCAATCCGCTGGGGCGCGATTATTACTGGCTTACGGGCGAATTTGTAAACGAGGACAAAGGCGAAGACACAGATGAATGGGCGCTGCACAACGGCTTTGTTTCGGTAGTTCCCGTACAATTTGACCTTACCGCACATCACGCGATGAAAGAGCTGAACACTTGGGATTTATAAAATACTGAATTCAATAAAAAAATAATATGAAACCGCACATAAAAGAATTATTAATAGGTTTTGTTATTGGCTTGGCCGCAAATATGGCCGGCACCTATTTGTACATTTTCTTTTTTTCAAAACTTAGTTTGGAATCCACATTACAAGCAGCTTTGGAAAATGATTATTTGGGAAGTTTGATCGCTTTGGGCGCAATTTTAAACCTAATCGTATTTTTTATCCTTTTGAAAAAGAATCAATTTTATCGGGCCCGAGGTGTGGTTATGGCAACCGTACTTGCTGCTTTGGCAATCCTTATTTCAAAATTTTTCTGAAAAGAAAAGTGGTTTTAGCTATAACTCATTAACTTAGTAACCAAATAACACAACGATTATGAAACGCGCCGTTTTTCCCGGAACTTTTGACCCAATTACCCTCGGGCACATTGACATTATAGAACGTGCGCTTCCTCTTTTTGATGAATTGATAATTGCCATTGGCGTAAATGCAGATAAAAAGACAATGTTCACATTGGAAGAAAGAATTCAATTTATTGAAAATTCTTTTGAAGGCGAAGCGAAGATAAAAGTAAAAAGCTATTCTGGGCTCACGGCAAAGTTTTGCATTTCTGAAAAAGCACAGTTTATAGTTCGTGGCTTACGAAACACTACAGATTTAAATTATGAACAACCCATCGCGCAGACAAACTATAAAATGGCAGAGGTTGAAAGCATTTTCTTAATCTGCTCTCCCGAAGTTTCGAACATATCTTCAACTATAGTTCGGGACGTGATGAGGAATGATGGAGATTTTTCTAGCTTGGTTCCTTCCTCGGTTAAAAAACAATAAATTTCAAAAAAAATAAAGCAAAAAAACCCCTTCAGTTTCCTGAAAGGGTTTTCAAAATTTTTCTGAAAAGGATTATAGCGCAGCTACGTGCTTGGCCATATTCGATTTTAAATTGGAAGCTTTATTACTGTGAATAATATTCTTCTTCGCCAATTTATCGATCATAGAAACAACGCTTGAAAACATGGTTTCTGCCTCTTTCTTATCAGTAAGCTCCTGAAATTTTTTCATGGCATTACGGGCAGTTTTGTGCTGGTAGCGGTTACGCAAGCGCTTTGCGTCGTTACTTCTTATTCTCTTTAATGCTGACTTGTGATTTGCCATTTTATTTTTATTAAATTCTAATTATTGTAGTCCGTAGGGGAATCGAACCCCTGTTACCAGGATGAAAACCTGGCGTCCTAACCCCTAGACGAACGGACCATTCTTATTTCTTAAATGCGGATGCAAAAATACAACTATTTTTGAACGGCGCAAATCCTATATTACTTTTTTCAAAAAAAATTAATATGCTCTGGCAAATAGCACTTTTCTAACTGAGGGTTTTCCTGTAACCATGCACCTTCCCGCTTCAATCTTTCCGTCTAAAGGAATGCATCTTATTGTTGCTTTGGTTTCGTTTTTTATTTTTTCCTCAGTTTCCGTTGTCCCGTCCCAATGCGCTAAAATGAAGCCTCCTTTGGTTTCCAACACTTCTTTAAATTCTTCATACGTAGCTACTTCCGTCGTATTTTCAGTGCGATGCAAAATAGCTTTCTTATATAAATTCTCTTGAATTTCATCCATCAATAAAATTACTTTTTCAACTACACTTTCATTGCTGATGGATTCTTTTTGAAGCGTATCCCGTCTCGCCAACTCCACCGTACCCTTTTCAACATCTTTTGGGCCAATAGCAATTCGGACCGGTACGCCCTTCAATTCGTATTCATTGAATTTCCAACCTGGCTTTTGGGTATCGCGGTTGTCATATTTCACTCGAATTCCTTTGGCACGCAGTTGTTTCATTAAATCTTTAGCCACTTCATCTACGGCTTCAAATTCAACCTCATTTCTGTAAATTGGAACAATAACCACTTGATCTGGCGCCAAATTTGGAGGTAAAACCAAACCGTTGTCATCACTGTGCGTCATTACCAAAGCACCCATCAATCGCGTGGAAACTCCCCAAGAGGTGGCCCAAACGTAATCAAGCACGCCTTCTTTGGAAGTAAATTTTACATCAAAAGCTTTTGCGAAATTCTGCCCCAAAAAGTGGGAAGTCCCCGCCTGAAGTGCCTTTCCGTCCTGCATCAAGGCTTCAATACAATAAGTTTCCAAAGCCCCGGCGAAGCGTTCGCTTTCTGTTTTTGTGCCTTTCACTACTGGAATGGCCATATAATTTTCGGCAAAATCGGAATATACATTCATCATTTGTTCAGCTTCCGCTATTGCTTCATCTTTGGTTGCATGGGCCGTGTGGCCTTCTTGCCATAGAAATTCAGCCGTGCGTAAAAATAAACGGGTTCGCATTTCCCAACGCACCACATTGGCCCATTGGTTTATTAAAAGTGGCAAATCTCGATAGGATTGGATCCACTTTCTGTAGGTATCCCAAATAATAGTTTCAGAGGTTGGGCGAACAATCAATTCTTCTTCTAATTTTGCATCTGGGTCCACAATTATTCCGCTGCCATCCTCTGCATTTTTCAATCTATAATGCGTTACAACTGCGCATTCCTTAGCAAAACCGTCAACATGGCTTGCCTCTTTACTGAAATATGATTTCGGAATAAAAAGTGGGAAATAGGCGTTTTGATGCCCAGTTTCCTTGAACATTCTATCTAACTCTGCTTGCATCCGTTCCCAAATTGCATACCCGTAGGGCTTTATAACCATACAGCCCCGAACACCTGAATTTTCAGCGAGATCTGCCTTGACCACCAGCTCATTATACCATTTGGAGTAATCTTCCTCTCTTGTTGTTAATTTCTTTGCCATAGCCTGGTTTTTGGCACAAATCTTGTGTCTATGTTAAATGATTAGTTATTGTCCGCAAAACTACTTATTTTTATGATGTTCAACAATAAAATTACCACAGATATGTTTACTCAAATTTTTAATATAAAACGTTCAATGCCTATAGCAATTATGGGTGTTTTCACTCTTTTGCTCACATCATGTGGAACACACAATAATGACTACAATCAAAACGACGGTATTTATTCTGGTGGCAATTCTGCGAATGTGGAAGAGGGAAACAACAATGAAGATCCTTCAAACGAAAGATCAAATTACTACCAACAATATTTCCAAAGCAAAACGAACGCTTATTCCGATCTTCCAGAAGAAGGGGCTATTTTCACAGATATTGATGCCTATTCAACCACTGAAAGTATGGATGAAGACGGAAATATAGTGATTGAAGATAATTACAGTGAAAAAGGTTACGGCCCTTGGGGTGACAACGCAGAATCTATAACCGTAAATGTATATAGCTATGGTGGTTATGGCTACGGTTTTTACCACAGGCCATACTGGTATGGTGGATATTGGGATTATTATCCATATTATGGCTTTTCGCCCTATTGGGGAATAAGTTATGGATGGGGTTATCCGTATTATGGATATGGTTATGGTTATCCCAATTATTATGGTAATGGATATTATAATTCCTATTATAACAATCATTATTATAACGGTGTCTCCTATAATAGAGGCAGAAGAAATACTGATTACAGCAGAAGTGATTATAACAGAACGGAAACTCGAGGTAGATCTAATGTTTCAACTAGAAATTCCTCATATAACCGTTCCGAAATCTCACGTCGTGTAAATCGAAACAGTGTTAGAGCCAATAATAATACCCGAACTATTCGCAGTAACAATACCACTCGGTCCAATTCAAATAATGTTATAAGAAATACGCGTTCAAATACAACACGAAGCGGCACCTATTCTCAACCCACCCGAAGCAATACCACTAGAAGTAGCAACTACTCTACGCCCACTAGAAGCAGTAACTCTGGGTCCACGAGAAGTTCAGGTAGCAGCGGACGTTCCAGTAGCGGAAGTAGCAGTGGCGGACGTGGGGGTCGCGGTTAAAATAATTCATCAAAATACTTTCATATAAGTTTTCTACATGAAAAGAATATCATTCTTCGTTATAGCTGTCTTTTCTTTCACAATTAGCCAAGGCCAAAACACAACTGACGGTTTAAGATATAGTTCCGAACAGAACATTGGCACAGCCCGGTTCACTGCCCTCAGTGGCGCAATGGGCGCTTTGGGCGGCGATTTTTCAGCAATAGGCACAAATCCTGCCGGGGGTGCAGTTTTTCTGAATTCCAGCTTGATGTTTTCCGCTTCACTTTTCGATGTTGAAAATAAATCGAATTATTTTAACAATCGTGAAAAAAGTTTTTCTGATGATGTTGCAATAAATCAATTGGGAGGTATTTTCGTTATTAATAATTCAAATGAAGAATCTGCTTTTAAAAAATTCACTATTGGATTAAATTTCACTGTAAATAAAAATTTCGACAATGAGCTATATATCGCCGGAACCGGAAACACTTCCATTGGCGATTTTTTCTTGGCACAGGCGCAGGGAATTCCTTTAAATCTTTTGCAATTGCAATCTGGAGAATCCATTTCAGATTTATACCAGTATCTTGGAGAATCTGAAGGAGACGTTGCCCAAAATGCTTTTTTGGGGTATCAAGCTTTTCTTTTTGATCCTGTGGACCCAAATAATCCTTCAAATACTGCCTATGTCTCCAATATTTCCAATGGCAGTTTCAACCAAGAGTACGCATATCTTTCACAAGGCTACAACAGTAAATTCAGTATAAATCTTGCCACTCAAATTACAAATGATCTTTTCTTCGGAATAAATATAAATACCCATACCATTGAATTTGACCAAAGTTCATATTTACTTGAAAGCAATGGAAATCCCGGTTCCACAGTAAATAGAGTTGGTTTTGAAAATAATCTTTCCGTAACTGGAGCCGGAATTTCTGCACAAGTTGGAGGGATTGCGAAAGTAGCCAGCAATTTGCGACTTGGGTTAAGCTTTGACACACCCACGTGGTTCCAACTATCTGAAGAAACTACGCAAAATCTAGAAAGCCGACGTGTTTTTGAGGGTCAAACCCTAAATGAATTTGTGGATCCACGAATTATAAACGTGTATGAAGATTATACCTTAAGAACTCCGGGGAAAATTTCTGCAAGTGCCGCCTATGTTTTTGGTTTAAATGGATTACTTAGTTTTGACTACTCCTATAAAGATTATTCCCAAATAGAATTTACCCCTATAAATGGGCCTAATTTTAATGACCTTAACAGCACAATAGAAAACACCTTAAAAGCTGTTTCTACATATAAAATAGGTGCCGAATTTCGCCGAAATCAATTAAGCATTCGTGGCGGCTTTCATTATGAAGAAAGTCCTTACATAGATGATTCCATTGTGGGTGACCTAATGGGCGTTTCATTAGGTGGAGGTTATAATTTTGGGCGTTTCACTTGTGATCTTGCCTACTCAAGATCAGAACAAGAACGAAATCAACAATTATATTCAGTTGGTTTAACTGATGCTGCCACTATAAATGCTACTTACAGCAATTTTGTAGTTTCTTTGGGCTTTAACTTTTAAATCACTTTCATATTTACATAAACCTCCCTCTGTGTTTTGATATTCTTTATTCTGAAGATTATAGTATCTATTCTCTGAATATTCAATCCCACTAAAACTTTTATTGGCAATAAGGCCAACACGAAAGAAGTCTTTTCTACCCAGCTTAAGCTAATCCTTCAAACATTTTAGAGCATTAAAAAAGCCCGCAGTTTTGCGGGCTTTCAATTTTACAGATTAAATGTTTATCGTTTTAAGGTAAAATGTCCTTTGAATTCTTTTGGTTTTTCATCTTCAGTATATTCTACCCTGAACCAGTAGTCGCTCGATGGCAATGGATTACCGTTGTAGGTACCGTTCCAGCCCTCGCCCAGTGGGCTGATCTGCTTGAGCAGCTTGCCGAAGCGGTCAAAGATATAGATTTTTGCCGTAGGGTCGCCCGTGGCGATACCGATGATGTTCCACGTGTCGTGGTAGCCAT
>JAUYGY010000026.1 GCA_030690315.1 Aequorivita sp.
TAGGATAGATCTCAAAGGGGAATCTTTAAGAAAGGGAGTTTTAAAAACCGAGTAACAAATAATTTTTATATAATTGCAGTATCTTTCAAAGTGGCACCGTTTGAACCGAAATCGCTGGCACGGTCACTCCGAAATAGCCAAATTTGTTCTTCCCACGGAAAGTTTTCTAAATCTGATTTAATTCTCTCTTTGGTTACTTCCCCACAGAATTCATATTCATTCGGTTCATAACTGATGTACTGTTTTCGGAGAATTATTTTCATTAAAGAGAAATGGTGGTCAATTCGTTATAAAAACAAATATATAGGTTTTTAGGAAGGGTACACGTTTCAAACGAGCGCTAGCTAGTTGTTTTTTTTCTTTCAGGCTCAACCGCCCAGAGATAAACTAAAGTAGTTATTGGCTGTACAAAGAAAATCATTAAAAGAGTCCAAGTCCATTTGGTATTCTTTGTTTTCCTTTCATCTTTCCACAATTGAACGACAATATATATTAATGTAAGCAGATATATTATTTGAAAAACTATTAAAGTATTAAAGTATAAAAAGTATTGCTCGCCTTCTAAATCAGTAAAAAAACTATATATAACAGCTATGATTATTAATATTGATGGAATACTCAGAAGGATTTTTAGGCTTTTGTTCATTTCGAGATTTTAATTATACTGTTTTGGGCACGAGCGGGAGCACAGGTTGCGAACGTGCGCTATCTAAAAACATCATTGCTTACTGTTGTGGGCACGAGCGGGACGTTTGCGCTAGCAGGGGTTATTTTGGACCTAATTCATAATAATTTATCCTGACTCTTTTATACATTATATTATTTTTTAAAAACCACAATTCGAGATTAATTTTGTTATTATAAAACACATCACCACCAAATGCCTGTAATTGTTCTAATCTTTCTTTTTTTACATTATTTTCTGATAATTCCATATCTGCTGGAATTTCATAAACAGTAATAATATCACGCTTAGATGAATAAATTCTTTTAATAATTATATCAGAATTCATCGTCTTCGTATTTTCCAAACTTGCTGACATATCTCTTGCTAAGTCATTTATTTCCTTTTCTGTATATTCTTGAGAAAACGATAGAGTACATATCGCTAAGAAAAAAAATAAAGTAATATTTTTCATATTTTAATAATGAATTAGGTTCTTTAATAATATTAAACAAATATAATTTTTTGTTTGGTAAAAGGGAATTTCATTAGACTGGGTTTCCAAGGATTAAAAGGGAAATTTTAAAAAAACAGCCATTTAAGCAATGCAATGACTAGGGCGATAATAGACGAGAAAATAAATATTCCTGTCATTATAGAACCCGATGAATAGATCATTTCTTTAGCTAAAACTTTACCGGATTTTACTGAATGATTTATTGAAAGAAAATTTAAAAGCCCAATTATCGCTCCAATAATTCCACCATATAATAGACCATTCTGAACATCCAAATTTAATACCCAACCCCAAAGCATTCCAGTTATTAGTCCAAGAATAGACGTCATTAATAATAATGCTATTAGCATTCCTATAGTTTTTGTTTTATCCATAATAATTTGGTTTTTCAATTTTTCAGTTAATTTTTTAATGGGTCTTATTAGAATTTGTCTTTCTTCAAGAATCATTTCTACCTTATCCATTATATTATATTTTTTCTAAAATTAAATTGTTTAAAGGAATACTCTTTTAACCTCTATTTTTTAGAATTGATACTTTGCTTGTTGTATAATCAGGTATAGGTGTACGAAATATCTGAAAATGTTTTTCTATATCTCCATTTGGTTCCACTCCCAGTTTGAAGCCACATGAATCAATAGTACAATAAATTAAAGGAATATTTAAGACTCTGCAAATATGTTTCAGCTTTCCAAAATTGCTTGTACTCATTATATTATCACACACAATTATACCCAATAGGCTTTTTCCAATATTTAAATAATCGGGTTTACCAAAATTGCATATTCTAAATTCGCATTCATCTCTATAATCAATATGTTTTCTGAATAATAAATGGTTAGATTTTTCTAATAAAGAATTTTCATATTGTGAGTCATAATTATCCAAATGGTTACTGTCTACTTCTAGATAATCCTTTCTTAAATCGTCATAAGACAAATAATTTATTTCACCTTTTATTATTTCAGAAGTGCAATTTTGAAGTAATAACGGCTGATCAAAAGCCAAACAAACTCCTTTAAAATTATCTCCGTATTGATCCCACATTCTCGATTTCTGGTAGCCGTATTCAGACTCTGAAGTACAGAATTTATTCGTACAAAAACAAATTTGCTTATTGTTTTTGATTCTGTCATCTATTAAATCATATAATTCTTGAGATTTCCCCTCTGTGCGTTCTTCAATATTACTATCTATAATAGCAATACTTTTTGAGATAATTATTTTTTTACTTTCTACGGGATCATCTGAATTTTTCCTGGGAGAGAAAAGGAGATTTTTATTCGGAAGAATATATTCAATTGCTGTTAAAGCTGAAGTAAAATGAAATATTGTGTTCTCATTTTTTAAAAATTCTGGTACCATATTAATTTTATTTAGATTTTAATAAGCAAATCTAAATCGAATTATTTAGATGATCTCTTTTTAAAGGTAATACACAGAATGTTTGATTCCACTTTTGATTTCAAGCTTACTGATACCCCGCCGCCTGCAACTTAAACAACTCTGAGTACAATTTTGGGTTTGCCATTAGCTCTTGGTGGGTGCCCAGCTCCAGCACTTGGCCGTGCTGCAGTACCAAAATACGGTCTGCCATCCGCACGGTGCTAAAGCGGTGGCTAATAATAATGCTGGTCTTGCCCGTGGTGAGGGCAATAAAACGTTTAAAAACATCAAACTCTGCCTGGGCATCCAGCGCACTGGTGGGCTCGTCCAGCACCATCACATCGGCATCCTTCATATAGGCGCGGGCCAGGGCCACCTTTTGCCACTGCCCACCGCTTAGTTCGGTGCCCTTGTAAAACCTTCTGCCAAGGCGTTGTTCCAGCCCGTCGGCCATTTCGGTCACCACCTGTTCCGCGAGGCTTTTGCTGGCGGCGTAGTGTATTACCTCGTCGTTCCGTATTTGGTCTATGTTGCCCACGGCTATGTTTTCGCGCAGGGTGAACTCATATTTAAAAAAGTCCTGAAAGATGACGCCAAAACGTTTGCGGTACTCGTCCACATCAAAACGGTTTATGTTGATGCCGTCCAAAAGGATTTCGCCTTGTGTGGGTTCGTAAAAGCGGAGGAAGAGTTTTATTAGGGTGGTTTTCCCGGCACCGTTTTGGCCTACGAAAGCCATTTTTTCACCTGCCTTTAGAGTAAAAGTTACGCCTTTTAGTACTTCGGTTTCGCTACCGGGATAGGCGAAGTGCAGGTCGTTCACCTGAAACCCTTGGGCAATGGTTTTGGGCATAGGGGTTTTTGCTTCGGAAGTCTGCTCTACGGTGAGATCGATAAAATCAAAATAATCCTGAAGGTAGAGCGCACTTTCGGAAATACGGGTAAAGCGCGAAAAGAAACCCTGCAAATTGTTGCGCAACCTGTTGAAGGAACCCGAAAGAAAGGTAAGCTCCCCAATAGTGATGGCGCCGGTAAGCACCCGCATGATAATGTAAACATAGGCGCCGTAATAACTGAGCACCCCCAGAATATTGAACAGCGACCCGTACAGACTCTGCTTGAGCGACAGTTTTTTGTTGAGGTGGTAATAATCGGTTGAAAGGTTTTTAAAGCGTTCCGCGATAAAATCGGTAAGGCCGAAGAGTTTTATTTCCTTAGCGGTTTGGTTGTTGGCGCCAATGAAGCGGAGGTAATCCAGTTCGCGGCGTTCGGCGGTCCAACTGCGTGCCAACGAATAGCGGGTACTGCTGAACTTGGCTTCATTGATAAACGAGGGCACGATGCTAAGCACGAGAATGAGGATGAGGATGGGTTCAAAATAAACCAGTCCGGCAATCAACGAAACCATAGAAATCAAACTTTCGGCTTGGCCTAGGGCGTTGCTCATTAAATCTACGCGGCTGTTGGTTTGGGTGCGGGCGCGTTCCAGTTTGTCGTAAAACTCCGGGTCTTCCAGTTGGGCGATGGTGAGCTCGGCGGTTTTGCGGATTATTTTTTCGGAGGACATATTGGAGTAGAGGTCGCCCAAAAGTCCGTCGGTTAGGTTTATCAACCTTCCCAAAAGATCTGAAAGTACGGCTACGCAGAATTCGATGATGACCAAATTCCACAGTTGGGTGAAATCTTGGTTTTCGAGGGAAACCTGCAAAATAATTTCGTCGATAATCATTTTTCCCACCCATAGGATTACCACGGGCGTGAAGGCATTGATGAGCCTGCTGAATGCGTTCAATAAAAACAGCTTTGGGCTACTGCGATATATTTCCCTGAAAAAGCGCGGGATTGTTTTTAGGGCCTTGAAAGAATCTTTAACGCTGGTTTTCTGTTCTTTTTCGGATATGGATTTTGGTTGGGGTCTTGCCACAGGGTTATTGTTTTAAGCCTCTGTGAACTCTGTGACTCTGTGGTTTTATTGTTACCACAGAGTCACAGAGGGCACTGAGAGAGAATTTATTTTTATTGATAACACAAAGCTATTCTAAAAAATCCAACAAAACTTTTTACGAAAAACTTAGTTGGTAGTTTGGTTATTGGAAGCCAATTTTTTTAAAAGAACAATCTGGCCTAGGTGGTAGTAACAATGTTCAATCATCCCGTCTATATTTCTTTGGTAAGTTCCGTATTTTTCATTTGTAAATGGAATGTTTAAAGTGTTTTCTGGGAGTTGTTCTATGAGGCTTGCAAATTCTTCGGCATCCCTAAAGAAGGTTTGCAAAAATGATTTCCATTCGGTTTCAGAAGTCATCGGCGGAAAATCGAAACTATAGGCGTCCCTAATTTCCAAATCACCTTCTTTAAAAACATTGGAAACCCCTTTTATGTAATAGTGGATGTGCTGCGCCAAAATGGCAACGGTATTAGTAGTTCCAACTTTTTGCTGTGCCACTTGTAACGACAGATTTTCCAATTGGTCTTTGTAATTGGTATTGGCAACCCACCTGCCGTTGAGAAGTACTTCCCGAAAACGGTTTGCCAATTGTTGGGTGTTTTTCATCGTCTATTTTTTTGACTGATTAAAGTAACAGTTTTTTTATAAATAGCACTTTAAAAAAATGCAACTAGTATCTTTGCGGCAAAATTTTCATAGTTGGCACTTTCCGATTACACCAAAGAATTCAAATACAACACCAAACTGGCAACGCCCGTTATTTTGGGTATGCTAGGGCACCAAGTGGTGGCGCTTGTTGATAATATTATGGTTGGGCAATTGGGAACTGCTGAACTTGCGGCAGTTTCGTTGGGAAACAGTTTTATGTTTGTCGCAATGAGTTTGGGAATTGGATTTTCAACTGCCATCACGCCTCTGGTTGCCGAAGCGGATGGGGAAGGAAACCGGGAGAAAGGGAAATCGTCCTTTAAGCACGGACTGTTTTTGTGTATTGTTTTGGGGCTGGTACTGTTTGCCGCGGTTATGTTTGCCAAACCCTTGATGTATATAATGAAACAACCCCCCGAAGTGGTGGATTTGGCGATGCCGTATCTGACTTTGGTAGCGGCTTCGCTGGTGCCTTTGATTATTTTTCAGGGGTTTAAGCAGTTTAGTGACGGGATGTCCATGACGCGTTTCCCGATGTATGCTACCATTGTGGCGAATGTGGTAAATGTGATTCTCAACTATATGTTTATTTTCGGGAAATGGGGGGCGCCCGAACTTGGTGTGGTTGGCGCTGCAATAGGCACCTTGGTTTCACGGGTTGTTATGGTGGCTTACCTTTGGTATTTGTTGAGCCGAAAAGAGAAATCGCGCTTTTTTGTTACCAACATTAAGATTTTCACCCTTAGCAAAAAAATGTTGAAAAAACTGTTGAACCTCGGGTTTCCATCGGCTATGCAGATGTTT
>JAUYGY010000038.1 GCA_030690315.1 Aequorivita sp.
AAAATCAAAAACCGCCGCCACGCCACCTTGGGCATATTTGGTGTTCGATTCTGCTTGGTGGGCTTTTGTTACAACCGTTATTTTTTTCTTCGGAAATTCCGCAGCAAGTTTCACCGCGAGTGTTAATCCTGCAGCTCCCGAACCGATAATTAAAAAATTTGTTTCCATCATTATTTTGATAATTCCAGCATCCGTTCAATGGGCAAAATTGCCTTTTTTCTAATTACTTCGGAAACTTCTATTTGCGGGGTTTCGTTCAGCAAACAGTTGTAAAGTTTTTGCAAAGTGTTCATTTTCATAAACGCACATTCGCTGCAGGCACAAGTATTGTCTTCTTCAGCAGGGGCGGGAATTAAAATTGCCTGCGGTACTTCCTGTTGCATTTTATGAAGAATTCCAGCTTCCGTAGCCACTATAAATTTTTCCGACGGATGTTTTTTCACATAATCAATCATTCCAGCCGTGGAGCCAATATATGTCGCGGTTTCCAGAATATGGCTTTCACTTTCGGGGTGCGCTATTATTTTTGAACCGGGATGTTCTTTATACAATTTCAAAAGCTTATCTATTGAAAATGCTTCGTGCACAATGCACGCGCCATCCCAAAGCAGCATTTTTCTGCCTGTTTTTTTCTGAATATATTTTCCCAGGTTTTTATCGGGCGCAAAAATGATAGGTACGTCCTTGGGGATAGAATTCACAATTTTTTCGGCGTTGGAAGAAGTGCAAATAATATCGCTCAAGGCTTTTACTTCTGCAGAGCAATTAACGTAGGTAATCACCGTATGATCGGGATGTGCTTCCACTAATTTCTGAAAAGCATCTGCCGGACATGAATCTGCAAGCGAGCAGCCCGCCATTAAATCTGGCAACAAAACTTTTTTATTGGGGTTCAGTATTTTGGCGGTTTCGGCCATAAAATGAACTCCGGCGAAAACAATTATATCTGCATCGGTCTCGGCTGCTTTTTGCGAAAGGCCCAAACTATCGCCCACATAATCTGCCACATCCTGAATTTCGGGCACTTGATAGTAATGCGCGAGGATCACGGCGTTTTTTTTCTTTTTAAGCTCTAATATTTTCTGATGTAAATCCATCGATTATGATTTAATTTTTTGAAAAAATGCTTTGAATAAAGGGAATGCAATAATTGAAAGTGAAACAAAAATCCCAATTCCAAAAATGAAAAACGAAATGTAATAAGGAACGAGCGAATCCTGCATTTCGGAAAAGGATCCGGTTTTTGAAACGTACATCCAATAACTCCGTTTAGCCCCTGCAATTATGAGGGAAATAAAAAATATAAACAGTGAAATATTGAATGAAACGAAGCCTCTTTTTACCCATTTTCTATCTGTTTCAAAATCTGGATAAATTTGATGAACAATAAAAAACAAGGCTGAAAAAAGAATGGTAGTATTAATGCCGATAGTAGTTCCCATGGAATGTGCCACCGTAATATGTGTACCGTGCGTAAAGAAATTAATGGCGGGAATGGAAAATAGCAACGCCAAGATTATATTTATAAAAATCCAGAAATCTGTTGCTAGCAAAAACCGGTATGCCATTGGGTGATTTTCCTTTTCAACTTTTAAAACAGAGCGTTTCCAGTTGTAAATAATTGACGCCAAAACAATCCACTCAGTCATGCTTATTGCGTAAGCAACATACCGAATCCAGGGTTGCGTGGGTAATAAATACGTGTGGTGCGCCCAACCGAACATTAAATTGGATAATCCCAAAAAGTAGAAGAAAAAAGCGGTTTTGTTTGTAGCCACATTGCTGTCCTTTTTTATTTTCGACATTAAATAGATAGAAATTCCATAAACTAGCATGTTCCACGACCCAGTGAACGAGCCGGTCGATTTCCATTGTACTGCAAAATCCTTTATAAAATTCAACCTAAAAAAATCAAACAGCCAAAAGTGTGCTTCCAGCAAATGGTAGCACATAAAAGCAATGCCCGTACCCCACATCCAGTAATACACCGGCCATCCTTTTACGTTTTTGTAAAGTGTTTTGAAATAATTAATTCCGAATAAAATCCAGCCGATTAAAATAGGAACAATCAATATTGGCATAAATGCGAAGTATTCCCTGCCCTTGGTATAATCGAACGAAAACGAAAAATATATTGCAACTCCCGTTAAAAGAAAAATGATGAAATGAAGTTTTGCCAAAAAGGGCGAAAAGAGCTTGAATTTTTCAACATAAACAAGGAAAAAATAGATGCTACCCGTGGCGCAAAGCACAATCCACGAAATTACCGAAGTAACGTGAAAAGGCCTCAGTTTTGAAAAGGGTATTTGTTGTTTCAGAAATTCGGGCATTAAATATTGAAAGGAAGCCGTCATTCCAAAGAACATCCCTAAAAACAAAGCGACAAGTGCAAAAAGAAGAAAATAAATTGGGGACTTACTTTTCATCTGTCTATATTATTGTTTTTTAAAGGTCATACTTCGACTGCGCTCAGTACAGGTATGGAACATCCAATTAGTCATTCCGCTATGTGTTTAAAATTAATCCCTGGATGTTTCATTTCGGTACTTTATTTTTACCCAGCCCGTTGCTTCAATTTCTGCGTTATAGTTGGGATAGATTCCTGTTTGGTCAACCTGTTTAAAATATTGCACCAAGGCATCTTTTTCTTCCTCGGAAAAATTATATTGGGGCATACTTTTCACGCCGCTGTTCAAAAATGCTTTAATATACAGCGGTCCCTTGCCTTCCGTTGAATAAATATTGGTTAGATCTGGTCCCAAATATCCGCCCAAACCGTACAATTGATGGCAGGACCAACACCTATTATTTTGAAACAACTGCTGGCCTTTTACTGCCGTTGGGGATAATTTTTCAACAGCCACATAGCCATCAGTGTTATAAACAACCACGTTGTAAATGCAAAAAAGGGCAAGCAAAATTGCAATTACGAAAATGTAAAGTCTTGAACTAGCGGACATTTTGAACTACCATATTTTGCCGATAAAATTAAACCTTCAAGCCTGTGCAGAATATGATAAATATCAGCTATTAAGACCGAAGCATCTTTTAATTTCGCTTATCTTCGAAATTGAGTCGATTTCAATTTTATTTTTCACAATTATGGTCAACAAACAACTTCTAAATCCTAAATCCATCGTAGTAATTGGCGCTTCCAACGACACCAAAAAACCAGGAGGTAAAATGCTGAAAAACATCATTTCTGGCGGTTTCCGTGGAAGTTTGTGCGTTGTTAACCCAAAAGAAGAAAAGGTTCAGGGTATAAAAAGTTATTCAGAATTAAAAGATATTCCCCAAACAGAACTTGCCATTATAGCTATTCCAGCGAAATATTGTCCAGAAACAATAAAATTTTTGGTCGAAGAAAAAAACACTAAAGCATTCATAATCATTTCCGCAGGTTTTGGCGAAGCTGGGGAAAAAGGAAAACAATGGGAACAGCAGATTAAAACAACGGTGGACAGCGTAAATGGTTGTCTAATCGGCCCTAATTGCATTGGAATTATTACCAAAAACTACAAAGGTGTTTTTACCGCTCCAGTCCCACAATTCAATCCAAAGGGCTGCGACCTCATCTCTGGTTCAGGCGCCACGGCAGTTTTTATTATGGAAGCCGGAATGGCTCTGGGTGTTTCTTTTGCGAACGTATTTTCGGTTGGAAATGCCGCACAAACAAGCATTGAGGATATTTTGGAATATATGGATGAAAACTTCGATGCCGAAACCGATCCGTTCATAAAATTGCTTTATTTGGAAACCATATCCAATCCCAAAAAATTATTGAAACACGCTTCATCGCTCATAAAAAAAGGTGCAAAAATAGCGGCCATTAAAGCCGGAAGCACCGCTGAAGGCAGCCGTGCAGCCACATCGCATACGGGCGCCATCGCTAGTAGCGATATGACTGTGCGCGCGCTTTTCAACAAAGCGGGAATTGTATATTGTAGCAGCCGGGAGGAACTTTTGAGCGTGGCTTCCATTTTCAACTATAAAAAATTAGAAGGGAAAAATATTGCCATTATTACCCACGCCGGTGGTTCGGCAGTAATGCTGGCGGATGAGCTTTCAAAAGGAGGCTTAAAGGTTCCTGAAATTGCCGGCCACGATGCCGAAAAACTAAAATCCTTCCTCTATCCCGGCTCTTCCGTTGCCAATCCCATAGATTTTTTAGCAACGGGAACGGCGGAACAGCTGGGCATTATCATTGATTACTGCGAACATAAATTTGAAAATATTGATGCAATGGCCGTGGTTTTTGGCAGTCCGGGACTTTTCGACGTTGAAAATGTTTACAATGTTTTGAGCGTGAAATTGGAAATCTGCAAAAAGCCAATTTTCCCCGTATTGCCCTCCGTGGTGAACGCACAGCGCGAGATTCAATCCTTTTTGAAGAAAGGACATATCAACTTTCCCGATGAAGTGGTTTTAGGGAAAGCGCTTTCACAGGTTTTCAATACGCCAGAGCCTATTTCAGAAGAAATTTCACTTCCAAAAATCGACATTGAAAAAATTCGACACATTATTGATACTGCTGCCGAAGGCTATCTTTCTGCTGCCGAAACCGAAAAAATTCTTGACGCCGCAGGAATTCCGCGGGTTATGGAAATTGTTGAAAATTCAAAAGAAAAATTACTCGCCGCGATAGCTTCAATGGAATTTCCTGTGGTGATGAAAGTTGTTGGCCCGCTTCACAAAAGCGATGCAAAAGGTGTGGTGCTGAATATTACTTCCAATAAAGAAGTTTCGGAAACCTTTGATGCGCTGATGAAAATAGATTCCGCCACGGCAGTAATGGTGCAACCACAATTGGCAGGCCTGGAACTTTTTGTGGGTGTTATGAAGGAACCCAACTTCAACCACACCATTCTATGTGGTTTGGGCGGAATTTTTATTGAAGTGCTAAACGATGTTTCAGCTGGATTAAGTCCTATTTCAAAAGAGGAAGCACAGAAAATGGCGCGGTCGCTTCGGGGTTATAAACTCATTCAAGGCGCGAGAGGCCATGAGGGTGTTAACGAAAACCAATTTGTGGAAATTATTCAGAGGCTTTCCGCTTTGGTAGAAGCCGCGCCGGAAATTACGGAGATGGACATCAATCCGTTGATTGGCACACAGCGGACGATTACGGCTGTGGATGCGCGGATAAAGATTGGAAGGAAAGGCTAAATTTGTATATTTGAAACTATGGGCAGAAAAACCATAAAACTAGGGCTTAGTATGCCAAATAGGAATATAAAGAGCTGTAAAATAGCTTATGTAAACAAGTTGGCAGCAAGCTGAAAAAACTCATCAGAATTGAATAATAACAAATTAAAAATAATCATAGTTCTGACTATGATTCCGACTTTGGCAATGGCCAACGCTGGTTCGCCAATGATGTGGTTTGGAATTTTGCACTCTCTTATTTTGAATTCTCTAATCGGAATTTATGAAAGTAATTATCTGGAAAAAAGGGAAATTTCTAACCGAATGTGGTTAATAATCATCGGAAATTATTTCTCAATGTTTATCGGATTATATTTTATTGCACCTTACTTTTCATCAATTACTGGAAATATTGACTTTTGGGGAGGAAATACTCGATACGGAGATTATGAATTAAACGGATTTATATTTGGAATGTTAGCTTCTTTTGTTGCAACATTGATGTTGGAATTACCTTTCTATTATTTATCGGTAAAAGAGAAAACAAAAAGAAAAATTGGAGCTTGGAAATTTATTGAGGCAAATGCAATTTCGAATACGGTTATGTTTTTGATTTATTTTATAATTGTAGCTGGAGGAAGTAAATAAAAAAAGCCAGTTGCCAACAGCGTATCTTATGAAAAGCACTAATCCCGTTCTTCAAAAATAATATTTTTCACTTAAAACTCCGGCCTGCTCAAGCCCACATCAAAAATCTAAAAAAGTGATTCTTTAAAGTTTTCACTATTTGTGTTAAAGAAAGCTTGAATTGGATTAATCAAAGGGATTGGTAACCTATATCTTTATATACGTGACAGTTACTATAATAACCACTAATTTTTTAATGATGATCTGGACCTATCTCTTTCTCTTTCTTGTAGTAGTGGCCGCCGTCCTTGGCTTTTTAGGTTTAGGATTTGGCTCAATTGAATCTGCACAAATAGCGTTCTATGTTTTCGGGATGTGCCTATTATTTTCTTTCGTCCTGGAATGGCGCAAAAAGCGCAAAAGATATTATGAATAAAATTTAACCCTATAAAAAATGACCGCCTACTATTTTATTATGGCGGTTTTTTTATATCAAAAAAAATTAAATAATAAACTGTAAAATAATGATTTGGTATAAGTTTATTTTTTAGGTTAAAAAAATTAACAAGTTGCAATGGATTTCAAATCTATTAAGTATTTTGGTGCAACAAAATAACCTCTTATGAATATCATACATGTTAACTCCCTTCCGCTAAAAGATGTAATTAGGGATATTGCCAAAGTTTTTGACATTCCCTATTCCGAAAATTGTGGTGAATATTTTTTGCATCTACCGCCATCTGTGGGCGAGGGTAGCATAAGAGGCATCAACTTTGATGGCGGATTGGGGCTAGTGCAGTATGATTGTGTTTTTAAGGACGACTTCGAGATCCATTTTGTGGTTAACAACATTCACCCGTTGAAGTTTTTATACACGGTAGAGGGATACTTAATGCACCGTTTTGAAAATGATGAAAATCTTCACAAAATTGAACAATTTCAAAACGCCATCGTTGCTAGCAGCAATTACAATGGGCATGTGCTTTTCTTTAAGGCGAACCAAAAAATAAAGGTGAACAGTTTGGAAATTGAACGGGAAACATTTCAACAAAAAATGTCCTGCGAAATTAAAAGTCTGGATCAAGAGCTTGAAAAACTTTTTAAAGATATTAAAGCCAATGATACCTTTTATTACAACGGAAACTACAGTTTGGGAATAGCAGATATTCTTACCGAAATGCTTGAGTTTCCTGCTGAAAACTTTACGCGGAAATTATTTTTGGAAGGGATGGCCTACCAAATATTGACACACCAAATCCTGCAATATCAGGATGATAAAAATGAAGAGGGAAACCGAACGCTACTTCGCTCGTCTGAACTGAAACAGATAAACCATATTTCAAGCCTTATTGAAAGTAATATTTCTGATGTTCCAACCGTAGAAAATCTGGCGAGAGAGGCTGGCTTGAATGTAAATAAATTGCAAGAAGGTTTCAAAAAATTATACGGTACCACGGTAAACAACTATTTGCAAAAAAAGAGACTGGATGCGGCCTATAACCTATTGACCAAAACAGACCTCAGTATTTCAGAGATTGTGAATGCTATTGGTCTTTCCAGCAAGAGTTATTTCTCCAAAATTTTTAAGGAAAAATACACCATCAGTCCTTCCGAATTTCGTAAAAAACAGCGGACCAATAAAAAAACCCCAGACAAATAAAATTTGGCTGAGGCTTCCTTATTCATAGCAATTGTTTCAAGTGCTAAATTATTAAAACTACATACTTTATCTTAACTCAAAAGAACTAAACTTTAACCCATAATATTCTTTTTCAATCTATTGAAGGATAATTTTAGAATATCCTTCTTTTTTTGTTGGCTTTCCAATCTAATTTATAAAAAATAGCACCCACTTTAATACGCAGGTTCTTTCCTAATTTACTCGACAGCGTTTCGTATCTTTGCGCTTTCAAAATTTGAACCTATGTACACCAACGCTTTACAAGCCATTTCGCCTATTGACGGTCGTTATTCCTCAAAAACCGCAAGTCTTATCCCCTTTTTTTCTGAAGAAGCGCTCATCCGTTATCGCATGCAGGTTGAAATTGAATACTTTATTGCACTGGTAGAGCTGGATTTGCCGCAATTAAAGGATTTTGACAGAAACCTTTTTTCAGAATTAAGAGAGCTATACCTTGGTTTTACGGTACAGGATGCTGTGAAAATTAAGGAAACTGAAAAGGTCACCAATCACGATGTAAAAGCTGTTGAATATTTTATAAAAGAAAAGTTTGAAGTTTTAAACCTTCAGCAATACAAGGAATTTATCCACTTTGGGTTGACCTCTCAGGACATTAACAATACCGCAATTCCGCTTTCGCTTAAAGATGCCATAAACAACGTATATGTTCCACTTTTAATGGAAGTAAAAAATAAATTGAAACAACTTTCCGAAGATTGGGCGCATATTTCCATGTTGGCGCGCACCCACGGCCAACCTGCCTCCCCCACCCGTTTGGGAAAGGAAATTGAAGTTTTCGTTGTGCGTATTGAAGAACAGTTTGATATGATGAACGACATAAAAAGTGCCGCGAAATTTGGTGGGGCAACCGGCAATTTCAACGCACATAAAGTAGCCTATCCCAACATTGACTGGAGAGCGTTCGGAAAACAATTTGTTCAAAATACATTGGGATTGCATTACTCTTTCCCCACCACACAGATTGAGCATTATGACCACATGGCCGCGCTTTTTGATTGCTTAAAAAGAATAAATACTATTTTGATTGATTTGGATAGAGACATTTGGACCTATGTTTCCATGGAATATTTCAAACAAAAAATAAAAGCGGGCGAAGTTGGTTCCAGCGCGATGCCGCACAAAGTAAACCCAATAGACTTTGAAAACAGTGAGGGAAATCTGGGTATTGCAAATGCACTATTTGAGCATCTTTCTGCAAAACTTCCTATTAGCAGATTACAGCGCGACCTAACTGATAGTACTGTTTTAAGGAACATTGGCGTTCCAATTGGGCATACGCTAATTGCTTTTCATTCCACCTTAAAAGGCTTAAACAAATTGTTGCTGAACGAAGCAAAATTTGCTGAAGATTTAGAAAATAATTGGGCGGTTGTAGCCGAAGCCATTCAAACTATCCTGCGCCGCGAAGGCTACCCAAATCCATACGAAGCCCTGAAAGGATTAACGCGCACCAATGAACGTATAAACCAAAATTCCATAGCCAATTTTATAGAAACGCTGGAAGTACCCGAAAGTGTGAAACAAGAAATGCGAAACATTACTCCCGGAAACTATACAGGGATTTAAAAACCGCCACGGATTCACGAATATTTTTTATAAATTTATTTGGGGCAAAATACTCCAATTAAAAATTAAAAAAGGCTTCAACCCTAAGCGGGAGAAGCCTTTCTCTACTATTAATCAACAAGATTTAATCTTTAAATATTTCTCCGAACCCTTCCAGTTTTGAGACATCCAAATCGCCGCGTTCAGCAGATTTCATTAATTTCAGCATCTGATCAGGCCGCATGTTTTCGCCCAATAATCTGAACACTGCAAAGCCTCTATTGTCGTCGCTTGCAAAAACGATCACCTCATCAATGGCGTCTTCTTCCCCGGAATATTTTAGGGTGGCGTTCCAATTGTCACTTTTTATGCGGGTCAATTCTTTATACTGATCTTGGTCCAAGATAGCTTTCAATTCGTTCCTTTCTTTTTCAAAATCGGCGGTATCGTTTTCTTTAATTGGATATGCAACAACGTTCACTTTTTTGATTGTGCTTAGAATATCCTTTTCCTCTTGGGTGAAATTGCTGTTTCTTCCCTGCAACAAGCTGGCGGCAATATCCATTTTCACGAATTTATCATCGTCCTGCTTTTCTACCAAATACTTCTGTAAAGATTTGTCGCTGCAAGAAATCAGAGTCATTGCACCAAGTAATAGGGCCATAAAATATTTTACTAGTACCATGATTACTGCTTTTTCTTTTTGTCGATATTTTTAAGTTCTTCGCTGCCGGGAACTTTTAAATCTTCCGTCAGTTTCGAAATCTGTTTTAGATCAATGTTTCCGGTAATGCTCATAATTACGGTCATTGGCTTGCCATCCACAATTCCGTCAAGGTGCATCAAAAGTTCACTCACATAGTTTTCACTCTTTCCTTCCTTGCTGTAAAATTTTATGTTTTTACCATCTTCTTTTACGCGCATCAATTCGCCCAAATTCTTGGTAGAGGAAATATATTTTGCAACAGCATCATCCATTTTCAGCGCAACCGTTGGGTTATCTGTTGTGAAAATTTTGATATTGTCCAAATCATTAACCATTTTAAGGTATGCTTGTGCTTCGGGATCAGTGGAATTAAGATCCATCTTGCTCAATAGTTTGAACATATTTTTTGTCACCACTACAGAGGTCACGTCTTTTTCGTCCTCAAAGGAATCGAAAGCATTCTGGGCCAAGGAAACCATCGGTACTATTGCCAGTGCTAGTATAATTGCTATTTTTTTCATTGTTTTATAGTTTATTGTTTGTTGTTTAAATTTGTTGTTTGCTGAAAAATTATTCAAATATTTTGTCTTTTGTAATCTCAAATTGTTCCACTAAGGTTAGTTGACCCGCCCCTTTGTTTAGATTTTCCGAAAGCAACATCATCGCGTTTTTACTTTCTTCAAAAGCGGCCAAAGCTTCTTTTTCTTCTTGGGTGTATTGCGGTTGTGAAAAGTAAAAACTTCCAACCCCAAAGGCAACCACAAGCATTGCCGCAACCGAATACCACCAAGTTTTAATTGTTTTCGGTTTGCTTTCCGGCATTTCAAAGTCTCTGCTGGAACGCTCTTCGCGGGCAACCTGCAATCCTTTAAAAATTGGAATGTATTGTTCTAAATGCCCCGCAACATTGTTATTGTTGAAATAATCCCGCAACAATTTTTCTTCTGCAAGGGTGGTAGAGCCATCAAAATAGGCCTCCAATAATTTTTCTATTTTAACTGATTCCATAATTATATTTTTTTATCATTTCGTCCCTAACTGTTTTACGTGCGCGGGAAAGTGCTACTCTAATTGCGGTTTCGGTGCTGTCCAGCATTTTCGCTATTTCAGAAAACTCAAATTCTTCAACATCCCGCAGTTGAAGTACTATTTTCTGTTGTTCGGGCAAGGTTTCCATTATTCTGAAAACCATTTCAACACCATCATTGGCTTCAATATTATTCTCAATATTTTCTGAAGTTTGGTAATTGCTGTGCACAATTTTCAAATTTGAAGCTTGTTTAGATTTCAATCGGTCCAAACAATAATTTTTGGTCATTGTTATTGCAAACGCTTCGGGGTTTTTATAGTTTTCAATTTGCTGCTTTCCCTTCCAAAGTTTCAAAAACACTTCCTGTACCGCATCTTCAGCCTCATCGGTAGAGACCAAAATTCTTTTGGCCAAACGGTATAGCTTATCCTTTAAAGGCATCACTATAGTTGTAAATTCATTTTTATCCATTTGGTTTTGGTTGTGTTTTTTTGGCCTTCTTATTTAATGACGAATAGGGCGCATTTTTGTTACAATGAAATTGTTACTGTGGGTTCACTACGAATACAGGCATGTTTTGATTGCAATTCATGTATTCGTAGAAAAATACATTTTAAAGGTATTGATTGTTCCCAAAGATGAAAAGTATCGGATTAATTTCGACTAAAAAAACATATTTTTACATTTGCAATATAATCCCTAATTTATCTGTTTTACATTTTACTTAAATAAACCTTCTTATGAAAAGAAAAATTTTCATCCCCTTTTTGATTGTTTCTGTCCTTTTTGTTTCGTGTTTTGAAGATGCGGACGATAATCTTCAACCCGCAGCTACTATCGATATCCAGAACTTTATTTACCGAGGACTGAATTATTTTTACCTCTATAAAGCAGATACACCAGAGCTTGCCAACGATGCATTTGCAGGGCAGGAAGAGCTGAATGGTTTTTTAAATAATTATGAAACTCCCGAAACATTGTTTGATTATCTAACATCACCTCAGGATCGTTTCAGCGGTCTATACAGCGATTATACATTAATTGAAAATGCCCTGAACGGAATAACCCTCAGTAACGGAATGGAGTTCGGTTTGGTGCCTTATTCTCAAACCAGTAATGATGTCTTTGGGTACGTTCGTTATGTTTTGCCAAATACCGACGCACAAATGCAGGGGATAAAACGCGGCGATCTTTTTACAACAATTGATGGGCAGCAGATTACAAGAGCAAATTATGAAGAATTAATATCCCAGAACACTTACACCATTGGTCTTGCCACTTATGATGGAACAGATTTTACTTCCACTGGCGTAACTGCAACCCTAAACAAAACCCAATACAACGAAAACCCAGTTTACAGAGCGCAGACCCTTGACATTAATGGAGAGAAAATTGGTTATTTAATGTACAACGGCTTTATCCGGGATTATGATACTGAATTGAATAACGCATTTTCACAATTTAAAGCAGATGGAGTAACCAGTCTTGTTTTGGATCTTAGATATAATGGCGGTGGTTCAGTAGAAACTGCTACAGATCTTGCCAGTATGATTACCGGTCAGTTTAATGGCCAGATTTTTTACAAGGAATTCTGGAATGAAGATAGACAGCCCGAATATGGAGAAAACGGTGTTTTTGATAATTCCATCAGTAACGGCAATGCTATAAATAGTCTTAATCTTTCTCAAGTTTACATTCTTACTACACGAAGATCCGCTTCCGCCAGCGAATTGGTTCTAAACGGTCTAAAACCTTATATAGATGCGGTACAGGTTGGTGATACAACTACTGGAAAGTTTCAGGCTTCCTTCTTGCTTTATGATGCTCCGGCACCGCAATTCAACAGAAATGAGGCGAATCCAAATCACACTTATGTCATGCTTCCTTTGGTTTTCAAAACCTCAAATGCAGCTGGAAATACAGATTATAATGACGGCTTGTTTCCGCAGATTCCTATGCAGGAAGATTATTTCAACCTTGGGCAACTGGGCGATCCCAACGAACCGTTTTTGGCAGCCGCTTTAAATGAAATATTGCCAAGGCCGTTACCAGTTCGACGTGACTTTAGACCTTTAAAGGAAATTTCCAACAGCAAGGCCAATTCACCAATCTATCAAATTATGGTTGGCGAAATGAAGAAATAAAAAAAAGGCTGGCAATACAGAAGTATAGCCAGCCTTTTTATATATTTTTTATTAATCGTTAAAATATATTCCCCCAGGAATAAGCCCTACGGTTACGTTTTGTATTTCTTGATTAGTTGTCAAATCATAAACCAATAGCCTGCCATCACTCGCAAAATCACCCGCATCTGTGGCGTAGAGTTTTCCTTCCTTAGCTTCCAAAGCGTAGAAAAATCCATCAATTATTCCAGCTCCAGGTAAGGTGTTTGACGCCATTGCCAATTTATAAATTTTACCATTTAAACCGTAAAAAAGGTTGCCTCCATCTTCGGTCATTCCGCTAGGGTGTTCGGTAGCGCCAAAAGTTAAGGTTTCAATTATCTGATTGTTGGCAAGATCTATTTTCACTAAAGAACCTGCAGTTTCATTTCCTGTATAGTCTGGATTTCCGCTGCACAATACGTATAAAATTCCATTTTCTTCAACCATCGCATTGGGAACATCTCCCACAGTAATTGTGGTTAGTAAATTATTTCCTGAAATAACCGAGATTAAATTATTCTGGCCATAGCCACCTTGGTGGGCAACATACAATTTGTCATTTTCAAAAACCATTCTTTCGGGACCAAATGATACAGGAATGCTTGAAACCACTGTATTTGTAATCAAATCCAAAACAGCTACAAAATCATCAGTATTATCAGAAGGATCGCCCCAATTTGAAATATAACCTCGCGAAGCATCATTTGAAACAAAATACCGCGGATTATTTATTCCCGCACTAATGGAAGAAATGCTCTCAAAAGTAAACCGATTTGCAACCATTATTCTGTTTGAATTGTTTGCAACTATATATGCGTTTTCTGAACTAAAACCCATTGACTGCACTATATTTCCTATATCTGACCCATTTACGGTTTTATAAATATCATGAAATACTGTGGTAAAATCCTCAGAAATAAAGGAAATCGTACCCGAACCATTTCCAAAAGGGCCTTCATTGGTTACTAAAATACCTTTTTCATAGGCCGCAGTTGGTATCGGGTCATTTTGCGGATCGTCATCATTGCTACAGGATATAAATAGAGAAGTTGCAAAAGTTAAGAACAATAGTTTTTTCATCGTTTTCATGTATTTAAATATTAAATTTTAAGAATAATTGAATGTTTCTGGAGGGCATTGGTCTGTATGCAACGTTTTCATAATAAACATTAAAAACGTTTTTAAACCGTCCGCCGAAAGTTATTTCTGGGGGTGAAGAAAAAGTATATTCGGCACCCAAATTAAAAATTTTATAAGCTTCCACAGCGGCGGAATTATCGGTAGTAGTATATGCTTCACCATTATACAATCCCTGAAAATATACCAATAAAGTTTTAAAATTATACTGAAGCGTTCCCGTGGCTTTGTGAAAAGGAACATAAATAAGTTGCTTTTCTTTTTCCAAATCTTCCGCTTTGGTGTATGAATAATTTGCGGTGAAACCAAGCGTGTGCTGTTTTAAGAGCTTTACTGAATAGCCCATATTCAATTCCGCCCCGTAATTTCTTGCTTCATTAATGTTTACAGGTTCCCAAATTATACCGTTTTCGGGAACCCATTTTATTAAATCTTCCGAAGAAATATAATATGCGGCTACATCGACATTCAATTTTCCGAATGAAAATTCCTGCCCAAGTTCCAATTGATACGATGTTTCTGGGTGCAAATTCACATTTCCTCCCGCATACCAATACAAGTCGTTAAAAGTGGGAACACGATAGTTTTTTGAGCCATTCAAACGGAGTGCATAATTTTTTGAAACCTTCCATTTCGCATCCGCGGAAAAAAGAAAGGGATTGTCAAAATCGTTAAAAAATTCCTTTCGAATATTTAAACCATAATTGAAATCATCAGATATTTTATGATTTATCAATAAAACGGTGGCCAACGTTTTTCTGGAATTTTCCCCAACATTATCACCTTCGGCATTTATATAATTGTATTCAACTTTGCCATTTATCCGAAGTTTTTTCTGAAGTAAAACTTCAGATTGTAACGCCCCTATAAACGTATTCGCGTTACCATCATCATAGCTCGGTTTTTCAGTATCGGGAAAATATCGGTACTGTTCAAAAAGATGGGCCACACTAGCCTTTGTATTAAAAATCCCTGTTCTTTGTTGCAACAGCCAAAGGTTTCTTGTTGAAATATCCTTATAACCGTCTTTCCCAATAGTGTTTAAACTGCCGGAAAAATTGCGGTCGTTGTAAATGTATTCCGAATTCCAAGTAGCCACTCCCCGCTTCAATTTGCGCGCCTCATTAACGGTTGCCGCAAAACGCAAAAACTGTCCGTGAGTGTTTGTCATATTCTTCCCCACAAATTCAAAATCATTTTCAGAACTAATAAAATCCACGCCCACATTTAAATAGTGGTCTCCCCAAGTTTGCGTTGTGTTAGCATTTGCGCCAACTGTTGAAAAACTGCCGCTGTGCAGACCAACTTTTGTATTATTTATTTTTTTGAAAGAATACGTATTGTTTAAATGAATACTTCCGCCCACGGCGCCACTGCCATATTGCACGCCGCCACCGCCGCTCCTGATGGCAATTTCGTCGTAATTTAAAGGTGAAATTGTATTGAAATCCGTTTGTCCTGTAAAAATAGAATTGATGTTTATTCCGTTCCAAATTACGGCCGTTTGTGCTGCATTGGTTCCTCGAAAGCTAGGTGATGAAACCATTCCAAATCCATTTTCCTTAAAATATATGGACGAATTATAGCGAAGTGTTTCCGTTAGTGAAGTTGCATTTCTTTCAACAATGGAATCATTAAGTTTTTCAAGTTTGAAGCCTTTTGAAAAATGAACGAGTTTTGAATCCGTCATCATCACTTCAGGCAAATGCTGAATACTATCCAACTGTGCATAGGCCGAAACCGTGCAAAGGAAAAATGCCAAAATAATATGGAAACCGTTTTGTTTCATAATTCAACCTTTATCCCGAAAGTTTGATGATTTTATGTTATGAATCTGGCAGGTCTCCTGGCTTGTCTTTTGTGCCACCTTCCCATCAACCTAGGGCTGACAGTGGTTTTTGAAGAATGCACGCCCAAAAATATTTCGGGACGACTTACAGTTGCGGGAACAGCATAGGATTAACGATTTTTGATTGCCGATTTTTGATTTTCGAATGATCGGATTCAATATCGTTCACCTATTTCCCTTTTAAAAGCTTTTTCCTATTTGGAAAATAGCTTACCAAAATTCATTGCAAAAATAGACTTTAAAAATTAGTATGCCCAAACAAAACCATTATTTTTGAAGATGCAAAAAATTGTTTTCCTATTCACTTTTCTCTGTGTTTTCACCTCTTGCAAAAACAAGGAACTTCATAATAATATCGAAGAAATTGGTAGTATTAATAGAGATTCCGTAGAAATAAAATATGCAAAAGGTTTTGAAATCCACATATTTGAAGGCTACAAAACAATCACTTTAAAAAACCCGTGGCCAGGAACCGACAAGACTTTTAAGTATGCTTTAGTTGAAAAAAATGGCTCACTACCAAACCCCGAAAGTTTTGATGCGGTAGTTGAAGTGCCTCTGAAACGCATAGTTGTGACCTCCACAACCCATATTCCTTCCTTAGAAATGTTGGGTGAAGATGAAACCTTGGTAGGATTTCCAAGTCTGGATTACATTTCTTCGGAAAAAACGCGACAAAGAATTGCAGAAGGAGAAATTACAGAACTCGGAAAAAACGAAGACATAAACACTGAAATCCTAATTGATTTAGCACCCAGCGCAGTAATCGGATTTGCGATTGATGGAAATAACTCAACCTTTGCGACCCTTCAAAAAACAGGAATTCCAGTACTTTATAATTCAGATTGGACGGAAACTTCCCCTTTGGGAAAAGCTGAATGGATAAAATTTTTCGGGGTACTTTTCAATAAAGAAAAGGAAGCAGACAGTATTTTCAACAGCATTGAAACAGAATATCTTGCCGCTAAAAATAAAGCATCCCAAACACAAAAAAGACCCACGGTAATTAGCGGGGCAATGTATAAAGACGTTTGGTATATGCCACAGGGCGACAGTTGGGGGGCGCAGTTTATTGCAGACGCAAACGGGGATTATCTGTGGAAAGATTCAAAAGGCACTGGCAGCCTATCATTAAGTTTGGAATCAGTGCTCGAGAAAGGCAACCACGCCGAAATTTGGATTGGACCAGGACAATTCACCACTTTGGATGAAATGAAAAATGCAAACAACGTTTACAAGCAAATTGCGGCATTTAAAACTGGCGATGTATATTCCTATAGTTTGAAAAAAGGCAAAACTGGAGGCGTTATTTATTTTGAATTGGCACCCAATAGACCCGATTTGGTTTTAAAGGATCTCATTAAAATACTTCACCCCGAATTGTTGCCAACGCACGAACTTTATTTTTTTAATAAGCTGAAATAATGCAAGCCTCGCCAACATACAAGTTTCAATTTGCAATGCTTTTTTTGGTGCTTATCGCTGCATTTTTGATGAACTTGAGTATGGGTTCGGTTTCTATTCCGTTGAAGGAAATTTTTTCGGTTTTTACAGGAAACGGAGCTTCCAAAGAAACATGGCACTACATTTTGATGGATTACCGACTGCCCAAAGCAATAACCGCAATGCTTGCGGGTGGCGGCTTGGCAATTTCGGGCTTGTTGATGCAAACCCTTTTTAGAAATCCGCTGGCGGGGCCTTTTGTTTTGGGGCTTAGCAGTGGCGCGAGTTTGGGCGTGGCTATTTTGATTTTGGGTGCAAGCGCTTTTGGAGGATTTTTCGGAACAATCTTGTTAAGCCAATGGAGTTTGGTAATTGCTTCAGCCATGGGCAGTTTTTTGGTGTTGCTTGCGGTTTTGGCAGTAACTTTCAGAATAAAAGACACGATGGCGATTTTGATAATCGGGCTTATGTTTGGCAGCGTTACAACGGCCGTGGTTTCGGTCCTGTCATATTTCAGCAATGCAGAGCAGCTTCAGCAATACATATTTTGGTCCTTCGGAAGCTTGGGAAATCAGTCTTGGCAAGGAGTTTTGATTTTAGTTATTTGCTTTATGGCAGGTTTGGCGCTTAGTGTTTTCAGCAGTAAATCATTAAACGCGCTATTGCTGGGTGAAAACTATGCGAAAAGTATGGGGCTTCACATAAAACGCACCACATTTATAATAATTCTTGCCACCAGTATTCTTGCGGGAAGTATTACCGCTTTTGTGGGGCCAATCGCCTTTATAGGTTTGGCGGTGCCGCATTTGGTACGCCAAGTTTACAAAACGTCCAACCATTTAATTTTACTGCCCGCAGTACTACTTTGCGGTAGTTTGCTGATGCTAATTTGCGATACGGTGGCACAATTGCCATTCAGCGAATTTACGTTGCCAATTAATGCAATCACTTCTTTAATAGGCGCTCCGGTTGTAATTTGGTTATTGGTGCGAAAACGAAAACTCTTCTTTTAATGGCTTCGGAAGAAAAACATATCATTTTACAAGCACGAAATCTTGCTGTAGGCTACTCGAAAAAAGGAGGTGATTCTATAATTGCGGAAGATATTGATTTCTCTATCGCAAAAGGGGAATTGGTTGGACTTGTGGGTGCAAATGGAATTGGAAAATCCACACTTTTAAGGACATTGACTGGAATGCAAAACGCATTAAAAGGATCCATTTTTTTAAACGGAAAAGATTTAAACGAATACTCGTCCTTTCAACTTGCCACGCAGTTGAGTGTGGTTTTGACCGAAGCCCCCGCATCAAAAAATCTTACGGTTTTGGAAATGATTTCATTGGGAAGACAACCCTATACCAATTGGATCGGTTCCCTTTCCGAAGCAGACAGAAAGGCGATAAACTTTGCCTTGGAAGCTACGGAAACCGTTGACCTCGCCCACCGTAAATGTTTTGAGTTGAGCGATGGCCAAATGCAGCGTGTTGCCATCGCCAGGGCTTTGGCGCAGGATACCCCGTTAATTATTCTCGATGAACCCACAACCCATTTAGATTTATATCATCGTGCCTACGTTTTGAAACTTCTAAAAAATCTGGCAAAGGAAACCGGAAAAACTATCTTTTTTTCCACCCACGAAATAGATTTGGCAATTCAGCTAACCGACAAAATGCTTGTAATGGCAAAAAACGAAACCTATTTTGACGAGCCCTGCAAGTTGATAGAAACTGGAAGGTTTGAAGCACTTTTCCCCAAAGAAACCATCGATTTTGATTCCAAAACTGGAAGGTTTACCATTCGGAAATAAGTATATTTACTTTTAAAATTTATTGTAATGAACGAAACTTTTCTCTTCCTTTTACTTGCCGCTATCTGCTTATTGATTGGGGCATTTATCGGCAATCTTATTGCGCGATTAAAGAACAAAACTGAAACTGGCAAGCTTGAAGAACGCCTTCAAAATAATTTGGTGCAGGAAGAAAAATTGAATCAGCGTTTAGATATTTTAACTTCAGAAAAAGACGTTTTACAAAAAGAAAAAGAACAAGCCAACATACAGTTTTCACGGCAAGGTGCTGAATATGAAGCACTGCGCAATGAGCTTGAAAAAGAAAAAGAACATTTCAGAAATTTTGAAAAAGATTTTAAGGATAAGTTTGAAAATATCGCCCATAAAATTTTGACCGATAAAACAAGTGTATTCACTGAAAGTAACAAAGAAAATATTGAGAATATTCTGAAACCCTTGAACCAGAAAATCAAGGAATTTGAAGAAAAAGTAGGAAAGAGCAACCAAGATTTTATAAAGGGGCATGCAGAGTTGGGGAAACAACTTCAGTTTCTAAATGAACAAAATGTAAAAATAAGTGAGGAAGCCAATAACCTTACAAAGGCACTAAAAGGGGAAAGTAAAACCCAAGGGAATTGGGGAGAATTGATTTTGGAGCGCGTGCTTGAAAAATCTAATTTGGTGAAGGATAGGGAATATTTCGTGCAAAAATCTTATACCGATAATGACGGAAACAAAGTGCTTCCAGATGTGGTAATACATTTGCCAAATGATAAACGAATGGTAATAGATTCAAAAGTTTCTTTGACGGCCTATGAAAAATACATAAACGAAGAAAACGAAGGTTTAAAGGAAAAATATTTAAAAGACCATATTCAATCCTTGAAAAACCACATTACCCAATTAAGTTCAAAAAAGTATGAAGATTTGCACGGAATTCAGTCACCAGATTTCGTTTTGATGTTTATACCAATAGAGCCCGCGCTTTATTTAGCTCAGAATTTTGACAATTCCTTCTTTTACACAGCTTTTCAGAAAAACATATTATTAGTTAGTCCTACCACGCTTCTTTCAACTTTGCGTACCATTGACGCCCTGTGGAGCAACGAGAAGCAACAACAAAATGCCTTGGAAATTGCCAGCCATGCAAGCAGTTTATACCATAAATTCAAGATTTTATTGGATGATTTGGAAACTGTGGGAAATAGAATTGCTTCCACCAAAAGTGCGTATGACGGGGCGATGAAAAAATTGACCGGTAATCAAAACCTAATTAAGGATATAAACAAACTTGAAGAACTGGGTATTTCACCTAAAGACAAAATGAAGCCAGCCTGGTTAAAAAAAGCCAATGTGAATACCGATGAAGAAATTGATTTTAATTAAAATATTATGAAAAAAGTACTATTCATCATCCTCGGAAGCCTTGTGGCGCTTTATCTGCTCTATATTGCATTTGTATATTACGTTCCCTATAGCGAAGGGACACGTGCCGGTGAGCTTATAAAATTCAGCCATCGCGGTGTGGTTATTAAAACATGGGAAGGTGAAATAAGTCAAGGCATTAGTGGGGCACAAATTTTTTCATTCTCAGTGTTGGATCAAGACGAAGAAGTGATTGAGAAGTTAAAGGAATATCAAGGTAGCTATGTAAAGGTTACCTATGTGGAGCGTTATGCAACTTTTGCTATTTGGGGCGAGACAAACTATTTTATCACTGAGGTGGAACAGGAAAAATCGCCACATTTTAATAGAAATTAAAAGAAGCCCTTCAAATACAAAGAGTTATTTTTTTGCAATTTTTAAAGTAGTCTGCATGCCATTTGAAGTAACTTTCACAAAATACAATCCGCTATTCAACCTACTCATATCAACTTGAGTATAATTTCCTGCACCTTTCCCTTCAGAAACGAGCGTTCCCAAAACATTATATATTTGATAATTATCAATTTTAAATAGCGAGGAAATTGTTAAATCGTTTTTAACGGGATTGGGAAAAAAGTTCAGATTTTTTATAAACTTGTCTTCTGTTGAAAGTTTTGCCACAACGGTAACCTTTCCGTGCATAGATGGATCAGAGTCGTTTTGGTATTCGGTAACGCCTGGTTTTGAAAAAGTGTATGAGAACTCACTGTTGATGCTCTTAAGTGCACCACTATCAAAATTCTCAGTTCCATTTGGTAGTGCTGAAACGCTTTTCTGTGAAGCATCTGCCCAATGCCAACTCACGGTATCGCCCACTTCAATAGTTGGGCTGGCAACAGATTCATTTATGCCCTGCCCCCATGCAATTTCAAAAACATTCTGCCCTGTGAGAATGTTCATTGAAATAAAAAAAAAGAACAAAGTAATTTTTTTCATATACTAAATGCTTAAGTAGGTTGATAATCTAAAGTTACAAAAAATAGTAACGCAAAATCGTGCCACAATCAAAACAAAGTGCTATTTGCTCAAATACATTTTTCTTCGGGCGTAAAGATCATAAAAAGCATCATCCTTTAAACTGTCAATAAATAATATACTTTCGCCGGTACTTTTCATTTCTGGACCCAATTGTTTATTCACATTTGGGAATTTATTGAAACTAAACACTGGCTGTTTAATTGCATATCCTTCCAACTTCGGATTAAAGTTGAAATCGGTTACTTTATTGTGGCCAAGCATAACCTTGGTAGCATAATTCACATAAGGTTCTCCGTAAGCTTTTGCTATAAAAGGCACGGTACGCGAAGCCCTTGGATTGGCTTCAATAATATAAACAATGTCATCCTTGATGGCGAATTGTACATTTATTAGACCCACTGTTTTAAGTGATTTTGCTATTTTAATGGTGTGGTCTTTTATCTGCTGCATTACAAATTCTCCCAAATTGAAAGGTGGTAAAGTAGCATTTGAATCTCCGGAATGGATTCCGCATGGTTCAATATGTTCCATTATTCCAATAATATAGACGTTTTCGCCATCACAAATTGCATCTGCTTCGGCTTCAATGGCGCCATCTAAATAATGGTCCAGCAATAATTTGTTATTCGGAATTTTTCGAAGCAAATCAACAACGTGCTCCTCCAATTCCTTTTTATTGATAACAATTTTCATCCCCTGCCCACCCAAAACATAGGAAGGACGAATCAAAAGCGGAAAGTCAAGTACATCGGCAAGCGCCAAGGCATCTTCCGTAGTTTCAGCCACCCCAAATTCTGGATATGGAATGTTGTTTTCCTTTAAAAGCATTGAAAAGCTTCCGCGATCTTCGGCTAAATCCAACGATTTGTATGTTGTCCCTATAATGTTTATTCCGTATCTATCAAGTTTTTCGGCAAGTTTTAAAGCTGTTTGACCGCCAAGCTGAACGATAACACCTTCAGGCTTTTCGTGGCGAATTATGTCATAAATATGTTCCCAGAAAACGGGTTCAAAGTAAAGTTTGTCAGCAACATCAAAATCTGTGGAAACAGTTTCGGGATTACAGTTTATCATTATGGTTTCGTAACCACATTCGGCAGCAGCCAAAACGCCGTGAACACAGCAATAATCAAACTCGATGCCCTGCCCTATTCTGTTTGGGCCAGAACCGAGCACGATTATTTTTTTCTTTTGGGTAACAATGCTATCATTTTCGGAATAGGGTTTTTTGCCCTCAAGCTGCATCTCGTTTTCAAATGTGGAATAATAATAGGGCGTTTCCGCTTTAAATTCCGCGGCGCAAGTATCAACCAATTTGTAAACGCGCTGAATGTTCATTTCCTCACGCTTTTTGTAAACTTGGCTCTCTAAACATTTCAACATATGTGCAATCTGTCTGTCGCCGTAGCCTTTTTGTTTTGCCTCAAGCAATAATTCCCTCGGAAGTGTTTCCAAAGTATATTTTGAAATTTCCTTTTCCAGTAAATACAGTTCTTCATATTGGCGAAGAAACCACATATCAATTTTAGTGATTTCGTGGATTCTGCTAAGGGGAATTCCAATCTGTATTGCGTCGTAAATTACGAAAACGCGATCCCAACTTGCGTTTTTCAGCTTATCGAGAATTTGTTCGTAATTGGTATAGCTTTTACCATCGGCACCAATACCATTTCTTTTAATTTCCAGTGACTGCGTGGCTTTGTGAAGCGCTTCCTGAAACGACCGGCCAATGCCCATTACTTCTCCAACCGATTTCATTTGTAGTCCCAAAGTACGGTCTGAGCCCTCAAATTTATCAAAATTCCAGCGCGGAATTTTTACAATTACATAATCCAAAGTTGGCTCAAAAAGAGCTGAAGTTGACTTGGTGATCTGGTTGTTTAATTCGTCCAATCTGTAACCAATGGCCAGTTTTGTGGCGATTTTCGCAATTGGATATCCAGTTGCTTTTGAAGCTAAAGCTGAAGAGCGCGACACCCGTGGGTTTATTTCGATAGCAATAATCTCTTCATTTTCATCAGGGCTTACTGCAAATTGAACGTTACAGCCACCAGCAAAATCCCCGATACTGCGCATCATGTGGATTGCCATATCGCGCATTCGTTGGAATGTGCGATCGTTAAGTGTCATTGCAGGAGCAACGGTAATGGAATCTCCGGTGTGGATTCCCATTGGATCCATATTTTCAATGGTACAGATAATTACAACATTGTCATTATTATCTCGAAGCAATTCCAGCTCATATTCCTTCCAGCCCATCATTGCCTTATCTATCATCACTTCGTGGATTGGGGAAATTTCCAGTCCGTGTGATAATAATTCGTCAAAATCTTCCTCTTTATAAACAATAGAAGCGCCTGCACCTCCCAAAGTATAGGAAGCTCTAATTACCAATGGAAAACCAAATTCCTGCGCTATTTCCTTCCCTTGTAAATAGGAATTTGCCGTAGCTTGCGGTGCCATTGCTACGCCTATTTCTTCCATCAATTTCCTGAACTTTTCCCGGTCTTCAGTGATATTTATTGCGTCAATATCTACACCTATTAACTTTACTCCAAAATCTTTCCAAATTCCTTTTTCATCTGCCTCTATACAAAGATTGAGCGCCGTTTGTCCGCCCATAGTTGGCAAAACTGCATCAATCTGTGGGTGCTCTTTTAATATTTTTATTAATGATTTTGTGGTAAGTGGTAAAAGATAAATATGATCGGCCATAGAAGGGTCCGTCATTATGGTTGCAGGATTGCTGTTTATTAAAATTGTTTCAATTCCATCTTCGCGTAAAGAGCGCAACGATTGGGAACCGGAATAATCAAACTCGCACGCTTGACCAATAACAATGGGGCCAGAGCCAATAATTAGAACTGATTTAATGGAGGGATTTTTTGGCATTACTTTTACTTTTTCGGTGCCGCAAAATTACGACGCATTAGGGTATAAAAAAAAGGTGTCGCTTAGTTAAACAACACCTTTTATATATAATTTATCAACATTTATTTTTTGTGACGGGCTTCAGAAGATACAGATAATTTCTTTCTGCCTTTCGCTCTGCGGGCAGCCAAAACCTTTCTTCCGTTTACAGAGGCCATACGCTCTCTAAAACCGTGTTTGTTTCTTCTTTTTCTTTTTGATGGCTGAAATGTTCTTTTGCTCATTATCTTATTCTTTAACTTCTGAAAATATCTTTGTGGGTTGACCTTTCTCCAAAGTCGGGTGCAAAAATACAACAAGTTTTCACTTAGGCAAACCTTTTTTGAAAAAATATCAGCAAAGTTTTAAGTTGTTTACAAATGTTCCAATTTTTTTAAAATTTCCATTTGAAATTGTAACATATTATAAAAAATAATTCCTTGAGAAGGATGCAAAAACTATTAAAAAGCATTTAGTTTTTATACCTTTGCAGGCCATATTAAAAATGATTCATGTTCAATAAAAATATAAAAATAGTTTTAGCCGCATTGGTATTAGGCACTGCGGTTTGGCAATTTACCGAAACAAATATTGGCAACGGTATTATGCTTATTTTTCTTTCGCTCATATTCGTTTTTCTATATTTCAAAAATGAAATCATTTTGCTGGCATTTCTTCGCCTTCGCAAGCAAGATTTTCCGGGAGCTAAAAAATGGCTTGATAGAATCAGTGATCCAAAGGCCGCATTAGTTCCAAAACAGGAAGGATATTACAATTATCTAAATGGTTTGATGATCTCACAAACCAATATGGTAGAGGCCGAAAAGTACTTCAAAAAGGCAGAAAAATTAGGGTTAAACATGTCTGCAGATATGGCAATGACCAAACTGAACCTGGCCGGTATTGCGATGACTAAAAATCGCAAACGTGATGCTGATCTATTGCTTGCCGAAGCAAAAAAACTGGACAAACACGGCATGTTGAATGATCAAATAAAGATGATGAAACAGCAGATGAAGAAAATGGGACAACCCAGACAGCAATTTGGCCAAGGTGGTCGTGGAGGAAGAAGATTCTAAGCATTATTTCTTAAAAGTAAATTTTCATTTTGTGTAGTTCAACGAATTTTTATAACTCTTTGTCGAATAGAGTGTTATAAATTATTGAACTGCATTAACTTTGCGCAATGCTTATGTTTATGGGAAGAAATCTACTTTATCTCTTTTTATTACTAACCTTCACAGCACAATCACAGATTGAGCAAAGCTCTCTATTTTCTGAAGCTATTGGTAAAAATATTAAGAAGTACGTAAGAAATTCCCAAAATGCATATGCACAACAAGATTTTGAACGCGCGGAAATTCTATTTGATTCCCTAATAAATAATGTGGTAAACGGAAGTTATCTCGACAATTTTAAAGTGAGAAAACTTTCAGGAAAAAAAATAGAGCTTTATAAATTTGAAAAGCCTGTTTTTTTAATGACCTACGCTTCATGGTGTACTCCCGGCGTCGGCGAAATTCCTGCTTTAAATGAAATAGCGGCGAAGCATTACAAAGACATTGATTTTGTGGTTCTTTTCTGGGATTCAAAAGAGAATGTCCGGAAATCAACCCGAGATTATTCAAGCAAAATAAACGTTGTTTATGTTGACGAAAAGGAAAACACCAACGATCATATTGTGGAAATAATGAAACACAGTCTCGGTTTTCCAACTTCTTTTTTTATAGATGAAAACAAACGTATTGTTGACGTAAGACGAGGCGTGCTTCACCCGTATAACGAAAAATATGAGATTTCTTTTGAGTTGAACTACAACTCCTTCCTAAATGGAATATCGCTGCTGAAAAACTTAGGCGACCAAGAAAAAGATCATTTTGCATCAAAACAAAACCCGTAAAAATTTTATTTCTAAGGGTTTTTTCTTTTGAAGATTTTAAGCTTTTAATTGTAATATCCTTTTTCAGGAATTTCTATAAAATATTCCTTTCCTGTAGCATTCTTTAAAAAAGTATCTCGAAGCCAGGGGTTATGTAGTTTTAATATTTTATAGTTTATTCCATAAGCTTTTACCCATTCTGACCAATTTTCAACGGGTGTGGTTACTTTAACTTTATAAGTAGGGATATGTGTATATAAATCCTTCTCCCTAAAATTGAAGCCATATTTTTGCGGATTCGTCATCATTTCTTTTAAGGCCAAAATCCTAAACACGTAACGGCTTGTTTCATCATTCAATAACAAATCGTAATAACTGGTTTGGCTCTGCCTATTAATTTGTTTGTTCATTCCGCCCACTCCAGCGTTATAGGATGCGGCGGCCATAGTCCAACTTCCAAATTTATTTTTTGCGTTTTTAAGATATTCTGCAGCTACCATTGTGGCTTTTTCCAGATTATAACGCTCATCAACATAGTCGTTTATCTCAAGACCATACTCTACTCCGGTACCTTTCATAAAGTGCCAAATGCCGGAAGCGCCAGCAGGCGAACTGGTATATTCAAGTCCACTTTCGGCGACGGCCAAATATTTAAAATCGTCAGGCAATCCATATTTTTTAAGCAAGGGTTCTATTTGCGGAAAATATTTATTGGCGCGTTTAAAGAGAAGCAATCCGTTTGATTGCCAATAAACATTTACCAATAATTCCCTATCCATTCGCTCCCGTATATCCGGGTTTTCAAGTGGAACAGCTTCGCCCGCAAAATCCATTTTTTCTGGCAGCGGTAGTGCATATACATTATAGTCATTTACCAATTTCTTTTCAAGATTTTCATCTGTGGGGGCATCCTGTACGGCGTGGATGCTCAATGCGCATACGGCTAAAACCGCTACTCCCAAACCAATTTTTCCTATCGTTTTCATAAAATCGTATTTTCAATAAAGATACTTATTAATGCTCTTCTTCTGTTGAAAAGCAAGAATTATTGCTCAAAAACTTCAAGCAGTTTTTTTGAAACTTCCTTGCCTTTGTTCAAAATCATAATATGGGTTCCACCTTTAATAACTTCGCAGCCATCAATATATTTTATAGGAAACACCATATCTTTTTCCCCGTGAATGTGAACAATTTTATCTATTTTTTTTGTTGGGTTCCATGTCACCATTTTTTCAAGTGCCCAGTCTAAATACTGTTTGTCGCGAACGTGAAGGTATTCCTGATATAGCGCCAGGCGTTTTTTTGATTTTGGACCAACGGAAAATTTGGTCAAATTTTCAGCGTTTACAACCAAACTGGTGGGAATTAGTTTGTAAGCCTTCGTAAAACCTGCAATTTTCATTCGGCGCGGGAGCTCATTTCGGGTTTTAACGCTCGATATAATTATCAATTTTTTCAATTTTAAAAATTGGTTCATTTCCTGCACTACAACACCACCGAAGGAAACACCAATTAATATTGCATTATTTTCCTTTACACTTTTCGCCATCCTTTCTGCATAAGCTTTTAATTGCTCCCCTTTTTCTGGAATGAGCCACTCCAAAATATGGATTTCGTATTTTTCGGGAAGTTTAATGTTCCTAAAAATTTCGCCTCCGGCAGCCAATCCGGGAACAAAATAAACATGTGTTTTTTCAGAATTCATAAGTTCTTTTGTGAAGAAAATGGCATAGCCCAAAGTTTATTCGTAAATTTACGAGTACAAAGATAAACTTATAAAAGTTTCCTTAAAACTGACAATTCTACTGACAATTTACTTTGAAACCAAACCAAACATTTTTAATGCCAGATATTGAACGAGTTATCTATTGTAAATGCTTATTTTAAAATCAGTGATAATATGCTTTATCTAAAACCAGCTGAACAACTATTTAAAACAACTTCAAAATGATAGAAGATGTAGAAATTACCGATAATGAATTTTTAAGACAATTCGAACTTGAAATCGGCGACAATATGGCCCGCATAGAATATTCCCTGCAAGACCGAAAAATTTTTCTTACTAAATATGAAATGCCCGAAGATATGGAAGAACAGGGTTTCCGTGAAATCTTTATAAAAGCGGTTTTTGAAGAAGTAAAGAAGCGCGGCATCAGTTTAGTTCCCACCAGCCCCGAAGTTGCAGGTTTTATGCGTAAAAATCGCAGAAAATATAAAGATCTATTGCCCGTAGGGATAAACATCTAGATTTTTTTTTTGTACATTTAATCAAAAGGGGCTTTTTTTAAAGACCCTTTCGTTTTTTAGGCACCACAATTTTTTTATCCTAAAAACTTCAAATTATGAAAAACAGCAGTTTATTTTTTTTTATTTTTTTCTTGGGATTTTCATTTGTGGCAACTGCCCAGTTTTTTGAGAAAAATTATGTTTACGGGAATGTAGGGTTTTCGGGCGGAAATTACTACGGTGCTGATGTGGGAATCAATGACATTTACAATCAGAAATACATAGTGCATTTGGGTATATATTCCTTATTTGCGGAAGCTATCGAAACGCCGAGTGATTATTCTGCTGGAAGAGGTATTTTTGGTGGTGGAGATTCAAATATTACAGATAAATACAATATTCCCCATCTTACTGCGGGGTATGTTCGAAAATTCAATGAAAATTCAAATTTTAGATGGATACTGCAAGGAGGATTGGGATTACAATTTAGTGAATATGCCACAAACTTTCAAGATTATGAAAATACAGGCGGTTTTGGTGGTTTTAACTTAGGCACTTCGCCCTCCCATACCTATGATTTTGAAAAAGATGTTTCTCTTGCAATAATTATTAATCCACGAGTTGAATATACCCTTTCTCACGTCTATGGGTTTGCTGTTTCACCCCTATTGATTATCAATAACAAAAAGACTTTTTATGGTATTTCAATTATAAATATTATTGGTAAAATAAGGGAGAGAAAAAATAAGCCAAAAGAAGAAGAATAGTTTAATCCGTCAAAATAATAGGCTGCATTAAAACCGCGGACTTAAATCTAACCAAACCATCCTCATCAATCTCAGTTAAAGTAATTTCCTGCAAAGTATTCACCAATTCAGGATTCCACGGTGCTTTTACTTTCACATAATTTTCAGTAAATCCGTGAATGTACCCTTCTTTGTTTTCCCCTTCAAAAAGTACAGTTCGGTTTGTTCCGAGCTGGCTTTCATAAAAAGCCCTTCTTTTTTTTGCTGAAAGGCCTCGCAACATTTTGCTGCGTTTGTTTCGCACTTTCATTGGAACAATTCCCTCCATTTCCACAGCCGGGGTATTGTCTCTTTCGGAATAAGTAAAAACATGCAAATATGAAATGTCCAACTCGTTCAAAAAATGATAGGTTTCCAAAAACCGTTCCTCAGTTTCCCCAGGAAATCCCACGATAACATCAACGCCAATGCACGCATCGGGCATAACTTCTCTGATTTTTGAAACGCGTTCCGTATAAAGTTCACTCATATACCGACGGCGCATAAGTTTCAAAATATGGTTGCTTCCACTTTGCAACGGAATGTGGAAATGTGGCACAAATGTCCTCGATTTTGAAACGAACTCAATAGTTTCATTTTTCAAAAGATTTGGTTCTATTGAAGAAATGCGGAGCCTTTCAATGCCCTCAACTTCATCCAACGCTTTTACCAAATCCAGAAAAGTGTGTTCATGCTTTTTATTTCCGAATTCACCTTTCCCGTAATCGCCAATATTCACGCCAGTTAATACAATTTCCTTTATTCCTTGCCGCGAAATTTCAAAGGCATTTTTCAAAACATTTTCCAAAGCATCGCTTCGCGAAATACCGCGCGCCAAAGGAATGGTACAATAGGTGCATTTATAATCGCAGCCGTCCTGCACCTTCAAAAAGGCCCGCGTTCTATCGCCGATGGAATAGGAACCTACATAAAAATCTGCCTCTTCAATTTCACAGGAATGTACTTCGCCAAAATCATTTTTGGAAAGATCATTCAAATAATCTGTTATTTTGAATTTTTCCGTAGCGCCAAGCACCAAATCTACGCCATCAACATCTGCCAATTCTTGTGGTTTCAATTGAGCATAGCAACCAACTGCCGCAACAAAAGCGTTGGGATTTGCTTTCTGCGCGTGTTTTACAATTGTTTTAAAACGCTTATCAGCATTTTCGGTAACGCTGCAGGTGTTTATCACATAAATGTCAGCCATTTCAGAAAACTCAACACGCTGAAAACCCTCTCCTTCAAAATTTCTCGCAATAGTTGAAGTTTCGCTGAAATTGAGTTTACAGCCTAAAGTGTAAAAAGCGACTTTTTTTGGTGCGTTCATTATTGTTTTTTTGGCAAGCAAGGGCACAAAAATACAAACTTATAACCACGAATACACGAACTTTTTGTTTTGAAATTTCTAGGTTTGGCTACAAATTAAACCAATAAACCTATATATTCGTGCATTCGTGGTAATCCTTTAGAATGTTCAGATTTTTCATAATTTTCATTACACTATTTACAATCCTTTCCTGCGGAAATAATTCCGAAACGGAAAGAGACCATCTCGTTTTCCGCTATAACGAGCACGGAAACATCCCAACGTTAGATCCCGCATTTGCTCGGAATCCACAAGCTATTTGGCCCGACAACCAACTTTATAATGGGTTGGTTCAGTTGGACGATTCTTTAAATATAGAACCGGATATTGCGAAAAAATGGATTATAAATGATTCCACTTATACCTATACTTTTTTTCTGAGGAATGATGTTTTCTTCCACCAAAACAAGGCGTTTGCACAAAAAGAACTTCACAATCCAACACGATACACTCGAAAAGTTGTGGCCCAGGATTTTGTTTACAGTTTTGATAGGTTGAAGGATGAAAAAGTTGCCTCCTCGGGGAGTTGGGTAATGAATTATGTGGAAAATTACAATGCCGTAAACGACACCACTTTGGTTATTAAATTGAAGCAACCGTTTCCAGCGTTTTTAGGGTTGCTCACCATGCGATATTGTTCCGTTGTGCCAAAGGAGGCTGTAGAATTTTATGGCACAGATTTTCGCAGAAATCCCGTGGGAACTGGACCATTTCAGTTTAAAATGTGGGAAGAAAATGTGAAACTTGTTTTCATAAAAAATTCCCTTTATTTTGAACGGGATGAAAAAGGAATCCAACTGCCCTATTTGGAGGCCGTTTCAATTACATTTTTGCCCGACAAGCAAAGTGAATTTTTACAGTTTGCACAGGGAAAACTTGATTTTATTTCGGGTTTGGACGGAAGTTACAAAGATGAATTATTAACTACCCACGGAAAGTTGCAGCCAAAATATGAAGATTTGGCGAATATAATCACAGGGCCCTATTTAAATACCGAATATCTTGGTTTTTTTCTCGGAGCAAATACACCAGAAATAAAGAGTAAAGTACTGCGACAGGCAATAAATTACGGTTTTGACCGCGAAAAGATGGTTACCTATCTTCGGAACGGAATGGGAATTCCAGCCATTCACGGCTTCATTCCAAAAGGCTTGCCGGGCTATGATGAAATTGAAGGTTATAGTTATGAGCCTGAAAAAGCGAAGCAATTAATTGAACAGTACAAAACTGAAACGGGCGATACAAACCCTGAAATAATCATCGGCACCAACAGCCAGTATTTAGATTTATGTGAATATGTACAGCGGGAATTAGAAAAACTGGGGATTTCCGTAACTATAGACGTAATGCCACCTTCCACGCTTCGGCAAATGAAAAGTAGTGGCGAATTGGATATATTTAGGGCAAGTTGGATTGCAGATTATCCCGATGCCGAAAATTATCTTTCGCTTTTTTATAGTCCCAATTTTGCGCCTGATGGCCCCAATTATATGCACTTCAAAAGTGAAATATATGACAGTTTATATGTGAAATCACTTTCCATTTCAAACATTGATGAGCGAAAATTACTTTACACCAAAATGGATTCCATAATTGTGGAAGAAGCAGCTATAGTGCCTTTGTTTTATGATATGGCGGTGCGCTTTGTGAACAAAAAAGTTTCAGGATTGGGTATCAATCCACAGAATTTTTTGGTTTTGAAATATGTGAAAAAGAGTTATTGATTATTGGTTATTGAAAAACTAACATTCAATATTTCTTAACCCTTTCTCCACTTCACAGTTTCTTCAAAAACATGTTCCAAAATTTTGACATCCATTTCTGAAAACTCAATATTTCTGCGGCCCATAACCACTTTTGCCACTTCAAAAGCCTTATCGGTTTTATAAGTTGTGAAACCTCCATTTCCGCCCCAACTGAAACTGGGGACAAAATTGCGTGGAAACCCACTTCCGAAGATGTTTGCGCTCACACCAACAACAGTCCCCGTATTAAACATGGTATTAATACCACATTTGCTATGATCACCCATCATCAACCCACAGAATTGCAGACCAGTTGGGGCAAAACCTTCGGTTTCATAATCCCAAAGGCGTACTTCGGCATAGTTGTTTTTTAAATTTGAATTATTAGTGTCGGCTCCCAAATTGCACCATTCCCCCAAAACTGAATTTCCCAAAAACCCATCGTGGCCTTTGTTTGAATACCCAAAAATCACCGAATTATTCACTTCTCCCCCCACTTTGCTGTGCGGGCCAATGGTTGTATTACTATATATTTTGGCACCCATTTTAAGTGTTGAATGTTCGCAAAGAGCAAACGGGCCGCGCACCATAGAACCTTCCATAATTTCTGCGTCTTTCCCAATATAAATTGGCCCTTCGGAAGCATTTAAAGTGCAGAATTCCAAAATAGCTCCTTCTTCAACAAAAATATTCTCGGGATTTTTTGTCCAAATATTTTTTGGTATTGGCTGAGATTTTCTGCTTTTGGCAAGGATTTCAAAATCGCGCTTTATTGCTTCGCCATTTTTTGAAAAGATATCCCAAGTATGTTCAATTCTCAAAACATCATCGTGCGAATACTGAATGGTATTGAAGGTTTCAAAATCTACTTCCTGTCCTTCCGTTGTAAAAAAAGCAATGGGTTCATCTTCAAAAAATACGGCTTGATTTTCTTCCAAATCTTTTATTATGTTCACCAAATTTTCCGAAGGCAGAAAAGATGCGTTTATTAAAATATTTTTCTCCAATTCAACAAAAGGATATTTCTCTGAAAGATAATCTTCCGTTACAGTAGTTGTGGTTGAACCCAAAAAATGTTCCCATTTTTCACGAATCGTCAAAATGCCTACCCGAATATCTGCAACAGGGCGTGTAAACGTAAAAGGTAGAAGTTGGTTGCGGACGTTGCCGTCAAAAAGAATGTAGTTCATTTGATTAACGATTTTTGATTATCGATTTTTGATTTTTGATTAAAAAAACCAACGAAATTTCTTTTCTCTTTATTCTTTATTCTTTATTCTTTATTCAATATTACTCAAAAATCTACAATCGACAATCGTAAATCTAAAATCAAAAAAGCCTTCGATTTCTCGAAGGCTTTTTTATATTTTGCTTAAACAGAAGTTTATTCTTCAGTTTGGGCAGTTTTTTTAAACTTGTCGTATTTGTTTTTAAATTTATCAATACGTCCTGCCGTATCAATAAGTTTTGCTTTTCCGGTATAAAATGGATGTGACGAGCGTGAAATCTCCATCTTCACCAAAGGATACTCAACACCATCTACCTCGATAGTTTCTCTAGTATCTGCAGTTGACTTTGTAAGGAATACATCTTCATTACTCATGTCCTTAAAAGCAACTAATCTATAATTTTCTGGGTGGATACCTTTTTTCATCTCTCTTAATATTATAATTTAAAAATGTGCTCTTCCGACCTTTCGGAATTGAGTTTGCAAATTTAAGTATTAATTGGAAATTAGCAACAAAATTATTCACTTTTTTAATTACACACAAAATCTACTGCAAATGTAACGTTTTGCTATCTTTGTTAACTAACATTCCGAACCAAAAAACATTCAAAAAATGGAAAACCAACCAATTTCTTCCAAAAAATCTGCAGTTACCTACGGCCTCATTTTAGGTGCCGTACTTGCACTAATGACCACCCTAATGTATGTTTTGAATACAGAACTCTTTACAAAATGGTGGATCGGTATTTTAAGTTTTCTTGTTGTTATAGCAATAGCCATTGTTTCGGTAGCAAAAGCAAAAGGAATTCTTGGCGGCATTATAAGTTTCAAGGAAGCATTTACAGTTTATTTTATTACTGTCGCTATTGGCTCATTAATTAGTACGTTCGTGGGAATTTTAATTTTCAACATTTTAGATCCCGATTTGGCAGCCTTTCTTCAAGAAAAAACCTTGGAAATGACTGCTGAGTTTATGCAAAAAATGGGCACCCCACAAGTAGAAATTGACAAGCAAATGGCTAAAATGGCAGATCAGGACAATTTCGCGATTTTATCACAACTTAAAAATTACGTTTTTGGACTTGCATTTATGAGTGTCATCGGCTTGCTTGTTGCGCTAATCTTTAAAACAAAAAATCCAAATCCGTTAAACTAGTTAATGAATATTTCCATCGTCATCCCGCTTCTTAACGAAGAAGAATCACTAAATGAACTTTACCGTTGGATTGCATCCGTTATGCAATCCAATGGTTTTTTATACGAGCTCATTTTTATTGACGATGGCAGCACAGATAACTCTTGGAAAATCATTGAAAAACTTTCCGATGAAAATAAAGAAGTAAAAGGAATACGGTTTCAAAAGAATTACGGAAAATCACAAGCCCTGCACGCTGGTTTTGCAATGGCGAAAGGCAATGTGATAATCACAATGGATGCCGATTTGCAGGACAATCCCGAAGAAATCCCAGATCTTTACAAAATGATAACGGAAGAAGGTTTCGATCTTGTTTCTGGCTGGAAAAAGAAACGGTATGATTCCAAAATCAGCAAAAACCTGCCTTCCAAATTGTTCAATTATGCCGCGCGGAAAACTTCTGGCGTAAAATTGCACGACTTTAATTGTGGCTTAAAAGCCTATAAAAATGATGTTGTAAAATCCATTGAAGTAACAGGCGAAATGCACAGATATATTCCTGTGTTGGCCAAAAATGCAGGCTTCAGCAATATTTCAGAAAAAACTGTTTTGCACCAGGCCCGAAAATACGGCACCACAAAATTTGGCGCAGAGCGATTTATTCGCGGTTTTTTGGATTTGATAACCATTTGGTTTTTGTCTCGCTTCGGGAAAAGGCCAATGCACCTTTTTGGCGCTTGGGGCGCAATAATGCTAATTATAGGTTTCCTTTTAACCCTATACTTAGGTATTGATAAATTATTTTTGAATCCCTCCGGAAGACTAATTACAGAGCGACCACAGTTTTTTATCGCCCTTACGGCAATGATGCTGGGTACCCAACTTTTTCTTGCAGGATTTTTGGGAGAATTGATCCTTCGCAGTAAAAAAGATTCCCGAAACTACATCATCAAAGAACAACTAAACTTCAGAGATTAACATAGAGTTTTGTTATTTTTGAAATTAATTTAAGCGAATGATTTACGTAGATCCGAAAATTTTAGCCCGCGTTAACCAGTGGCTCACCCCCTTTTTCGACGAAAAAACCCAGCACGACATTAAAGAAATGATTGCTTTCGATCCCGAGGGGTTGGAAGACAGTTTTTACAAAAACCTAGAATTCGGAACGGGCGGGATGCGAGGCATAATGGGCCTTGGCGATAACCGCATCAATAAATATACTTTGGGGAAAAGCACCCAAGGGCTTTCAAATTATTTAAAGAAACAATTCCCGAACCAAGAAATTAAAGCTGCAATTGCATACGATTGCCGCCACAATAGTAAAGAATTTGCGAAAATTGTGGCCGATGTATTTTCAGCAAATGGAATAAAAGTCTTTCTTTTTGCAGAATTACGGCCTACGCCCGAACTTTCCTTCGCCGTTAAATATTTGGATTGCCAAGCTGGAATTGTTTTGACGGCATCCCACAATCCGCCGGAATACAACGGTTATAAAGTGTATTGGGAAGATGGCGGACAATTGGTGCCGCCGCAGGATGGTGAAATTATTGCTGAAATAAATTCATTGAAATACGAAGACATAAAGTTTGAAACGAATGAAAATCTGATTCAATTTATTGATACGAAAGTTGACGAGGCTTTCGCAAATGCGTCTGTTAAAAACGGAACTTTCAATACTTCAAAAGAAGCAAAAGACAATTTGAAAATTGTTTTCACTTCAATTCATGGCACTTCAATTACATTGATTCCAAAGGTCTTGCAACAGGCTGGCTATAAAAATGTTTCAATAGTTGAAGCCCAAACCGAGCCAAATGGAAACTTCCCAACGGTAAAATCGCCAAATCCTGAAGAGCCCGAAGCCTTGAAAATGGCTTTGGAACTTGCGGAAAAAGAAAATGCCGATATCGTAATTGGCACCGACCCGGATGGAGACCGTTTGGGAATCGCCGTTCGAGATACTAAAAATAAAATGGTGTTGCTCAACGGAAACCAAGCGATGGTTTTAATGACGCATTTCATTTTGGAACAATGGCAAAAGGCTGGAAAATTGAACGGCAATCAGTTCGTAGCTTCCACAATCGTTTCAACTCCGATGGTGAAAAAAGTTGCGGAACATTTCAACGTAAAATATATTGAAGGACTCACCGGTTTTAAGTGGATCGCCAAAATGATCAAAGACTTTCCCGAACTTGAATTTATTGGCGGTGGCGAGGAAAGTTTCGGCTATTTGGTGGGCGATTTCGTGCGTGATAAAGATGCTGTTACCGCAACCCTACTCGCTTGTGAAATTGCTGCACAAAAAAAGCATTCCGGCAGTAGTATGTTTCAATATTTGAATGATGTTTATACTGAATTCGGAAACTACCGCGAACATCTCATTTCAGTCACAAAAAAAGGAAAACAAGGCGCTGATGAAATTTCGGCAATGATGAAAACCCTTCGTGAAAATCCATTCAAAACAATTGCAGGCAGCAAAGTTGTGCGCATGGACGATATTTCAAAAAACGAAACCACAGATTTCATGAAACAGGAAACCCTGTCATTAAATCTGCCAAAATCAAACGTTTTAATCTATTACACCGAAGATGGAAGCAAAATTGCTGCACGGCCCAGCGGTACCGAACCGAAAATAAAGTTCTACATTAGCGTGAACACTTCCGAAAAGGAAAATTTTGAAGAAATACTTCAGATAAAAATTGACGCTATTGCCGCACAACTAAACATCAATTAATGAATTATTTTAGAAAAATACTGCGTTACGCCTACCCATATAAAAGATTCGCTTTTCTCAATATCTTTTTTAATGTGCTGTATGCGCTATTCGGAACGCTTTCCTTCGTGGCTCTTATTCCAGTTTTAGAAATTATTTTTAGCGATAAACGAACCCTTGGGGTTCGTCCGGTTTATGAGGGAATTTCAAATATAAAAGATTTTTCACAGGAATATTTGAATTACTTCATTATTGACAACATCAATAGACAAGGGGAATTCACGATATTGATGTATATGGTTGGAATAATCATTTCGCTCTTTTTACTGAAAAACCTGAGCAATTATTTGGCGATGTTCTATTCCACTTTTCTTCGGAATGGCGTTTTGAAGGATCTTCGAAATGACCTTTACAGCAAAGTAATCCAATTTCCGCTGGCTTTTTATTCTGAAAAAAGAAAGGGCGACACCATCTCCAGATTGAGTAGCGATGTTGACGAAGTAAAAAACTCGGTACTTTCGGTTTTGGAAATGATTGTCCGCGAGCCGTTGACCATCATTTTTTCGTTGGCAACCATGCTTTTTATAAGCCCGAAATTAACGCTATTTGTATTTTTGTTTTTACCAATTTCCGGATTTCTGATTTCAAAAATTGGTAAATCCCTTAAAAAAGGTTCTTTAAAAGTGCAGCAGGAACAGGGCGTTTTCCTATCGATTTTGGAAGAAACCATGGGCGGATTGCGCATTATTAAAGCCTTCCATGCTGAAAGTCTTTTTCAGAAGAAATTTGAGGACAGCAATGAGCGGTTTTATAAATATTCAAATACTGTTCTAAATAGACAAAACCTAGCGTCGCCCGTTAGCGAGCTTTTGGGAATCATTACCATCGGTATTCTTTTGGTGTACGGCGGCTATTTGGTTTTTGTTGACCGGACACTGGAAGCTAGTTTTTTTATTGGCTATATTATGCTTGCCTACAATATTTTAACGCCAGCGAAAGCTATTGCAAAAGCAAGCTATTCCTTAAAACGTGCCGATGGTTCTGCCCATAGAATTCTGGAATTGCTGGAAGCTGAAAATACAATCACAGATATTGAAAACCCTATTCAAAAAGAAGGTTTCAATGAAGTGATTTCCATCAAAAATATTTCCTTTAAATATGAGGACCAATATGTTTTAAAAGATTTCTCTTTGGAAATTCCGAAAGGGAAAACCGTCGCACTTGTTGGTCAATCTGGGAGCGGTAAAAGTACGATTGCAAACCTGCTAACGCGTTTTTACGACGTAAACGAAGGCAGTATTGAAATTGATGGTGTTGATATAAAAAATATTTCAAAAAGATCTTTACGCGGATTGATGGGCATCGTTTCACAGGATTCCATTCTTTTTAATGATTCCGTAGGAAATAATTTAAAACTGGGAAAACCACTTGCCACGGATTCGGAATTGATGGAAGCTGCGGAAATAAGCAATTCATACGAATTCATAAAAGACCTTCCCGAAGGTTTTGAAACCAACATCGGCGACAGCGGAAACAAATTGAGCGGAGGACAAAAACAGCGGTTGAGCATTGCACGTGCGGTGTTAAAAAATCCGCCAATAATGATTTTGGACGAAGCAACTTCAGCTTTGGATACTGAAAGCGAACGTTTGGTGCAGGATGCTTTGGAGAAAATGATGAAAAATAGAACTTCAATTGTTATTGCCCACCGACTGTCCACCATTCAAAATGCCGATAAAATTGTGGTCCTTTCCAAAGGGAAAATTGTGGAACAGGGCAAACACCAAGAGCTTTTGGAGAAAAAAGGCGTTTACTACAGCTTGGTGGAAATGCAATCCTTGGCGTAGAGACGCACGGCCGTAGAGACGCACGGCCGTGCGTCTCTACGGTGTGGAAAAAAATAAAACTGGTTAAACCTTGACACAAAATTCCTGTCATAGAACAGATTGCGCATAATGGTTGAAGAAAAAGAACTGGTAACGGCTTTACAGACCGAAGCGGACAAAGAATTCGCCTTTCGCGAACTTGTCTCGCAGTATAAGGAACGGCTGTACTGGCAAATCAGGAATATGGTTTTGGACCATGATGATGCGGATGATGTACTTCAAAATACCTTTATAAAAATTTTCAAAAACATTAATTCATTTAAAGGTGAAAGTAAGTTGCACACGTGGATGTACCGAATCGCAGCCAACGAATCCATCACTTTTCTCAACAAAAAAGCTAAGCACAATAATATTTCAATAGACAATGTGAAAGACAATGCGGTACGCAAACTGGAAAGCGACGTGTATTTTGAAGGCGACCAGATTCAACTTCAATTTCAAAAAGCAATTGCCACATTGCCGGATAGGCAACGGCTTATTTTCACAATGAAATATTTTGAAGACCACACTTTTGAAGAACTTTCAGCGATATTGGAAACCTCTGTGGGCGGTTTGAAAAGCAGCTATCACATTGCAGTTAAAAAAATTACGGAATTCATAAAAACCCAAGATGAAACCCTTTGAGGTTTTTTAAGTCATAGTTAGGAAATGAAAAAAAACAAAAACATAGCTGGCTTTAAAACTCCCGAAAATTATTTCGAGAATTTTGAGATGCAGCTTTTCAGTAAAATTGAAGGAGAAAATCTTCCGAAATCGGCTGGATTTCAAGTTCCTGAAAATTATTTTGAAAGTTTGGACCAACGCGTTTTGAATACAATTACTGCTTCAGAAAAACCTAAAAAAGTAATTTCGTTGTTTCCGAAGAAATATTTCGGTTATGCCGCTGCCATCGCTGCTTGTTTGATACTTGGTTTTTCTCTTTTCAACAATAGCGCAACCAAATCGACCTTAGACACACTTCAATTGGCCGCCATTGACAATTATATTGAGGAAGGCAATTTGAATATGGATATATATGATTTAACGTCGTTTATAGACGATGAAGATATTAACCAGTTGAATTTTGAAAACAAACAATTTTCAGATAAAACATTGGAAGCCTACATTTTAGAAAATGTGGATGAAGAAACCTTAATAAACGAACAATGAAGAAAATGATTTTTATTTTTCTCCTGGCAACAATAACTATTCAAGCACAGGAAGGAAAACACGAAAAAATAAAGGCTTTAAAAACAGCTTATATTACTGAAAAATTAGCCTTAACTTCTTCCGAAGCGGAGAAATTCTGGCCTGTTTATAACAGCTATGACGAAAAATTTCACGTCCTGCGCAAAAAGGAAAAAAATGAAATATTTCTAAAGTTGCGAAATGGTCTAGATAATCTCAACGATGCTGAAGCAAATAATTTAATAGACCGAAGCCTAGAACTTGAAATTGAAGAACTGGAGCTACGCCAAAAAATGATTGCAGAATTGCGAAACGTAATTTCCCCAAAAAAAATTATCATCCTGAAAAAAACAGAGAATGATTTTAAAAGGGAACTTCTGGATCGGTACCGACACGGTAAAGGTGATAAAGGGCCCAAGGGTCCAAAATAAAAAAAGCCCCGAGAGTTCGGGGCTTTTTTGTATGTCAGTTCGATCGCAGTCGATAACTTTTAACTGCTAATAAGCTACAATTACATTGCACCCCACTCTTTCAAAGACTTTTCATTTAAAGCTACATAATCATCATTCCCAGCAGCTTTTGCGAGTTCTTTTGATTTTTTAGCAGCTTCAATAGCTCCTTTCTTGTCACCAGCTTTTGCATAGATCAAAGATTTTTGGCGTAGTTGCCAGAACTTAGGTTCTTTGTTCAATTCAAAAGATTTATCCATCCACGCTTTGGCTTGGTTTATATCTTTTCCTGCTTCAAAATAATAGATGGCTGCAGCGTAATAATCATTGGTGCCGGGACCATTCATAACCTTTTCAATACTTGAAGTAACCGTTTTATCTGTACTGAATTTTATTGGCACGCCCACATAGGTTTTTTCCCATAAAATACCCAACATAGCTGAGTCATTTTTAAGCTCATCAAAACTCATCGTCAAGGTTTCAATATCCATTGGCATTGGGTACACCTGCGCCGAAACTTGTGCAGCTACTTTGCTATCATCCCATTTTTCCGGATTTCCCCAATTGTTTGTGTCGCTGTAAAAATATACATCCCAGCTTGAAACCCCTGGCTTTGTATAAATGGCATAAGATCCTGCTTTAACGGTCTTTCCGCCTATTTCAACGTCTTCGCTAAAAGTAATTTTGGTATTGGCATTTGCACCGGTACGCCACATTTTGTCATAAGGCACTAAGCTTCCATAAATAGTACGTCCTTTCATTGAAGGTCTGGAATATTCCAGAGTTACATCGGTTAGTCCCACTTTTTGTTCAATTTTTTGAAACGGACTTGGTTGTGGGGTTTCAATTTGTGCCTGAATGCCAACGGTTAACATTAAAGCAGAAAAAAGGAAAATAAATTTTTTCATTGTAATGGTTTTTAGGTGTTTATAATTTACACGAAGTTACTATTTGAAATTTTTTTAAAAGTTAATAAAAGCTTAAATTAAGGCAGATTTATTTTTTTTTGGCATTACTAAAACTTTGCGATAACACTATTTATCAGACCAAACAGCCAATTCATTTTCAGAGAGATCCGTAAAGTGGAACCTGAAAGTTACTCAAGGCAAGCTCGTTTTATTAGTTACTGATGATTTTCTGTTTTCTGCCGATTATAAAATATAAAATAGCTCCAAAAAAACTACCAAATAAAACGACTAATAGCCATACAATTTTATTATTTCCATTGAATTCACTTTTAAGGATATCAATAAGAGCAATAATTGTTGGTACAATACAAAGAAGTACAATTAATATTAGAATTAGTTGCCAAGGTCCAATCATTAAAAAATTCGTCATAATATCTATATTTAATTTTATTCGTAATTTTTATTAGCATTAAAGCTAACTATCTTGTATTACCGTCAGTTACGGGACCTAAGTTACTATTTTACGCTTAAGCAGGACCCTAGCAATTCCGAGTGGATTCGGACACTAGTGAATCCGCCGTAATTGCAGTTATACAGTATTAGGCTCTGCTTTTAATTTCATCATTTTCACTATAACATTCTTTTCAGTTCTCCGAATAACATAAATAGATCCCTTCTTTAACCATTCTGTGTAAAAGTCTGCAAATTCAACAACTATTTGAGAAAAAAAGAAGCTAAAAATGATTCCAAAAGAGAGAGTGTTTTTGTAGATTGATTTTTTAAATGTCAAATGCTCGCATTCATCATTAATTACTTCTAAATTGAAAATTAATTTTCCTAATGTTGAACCGATTAATGATTCCATAATTGAACTTGTTAAAATCATTAAGACTATAACTATTAACAAATCAAAAAGAAGATTTTCCGTGATTACAAATCCAAAATTTGAGAGTGAAACCTTAATTATTATAGCAAATGATAAACCTATAATCTTCGAAAAGAAACGGCGATTAAGGCTTTTGTCGGTAGGATCATATGGTTTTTCAAATTCAATTTCTTCATAAATTCTATTGCCCAATTCATCGCTCGATGGTCGGTTAACTTTTTGATATATTTTGAGTTCAGAAATTTTCATTTTAAGTTGTACCTAACATGCGGAGAAACAAAATAATGTATGTGTTCCTAATTATATACTTTACTGTTTAAATTCAAATATAACACAATACCCCCTCACTTCCCCATAACCCCTTAAGCAGTTCCAACTGCCCGGCAAGCATAACATTAAGGCTTGAATACTGTTAATCTTTTGTTTAAACTTTTTTTGATATGCTAAAACAAAGTATTTTTAAAATAAAAAAATTATGATCAAGCAATTACTCAAAATATTTAGAATAAGGTTTAATAACAGAGCCACAGAAACCAGTACTTACAGACTGTTGCGTATGAACAGAAAATTGTTTGTAAAAAGCAAAGGCTAATTTGGGCTGTACTTTTTGGAACATTTAAAAAAATCCACTTGGCAGAAAAGATAAATGTATTTTGGTTCCGAAGAGATCTGCGATTGGATGACAACGTTGGTTTTTATAAAGCCCTCCACGGCAAATTTCCTGTACTTCCCATATTTATTTTTGACACAGAAATAGTGAACGAGCTTCCAAAAGACGATGCCCGTGTTATCTTCATTTTTGAAACGCTTCAAAAAATGCGGGATGAGTTGAAGGAACACGGAAGCAGTATTGCGATGTATCACGGCAAAACGGAGGAAAATTTCAAAAAAATCATTTCAGAATTTGAAGTTCAGAACGTAATTGCCAATCACGATTATGAACCGTATGCAAGAAAACGTGATGAAGAGATTGAAAAGTTACTCGCCGAAAAGGAAATAGGTTTTTACACATTCAAAGACCAAGTAATTTTTGAAAAGGACGAAATAGTAAAGGATAATGGCGAGCCTTATATTGTTTACACCCCTTATATGAAGCGATGGAAGGAAAAATTTAAAAAGGAATTTGATGAAGGGGTTTATTGCAGCAGTGAAAATTTTAAAAATCTATATCAAAATATACAACTCCCGAATCTTTATTTAAGTACTATTGGTTTTGAAAAATCTAAAATTGAAATTCCAAAATATAACGTTACCCCCACCACTATTCAGGAATATGAAAATAGGCGAAATTTTCCTGCGGAAGATGGAACTTCACATTTGGGGCCGCACCTTCGTTTTGGAACGGTGAGTATCCGTAAAATGATAAAAAAGGCAACTTCGGAAAAAAATGAGGTTTTTTGGCAAGAACTTATTTGGAGGGAATTTTTTATGCAGATTTTGTGGCATTTCCCTGAAACGGTTGAAAACGCCTTTAAAAAGAAATACGATAGAATTGAATGGCGAAACAATGAAGATGAATTCAAAAAATGGAAAACAGGAAAAACAGGATATCCGCTAGTGGATGCCGGAATGCGCCAACTGAACGAAACGGGCTATATGCACAACCGCGTGCGGATGGTGGTGTCAAGCTTTTTATGCAAACATTTATTAATTGATTGGCGTTGGGGCGAAGCTTATTTTGCCGAAAAACTATTGGATTATGAAATGGCCAGTAACGTGGGCAATTGGCAGTGGGCCGCAGGTAGCGGGGTTGATGCAGCACCCTATTTCAGGATTTTTAATCCCACCACACAAATTGAGAAATTTGACAAAGACTATAAATACATAAAAAACTGGGTTCCCGAATTTGGAACCGAGAACTACCCCGAAAAAATGGTAGATCATAAAGAAGCACGAGAAAGATGCTTGAATATTTACAAAGCAGCCCTTTCTTAAAATATGTTAAATTTTGTGCGATTATTCTTATTTTGTGCGCTATATCGATAAAATGTGTAGTTTTGTCGATGAAATTAACAAATAGTCTTTGCAAACCCAAATTGTAAATCTATGGAAGCCTACAAAAATATATTTACCAATGGTGAAGTAATAGTGACTTATGAACCTGCACGATGTATTCATGCTGAAGCTTGTGCAAAAGGCCTTTCTTCCGTATTCAAAACCTCTGTCATTCCTTGGATTGATTTAGAGGGCGCAAGTACAAAAAAAATTATTTCACAAGTAAAAAAATGCCCTTCGGGAGCACTCACATGTACAACTGTGAGAACTAGAGAGTTTGTTAAAGATTTTGTAATTTGAAGTAAATTTTGGGTGGTTGTGTACAATTTTTCTACTCTTGCACTGTTAAATAAAGCATTGTAAACACCCTGAAAGCTATGAAGAAGATTATATTACTTATCCTCCCCCTATTTCTATTTACGCTACACGCGACAGCGCAAGATTCTATTAAAGTCCGAAAAAACACGCTTAACGAGCAAATGACTGATGCTTTTGACAAAAGTAACAGCTATCAAGAGTATAAGGTGGTTAAAAAGACGCAACTCGCTACTTTAAAGCGAAATATTTTAGATTCGGTTTCATCCTTGGAAAAAAGAATAATTAGTCAGGAAACTGAGATGGGCCAACAAAAAGCGGAGATTGACTCCTTACGGCAGGATTTAAACAATACCAAACAAAGCCTAGCAAATTCGCAAGAGAAGGAAGATGGAATTGCCATTTTTGGCATTTTAACTTCAAAAACTACTTACAATGTAATAATGTGGAGCATTATTGTTCTATTGCTTCTGGGTGGAGGTTTTCTTTTTTACCGATTCTTAAATAGTTCAAAAATAACCAATGCTGCAGAGCTAAAAATGGTTGAAATGGAAATGGAACTTGAGGATTATCGCAGAAACAGTTTAGAACGCGAACAAAAATTGCGCAGAAAACTTCAGGACGAAATCAACAAAAATCGTAAAGTATAAATTGCTTACGGTTCCGTTCTCGTTATTTTTGCACCGATGGCCCTAAGTCTTTCATCAATGTTTTCATAACCCCTATCAATCTGTTCAATATTGTGGATTGTACTGGTTCCCTGTGCAGAAAGCGCTGCAATTAAAAGTGAAATTCCCGCTCGAATGTCTGGCGAAACCATTGTTGTCGCCTTTAGGTTTGATTGAAAATTATGGCCAATTACGGTCGCGCGGTGCGGATCGCAAAGAATAATCTTGGCTCCCATATCAATCAACTTATCTACAAAGAACAAACGGCTTTCAAACATTTTTTGGTGAATAAGCACGCTGCCTTTTGCTTGGGTACAAACCACAAGCACGATGCTTAAAAGATCTGGCGTAAACCCTGGCCAAGGCGCATCGGCCACAGTAAGAATGGAACCGTCAATATAACCTTGTATTTCATATTCTTTTTGTGAAGGAATATGAATATCATCACCCTTTTTGTTGATCTTAATTCCAAGTTTTCTGAATGTCTCCGGAATTAGCCCAAGATTTTCCCAGCTAACGTTTTTAATAGTGATTTCACTTTGGGTCATTGCGGCAAGCCCTATCCAGCTGCCTATTTCAATCATATCGGGCAAAATACGATGTTCGCATCCGCCAAGATTTTTCACGCCTTCAATTACCAAAAGATTTGAACCCACGCCAGTAATATTAGCACCCATAGAATTCAGCATTTTGCATAGTTGCTGAATATAAGGTTCGCAAGCGGCGTTATAAATTGTGGTTGTGCCTTTTGCCAAAACGGCGGCCATAACAATGTTTGCGGTTCCAGTTACAGAGGCTTGGTCCAAAAGCATATATGCGCCTTTTAAACCTTTTGGAGCTTCAACCCCGTAAAAACGTTCCTCTTTATTGTAGCGGAATTTAGCGCCAAGTTTTATAAACCCTTCAAAATGGGTATCAAGTCTTCTTCGGCCAATCTTGTCGCCGCCCGGGCGTGGAATATACCCTTTTCCGAAACGTGCCAACAACGGTCCCACAATCATTATGGAACCGCGCAGTGAACCCCCCTCTTGTTTGAAAAGATCCGATTCAAGATATTCAAGGTTGATGTCGTCTGCTATAAAAGCGAATTTTCCCTTTCCTAGTTTTTGGATTTTTACACCGAGATTTCCAAGAATTGTGATCAGTTTATTGACATCAAGAATATCCGGAATGTTTTCAATTATCACTTTTTCCGGGGTCAATAAAACTGCACAAATTATTTGTAATGCTTCATTTTTGGCTCCCTGAGGCGTAATTTCGCCTTTCAGTTTGTGTCCTCCTTCAATTTGAAAAGTTCCCATAAATATAAATAATGGTTGTGATTTTAATGGCGTTTGCGATTGCGGTTGTTGTTGCTACTGCTACTGTTGCTATTGGACTTAAAGTTTTTCTTTCCTGAAGTATTGGTATTGAAACGCTTATTGCTTTTCATTAAATTGGAAGCATCACTTAAATCTTCATCACTATTTTTAAGGTTAATTTTTCCGTCGGAAAGTTCATATAAATGTGCAAAAATCACGTCATCTTCAACGGTGTCTTTATTCCAATTAAGGAAACACTTTTTCATATGATTGGCAATGGTAAGAATTAAACCTTCTTTTTTGTCGCCTTCCTCCCAACTAATTGCAACATCTATCATTCTTTTGATGTTATTGCCGTAAAAACGATATTTAGGAAAATTCTGTGGATATTTCAATGGATCTGGCCGCTCCATTAGTTCCTCCCGAGAAGGAATGGGAAAAGGTGAATCTACGTCCAGTTTAAAATCTGAAATAATAAAAAGCTGGTCCCAAAGCATTGGTTGAAAATCCGGCACATCGCGCAGGTGCGGATTAAGGTTGCCCATAACTGCAATGATGCTTTTCGCAATTTTATTGCGTTCCTGCTTGTCCTCTATTGCTATGGCTTGGTCAACCATTTTTTGTATATGGCGCCCATATTCAGGAATAATCAATTTTGTGCGCTCTGTATTATATTCTATTTGTGCTACTACTTGTATCAAAATGTTGTTGTTAAGGGAAGAAATTGTTTATTGGGAAAGATTGAAAATCATTTCGCGTGCAAAATACTAAAAATTATAGTGAAATAACCCCTTCAATACTAGAAACTTCAAGATATTTTTCCACCACTGCATCTGGAGATTTCATATTTACTTTAATTGAAATGCTTGTATAGCTACCTTTTGCGGAATCCCTAGTGTTTATTTCGGCATCACTACCGTCAAAAATTGCTCTAATTTCGGCAATTTTCTCAAGGTTGGCGGGAATTATAAATTTAAATAAATATGGAGCTGGCCATGTGGTGTCTTCTTCAAGTTGCTTTTTGAGACGCTCGTAAAATTCAATCGTGTTTTTGTCCTGATCCATCAAACAATTTTAGCTGTGTGCACAACAAAGATAAGCTTTCACCACAAATATATATTCACTTACTTTGTAAAAAATTCAAACTTATTTGGAAACAAAAAGAATTGTAATCACCGGCGGACCGGGTTCGGGAAAAACAGCATTGGTCAATTATTTGGAAAATGAAGGGTATCCCGTAATGCACGAAATTTCGCGAGATGTAATTCTGGAAGCGCAAAGAGATGGAATTGAACAATTATTTTTGGAGAACCCAATACTTTTCAGTGAAAAATTGCTGGAAGGAAGGCTTAAACAATTTCACGAAAGTAAAAATTGTGCCGCACCCATACTTTTTTTCGACCGCGGTATGCCTGATGTAACGGCATATATGGATTTTGTTGATACCCACTACCCCGAAAAATTTTCCGAAACTTGCCTTGAAAACAGATATAACGAAATTTTTGTGCTTCCGCCCTGGGAAGCCATTTACCAACAAGACAACGAACGTTACGAATCTTTTGAGCAGGCTGAAAAAATCTCTCATTTCTTAAAAATGAGCTATGAAAATTATGGTTATAAAACTCACGAAGTTCCCGTGGGCACTATCAAAGAGCGAGTTCAATTCATAATAAAAACTATAAAGCAAATGGGTTATTGAATTGTTTAAAGTGAAACTCATTAACTTTAATATTAAAACCTGGGTACCTAATAATTAAGCAGTGTTATTAATTTGAAAAATGTCCGCGACATCCTAACCAACTATTGGGGCTACACTTCCTTCAAACCGATGCAGGAAGAGATAATTGCCTCTGTTTTGGACGGAAAGGATACTGTTGCGCTTTTACCCACGGGTGGCGGAAAATCATTATGTTTTCAAGTTCCGGCTATGGCCATGGAAGGCATTTGCATTGTTATTTCGCCTTTGGTGGCATTAATGGGCGACCAAATAAACACCTTAAAGGAGCGTGGCATAAAAGCGCTGAAACTCACTGGCGGCATCACTTTTGACGAACTTAATACACTGTTGGACAACGCGCTCTACGGAAATTACAAATTCCTGTACCTCTCGCCGGAAAGACTGCAACAGGAAATTGTTCAAAATTACATTAAGCAAATGAACGTCAACTTGATTGCGGTTGACGAAGCGCACTGTATTTCGCAATGGGGAAATGATTTTAGGCCGGCTTATAAAAACATTACACTGCTTCGCGAAATCCATCCACTCGTTCCAATTATCGCCCTCACGGCAACTGCAACCATGGAAGTTTTGGAAGATACTATTTCAGAATTAAAAATGGAGCTTCCCGCGGTTTTCAAAAATTCATTTGTGCGGGAAAACCTTTCCTATCAAGTTTTTAAAGAAGATGATAAACTCTACAGGGCCGAACAAGTACTTAAAAATAATTCCGGTTCCGCCATCATTTATGTTCGAAACAGGAAAAGCACAATTGAAATAGCTGAACAATTAAATAGTCTGGACATTTCCGCAACATATTATCACGGCGGAATTTCAGCAAAAGAAAAAGCGCAAAAACTAACCTCTTGGCGCAACGGAAGTGTATCCACAATGGTTGCCACAAATGCTTTCGGGATGGGAATTGATCATCCCAATGTTCGTTTCGTTATTCATCTTCAAATTCCCGAAAGCATAGAAAGTTATTTTCAGGAGGCAGGCCGTGCTGGGCGCGATGGCGAATATGCATCTGCAATACTGCTTTATAATGAGTCCGACAAAATTTATGTGAAGCAACAATTCGTGGAATCGCTGCCAACCACTTCCGATTTAAAAAAAATATACCGAACGCTGAACAATTATTTTCAAATTTCCTATGGCGAAGGGGAATTTACAAAGCACAATTTCAATTTTGCAGAATTTAGCAAAATCTACAGCCTAAACTTTTTGCTAGCTTACAATGCGCTTAATAGCTTGGACCGTTTGGGTATTATTCAGCTTTCGCAGGAGTTTGGACGGAAATCTATTGTTCAGTTTTTAATTTCATCGGAAGAAGTGTTGAATTATTTTGAAAAGGACCTAACTGCTTCCGTCATCGGAAAAACAATCCTCCGGATTTACGGTGGAATTTTTGAAATGCCCACTGCGATAAATCTCGATTTAATTACTTCAAAAACTGGGCAATCCATAGAAACCGTAATTTCAGTGCTGAAAAAACTGGAACGCGACCAAGTGGTAGAAATGACGCTTCAAATTACCGACGCCACGCTTACATTCCTCGTGCCGCGGGAAGACGATAAAACCATAAACGTGATTTCGCGCGAAGTGGAAGCCTTAAACAGAAAAAAAACAGCGCAGGTAAATTCCGTACTTCATTATATAGATAACAATAAAACGTGCCGAAGCGTTCAACTGGTTTCCTATTTTGGCGAAACAACTGCAAGCAAGTGTGGAATTTGTTCCAACTGCAACACGCAGATTTCCCGTTTATCAAACAAAGAAATGCAGCTTCTGGCAAAGCAAATTCTTGCGCTACTTGAAGGCGGAGATTTAAGTTCGCGTGAAATTTCAGAAAAACTTACATTTACCGAGACCAATGTTTTAAAAGTAATCAAGCTGTTGCTGGATGCCGAAAAGATAAAAATCAATCCGAAAAATCAATATTATTTAAAGTAAAAAAATGCCGAACGATTTGAGAATAGTGTTTATGGGAACCCCAGATTTCGCCGTTGGAGTTTTAAAGGAAATGGTTGGAGCGGGCAAAAATATTGTTGGCGTAATCACGGCACCCGACAAACCTGCTGGCCGTGGCCGGAAATTGATGGCTTCAGCAGTAAAGGAATATGCCGTCTCGCAGCACTTAACCGTACTTCAACCAACAAATTTAAAAGAGGAATTTTTTCTAAAAGAATTAAAAGAATTAAAAGCAAACATTCAAGTTGTTGTTGCTTTCCGAATGCTGCCAAAAGCCGTTTGGCAGATGCCGGAATTGGGAACTTTCAATCTTCACGCTTCTCTTTTGCCATTATATAGAGGTGCGGCGCCCATAAATTGGGCAATAATAAACAATGAAGAAAAAACAGGCGTCACCACTTTTTTTATAGATGAAAAGATTGATACGGGATCCATCATCGCAAATAAAGAGGTTGCTATTGAAAGCAATGAAACTGCAGAAACACTTCACGATAAGTTGATGGAAAAGGGAGGTGAACTTGTTTTAGAAACACTCAAATTAATAGAAAAAGGGAATTTAAATCCCAAACCGCAACCCGAAAGTGGAAATTTAAATGAGGCACCAAAACTTACCCCCGAAAACACCCGGATAGATTGGACAAAGCCAGGAAAAGAAATAGACGCTTTTATTCGTGGCCTTTCCCCTTATCCTGTGGCTTGGTCTGTACTTTATAATAATACGGAAGAATTGAAAGTTAAAATTTTTGCTGCCGCTTTTGAAAAAGACAGCCACAATTTTAAGCCTGGAAGTATTTTTTCTTCAAAAAAGGAACTGAAAGTTTCATGTGCCGATGGTTACATTTTTATTAAGGAAATACAACTTCCGGGAAAACGAAAAATGGAGAGTTCTGCCCTTTTAAATGGTTATTTATTTGATGAAGATTCTAAACTATCGTAAACCCTTGCCAGCATTGATTTGGTTAAATTCGCGTAAAAACGGACTAGGTTTATCAACAAACTGCCTAAGTTATCAACAAAAAAACCGATTTACTGCGTGGTTACTTGCCTGAACGGATATTCCTGCTAAATTTGTAAAGCAATTAATCGAAGTTTAACCAACAATTTAAATTAAAAGAATTATGAACAAATCAGATTTAATCGATGCAATGGCAGCGGATGCCGGAATTACTAAAGCTGCTGCTAAGAAATCTTTAGAGTCTTTCTTAGGCAACGTTGAAAAATCCCTTAAAAAAGGAGACAGAGTATCACTTGTAGGATTCGGATCTTGGTCAGTATCAAAAAGAGCTGCTAGAGAAGGTAGAAACCCACAAACTGGTAAAACAATTAAAATTGCTGCTAAGAAAGTAGTAAAATTCAAAGCTGGTTCAGATTTACAAAACAGCGTAAACTAATTGTAAATAATATTTTACAAACTTAAAAGTCCTTCTTTTCATTTATTTGGAAATAAGGATTTTTTCGTTCAATTAACTTGCTGATTATTAAATTATCTCGTCCGATCGATATTGAAAATCATTAATTTCAATATCAAATGAGTTAAATTTTGGTAATTTTAAATTTAATACTTAGATTTATTTGACCAAAATAACTATTATGACCATTTTAAAACCTGCTAAGGGACTTTTATTGGTTGCGGAACCATCCATTATTGGTGATGTTTCCTTTAACCGTTCAGTCGTTCTTTTGGCAGAGTATAACGAAAGTGGATCAATCGGGTTTATTCTAAACAAACCCCTGGAATATAAACTTCGAGACTTTGTACCCGAAGTAAATTCAAAACTTCCCGTTTATAATGGTGGCCCAGTAGAGCAGGACAATCTGTATTTTATTCACTGTATTCCAGAAATTATCCCAGACAGTATTGAAATTTCCAATGGAATTTATTGGGGCGGTGATTTTAGGGCAATAATAGATTTACTGAAAGAAGACAAACTGAAAAAGGATCAAATTCGCTTTTTTCTTGGTTATTCAGGTTGGGATAGTGACCAATTAGAGCATGAACTGGAAGTGAACAGCTGGGTAGTGGTGCCCAATAATTACAACAACACAATTATTGGCAAAACCAACATCAATTTTTGGAAAGAAAAAATGATTGAATTTGGCGGGCGTTATATTTTATGGTCCAATGCCCCTGAAAATCCTAATTTCAATTAGCCCATCCGCGCTTTAAGATTCAGTTTTGGCAACAATAGTTTAGCCACTCTATCATCAAATTCCTTTTTGCGATACTTTGTTATCGGAACAATTCCCTGAATAACATTTGTGCTAAAAATCTCGTCGGCTTTTTGAAGTTCGAAGGGCGAAATTGATGCTTCTTCCAAAGTGAAATCTGGCATCATTTTTAAAATTGAAATAAGCTGTTTCCTCAATATACCATTTAAACAGCCATCGGAAAGCGGTGGCGTTTTTATAATATTACCCAAAATCAAAAAAATATTACCATTCAACGCTTCCACAACTTGCTTGTTTTCATTGAGCAGCAAACAATTTTGATATTCATTTTCCTTTGCGAAAATACTTCCCAAAATATTGATGAGCCTATTGTTGCTTTTTAATGTTGAAAGGAGGCCTGAAGCAATGTAATGGTCTTTAAAAAGTTCAACCTCACAAGGAGTTTCGCTTAAAATATAAAATGGCACATCTAGTTTTTCACAGGAAATTGCATATTCAATTTCATTGGTCATCGGCGTATATTTACCACCGCTTTTTCGCCAAACGATAAATTTCACTCGTAACGGGGCATCTTTTATTCCCGGTGAATCAATTGTTCTTAAAATTTCGTTCTCAAGAAATTCCATTGTAAAATTCATAGGAATTTCCATCCGAAGAATTCGCATAGAGGCCATCAAACGAAAATAGTGATCCTCCCAAAAGTATATTTTTCCCCCGGAAAACCGCAGTGTTTCAAACACGGCATCACCATAATTGAACCCTCTATTGTCAATAGCGATGAAGGTTTTTTGGTTGTCCAGCAATATCCCGTTAAAATTTACCATAAAAAAACCGTCCTTTCTTTAGGACGGGCCAAAGTTACTATATTTTAAAAGGTTTTTAGACGGAACCCAAAATTTGCTTTAAGTTTGAAATCATGTTTTCCCAAAGCATTTTTCCTTCTTCCATCTCATCTTCTTCGGCGAAATCTGTTACCATTAAAGACACGTCTTTGGTAATTTCATCTACTTGAATTCGCAGTTCAAAATAGAATTCTTCTCCTTCGTCCTCAACCCATCTAAATTTGATGCGTTCAGGGCTTTTCTTGCTCAGTAATTTGGCTTGCTCTTCGCTTTGGGACCAAATAAAAGTATAGTATTCACCACGGGAATTTACATTGTCTGCATACCATTCCGAAAGGCCGGAAGGCGTTGAAATATATTGATATAACAATGATGGGGAAACCTGGATTGGAAATTCCAATTCATATTTTATTTTGTCTTCCATAGCTTTCTATTTGATGATGCCCAATATATATATATTAATTTTAACCTCAAATGAAAGTTTGAAAATTTTTCATTAAATAGCGTTCTCAGAAAGAAAAAATAAAATCAACAAAAAGAGAAACTAATGTTTGCGGCACATAATTTTGTTTCTATCTTTGCACCCGCCTATGCAAAATGCTTCTGCGGGCGCATGCTTAAAAATACGGCGAGGTAGCTCAGTTGGTTAGAGCGTCGGATTCATAACCGCCTGAGGCGGACACGGGATTTGTCATAAATTGAGTAAATTATAAAAAAATATTTCCACTTTAGTTGGAATATATGGCGAGGTAGCTCAGTTGGTTAGAGCGTCGGATTCATAACCCGGAGGCCGCGGGATCGTGCCCCCCTCTCGCTACAAGTACAAAAAGCTGTTTAACAATACTTTAAACAGCTTTTACCGTGCCGAAAAAGAATGAAATAATTGTTAGCCTACCCAATACCCTACCCAAAATATTTATAATTCAAACCGAAGCCGTGAATTATAGCCAACCTAAACTACATATACCAAAAATCAACGGAAAGCCAACGGTGGAAGGCATTTGGTATGTTTGGTTCAATTTCCGAAATTCCAAAAACGACAAATGGACCAAGATTAAAAAAACGCACCGGATCAATAAAACCTACAAAACGGTTGCGCAACGGCGGGAGTTTGGTAAAAGCCTGGTGCGAACGTACACCCAATTGCTGGACGAAGGTTACAATCCGCTCAATAATATAAGTATCGGCGGTTTCCATTTGCAGCAAAAAGAAATGTTGTGCAAAGATGCTTTGCTAATGGCGTTCGACCAAAAAAAGAATGAATTGGCTTTAAAAACTATTGGCGACTGGAAAAGCCGTTTAAATACTTTCTTGAAATATGCCGAAGCTGCGGGATTTGCCGGGAGGAATATTTCCGAAATAAACAGTTTTCATATTGCTTCCTTCCTTAATTATATTGCCGATAGCGGCCAGGGGCCAAAGTCAATAAACAATTTTCGCGGATGCTTGAGCGCACTTTGGGGAAAGTTGGCTAATGATATGGTGGTACAGCACAACCCCGTTACCGTACTGAAAAAGCGGAAGGAAAACCCGCAGAAAAATAAACCTTTCACGCCGGAAGAAATTTCAAAAATAAAGGAATATTTGTTGGAAAATGATGCGGGATTGCTTACTTTTATACGGTTCGTGGCCTTTGCTTTTTTAAGGCCCGTTGAAGTTGTGCGCCTAACTGTGGGCGATGTAGATTTAAAAAACAACCGCCTTTCCGTAAAAACCAAAACCGAAGCACGTGCAACGGTTCGCGTTGTGCCGCAACTGGCAGAAGAATTGCAAAATATGCAGCTTCACAATTATAAGAAAACCGATTTTCTTTTAACTCCCGCTGGCATTCCTGGCAATTGGGCGAACCAAAGGACCGGGGAACCAACGGCAGAAAATACCCGGACAAAAGAATTTTCCGATCGCTTTACTAAAGTGAAAGATAATTTTGGCTTTGGTGCTGAATATGGTATTTATTCCGTCCGCCATAGTTTTGCGGTCGATCTTTACAATGCCTTTATAAATGATGGAGCCACAACGGTAGAGGCCGAAATGAAAATGCTGCCAATTACCCGGCACAAAAGTTTATCCGGGCTTCGCAATTACTTACGTGATGTGGGCGCGCTTATGCCAAAGGATTACGGAAAGAACTTCACTTTAGACTTTTAGCACCGCATTTTTTGGCGGTACGGTAAATTTACCTTTAATTTGTTACAAGACAAATACCAAAATTTACCACATTTATGAACTTTACTATCCCTGGCCTCGAAGGTGGCTATTTTGGGGGCAAAGGTTCCAGCGGAGTACCACAACAGATAATTAACATTATCCCGCCGCATGAAACTTTGATTATCCCTTTCCTGGGCCATTGTGCCATTACCCGATGTATTAAACCCGCTAAGAAAACTTTATTAATTGAAAAGGACAGAATTGTTTTTTTGTACTGGATAAATAATTTTACTTCCGCTCATATTGTCGATGGGGATTATAAGTGGAATGACTTTTCCGTTAGCTGCGGAAGTCATTTCCCCAATCTTCAAATTTACAATAAGTGTGGAATTGAATTTTTAGAAAACCTAAATCCATATTTTGAACGATTTAATCCTAATGAATCTAAAGTTTATCGCAAGTGTGTAGTTTACTGCGACCCCCCCTACCTTTTGGAAACGCGAACTAGCGGGCCCAGGTACAAACATGAAATGACGGTTGAAGATCACGAGCGGTTTTTAAATGCCGTTACTAAAATTGATGCTCCGGTACTGGTTAGCCACTACAAAAATGATATGTACGATAGCCATTTGAAGGGCTGGAATACCATTAGTTTTATGAGCCAATTACGGACCGGTAAACAAAGAAGGGAAACCGTTTATTTCAATTACGAAAAACCAACCGAGTTACACGATTACAGTTACTTTGGCAACAATTACCGCCAGCGTGAAAGCTATAAAAAAGCAGCTACAAATATGTTGGCAAAGTTTGAGCGAATGAAACCGCTGGAACGGAATTTTATACTAAACGAACTACAAAAAAGCGGTGTGATATCGCGGGTTTAAAATTAAAGTTATGAAAATAAACATCAACTGGTTTTGCTCTCTCTTTGGACACTCCTATTCCGCTGTTAGGCGATACCGAAACTGTAACATCAAGGGGCTTTTTACGTATATCGCGCAAGTAAATGTAAAATTTGCGGAAAAGAAAACCCGGATAAAAGCACCTGGAAAGGGGTAAACGGGTGGGATGGTAAAAGATATTAGATCCCGCACCAACAAAAAAGTAGATACTTTACGGAACGTACCACCGAAAAATACGATAGGATCTAGAATAAAAAAAGCAGCTCAACTTGGCCGCTTTTTTATTCTTCCGGATGCACCGGGTAAAAATTTGTTACTTGATCAACTCCGGCGCGTATTTTTCTAAAATAAACTTTGCCGCTGAAACTTTGGATTTAATCATATCCCCTTTGTTTCTGTAACCTTCTGTTGTTTTATCAATTAAATTGCCACTTCCCCACACTTCCATGCCATGGTCGCCGTTTGGGTACTCTATTTCGATTACTCCATTTTTTTTTGCCATAATTAATATACTTTAAAATTATACGTTGCCTCATTTTCTGCGGTGCTGGACAATACCTCGTTTTGTTGCGGTACTGCAGAAGTGTTTTCGCCTTCAATAACCGTGCGCCCTTCATCAATGAAGTATTTTAATTTTTCAATTGGGATCGTGGTATAGCGGTTTTTGTCAAAGTATGCGTAATTGTCGTTAAAGCTGCCGGTTTTTACCATTTTTATCACAATATCGCCATCAAAAACAATTGAAGCGCCGCCTTTGGTTCTGCCTTCGGTAGTTTGTTGGAAAACAATAAAGAAAACCTTTCCGTTAAATTTTTTTCTAACATCTTCATCCAACCTAATTGTACCTATCATTGCAATTAACTTTTGCCAACTATCGGCAAAGATTGCATCGTAATTTTGCACTATTTCTGCAAATTCGGCGTAACCATCAAAATGGCCCAGAGTATCAATGTTTTCCTGCGCCATCGCCGTTAGGTATTTATCCCTTTTTTCGGTAGCCAAATTGCTGCTGGGGTGTTCTTCCAAACTTGCAAACAAACAACGATTTCCGGCAGTTGCAAAATCATTTAGATATTTATATAGGGCCGTGGTTTTACCCGCGCCCTGTTCGCCGTCCAAAGTAACAACAACGCTTCCAACGGGTTTTTTTTCTACCGCTTGCAAAAAACGTGCGGTTTCGCCATTAATGGCAAACATTGGATTTTTTTGCGCCTGGTGTTTAATGGATAGTACTTTTGGGTGTTTCCCCGAAAGAAGCGGGCGGCAGTTTCCCCCGATACTGTTTTCGCCCGCTGTGGTTTTCGGTTCAATTATTCCATCAATTGGGCTTTTTAGGCCGCTTTTTGGCTTTTTTGTTACGGTTTTTCGCTTTCGTGGTGCGTTTTTTTTTGATTTCGCACCATTTAGGCCATCAAAAAGCGCGTAGTTGTGCTTTTGGTTTCGCAAACTTTCCAAACGGTTTTTCACAGCGTTTATAAATTCTACGCCCAGGCTGGTTAAATCAATTTCTTGGCTACTATCAAAATAAACATGGAAAGGCCCATCATTTTTTAATACTCCTATCACATAATCGCTTTCGCTCTCTACCGCGGTTTCTCCTTCGGATAGATCAACATTCTTAAATAAGTTGAAAAGTACGGTGGCTTTCATTGGTGAAACTTCCTTAAAATTGAATTTGTCCAATCTAAGAACGTCCGCAACGGCAGTTTGGACCGAAATACTTTTTGGCTTGTTGCTCTTTGGTTCCGGGTTCGCTTTTTCCAATTCCTCTTTTGAAAGTTTCTTTTTCGGAAGCTGCAAAACAATTTCGGGAAAAAACAATAAATCTTTGCCGATCGTTACCGCATACATTGGATCGCCATGCGCAGATTTGCGGAGTTCCTTAACAATACCTTCGGTGCCGGGCTGGGTTTTTCCCCAACGTTTTGAAACTTGAACGGTTTGGCCTTTATCAAATTTGTGAAGTCCTTTTTTTTCTTCCTTGGCCAATACCACTTTTTTTTCAGTTGCTCGAGCATCTATTTTTTTGGAGGTGCTGGGAGTTTTGGAATACCAATCTAAATATTCTTCCCATGTTAATCCTTCGTTATCCGTGTTCCATTTTATCCTTAACTCCTTTCTAGCTTCCGGAGTAATTTTACTTCGCGCTAAATCATCCTTTTTTTGAAAATCTTTCAATCTTTCCGATCCGCTATCTTTTTTTTCGGCGGTGCCACCTGTCGAAGTTTTTTTATTTCCAGTAACATCACTATAAAAAAGTTCAAAAACTTGCTTCGGGTTCAGCTTTAAATCTTTGTTGTATTTCTCGCGCAATACTTTTACAACGGTCGCGGGTACGTCCAGCAATAAAACTGCTTTGTAAGCTGCATCAAAATCCTTTGCTTTTTTGCAAATTTCGCGAAGGGTTTTTAAAGTAACTTTTGATCTTTGCAGCTTTCCGTCCTTTCCATATTTGTAGCCAGGATTAAGCCGGGAACAATTGTTTAGAGCCTGTTTTGCCAAACCTTCGTGCCATGGAGCGGCAAGGGCGGCAACTTGCTTTTGATATGCGGGAACCCCTTTTTTATCCCTGTTTAAAATATAATCTGCGGCAGCTTGTGAGGCACTTGCAGCACGAAAATAGAAGCGATTATCTTCCGTCATACTATCAATTAGCTTGCTGTTCCAGCCTTTTAAATAAGCCGCGCTATTGTCTATAATGTGAAATAAAATCCCGCTTTCGGCGCACAGAAAAACGGCTCCCATTTCTGCCACCAATTCTTCTTTAGCATAATCCAATTTGCTCTTGATATTTCCTAGGGTTATGCCTGGGCGGGAAAGTCTTTTTTTGTGGCCTGTGCTGTGTACTAATTCGTGAAAAAAAGTGCTGTAATATTCTTGTTCGCTTCGGAATTTTTCAATAGGTGGTATTAAAATACTGTCCGTTTGTGGATAATATGCGGGCTGGTTTCCTCCAAATTTTATTGCTGGCGGATTAGGAATTGAAGCTAAAATAGCCTCGGCAATTTCAATTTTTTCTTTAGTTGTCTTGCTGGCGTTTTCGTTTTTTGGTAGTTTTCCCCACTCTATTCCGGTAACATCTTCGCCGTTAAAGACATTATAATATTTCAAAATTGGAATATAGCTATTTGCCAGACGTTCCACCGTCCAACCACCACGCTTCAATATTTGCAACTGGCTTTTGTTTTTATTGATCCAGGCAATGAATTTTTTTTGATCGTAGGTTGAAAACTCTAATTTACTTCCGCTTGGCAGAGTTTCTGAATGTGAGTAAAGCCGTGTAAAATAAACCACACGGGAACCCTTGGCACCTGCTTTTAATTTTCCTCCAAACTTTTCAATTTGCTTGAAAGTTAGAAAATAGGGGTTTTCTGAAATTCGAGAAACTAAATAAGGTTCGCCGTTTTTGTCATATTCTACTTTAAAATTCAAAAGGAAAAAATTAACGCCGCGGTACCCTTTTTTACTTTCGTAATTAATGGCTTGCTTTCCTTCGGAGAATGCAGTTTTTTCCCATGTCATTTCCCATGGCAAGCTACCTACGTTTTTTATGGTGTTAATCATCAAATCCGTGATAAATTGGTATATATCATCGGGAGAAACGGCTTTATTTAATCCCGTAAATTCCTCCGGGGTAATATAATGCGGTACATGATCAATTCCCGGAAGATCGCAAGCGGGTATTTCTTCCAGGGCCAGCGGACCGGGATTGAAAACCACAATTTCATATTTTTCTGCTTCTTTCAGCGCGGTTGCCAAACGGCTGGCAAGGGCTTGTTGCCCTTCCGCTCCTGCTAAAACTAGGATTTTTTTAACTTCTTTTTTGTCAACGGTGCCGGAAAGTCCGTTAAATCTTTTTATTGCTTCGCTCATATTGTGGGGGTTATGAAGATTTCTTTTTGTCTTTTTTAAATGCCAGCATTCCCACAACCAATAATGCCAGGAATAACCCGCCCATCATCAACGCTTTTTTATTTGCATCTACTTGGGTGGTGGCTGGTAGGGTTGGCCCTTCTGTGGTTCCGCCTCCATTTCCTGCTGAAGTACCACCGTTTCCGCTGGTGCGTTTGTCCATTCGCCCGGCGCTGGGAGAAAGGGAATAGTAAACTTGGTTGCCATTCAATAGCCAAATGGTGCCGTTGTAAACTGCGCCCTGGGAAATGAGATTTTCAAAGGCCGCTTTTATCTGGTCGGCACTTTTGCCGCTCACGCTAATAATTGCAGCTTTGCCGCTTTGGTGTTCCGGGCTTTTTGTGGAAATGCCCAAAACTATTTTTACCGGTGCATTAAAGTAATCGCGCAAAAATTGAAGTTGGCGGGCCAGCAAAACCAAATTTACTTGCACTCCGGGCGTAACGCTACCGCTGGCAAATTCTGAAAGTTGAAAGTTTTTTGATAGTTGCATGGCTTCAATTTTAGGTTATGAAAAAAATGGCGTTGGATCAACTAATACGCCGTTTAGGTACAATTCAAAATGAACATGAATCGTCATTGGCTTAGAATAACGCTTGGCGATATTTGCAGCTTCACAAACGGCTTCACCTTTCTTTAGCAATGTGCCAACGGGTTTAATGTTTTTTACATACATTATTTTAGCTTTGAAGGCTTCAAAACCGTTCATTCCCTGTATTTCTACTAGTTCGTAATTTGTATCACCAGCATAGGGGTAGCCGTGGCGCGTAACCTTGCAATCAAACGGTACTTTTATTGCTTGGCCTTCGGTTACTATAAAATCTACGCCGTTGTGACCGCGCTCACCTCTTGATGCTCCAAAATGACCGCAGCCGGAAGCATCACATTTTCTAATGGAATTGTCGGCGTTTATGGCTCCGAATGATTTTGAATTGTTTGTTGCACTCATTTTTCTAAATGTTATGAATAAAAGTCCAAAGAATATCAGTTTTTTAAAGTCCATCGCTAAACGGTTATAATTTGTCCGGCGGCTTCCAGTTCAATTGTGGTGTTTACGTTTTTCACGTTGTTAAGATCGCCCAGGGCTTCCACTACGTAAGCGGTATTAATTACTGTGGGAATATTATTAATGCGCTGCGATCCGCCAGCGGGAATATTAAGCGAAGTTGCTCCGGGTGTTGAATATCCAATTAATGTGCCTTTTGTACTGTAAAGATTTACCCTTTTTAGTGTTACAAGGCCGTTGGTGTTTATGTCAATGGGCGCGGTTCCGGTGTTTGTTACCAGCACATCTATTTCCAAAGAAAACTGCGAAATGCCAGGCTTTAAGTTTCGCGCAGAAACTACTTTAGTTTTTAAACTATTATAGGCAGCAACCGCCGCTTTTCCTTTTGTGAAGAAATAATAAAGGCCGTAGCCAATTCCTGCGTAAATAGCTAGTTTTTTCATTTTATCCAATTTTTAGGGTTCCAGCTTTTGAAGTAAAGCCGTAGCGCAATAATCACAATTATTAAAAATCCTAAAACATAAAGCCAAATTGAAGCGCGGGAAGTTTCGGTTTCGCCGGCTTTGGTTTTTAATTTTTTATTGCTTTTGCTTTTGTCTGAAGTATCAATTTTTAGATTGGTGTTGTTGTTAGTTTCACAATACGCCGCGGTGGTATCTTTGGTTTCGGTGGCCGTGTGTTGGTTTTTGGAATTTACGTTTTTAAAGTTGTTGAAGGTTTCCCGAATTTTTCCGCCCGTGGTGTCAATTTCCCTGTATGCGGGTTTTGTTGGGTCGGCAATATCTCCGGTAAAATCGGAAAGGTTTATTTCAAGTTTGCCGGTTTTAAGTGTGTTTAACTTTTCTATTCGTTTTGCCTGGTCTATCAAAACCAAACTTTTCATTTGGTGTCCTTCCACTTGCTCAATATAAACTTTGCTCTTTTTTGCCTTATTGCGACTAACGCAGCTGCATTGCATCATTAATGCAGAAACCAACAAAGCCGCCATCATGGCGACTATAATTTTTTTGTTGGTGCTGTGCGAAAAACTTAACATTCGTTTGGTTTTTGGTTTGGGCTGGGGGTTACATTTATGCCGCTTTCACGTTCAAAAATTCGTATCAGTTCCATTGTTTCGTGATCGCCTTGGTTTTTCAGTTTCATCATCGGTATTACTACCGAAACTATTGTGGAAACTTTTTTTAGTTGGTCGCGGGTTTCATAGAGTTCTTTTTTTACGGTTTGTAATTCGGTTTGGGTTGCTTCCAGTTTCTCGAAAATTTTGCTGTATTTCTTTTCGCGAATGGCTTTCCAGTTTTCAACAAGTTTTGGAATGCCTATTGCCGTTACCACTAAACTAATTCCGCCTAAAATTGCCGCAATGGTGTTTCCGTTTAAGGTTTCGGGGTCTGTGTATTGGGGCATAGTGGGGCAAGGGTTTAGGTTGTTAATTTTCTTTCTTTTCTTCCCGCGACCACTTTATACAAGTACCCCACCTGTTACTGTTACTCCGGCATCAAATGAATTGGCGGTATAAGTGCAGCCTCCGGGAAGGGTTACGGCGGTAAATAAATTATCATAAAATGCGTAACTTCCAATACTTGTAACCGTGCTTGGTATTGTTAAACTTGTAAGTTGATTACTTAGAAAAGTCTGCGCATCTATTGTTGATAATCCTTCAATAAGTGTTAATGTTGATATTTGATTATTGGAAAAAGCGTTATTTCCAATACTTGTAATTGTGCTTGGTATTGTTAAACTTGTAATTGCGTTACTGTCAAACGCATATTCGCTTATCGTCAATAATCCTTCATTAAGTGTTAATGTTGATATTTGATTATTGGAAAAAGCGTAACTTCCAATACTTGTAACTGTGCTTGGAGTTATCAAAATTGTAATTGCGCTACTGTCAAACGCATTTGCGCCTATCGTTAATAATCCTTCATTGAGCGTTAGACTTGTGAGTAGTGAGCTTAGATAAAAAGCACTTGCGCCAACATTTGTTAGTGTACTTGGCAATATTAAAGCTGTAAATAAATTTCCAGCAAAACCATTAATTTCAGTAATTGTGCTTGGTATTGTTAAACTTGTAAGTAAATTATAAGCAAAGGCATCTATACCGATTGTTAACAATCCTTCATTAAGTGTTAATGTTGATATTTGATTATTGGAAAAAGCGTTACTTCCAATACTTGTAACTGTGCTTGGAGTGATCAAACTTGTAATTGCGTTACTGTCAAACGCATATTCGCTTATCGTCAATAATCCTTCATTAAGTGTTAATGTTGATATTTGATTATAGGAAAAAGCGTATTCGCCTATCGTCAATAATCCTTCATTAGTAATTACTTCCGTTAAAGCCTTGTTTTCAAAAGCATTATTAGCAACAGAAGTAATGTTTTCGGGGAAAGTAATTGATTTTCCTATTCCTATAGCAATTCCCGCCCCATCATCATTAAATAACTCTTTTACCTCGAAACTCAAAGCGGGCAGAAAACCCCTTAAAGCCAGCCCCACACGCTCTTTAGTGTTTGCGCCAACTACGGTTTCGTTTTCAATTTCAATAATCTTTGCTAATATTGTTGCTAAACTCATTTTTTTTATTTTAAAAATTAATTATTCAAATTCCTCGCTAAATGTATCATCAAAAATCCCCTCCACCGGTTCGGGTGTTGGGCAACAAGGGTTTTTTACTAATCCTAACATGTCAATCTTTGTTTAGTTTATACAGCGCAAAAAAAAAGTTCCTATCAATAGAATTGCGCCGGTGCTAATTGTTGTGCCTGGATTGTTGTAGGCAAATTTTTGGAGCCGGTTTAACCAGCCGTTTAAAAATGTAGCGTTTCCAATACTTCGGTAATAACTTGCGCGGGCTTCGTTGTAAATACTTACAAACTGCGCGGGGTTCACCTGGTTAATCGCGTTTAGGGTTATTGGCCCCATGCCATTATCTTCAAACATAGAATAGCCAAAACGATCGTTCAAAACTTGCTGTGCCAATTTTACTCCACCCCCAGCATTAACATGGTGGTCAACTATGGTATTGGCAATAGCTTGGTTGTTGATTTTGTCCGCCTGGCATTTGTTCCAAAAGTAAACCCGGTATAAATTCTCGGCCTCCGTTTTGGTAATGGCTTTTATGTCCGCAATTGAAGGCGGGCGTTTAATAATTCCTTCATAAAACCGTGCGCTAATACCGCGAAAGGTTCCCACAAGTTGGCCTAGGCTGTTAAAGTTTCCTTTATCGTCCGGGTTTGCTTGGTAGCCGCCTTCCACTTGCAGAAGCAGCGGAATGTATGAATTGAAATTAGCCATTGCCTAACTTTTTTAAAGTGTTACTTCAGTAGCTGGTTCACGTAACCCTTTGCGTTTTTTGCCATTGGCTTTTTTGCCCGATTTACGTTTTTTGCTTTTGGTGCCGCTCAATCCGTTTCCGCTGCCGCTGGACTTGCTTTTCTTCCCGCTGCCGGAAAGTGCGCTAATGGCCAGCAAGGCAACTAAACCTATTCCCGCAGTTTTAACCCAATCGGTTTTTTTAACGGTTGCAACAACCGGCGGGGTTGTGACTGGGGGTGTGGTGGTAGTTGGTTTTGTGGTTCCAACCACTACCGCCGGAAGATTGTTAACATTTTCCTGCAAGGTTATCAATCCGCCAAGGTTTGCGAAACTCGCAATGTGTGTGCGCTTGCCTACGTAGGAAATGGTAATTTGGGTGCTTTCCGAATCAACGGTTACGGTTGCTTCGCCGTTTTGGTTGGTAATGGTTCCTTGAGTTCCCCATTTCACATGGGCAGAAACCAACGGTTTGCCGTTAATGTCTATAACCTCAATGATTTTAGATAACGTGCCTTTGGTTATGGTTTGGTTCGGGCTTCCGTTTGGGTTGAAGGGTGGGCTTTGGTAGGTTGGGCCATCGTTAAAGGTGCCTGTGCCTGTGTCGCCTCCCTTTCCGGAAACTGTTCCGCCTCCGAAAACTACGGGAACAAATGTTTTTAAGTCGTTTGAATTTTTCATATTGATAGGTGTAAAGGGTTTTTAAAATATTCCGGGAACAATGGTTCGTAATTTGTTTATTTCCGTGCTGTCCAATTCATTTGTTAACCAATAAGTTAAGTTTCTTGGGGGTGCTGGCCATATACCTTCCATTAGGCCATTATAGCGCGGCGTTCCAAAGGCTTGTGAAATTAAATGGTAGTCTGCGGCGGTACGGCCTCTTAGTGCGTTGTAAATTTCTTGCGTGTCCGTTCCTGTGCGATCCATGGCCGTTAATAAAATTCGGGCGATACCGGATGCTTGGTTTGGGGTTACGGTAACAGTACTGGAACCGCTCCCGCCTGGGGTTGTGTTTCCGCTTGGGCTTCCGCTGCCATCATCAAATATTCCGCCAACAGTGTCGCCAACTTTGTTGATCCCGCTAACGGCTTTATAAACGAAATAGCCACCAACGCCCAAAGCCAATAAAATTAAAAGCGTTTGGGTATTATTCTTTGCATAATTAGCAGTACTGGAAGCTGCCTTTTTTGCAGTTTCCGTGGTAATAAGAGCGGTTGAACCTTTTAGGCCTTTACTCTTTTTTCGTTTACTTGCTTTTTTGGTTACCATTAGATCATTTTTAAATAACCTCGTAAAGTGGGGTCCTTAAACCCTTTTTGAAGTTTTATTAATTCTTCGGTGGTCGCTTCTTTCAAAATTGCAGAAGCGGCGTTGTAACGCTTTAATTCGTCCGCGGGGTTATCGCCTTTTATAATAATATTCTTAGCCATTTTGCACCTTTTTTAAATTGGGGGTTTCCAGTAATTTTTTCAATTCTTTTATAAAAGATTGATCCGGCTCCGCAACTCTTGAAATTAGTGTGGCCAGTTCTTCGCAAAAACTATCCGGGCATTGTCCAACCATATCGCAAAGGGCGCGTTGCATGTCTGAATAACCTTCCAATGGATCAACAATTTGGGCATTCTGTGTGTTGGGGGCGTTTAGGCCGCCGCCTTTAAATTGTGCAATTGCGCCCATGAGCGCGGGTATTGTTTGTGAAGGATTTGCAAAAATGCCGTCAATGATTTTGTCAAATTTTGAAGGCTCTTTTTCGGTGGTTTGCTCCCAAGAGTATTTGTCATTTTCACGCAAAAGTTCTGAAACCTTGTCGGTTAATTTTTTGCGCTTTTCCTTTTCATCTTCAAAGAGTTTTTCAAATTTGGCGCAATTCATTTTCCAAATTTCCAGTTCGCGTTTTGCGGCGAACCCGTCCATAATTTCGGGCATCCCTAAACCAAACGCGCCATTAAGTCCAGCCGGATATACCGGCATTTGTTGCGGTACTGGAGCTGAAGTAACGCCGTTTTGTGCGGGGGGAGATCCCTCGGTAAAATCTACCGTGATGGGAGCGCCGAAGGGCTTGCTGGAATTGCCGTTTTTAAGTTTCGGCGTTAGCAATATTTTTTGCAATCCCTTTACATGCATCGCCTGTAAATAAGCGGGAAGGCTTCCGTTGTGGTTTTTATCCAAATAGACTTGATTTACTGCCTTTTGAAAAACCTTTTCGGTTACGCAATCCATAACGTCCAGCTGAAAGGCCGGGCGGGATTTTAATATTTCTTGAAAGTTTTTTAGCTTTTCCATTTATCGGGGGGTTGTTGGACAAGTTTTAATAAGAAGTGCATAGCTTACTTTCACTTCGTTTTTTAGAATGCTATCCTCTGAAAAATTGAGGTTTATAGTACCGGACATTTCTACGCCGCTGGGGCCAAGAATAAAACTATCTCCTGGGCCAATGGCTATACCGTTAAGGTACACGGTTGTTGCGCCAGTATTGTATAAAGTAGGCTCCACCCAATCCTTCATATTGATGGTAGATTTATCTAAACTAAAAGTGTCGGTTATGAAGCTACCTTTATACATTTTGGGATTTTTACAAACAGTCGTTAATATTTGGAGTGTTTCCGGCCGCTGTGGCAGAACGTTCTATTGCGTAGAAAATAATAACCTTCACTTTGTAGGCTTCCGCTCCTGCAAGTACCGCGCTTGGGGTTATTTGAGCTTTTATTCTTCCAGGATATTCAACCGTTAACGGCGTAACTATACCGTTTACAAAGCTGTTTTTGTTGGTTACGTCGCCCACGCTTATATCTATGGGGGCCAACACTTCTGTTGCACCGTCATAAATAGCTAAATCGGCACTTTGTCCTGCTGGAATAGTTCCAATTGGTTTTGTGGCGTAACCCATAATTGGGCCGTATATATCGGAAAAATCTACTTCCTTTTGCGAATCGCCAGCAACAAGGCTAAGCGTTCTTTGTGCGTGTTTCACTTTGTACATTGCTTGATGTTTTAAAAAAACGCCTTGCCTGTTATAGACAAGGCGTTTTTATTAACTAACTAACTTCAAATAAAATGGCAATTATCCTTTTCTTACGGTTCTGTGTCCGCGTAGGCGCACTTCTCCGTAACTGTTATCTGCTGCACCGCCACCGGCTGGAATTGCAACTCCCGAAGGGAATTTGAATGCCCATGTAAAATCTGCGTCATCTCGCAAATAACAGAGTGATCCAAGTACTACAAAATCATCTTGAACACTTGCCCCGGTGTAAGGGTTACAAAGTGTTGCAACTGGAAGATTTAATACTAATCTACCGCCCTGGCGAATTTCAAATTCCGCGTTTCTAAGTTCGGCGGAAGGTTTTGTTTCGTAAAGGGCTTTACCTGCTAAACTCACGTTCATTCCTGTTGAGAAACCAATACGCACTTCATTAAAAATAAAGAGTTCGTTTGTTGGTAATTTCCCTTTGTCAATATTGCTTATACCCTGGGCTTTCTCCGTGGTACTATTAACAAATTCGTAAATACCACTTGCGCTGTTGATGCTTGATCGCACAAACAATTCATACGGTTGTACCGTAATGTCGTGTGGGTTTCCTTTAATTTCCTTGTCCAATGAGCTACTAAGAGCGTTCATAGGAAGTAATACCGACAATAAAAAAGCCAATACTACTGAGTGTGCCATTGTGTTTTGTTGATTGTTCATCTTTTGTTGTTTTTGATGATTATACAATTGTTAAAAGGGTCGTTGCTTAATTTTTAACCAGGTTAAGCCCCTGTAAATTCGTTTTGTTCGACGCCATCCCAAACTCTATCCCATTCAATTTCACGAATGGTTGGGCTTCCTAGCATTGGGAAACTATCATAGTTGTAATTAGGTGGCATTTGGTCATGTGGTAGATCGCCACAAGCACAGCCTAGGCCCATTGCATCCTGCAAAAACTTTTGCGGCACTGCTGGGTTAGCTTCTTTCGTAATCATTTTTGCGGCTTGTGCATCAATCACATCGCCTGCCTGTTCAGCTGCTACGCCAACTAGAGCGGGTACAACTAAATCTTTGTTTTTTCCGGTGTAAGCTGCTGCGGCCACAATGGCTACAAGAGCCAAACCGCCCTTTATCATTTGGGCTTGATTTGCATCCTTAGGCTTTACTAAAGGAGTAATAGCACCGACAACGCCGCGCCCTACTCTCTTACCTACTTCAAAGGCAGCGAAGCCTTTGGCTACCTGCACTACTTCTTTCGATTTTGGTGTTTTAAACATGATTATATTGATTTTGGGTTTGGGTTTACTTTTTTGTTTTTCTCTTCCCTGCTTTGCGCTTGGTGCGCTTGGTGCGCTTGGTGCCGCTTAGGCCGCCGGAAGTTTTGGTTTTCTTTTTTGGCATTAACAACAAATAGCCTACAACTGCCAGCCCGGCGAACATCAATAACTTTGTATTGGTTCCTGGGTTTTGTTGCTGCTCTTGAAATATTCTCACACGTTCCGCATAAGGAATGTGCGCTTCTGGATTGGTAATGGGTGCCGCCTTCTGTAACATAATTTCAATTTTTAAAATTAATTTCTTCGTCTTATTAAGAAGATCGCGCCAATTGCTAGCGCAATAATCATTATGGAATTATCCTTTTTGGGTTGATTTGCCCATGGTATTGTTGGTTTTGCTATGGGCGCGGGCGTTTGTGGGTTTCCGCCCGTTGGGGGTTTAACAGGAGGTGTGGTTGTGCCGCCGCCTGTTGGGGGTGCGGTTGTGCCGCCACCTGTTGGGGGTTTTATTGGGCCGCCTATTGGGGGTGTGGTTGTGCCGCCACCTGTGGTTGTGCCGCCTCCGCCTATGGTTGTGCTGCCGCCTCCGCCTGTGGTTGTGCCACCGCCTCCGGTAGTTGTTCCGCCTCCGCCTGTGGTTGTGCCACCGCCTCCGGTGGTTGTGCCGCCGCCTGTGGTTGTGCCGCCGCCTGGTGGTAGGCCACCGTGTGGCTTATTTGCTATATAAAACTTTTCTGATACTATTTTAGTTTTGTTCCAATACAGCTCGTCACCCGAAATGATTTTATAAATTGTTGGATCGTGATTTTCGGGAAAAAAGGATAATCCTGATACGTTATTTAAAAATTCTTGCTGGACTATCTGGTGAACCTGGCTGATAGTGTCAATTTTTAAGGTAGCTAAATCAATCTCTTCTTGACCCGTTGATCGCAAAGCTTCAAGTTCATAATATGCCCTCCAGGCGTATGCCTCTGCCAGCAGATTGTTGAGTAAAATTATATTGGTAGGCGCCGTGACTCTTGTTAAAGGTCCTTTTGTGGCTTCAAGTATTTTTCCGTAATGCGTAGCAAAATAATTTTCCTCCCACAAATAAAGTTCGTTTAAAACCCATTGGCTTGGGCCGCCTTTCCACCAGCCGCGACTTTCCCCATACCTTATTACGGCCCCGCCAATTGCGGCAGCAAGCGGGCCGGCTGCAGCACCAAGTACGGCGATAGCCAAGGACTTCCACCAGCCGCCTTTGTATGCAATTGTTCCTCCTGTATCGTTGGTATCTATTGCCATTGTTTATTATTTAGTTTTTGATTTGTTTTTATAGGCCATGTAAATTCCACCAGCAATAAGGCCGATTACCAAAATATTGTTCATTCCCATTTGTTGGGTTTTGGGGGTTCCGCCTCCGCCTGTTTGCCAGGGGATTGTTGGTTTTGGGGGAGCGGGCGTATTGCCACCCGTAGTTGGGGGTTTGGTTGTTGGGGGTGGAGTAGTTCCGCTACCCGGTAGTGTTATTGTTCCGCCTCCGCCTGTACCGCCACCGCTTCCGCTGCCGCTGCCGCCTCCTGTATTTGCCGAGCCGCCAGGAATAACTACCAATTTTGGTGCAACAACGGTAACAACTGGGCTGGGAGTTTTAAAACGTGTATCGTCTAACAGTTTGCCGTTGGCATACCCGGAAGGTGTTTTATAATGGTAACTCGTTAGAAATCGTTCAGCACCGACCGTTAATTTTCCGTTGTTCTCCTTCAATAGTTGGTCTGCTAGGCTCAAAACACGAGATAAAGCTATCTTCATGCCTTCATAACCTACTTTATTGGCATCACGGGTGCATTTTACTATATCGCCGTTTGTGCTTCCGAATTTTCGTTCGGCTATGTATGCGCTTGCAACGTCAACGAACGCTTGTAAATTTTTTGTGTTTAAACCGCCGGTGCTTTCTTCAGTTAAACCGGATGCTTTTAAATATTCCGAAGCATCTAGCGCAACTTCTCCGGCTGATTTTTTCGGGTTGTTGGAGGAGCCAAAACAAGAAATCATAAATCCGTTTGCGAAAATGGCCCCAAAAGTTCGATCCCACCAGCCACTGCTTTCAAACATATCTAGTGCGATCGTTCCTAACTCTTCGCCTAGCTCTCCCTCTGTGGCGGTTTCATCGCCCGCTCCTGTTCCTGTTCCGCTTCCGCTTCCCGAGCCACCAGCATTTAAACCGTTCAATTGATCTGCGCGGCGCATAGCAACTGCAATAGGGCTGCGGTACATTTTCCGCCCGTGTTTTTCGGGATAGGCGTATTTAATGAGTTCGCCCTCAATAACAATCCCTTCGGTTGTAATCACAAATTCAGGGTCGATACCTTTGGCTATAAGTTTATTTACCGTGTTTCGTATTTTGCAGATAATTCGCCAATCAATACCGGTTTCTTGAAGAAATAATAGAAATTCTTTAAAACCTTCCTTTGCGGTTGGTGTAACTGGCGCAAAATTTCCTTTTACGGTTGCCATGGTTGCACCTTGGGGGCCGGCGGCTTGTAATCCGAAATGTTCTAATTTGCTCATAAATACATCATTTTTTTCTGAAAATGCCGCTTCGGTGTTTTGGTGCTTCGTTGCATCTATCACAAAGTAGCCACCGTTTAGGCTTCCGCTTTTTTGGTCCTTGGGAACGGTAATAAAAACATGAGTAAATTCGCTAGGGAGCATGTACGGCTGCTTTATCTTTCGGATATAATATTTTATACCCAAACTGGATAAAATGCAACCGGCAAAAATGGAGTAGCTTTTACAGTCTATTCCTGTTTTGCGAACGCTCCAAGAACATGCGGGGCTTCTTAAATTTTGATCGGCTCCATCGGCCCGGTACTGGATATGATTGTATAGAAAATCATAAATAGCCGTTACGGTCGCTTGAAGTGATTTTTTTTGAAGCTGCGGGGCAAGTTTTTTGCATTGGGAATAATTTTTTAGAATATTGGCCTTTATGCCGTCCATACTAAAAAAGGTATCGCCCTTGCCTAAATACGTGCTTTCGCATGTGCTGGAAGGAATAAATTTATCGTAGTAACTGCCGGCTTCCAATGGCCGGTGCAACGCACTATTAATAATTCCTTTTTCACTCATAATTGTTTCCAAAGAACATTTGTGGAAACAAAGATGTGCGGTAATTTTTTTGTGAAAACAGGCACGGGAAGGCACGGGAAGGTATTGCAAGGCATTGCAACGATAAAACAGTTTAGGCTACTTTACGGCACGTTACGACAGGAACGGACAGGGAACAAAAAAACCCGGTTGCAACGCTGGGCGGTGCAACCGGGTTTTTAAAAATGGTGGTGTGTTACTAGCTATTAATTTATTACTGGCCAATTCCAATTCATAGGCTCATCTCCTTTATTAGCAGAAGTAACCCATAAATCTAAATTACCATCTGTTATCACTTTCAAATTCACACATTCATCACTCCATACGGCTGTAATAATTGCAGGTAACTTGTCTTGTGTATTGCAACTCCCATTTAAGGTGTTTGCAGCTTCCATTTTGGCTTTGTCAGCCGATGTTGTGTTGTAAATCACAACTCTTCCTATTGTAGGTTTCATAATAAAATGGGTTTTATAAAGCCGCCCAAGGCGTTTATTTTTAAGAAGTAACGCCGCTTTCTGTAATTGCATGGCGGTCTGAATTGGTCCAGGTATTTATTTTTTATTGGGTTCTTCTTCTCCGCACCATTTACAGCGAGTGCGGTAATATTCTCTTGTATAATTTCTGTCTATGTTTGGTCCGTCAACCCATTTTTCTAATCTGAATTGGTGTCCCTAAAATCTACATTTCCAGTTTTTCATAATTCCTCCTTTAAACTTTCATAACCAACAGCATCGCCCAACTCCTCTACTATCAATTTAATGTGCTTACTGTTCAAAACCTTTACACTTTTGGTGTATTTTACATTGCTGGCCTCGTTTACCGTATCAACTGCAAACTGGATTGCGGAGCGCACCGTTTTTTCGGGCAGCTTGTTATACATTTTGTGAATTTCCGCTTTAGTTGCGTTGGTAGGGATTGGCTTTAATTCTGTGGCTTGGCTCATGAGTGAATGTATTCTTTAGCGGTTAATGAATTTTTCTTTTGAAGGTTTTTAAATTTTACGTTTGAAATACTTATGCTTTCTCCCCAAATTATAGCGTTTCGGTATTTTGCAGGGGCTTTATTTTTAAAGTGATGGAACAATGTACCTTGTTTGTAAAGGTTGCGCCTGTGTTCATAAAAGCTGCGGAACAGAACGAATACTTTAAACTTCCACCATAACCAAATTACACGGTTGCGGTAGAAAACCAACGCGCCCATAACTGGAAGTGCCAGCAATAGAATTGCGCTCGTGAAAAGGGCAAAAATTATAAAGGCAAAAAACAACAGGCGTTCCATTGCAACAAACGCAACCTGGTTTTTTTTATACCATTGCACCAGGAAAGAAGTTTTCTTTTTTTTGGTTTTTGAATAAAATTCTTTCCCTTCATAATATAGTGCTTGCTGAAATTTATTGAGCGGCGCAAACGCTGAAGCAACTTTTAAAAATACGGTGCTGGCCAAGGTTGCAATTTTGTTGCGGAATCCTACCGTTTTTTTTGCGGGTGCGGGATCTGAAATTTTCTTTTTTAGTTTTGGTTGGGTGGTGTGGTACGTTTTCATTTGTCTTTAGTGGGTTAGGTTTTGCAATTTATTTTCAATCATTCTAATTATTTCAACTTCCCGTGCCTTTGGCACATGAAAAACAAGTGTCGATTTTCCTTCCTTTTCATTGTTTTCAGAAATTTCTACCCATTTATTCCAAGTGGATAGTGTTGTTATTTCGGTAGGCTTTAGCCAGCCAGCGAAAAATTTTACTTTTAAACTCATGGCGTTACGGTTTTGGAAAGGTTTACTATTTCGGCATTCAATTCATTTTTTACGATCTCGATTGCGTTGCGCTTAAAATCATCTTTGGTTTCTCCAACGTATATTAACAATGCGTGTTGAAGTATCGTTGCATGGTGATATTCTAACGGTATCTTGTAAGTTTCCGCGGGATAACGTTTGTTTAATTGCTCTTGAATTTTGTAATACAACTCGGTTGCAATGCTCATTCGGATTTTGTAATCATCTCTACGTTCGTAGTTAAATCCTGTTATATCTACCTTTATTCCGCACAAATCGGCGTAGCCCAATAAGGCATCGGCAATAATACCAAGGCGGGTATATTTTACTTTTAGTTTAATGGCTTTCATACCTAAAATCGTTTTTCAGCAACCAACTGGCCGCCTGGTTCGTTTTCGTAAAAGTGGATCACATTTGTAAACTTCATCAAAACATTGTTTTGGAAGCGGTGCAACATTCCTGCAATTACCGTTTCAACGGGTTTGCGGTTCTTGCTTACGTATGAGTAGCGCACGGGGTTTACTTTTTTGCCGCTTGGGTCGGTGTCCTTCATATCATCGCAACCGTTTTTTAATAAGATCACCATTTTGTAGCGGCTGCAATGCTTGCAAATTTTATGGTCGCCGTGGGTGCATTTTATGGGATATTCTTGTCTCATAGTTCTTTGGTATCGGGGTATAATCTTTTCATTCTATCCAAAAAAGCCGTTGCAGCTTCGGGGGTTGGGAAGATGTGGGAACGCTTTACGCGGTTGGCGCCGGCATAATTTGGGGTGTAGCTTAGTTTGATTGTTGTCATGATTTTTATTTGATTTAAGTGAGTTCAACAATAAACCGTACCAACATTGCAGCCGTTTGTATCGCTTCTTTGCGCTGGGCTTCAATATCGTACTGGATTTGGTTCTTTTTTATTTCGGCCCACAATTCGTCCATTTCTTCCAAAATAACCGCGTAACCTTCGTGCTGGTTGGTGAAGTTTTTTGGGAACATTTTTTTGGCTCGCAATACTTCGTTAAAAACATCTGTGGAAACTTCACCTGCTTTTCTTGTATATTCTTCGGGATTTTCGCAAAAGCAATTTTCAATAACTAAATGGTTGTGAAGTAGGTTGCTTATTTTGTTTGCTTCGGAAGGACTGCATAATTCAGCTTCCAAAATAAGTTGCTTGATTTTTTCTGCATTCATAATTTTTATTTGTTTTTAGTTAGTTATTCTACTTCGGCATCAAATTCATTCCAATCAATATGCGCGCCTTCTGATTCATCTGCAATTGCAATTCCTTTAAGTCCACAACCTACGCAAATAGCTTCATCACCTTCGTTAACCCAGTCTGGCCTATTTTCAGTTGTAAGTACTTCGGCGTCATCACCGCAACGATCGCAATCGCCCCAGTTTATTTGTTTCCATAATTTTGGAGGATTTTGTGTACCGCCCGTTGATATTTCCATAATTTTTATTTGTTTTTAGTTAATCTTCGTAATGTTAGTTCGTGCAACCGTGGCCCTAAAAGCACTTGCCATTCTTCCGGTAAGTTGTTGGTTATATAATGTGTAAGTTTCTGTAAATCATATTCTTTGCGCAAATATTTGTAAATGGCATTGTCCAGTTTTTCCTGTGGCGTTGTGGGCGGTTGCGGGTTCTTTTTTGCTTCGCGGGCAGCTTGTCGATCTGCAATCTGTTTTTGTTCACTTTTTCGTGCAGCTATTTCATCGTTCCGCTTTTTTTCGGCGGCTTTTGCCCTATTTTTTAGTGAAACGGTCCATACTTTTGCGGTATAGGCAAAACAAACATCGCCGGGCAACGAGCGCAACGGATTAAAATATACGCCTGGGTACCAAACGCCTTTCCAGTTCATTTTTTTGAATTTTCGGATTGCATAGTTCAAGCGGAAGCGGAAGCCCATCAAAACTGTATAAACTTCGTTTTTTGTTTTTGGCTTTCCGTTGAAATTCAACGCTTTTGCATCAATAATTTTATCAATATGTTTTATTCCCGCGCCCCAACTTTCTGCAATTGGATGGTTGTTTAAGTAGAGTTTTGCGGCGGTTTTTATAAAGCATTGTTTTCCAATTTCCAAAAATTCTTCATCGCTTATTCTTGGATTTTCCACCAACTGCCTTAAATTCTTATGGTGGATTGGAACGTGAAAATCGTGGGTTCCGTTTGCAAGTTCCGCAGCGAGATTAAAGCGGTGTTCACGTTTTGCGGTGCTGGTTTCATCCCAATACTGATTTTCCATTTCGACATCTGGCACCGCATTTTTTGGCGTTGCTCCAGCTTCGTTTTCTTCCAGTTGGTCCAACACTTTTGCAAGGCCTGGCATTTCTTTTAAAATTTTCGGCCCCAGTTTGCTATTTTTTTCGGCGGGCGGGCTTGAATTTTTTCCACCTTGCAGATTGGTGGTCTTGTAGAAAATTAAATTTGAAAACAGCGACGAAGGAGCGTTCCTTTCATTGGAATTAACAATTCCTTTTTTTTCTAAATTATTTTTAATTGTTCCAGTAGAAGATACTTTGTGTCCATGTTGCAATTCTTTCCGCTTTGGGGGGTTAACTCGTTGATTTTCAACAGTTGTTTTTTCACTCAAAAAGACGTCCTCGATCACTAAAATTTCGGGGTTCACAAGGTAATTAACAGGGATTTCCGAGCCGTGGAATTGTGGTTCGGCAAGTATGCCCGCTTCTTCAAAACGCCTCTTATATGTTCTTATACTCCTTTTACAGAGGTCTAAACTTTTCTCTCCGTTCCGCTTTAATCGTTCAATGCGGTGCGGGTTTATGTCGCACTTTGGCAAGGGTGTTGGGGTAGTTTTGCTGGTGGCCTTCCATATCTTCACGTATTTTTGAAGCTGCCCGGCATAGGCGTGTATAAAAGCCGCAAAAACATTTTCAGAGGTTTCGCGCAGCGGCTGAAACTTTACCTTTTCAAAATACATACCGTGGTTCTCGTTAAAACTTTCAACCGCGGCGTTGTATTCTGCTTTTTCGGTATTGTAGAGATAACTGTACTTTTTTCTGAATAGGGAAATAAGCACGTTTTTACTTTCGGTGGCGGGTTCTTTTTCAATATGTTCCGCAACGGCTTTGTTGTATTTTTTGGTTGCGGCGTTTATGATGGCAAGTTTCCGGTTATATTCCGCTTTGTATAGGCGGAAGTTGTCCAGGCTTTGCTTAAAATTGAGTTCGGGCCAAATAAATTGCCTCGGTTGCGTTGCTGAAGCAACTGCATTTTGTGGGGTGTTGGCCAAGGCGGGAACCGCTGGAAGTAAATGTTGGGGGAAGCTGCTGTAAAAATGTGTTGCTGGCTTCATTGGTTTCTGTGTTTTTTCCAAGCTTCAACTACCTGGTTTCTTATTTCGATTAAATCTCTTTCCTCGCCCTTTTCAGTACAAAAAAGCCTTGTGGAAGTATTTTTTTTATTCCATATTAAAAATTCAAAGCCGTTTCTCTTTGGTGAAATAGAACCTATTGCGCTAATTCTCTTTAAGTCAATTGTGCCACATTCTGTATCTAAAATGCGCGGTTGGATTGAATTTGTCCTAAATTCCGAAAGTGGAAGAATGGCAAAATTGCCGGCGGTCATTGTAAAATCCTTGGGCATTTGAAACGTCCAAGTTCCTTCTTGAAAATCGGCAGTTACGGAAGTGCCAAATTGTACGCTTGTCTTTCCGGCCATTACGAAACAATTTGAGCATCAACAACGTTGCAATTGATGGCGTTGGCGGTGGTTTGTTTCCCGTTTATCAAAATATCGAGCCTTATCAATCGCCTGCGTATCTGTTCTTTATAATAGCTGCGGAGTCTTTTTTTCTCGTCAACGGTCAAGGTTTCGGCCTTGGGGCCGTCCAACGCTTCCTGTTGTTTGTAGTAAAGATTCAGCTCCTTTTTTACTTGTTTTTTGCCCCATTGCTTTTCCGCATTGTATCGGTTGTGAAAATCAATGTCTGCAATTGCGCCGCGTAGCATTTCTTTTGTTTTTGTGTCGGTTTGGGGGTCCGGTTGCGGACGGTTGTCTAAATAGTGTGCTGGCAATTGTGGTAAATTTTTCATTCGTCTTGGGTTTTGGTTAAACTATTTTGGTGAATAATCGTTGAGCGCATTAACAATTAGATCGGCAACCTCTTGGGTTTCCTTTTCGGTTTGTTGGGGGCCAACATCGCAAATAAATCTGCTGATGTTAAACACTTTTCCGGGCTTTTCTTCGCCTTCAAAAATGCTGGTTCCTTTGCGGTCAGTTACTTTGGTAAATTTTGTTTTCATTTTATTTAAGTTTTGGTTAAAAATTTATTCTATTTCAGTTTGAATGCTGTACCCGTAATGATCTCTTAATTCAAGTACAAAATCATTGTCTATTTCTCGAAAACAAGAGATATAGACCGTTCTTTTCGCCGCTGAATACCGAAAGTCTTTTTTAATTCTTTGGTGCAAATAATAGCGGCGGTTGCGCTTTTTTAAGGGGGGGGGGGGGGTAATTGCATTGTTCATAATTTTATCGGTTTTTAAAACGGGCATTCGGCCCTTTCTTCAATTCGTTTTTTATCTTCGGTATGCCATTTTTTTACGTTGGCGCGCAGGGTCATTATTGTAATGTTCTGCATCAAATAACCTTCCAGCACATCATCCCTATCCAGCGTGGCGTTTTTTCCGCGCATTCCTTTTTTTAATATGTACCCGGTTTCTATACAGAAATCCCTAAATTCTTCAAGGGAAACAACAAAGGATTTTCCGCGTTGGGTGGCGCTGCACTTCCAAAGATTGTATCGATCGTAAACAGGATCAATATTTTTCCTTTTCAATCTATAATGCTTGTGGCACAATCCGCCCTTTCTTGCAACGGCATCATTGGAACATGCATAGGCACAACAATAGCGGCCTTTTTCTTTTTTGGCCTCTGAAATACAAAACGGCAATTCCTTGGTTTCTTCCATAAAAAAACACGCGGCGGGCTACCTTGCCGGTAGCCGTTTGCGTGTGGTTTTAGCAAACTTTACAGCTTGCAGATTGGTATTTTTGAACGTTATGTTATTGTCGCGGATAACCATATCCCTAACCAGCGCATCGGTGCTGTGTTCGGGCAGCAACTGGAACCGTTGCTTTTTGCGCTTGGGGGAAGAAGCCGGAACGGTGGCCGCGCTCGTGAGGGCAGCGCGGCACTTTTCCTGTTCCGCTGGGGATAAGGCTTCAAAAAGTTGCAAAATGGTTACTGCTTGCAGCATAACTTTTATTTGTACCTTTGAAGCTGCAATGGGTGTGGTAACTCGTTGCAAGCTGCAAAGGTTGTTAATTCAATTTTTGTGGTAACATTTGTCTAGGTCCATCGGTGGTACGGTGGGCCTTTTTTTTATGGTAAATTTTATTTGTCTAAGGCGCGCGAAAAAAAGAAACCCGCCGCATTCCCAAAATAGCGGCGGGCATTTCTTAACCAAATATTAAACTTGCCGTTTACCGCGGCTGGGTTTAATGCGATTGCTTCCGGCCATGCGAAAGCTATATTGTTGGGAAATAAAAGACTTGAAATGCTATCCGTTTGGTCCATTTCCTCAAATTCCAAAAAGATGCCTTTTAAAGTTGCAAAAACACATCTAACGCGGGAACGGTCTGCAAACAATCCTATTTCTTTTACGTAATTGCAAAAACGATGAAACCTTGAAAGGGAAGTCCAGGACGTTACAATACTGTTGTTGTTTTCCTTAATGCAAAGGCCGGGCATAAATACTGGTGTATTGCCGGATGCAAACAATATGCTTCCCATAATGTTACTGGCAATCTGATGTTTACGTTTTTGGCACATAATTTGGAATGTGTGGATTAACTAACTTAAAATTTCAATTATGCAGTTGCAACTTCCTTTGCAATGGCCTTTGTGGCCGTACCCTTCCCTTTCTCTTTTTCTTCTTCTTCTTTATGGATGATTGCCCAGGCTTCGGCGGCGTGTGCATACTTTTTATCGTAGATAACCTTGTCCACGGTGTTTGAAGATACGTCAAATTCATCGCCAACAATAGAAGCTGCTTCCCGTACATTGGTAGCTTTTTTATAGGTCAATTCCATAAACCTTCTAATGATTTTTGTGTTTCTGTCAACGTAATATTCTCGTAGTGTATTGAACATAATTCGTATATTGATACAGCAAATGTATAAATAAAATTGACGCAAGCAAATTTTTTTGAACAAAAAAGCAAATATTTTTGAATGAAAAACTTTATTTCATTAAATATCAAATACTTATGTGAGCAAAATAATTTGCAATACAATGAGTTCGCCGAAATAGTTGATGCCGGAAGAAGCGTAGTAAGTATGTGGGTTGCTGAAAAATCAAACCCAAAAATTGAAGCTATGCAAAAAATCTGCAAGCACTTCAATATAACACTTGATGATTTTGTAAACCGCAATCTCAAAACACAAAGAATTGACGAAGCTTGGAGCGGAGGCGCCAATGAAGTCTATGAACCGAGTTTGCGCTCTCCTTTGGAAGAAACATTGCGCAGCGCAATTGAAGATAAGGACAAAATAATAAAGATGCTTGAGGAAGAAATAAAACGATTGAAGGGAAATCGGGATTATAATTCCAAAACGGCTTAGTGGTGGTTTTTAAAAAATCGTGGCAACCTATATCTATTAACTGAATAAACATATACGTGTAAACACGTAGATTAAACCAAATTAAATTTTAACCTAACTTTTATTATTATGAAAAGACTATTACTTGTTTTGATGCTGGCCGTTGTGGCCGTTAGTTTGCAATCCTGCGGCGGTTTGGCTGCGGGAATTATAAACAGACAAATAATTGAGAGCGATAAAGCCGAAACAATTGAAAAGCGAATTACAAAATATGCCCCTCTTGCTCTTTCCGAAGAGCAAAAATCCGAGACGCGGTTAATTTATGATGAAGAAATTACCAACCTTAAGGAAAATGCACGAAAGGAAAAGACAAAAGAAATAAGTAATAAATCCTCACTCAACACATTTGCGTACGAAACATACAAATCGCAAGTTAGATTTGAAAAGATTTTAGATAAGGCGCAATTGTTGCAATACCGGCAGATGGTATTAAACCACGATGTTCCAGGATTGAACGAAAAGCAGGCTATGAAAATGAAGAAAAACCTAAAGCGTAAAGGTTACGATGTAAATTTCTAAACCCCAATACCCTACCCAAAGTATTTAAAAATATTGAAACTATAAATTTATAATGTATTGAAAAACAGTTTTTTGTATTAGTGTTTTAGGGTTGTTTCAAAATTCATAACCCGGAGGTCGGGGGATCGTGCCCCCCTCTCGCTACTTTAAATCCCCAAGAAATAAATTCTATGGGGATTTTTTTATGGAAGAATTTGTAACATATATTCTTTATTCCGAAAAGTACCATAAAATCTATATTGGTTACTCTTCAGCATTGATTCAAAGGTTTTATTCCCACAATCATTTTTCAAACAAAGGATATACGCTGAAATACCGCCCATGGCTGGTTTTGGATATTGAGTTTCACAAAACCAAAAAACAGGCAATGCAAAGGGAAAAATTCCTGAAATCTGG